>NZ_JBITGX010000005.1:0-430680 GCF_044457425.1 Streptomyces sp. NPDC050546
GCGAACAGCGGCGTCGCGAACATCAGCAGCATGATCGTGCCGTGCATCGTGAACGCCTGGTTGAACTGCTCGTTCGACATGATCTGCAGACCCGGACGGGCCAGCTCGGCGCGCATGAACAGCGCCATCACGCCGCCGATGACGAAGAACGCGAACGACGTCGCCAGGTACAGCGTGCCGATCGTCTTGTGGTCCGTCGTCGTCAGCCACTTGACCACGACACTGCCGCGGTTCTGGCGCCTGACCGGCAGCTCGTCCGCGTAATGGGACCCTGCTGCCGCGGCACCCTGGGGTTCGTTGAGGATGCTCACAGGTTGTTCGTCTCCCGGTTCTTCTCGTGGCTCGTCTGCGCGATGCCGGCAGGAACGTAACCGTTCTGCTGCTTGTCCACGAGGTCCTTGAGGTGCTGCTCGTAGCGCTCGGGGGAGACGACCTTCACGTTGAACAGCATCCGAGAGTGGTCGACGCCGCAGAGCTCGGCGCACTTGCCCAGGAAGGTGCCCTCCTTGTTGGGGGTCACCTCGAAGGCGTTGGTGTGGCCCGGGATGACGTCCTGCTTCATCAGGAACGGCACCACCCAGAAGGAGTGGATGACGTCACGCGAGGTCAGCACGAAGCGGACCGTCTTGCCCTTGGGCAGCCAGAGCGTCGGACCGGGGTTGTTGGTCTGCGGGTTCCGCGTACCGGGGGTGCCGCAGTCGTAGGCGCCGCCGGCGTTGGCCGGGAAGTCGTCCACGAAGCGCTTCGGAATCGCGTCGAGCTCCTTGGACGTCTTGGCGTCACCGGTGGAACCCGCGACGGGCTCGATGTAGTTGAAGCACCAGCTCCACTGGAAGCCGACCACGTTGACCGTGACGTCGGGCTTCTTCTTGAGGCTGAGCAGCTCGGACTCGTCACGGGCGGTGAAGTAGAACAGCACCGAGACGATGATGAGCGGGACCACGGTGTACAGCGCCTCGATGGGCATGTTGTACCGGGTCTGTGGGGGAACTTCGACCTTGGTGCGGCTGCGCCGGTGGAAGAATGCACTCCACAGGATCAGACCCCACACCAGCACGCCAACGGCGAGGGCGGCCGCCCAGGACCCCTGCCACAGGGAGAGGATCCGCGGAGCCTCTTCCGTGGTCGGGGTGGGCATACCAAGGCGGGGGAAGTCTTCCCAGTTGTACGAGCAACCGGTGGCTGTCGCCAGGACCAGGCCCGCGGTCATGCCTTGCAGCAGCTTCCGCCGCATCGGGCGCCGCGGCGAGCGGTCGGAGCCGTTGGGACTCACGTAGCGCCTTCCCGAGAGTCTCGCCCGCGCGGATCGGCTGCGGCCTGGCCTTCTCGCTGGTCGGTCGCCGCCCTGCGTCGGGCAGGGGTTTGGATGTTTATGCGGACCAAACCCTAGCCGACGCCCTCCGGGGGTTCTCTAGGAGGGGTGCCTACTCACCCGAGGGGTTCGCTGAATTGGCGGCTGCGGGTGGTTTGTGGTTCTTCGCGCAGTTCCCCGCGCCCCTGAGGGACGTCTGCGTGCTGGGCGCTCTAGCGTTGACGTGTGGCCTACTTCGATGCTGCTTCCGCTGCTCCGCTTCATTCTGTTGCCCGGCAGGCTCTGCTGGCCTCCCTCGACGAGGGGTGGGCGGATCCCGCGCGGTTGTACAGGGAAGGGCGGCGGGCGCGGATGCTGGTGGACGCCGCTCGGGAGGCCGCTGCCGAGGCGGTGGGGTGCCGGGCGGACGAGCTGGTGTTCACCTCGTCCGGAACGCGTGCCGTGCATACGGGGATCGCGGGGGCGTTGGCCGGACGGCGGCGGGTCGGGCGCCACCTGATCGTGTCGGCCGTCGAACATTCTTCGGTACTCCATTCGGCCGAGGTGCACGAGGCGGGCGGCGGGTCCGTCACCCAGGTGCCGGTCGACCGGGGCGGGACAGTGGATCCGGCGGCGTACGGCGATGCCCTGCGCGGGGACACGGCGCTGGCCTGTCTCCAGTCGGCCAATCACGAGGTGGGGACGGAGCAGCCCGTCGCGGCGGTGTCCGAGCGATGCCGGGAGGCCGGGGTGCCGTTGCTGGTGGATGCCGCGCAGTCGCTCGGCTGGGGGCCGGTGGAAGGGGACTGGTCGCTGCTCACGGCCAGTGCGCACAAGTGGGGCGGGCCGTCGGGGGTCGGGCTGCTCGTGGTGCGCAAGGGTGTGCGGTTCTCGACGCAAGAGCCGGTGGACGAGCGGGAGTCGGGGCGGGCGGCCGGTTTCGAGAACATCCCGGCGATCGTGGCCGCTGCGGCCTCGCTACGGGCCGTACGGGCGGAGGCGGCCGGGGAGGCCGCGCGGCTGCGGGAGCTGACGGAGCGGATCCGGGCCCGGGTGCCTGGGCTCGTACCCGACGTCGATGTGGTCGGGGATCCGGTGCGCCGGCTGCCCGGGGTCGTCACCTTCTCCTGTCTGTACGTCGACGGAGAGGCGCTGCTGCACGAGCTGGACCGGGAGGGGTTCTCGGTCTCGTCCGGATCGTCCTGCACCAGCAGCACGCTGACGCCGAGCCATGTGCTGCGGGCGATGGGCGTGCTGAGCGAGGGCAACGTACGGGTGTCGCTGCCGCTGGGGGCGGCGGAGGAGGATGTGGAGCGCTTCCTGGAGGTGCTCCCCCGCGCGGTGGCGACCGTGCGGGAGAAGCTGGGGGCGCCGGTCTCCGAGGTTGTGGTGCGGGAGGCGGACGTCCTTGTCGTGGACTCCCTGGGCAAGCGGTGCCCGATCCCCGTCATCGAGCTGGCCAAGGTCATCGGCGATGTGCCCGTGGGCGGCCTGCTGCGGGTCCTGTCGGATGACGAGGCGGCACGGCTCGACATTCCCGCCTGGTGCGAGATGAGGGGCCAGGAGTACGTAGGGGAGGAGCCGGCGGACAAGGGGACGGCGTACCTGGTCCGCCGGGTGAGCTGAACTCCCTGCTCGGGGGCGCGGGGAACTGCGCGACCAGCCCCCCACGCACCCGCAGCCGGCAACGGTCAGGCCAGATGCCCCTGCACCTCGGTCGCCGCATCGTCCCCGTACGCCTTGGTGAACCGCTCCATGAAGTGCCCACGGCGCAGCTGGTACTCCTGCGTCCCCACCGTCTCGATGACGAGAGTCGCCAGCATGCAGCCGACCTGCGCGGCCCGCTCCAGGGAGACACCCCACGCGAGGCCCGACATGAAGCCCGCGCGGAACGCGTCGCCGACGCCCGTGGGGTCGGCCTTGCGCTCCTCGTCCGGCGTGCCGACCTCGATCGGGTCCTCGCCGACCCGCTCGATACGGACGCCGCGCGCGCCGAGGGTGGTCACACGGTGGCCCACCCGGGAGAGGATCTCCGCGTCGCTCCAGCCGGTCTTGGTCTCGATGAGGCCCTTCTCGTACTCGTTGGAGAAGAGGTACGTCGCCCCGTCCAGCAGGATGCGGATCTCCTCGCCGTCCATCCGGGCGATCTGCTGGGAGAAGTCGGCGGCGAACGGGATGGACCGGGAGCGGCACTCCTCGGTGTGGCGGAGCATCGCCTCCGGGTCGTCCGCGCCGATGGAGACCAGGTCGAGTCCGCCGACCCGGTCGGCGACGGTCTTCAGCTCGATGAGGCGGGCCTCGCTCATGGCGCCCGTATAGAAGGAGCCGATCTGGTTGTGGTCGGCGTCGGTCGTGCACACGAAGCGGGCGGTGTGCAGCGTGTCGGAGATGCGGACGGAGTCGGTGTCGACGCCGTGCCGGTCGAGCCAGGCGCGGTACTCGTCGAAGTCCGCGCCCGCGGCGCCGACCAGGATCGGCCGGGTGCCGAGCTGTCCCATGCCGAACGCGATGTTCGCGGCGACGCCGCCGCGGCGGACGTCGAGCTTGTCGACCAGGAACGACAGCGAGACCGTGTGCAGCTGGTCCGCGACGAGCTGGTCGGCGAAGCGGCCGGGGAAGGTCATGAGGTGGTCGGTGGCGATGGAGCCGGTGACTGCGATGCGCACGGCGTGGATTCTCCTGAGGGAGGCGGGCCTTGACACTTCACGCTATCGGGTGGGCGGGGCAGCTCTGAAGGCGTTGAAACTACCCGATAGTAGATCTTTCTCCGCGAGCTCGAGCGTGCCTACGGT
Organism: Streptomyces sp. NPDC050546; assembly: GCF_044457425.1. Lineage (NCBI taxonomy): Bacteria > Bacillati > Actinomycetota > Actinomycetes > Kitasatosporales > Streptomycetaceae > Streptomyces > Streptomyces sp. NPDC050546. The sequence goes on from NZ_JBITGX010000005.1 coordinate 4,084, forward strand.
GCCGCTATGACGAACCTCAAGGTCCAGGTACCCGTTCCGGTCGATCTCGAAGGCGATCTGGCGTCGTTGCCGGGTGACGGGGCGCGGATGGCTCCCCACTGGGCGGCTCCCGACCGGATCGCCTCCCGGCCCGTCTCCCCGGCCCGGATTCACGGTGTGACCGTACCCCCGGCGTCGGCCCGGCTGCTCGACGCCATGTCGGACTACGGAGACTGAGCGAGTCCCTGCGGGAACCGTGTGCTCCCCCGCTGCGTCCCATCGCTGTCCCCCGTAAAGGTGAGGCGGGATACGACCCACCAGCGCCCCGTGTGTGACCGGTCCGGGTCCGATGGGACAGCTGTGCAGCCGAAGGAGCGATGCGGTGAACACCGAGCGACCCGACAACGACGACGACGCCAGGGAAGCGGGCGGCGCCGGAGCCGCCGCCGACCCTGCCCGGGACATCGGGGGCGTCTCCGACGGTGAACGGGGTTCGGCGGACGCCGAGGACGTGACCGAGGCCGCCGAATCCCGTGAGGTCGACACGCCGGGGGTCGCCGAGACGGAGCAGGACGCCGACGCCGATCAAGCCCCTGAGGCTCCGGAGGCGCCCGAGGGCCGTGAGTCCGAGGCCCGTGAGGACGACACGGCAGACGCCGGCTCGACCCCGGAAGCAGAAGGAGAAGGAGAGGGAGAGGGAAAGGGAGAAGCAGCAACAGAGCCAGAAGCCGCCACTGACGCGGAAGCCGGCGAAGACGCCGCCGCGACGCCGGACAATGACCTGCCCCGCAACGACGAGGACCTGGTCCACCCGGGCGGCGGACACCCCCGGACGCCCGCGATCATCGCCTCCGTCGCCGCCGCCGTGCTGCTGATCGGCGGGGGCGGGGCCTGGCTCGCCACCAACGTGGCCGGCGGGTCGGGCGGCGGACAGACGTCCGGCGCGCCCGGTGGGGACGACACTCCCCCGCCGCTCGCGCTCGACGGGTACTCGGAATCGACCTCCGGCGAGGGCAACGGCATCGCACCCGGTGAGCCCAACCCCTACGGCGCCACCTACCGGCTCGGCGGCACGCTGCCGGACGGCCCCGGCGAAGCCCCGGTGTACCGGGCGCGGGGCGAGGTCACCGAGGAGGACGTGGCCCGGCTGGCGAAGGCCCTCGGGGTCGAGGGGGCGCCGGTGACGCAGGGCGAGGCCTGGAAGGTCGGGGCAGGTCAGGACGGTTCGGGACCGAGCCTCCAGGTGAACAAGCAGGCGCCGGGAGCCTGGACGTTCAACCGCTATGCCCCGGGCACCGACAACTGCAAGGGCGCCGACACCTGCACGGCTCCGCAGTCCGGCGGCACCCCGGTGAGCGAGGGGGAGGCCGAGAAGGCCGCCGCGCCCGTGCTGAAGGCGCTGGGTCAGGACGACGCGAAGCTCGACGCGAGCCAGGTCATGGGCGCCCAGCGGGTCGTGAACGCCGCTCCCGAGGTCGGCGGGCTGCCGACGCACGGCTGGAACACCGGGGTGACGGTCGGCTCGGAGGGCGTGGTCGTCGGTGGCAGCGGTCAGCTGAAGGCGCCGGTGAAGGGGGACACGTACCCCGTGGTCAGTGCCAAGAAGGCGCTGGAGCTGATGGAGGAGCGGCCGACGGGCGACCACCGGATGGGCATCGGCGGCTGCGCCAGCGCCGTGCCGCTGAAGGACCGGCTGGAGGAGCCCTGCGGATCGTCGGCGAGCGGCTCTCCCGGGCAGGAGCAGCAGGACACGGTCACGGTCGAGAACGCGGTGTTCGGGCTGGCCTCGCACTTCGTGGACGGGCGGCAGGCGCTGGTGCCGTCCTGGCTGTTCGAGGTGACGGCGCCGGGCGCGAAGGACCCGTTCACGGTGACGTACCCGGCGGTCGACCCGAAGTATCTGACCTCTGCCCAGCCGAGCGAGCCGAGTGACAAGCCGACGTCGGCGCCCGGTCCGCGCGACGTCGAGGTGGACGGCTACCGGGCCGAGGGTGCGGAGCTGACCGTGACCTTCACGGGCGGGGTGTGCGCCGACTACGACGTGAAGGCGAGCGAGAAGGGCGACGAGGTGACGGTCACGGTGACCTCGACCGCCTGGCCGGACAAGGTCTGCATCATGATCGCGAAGCAGTTCCAGAAGACCGTGCAGCTGGACGAGCCGCTCGGCGACCGTGCGGTCGTGGACGCGGACGGCAAGGGCGTCCCGCTGGCCAGTGAGGGCGCACGGCTGCCGGCTCCCCCGACGCGGGAGCGGTAGGAGCCGCGCGGGTACCCAGCGCAGCGCGAAGGCGGCGGCCCCGTCGGAGGGGGCCGCCGCCTTCGTCATGTCCGCTGCCGCCCGTGGCGGCCCGGCAGGCTCAGCTGAAGGAGTCGCCGCAGGCGCAGGAGCCGGTCGCGTTCGGGTTGTCGATCGTGAAGCCCTGCTTCTCGATCGTGTCCACGAAGTCGATCGTGGCACCGCCCAGGTACGGGGCGCTCATGCGGTCGGTGACGACCTTCACACCGCCGAAGTCCTTCTCGACGTCGCCGTCGAGGGAACGCTCGTCGAAGAAGAGCTGGTAGCGCAGGCCGGAGCAGCCGCCGGGCTGGACGGCGACGCGCAGCGCGAGGTCGTCGCGGCCTTCCTGGTCGAGCAGGGTCTTGACCTTGTCCGCGGCGGCGTCGGTCAGGATGATGCCGTCGCTGACGGTGGTGGTCTCGTCCGATACGGACATCTACATCTCTCCCGGGTTGTACGGAGACTGCTTGCCGACAGTGGCAACCGGCGGGGCCGCGGATTCATTCCGGGCCGGGCGCTCGATTTACGGCTCCGTTTCATGCTCGCACACGCGCCGGGAACCGGAAAACGACTCTTTCCCGGTGTTCCCGGGAATGAACGGCGGCTCGCCGGGATTCACGTCACACAGACGCTATGGCCATCGTCAAAGTGACGTGAAGCGGTTATGATAGATAGCGTCAAATCGACGAAAAGTCGCGGAAGAGAAAGGGTGCGTGTGGTGACCACCGCCCAGCCCCAGGAGCTCGACGTTCAGCCGACGCCCCTCGCCCTGCTGCTCCTCGGCCGGGAGGCCGACCCGAAGAGCGAGCGCGGCGTGGAGTGCCCCGGCGACCTGCCCTCGCCGTCCGACCCGGACCTGGTGGAGCGCGCCCGCAAGGCGAAGGAGAAGCTCGGGGACAAGGTCTTCGTGCTCGGCCACCACTACCAGCGCGACGAGGTCATCCAGTTCGCCGACGTGACGGGTGACTCGTTCAAGCTGGCCCGGGACGCGGCCGCGCGCCCGGAGGCCGAGTACATCGTCTTCTGCGGTGTGCACTTCATGGCGGAGTCCGCGGACATCCTGACCTCCGACGACCAGAAGGTCGTCCTGCCCGACCTGGCCGCCGGCTGCTCGATGGCCGACATGGCGACGGCCGAGCAGGTCGCCGAGTGCTGGGACGTGCTGACCGAGGCCGGCATAGCCGAGCAGGTCGTGCCCGTCTCGTACATGAACTCGTCCGCCGACATCAAGGCGTTCACGGGCAAGCACGGCGGCACGATCTGCACCTCCTCGAACGCGAAACGGGCCCTGGACTGGGCCTTCGAGCAGGGCGAGAAGGTGCTCTTCCTCCCCGACCAGCACCTCGGCCGCAACACCGCCGTGCGGGACATGGGCATGTCCCTGGAGGACTGCGTCCTCTACAACCCGCACAAGCCGAACGGCGGGCTGACGACCGAGGAACTGCGCGCCGCGAAGATGATCCTGTGGCGCGGCCACTGCTCGGTGCACGGCCGCTTCAGCCTCGACTCGGTGAACGACGTGCGCGAGCGCATCCCGGGCGTGAACGTCCTGGTCCACCCCGAGTGCCGGCACGAGGTCGTGGCCGCGGCGGACTACGTCGGCTCGACGGAGTACATCATCAAGGCCCTGGAGGCCGCCCCGGCCGGCTCCAAGTGGGCCATCGGCACGGAGCTGAACCTGGTGCGCCGCCTGGCGAACCGTTTCGCACCCGAGGGCAAGGAGATCGTCTTCCTCGACAAGACGGTCTGCTTCTGCTCGACGATGAACCGCATCGACCTCCCCCACCTGGTCTGGGCCCTGGAGTCCCTGGCCGAGGGCAACCTCGTCAACCGCATCGAGGTGGACAAGGAGACGGAGGCCTTCGCGAAGCTGGCGCTGGAGCGGATGCTGGCGCTGCCATAGCCGCGACCTGACGGGTCTCAGTGGACCGGGCTCTGCGTGCTGGACGCGGCCCGGTCCAGTTCGACGAACTCGGCGAGGAGCGCCTCGCATCTGTCGGCCAGTTCCGGGTCCTCGGCCCGGAGCGCCGTCACGCCCTTCTCACCGTCCACCGCCTCGGCGAACAGGATTCCGCGGGTCTGCTCCAGCAGTTCCACAGCCCGTTCGGGCCGGCCCGCCGCGACCATGATGCCGCCCACGGTCATGGCCAGGCCGGGCATGTCCGCCAGCAGATATTCACGTTCGGCCCGGTCCAGGTGCCGGCCCAGGGCCTGCGGAAGCAGCATCACGAGCGTTTCCACCGCATGTGCCGCTTGCTCGGATCTCCCCAGCTTCATGAGGACCAGGGCGCCGCTGCGCGCGGCACGGACGCGCTGGCGGGCACTTCCGGCCGTGCTGTCGGCGCACTCGGCGTAGGCCTCCGCGGCCTCGTTCAGCAGGTGCGGCGGGGCCTCGTCGGCGGCAAGGGACTCCAACGCGCTGCCAAGCTGCAACAGGGCGTTGCAACGGTACGCCTCGGTGGACGGAACGGCTCGGACCGCACGCCGCGACAGTTCCACGGCGAGTGCCAGTGCGGTGTCGTCCCCGGTCTCGGTGAACAGCCCTAGCATGACACCCGCCAGGTTGGACAGGCGCGGACCGAACGGAGGCTGATGCTCAGCGGTGAGCATCAGTGCCTGCCGGGCGTAGGAGATGCACTCCAGCAGCACCGCCCGGTCCTTCGAGGACTGATACCGCAGCCTCAGTACCCAGCTCAGGATGTCTTTGCGCATCGCCAGGGCCGCGTGGCCGTCGGGCGTATGGCGCACCGCCCTGCGTGCCGCGGCCAGGGCCTGGGCCAAGGTCTCCGCGCCGCCGTCACGGACGTGGGACAAGGCCAGCAGCATGGCGACATTGGCCTCGTGATGTCCCCGCACCGCGCCCGCACGGGGCGCCAGGCTCAGGAGCTCCCGGCTGACCTCGATGGCTTCGGCGAAGACGGCTTGGCCACTCACCTCGGCGAAGCGGGCCAGCGCGTTCGCGAGGTTGGCCACATGGGCGACGTACCGGGGGTCGTGGCGCGGTGTCGTCCGGACGGATTCCCGTCCTGCCTGCACGGCTTCGGCCAGGCGGTCCAGGCTGCCTCGGGTCTCGTACTCGATGGTCAGCAGCGTGCAGAGATTGGAGAGCAGACTGGGGTGGCGTGAGGGCTGTGTGTTGGCCAAGATCGCGCGTCTGATCAGCGTGCCGGCCTCGCCGACATGGGTGGCGCTCGTGCCGTGCCAGTAGCAGTCGAGAAGAGCGGATCCCAGCTGGGAAAGGTAGAGCGGATGATCAGGATGTCCCTCAGCCGTGTGCAGCAGGGCCGCTCGTCGCGCCTCGACGAGGTGATCGAGATGAGTGGTGTCCCCTGTTTCGTCGAACATGCCCGAGAGCGCGCCGGCCAGGTTGTTGTACCGCATCGGCAGATACGGGTCGCCGGGCCGGCTCACCTCGATGGCGCGACGCATCACGTCCAGACTTTCCCGCAGGAGGGAGACGTCGTGGGAGCGGGAGTAGTGGTGTACGAGGTCGCCCCCGAGGTTCGCCCACAACGGTGCCACGTCCACGCCGTGGTCCAAGGGGCTGCCGGCCAGTTCGTCGTAGGCCTGGATGGCCGCACGCCGGCAGGCCAGCGTCTCCGTCAGAGCGGAGGCACTGCCCGTCGCGTCCACCACCGAGCGAAGAGCGGACGCCAGGGCGCCGAACGCGAGCACTCGCTCCGGATGCCCGGGCTCCACCAGGTCTACGGCGGTGCGCAGGAGCTCGATCGCCTCGGTCAGATGGCCCGGTTCACTCTCGACCTCATGCAGGCCTATCAGCGCGTTGGCCATGTTGTTCATGATGTTGGCCCGGATGCCGGGGTCGTCCGTCGCACAGGCGAGAGCCGAGCGGGTGGCGTACAGCGCCTCGTGCAGAGTGGCGGGCTCCCCTGTGAAGTCGTAGAGCATCCTCAGCCCGTAGGCGAGGTTGGACAGGCAGTTCGCCCGGTGGTCGGGGATCACCACGGCCGCCGCGATGGACCGGAGCAGGTCCAACGCCCGGTGCAGGACGTCCTGCGCTCCCGTCGTCTGGAACTCTTCGATCAGGTCCAGGGCGCGTTCGTGCCGCTCCACGGCGGCCACCTCCGCTCGCCCTCGTTCGTACAGGGTCCGCAGTTCCGCGGGAACGGCCTCCGGATGCTCCTGATGGACAGGCTGGAGGAGTTGTGCGGCGAGTTCGAGAGAGCGTTGATCGCGCCCCCGGGGCAGGACAAGGTAGCGCTGCCAGCACAGCCGGCCCGCCGCACGCAGCACTTCAAGAGTCGCGCCGCCTTCGGAGACCAGGGCCAGCAGGACGTTCAGCGCCTCCGTCGCCTCGTCCGACAGCACGACGGAGGGACTCGACGACTGTTCAAACAGTTCGACCCGTCGGCGGACATCCTGGAGCGCCCTGTGCACCTCGCCGGCAGCAGCTCCGGACTCGTTCATCTTCCGTCCCCCTTCGGCGCTGCCTGACGTCATGGACCCGTGTGGGTGAACCGCGACCACACGCTGGGGTGATGGCGGTTCTCGCCGCGGTCTCTGAGTTCCCTGACAGCCTCGTGCAGCGCCGAGGCGGCCTCGTCGGGAAAGAACCGCCCCTCACGGACCATGCGGCGGTAGACGGCCTCCGCCAGGTCCGCCGCTACGGCATCGGTCACCGACCAGGTCGTGGCGACGACGTTCCGGAAGCCGGTGTAGTGCAGGGCGGCGGCCAGAGTGATGACTTCGTCCGGCAGTGTGACGGAACCGGTGGCCGTCTTGCACGCCGACAGGAAGGCGAAGTCGCCGTGGTGCCGGCCTCGGGAGATCTCGGAGATGGTGAGCTTGCCGTCGGCGAGGAAGACCCCTCCGTTGGAAGGCGTCTCCAGATCCTGCGTTCCATGGCAACTGAAGTGGGTCCAGCGGTGCGTCGCCATCCCCGCCCGCACGGCCTCGACCGTGGCCGTCTCGTCCGCCAGCAGGGTGTGGCGGCCTGTGAACAGCTCCTGCAGCAGTGCTTGTTCACGCGCCACGGCCGGCAGTGGCGGCTGGCCGGGAGCGTTCGCCACCGTGACGAGCAGCAGCTTGTCCTCGACCGGGCGCTCATGGCCGGACGGACGGGGGCGTCGGGCCTCGCTGAGCGCTTTCAGCGTCGGCGTGTAGGAGGAGACGACCCGGTCGATGACGGTCGACGGACGGGAGCGCCCCGCGTCCTCGTGGTAGCCGGCGGAATGCAGGGGCAGGGAGGTGAGAGGGCCCGAGGGACACCACCAGAGTCGCGGCCATGGCCGGCCCTCATCCGGTGGGCCGGTGAATCCCAGGGCGTCGAGTACCGGGTCGGCGATGGTGTGCCAGACCCATTCCTGGGTGTCGATCATCACCTGTTCCACCGCCACGCGCGCGATCCAGTACCGCTCCAGGTCCGCGGGGGCGCCACTCGCCGCTCTGGCGGCGAGGATGTCCAGTTCCTGAACGGCCCGCAGATAGCGGTCGGTGTGGGTGAGGGCGTCGTCGAAGCTCAGCCCGGGCAGCGGGACCGGCCGGAGCCCGTCCGCCGTGAGGACGAGGGCGTCACAGGTCCAGCGGCTGGCGTTGAGCATCACGACAGGCCCGTCCGCCGCCGACGACAGCAGGCCGGTCAGGCCGGTGGGGCGCATGAAGTCACGGAAGCCGGGCCGCTCCCGGATCTCGTCGAGCAGTGCAGTCCATTCCGCCGCCAGTGCCCTCCTGCGCAGTGCGCGATCCGACGCTGTCGACGGGTCATCAGCCACCATCGCGCTCCCCCTACGGTCCGATGTGAAGGTACGAGGCCCAGGTGGCGAGAGGGGCCGGGTTCGCGCCGGTACGGAGTTCGGTGACAGCGTCGTGCAGTGCCACGGCGGCTGCGGAGGGGTCCTCGCCGAGACCGGAGTAGACCGCGCGGGCCACCTGCGGGGCGATCGGGTCACGAACGGCCCAGAGGGTGCCGATGACGTGCCGGTAGCCGGCCATATGGAAGGCCGCCGCCACATGCATGGCCTCATCGGCGACATCGACGCGACCGCGGGCCGTGTGGCAGGCGGACAGAAAGGCCAGCTCCGCGCCCTCCACCGGTTCGGCGGCGACATCGAGGACGGAGAGCCGGCCGTCGCCCAGCACGATGCCGCTCCGCGTCGGATCGGCGGAGTCGTGCGTACCGTGACAGGCGAAGTGAGCCCAGGGACGGTGGCGCACCGCCGTCTTCACCCGGTCGCATCGAGCCTGTTCGTCCCGGAGCACGAGAAGGTCGTCGCCGAGTCGCTCCCTCAGCGTCTCCAGTTCCCGGGGAACGGCGGGCAGATCCCCGAGTTCCTCGTCCGCCGACGGCGGGGTACGGCTCATACCGACCGCGAGTACCTTGCGGCTTCCCGGGGCGGCCGGTGGCCTGAAGCGCGCGTGGATCAGCGCCCCGAGGGTCGGCGTGTACGAGGAGATGACCCGGTCGGCCGTCGTGACACCGCCCGGGTGGTGCCCGGCCGCGTGTAACGGCAGCAGACCGAGAGGGCCCGTCGGGCACCACCAGACGCGTGGCAGGGACAGTCCGGGCTCTGCCGCCGGGACACCGGGAAAGAGGGCGCCGAGGACGGGTCCGACGATGTGGTCCCAGAGCCACTCGGTGGTCGCCAGCAGGGTCTGCCGGGAGTGGATCAGCCACCCCGGGTCCACGGAGCCCGCCCCCGTGCCGGCCGTCGCCTCGACGAAGGCGTGGGCCCGATGGAGCACCTCGTCGAATTCGAGCGTCTGCAGCGGTACCAGCAGCACGTCGTCGTGGCCCGGCCGCAGCACGAGCGCGTCGCAGCGGTGCCGGCTCACGTTGACGACGACCACCGGCCCGCCGTCCGCTGCCCGCCGCAGTTCGGCGAACCGGGGGATGCGCAGAAAGGTGCCGAAGCCGGGCAGCGCCCGGATCCGTGCGAGCAGTTCGGCGTGCCGCTCGGCCAGCCGCAGCCGGCCTGCCAGCGCCGCGGGGGCGTATCCCGAGGCCTGCTCGCCCAGGTCGCGCCTCGAAGAGTCACCGAAGTGCACGACGTTCAGGTCGAGGAGCCGGCAGACCTCGTTGAACTCCTCGGCGAGCCTGGGGTGTTGCTCACTCAGCGCGCGCCAGTCGCCCCGGGTCTCCATGAGATGGGCCCAGAGCACGGACCGGCCCTGCTCCAGCAGTCGTAGAGCCTGCTCCGGGGCGCCCTGTGTGAGCGCGGCCGCGGCGGCGTCGCTCGCCAGCCCCGGGAACCGGCCCAGTCGAGACAGCTGGGAGAAGCGGTCCAGCCCTCGCCAGGCGAGTCGCGGCAGGAGTTCCTCGATGGCGACGCGATAGCTCTCGACGGCGTCGGCCGACGCGCCCCGCATACACAGATCAGCGTGCGCCACCCGTGCGCGCAGCCGTGCCTCGGTGGATGCCCCTGCCTGGTCAGCCACCTCCTGGAAGGTCCGCAGCGCTTGGTGCAGGAACTCCGGGTCGCCGTCGTGGTCGAACCGCGCCCGCAGCGCCTGGGCGAGGTTGAAGCGGACACGCGCGGTGACCGGGGTGTCCTCGGGTGCTGAGCCCAGACAGGCCCGGAACACCGAGAGTGCCTCGTCGACGACTGCCGGATCGTTCGTCCGGCGGAAGCGCTTCATCAGACTGTTCGCGAGGTTGGACCGGCGCCCCGGCAGGTCCGGGTGCCGGGCCGGAGTGGCCTCCACCGCGGCTCGCGCGGCCCGGATCGCCTCGTCGCTCCGGTCGGCGTCCTCGCCGAAGTCCGCCCACAGGCTCAGCGCGGTGGCGAGGTTGGCCAGGTAGGTATGGCGCGCGGGGTCGTCGTCCGCCGCGTGTTCCACCGCCTTGCGCGCAAGGAAGACCGCCGTCTGCGCCATGGCGGACGCACCGGTCACCTCGGCCTGCAGGCGTGCGGTGACCGAGATGTTGGACACGATCGTCGGGTTGTCCGCCCCTCCGTTCTCGAAGGCGGTCATCCCGTGCAGCATCGCGGCGCGCAGATCGTCCCGGCTGCCGGTGCGCTCGTAGCGCAGGCGGAGTGCGATCATCAGCTCGGTGTAGATCATCGCCCGCCGGCGGTGATCCGCGGGAATCTGCTCGGACGCCCGCTGTCCCGTCTCGATCGCCCGGTCGAGGTCGTCCCCGGCGCCGGTGGCCGCGTAGCGGACGCGCAGGACGGCGGACAGGTTGCCGAGGTAGACGGGTCGGTCCTCGTGCCGGGCCGGTGTCGCCGCGACGGCGGCCTCGGTGAGCCCGACCGCCTCGTCGAGGTCGCCGATGTCTCCGTGCCGTCCGAACCGGCTCCGGTAGCGAGCGCCGAGAGCGGACAGGAGGTCGGGCTGGCCCGGCTCTGCCCGGGCTAGCCCGACCGCACGGTCGAAGTCGGCGGGGTCACCACCGCGGTCCCATCGTGCGAGGAGGAGCGTGCCCAGGGATGCCGACACCGCGGATGCCAGGTCACCGACGGTGGGCAGGTCCAAGGCGCCCTGCAGCGAGGCGATTCCGTCCTCCAAGTCGCCCTCGTCGCGTGTGCGGTGGTAGCGGTTCGCCAGCATGACACCGAGGTTCCAGGTGAATTGGACCCGATGTGAGTGGTCGGGACCGCCCGCCTCGATCGCGTCGCGCATCGTGGCGATCCCGGCATCGCTGTCGGCGAGGCTTTCGGACAGGTCGTAGCGTTGATGCAGCGCGACACCGAGATATCCCAGGCACAGGGATCTGGCCTCACCCGTGGCGATCGCGGCTGCTTGACGCCCGACGGCGACAGCCCGGTCGGCGTCTTCGAGTCTGTTCGTGAGTTGCGTCCGACGTGTCGTCATCGAGCAGACGTTGGCGAGGTAGGTGGCCTTCTCCACCGGGGTGCCGGCCGCGTCGGAGGCCCGTTTGAAAAGGGCGATGGCCGCGTCGAGCGTGCCGAGGTCGCCGCTGCGGAAATGACTGACGCTCAGCTGCAGGGCCTGTTCCGCCAACTCCTCCGGACCATCCGGTACTTGCTGCTCCTGGAACACCGCCTCCAGCGCGGCCGGGACCAGGTCCGGCCGTGTCGCCCGGAGCATCTGGAACAGGCTGAGCGCGATCCGGTAGTCACTGTCCTGCGCCCCGGGAGGCACCTGGGCGTGATGGCGGGCCCAGTGCAAGGAGGCCACCACATGGACCACTTCGACCTCATACGGAGGGCCGGCCGCCCGCATGAGTCCGCTTGCCTCGTTCACGGCCTCGTCGTCCAGCACCTGGCTGTGGTCTCCGGCGGCGAACGCGCGCAGACGGCGCCGCAGCGCCCCCGTCAAGTCGTCCTTCAGCGTGGCAACTCCTCGCGCGTGGATGTGAGGATCCCGCTGACATCTCGCGAGGCCCACCCGTAGGCTAACCACCTTTGATGGCAACATGTGATGTTCTGTAAAAACGGGTGGGTAATGGACGAATCAGATGCTCGCGCCCTGCTCTGCCGGCTGCTGCCGGGCCTGCGGGCGGGGGCGGAGACAGGACGCTGGACCGGCAGACTGGATACGATCCTCGCCCCTGTGCGGGACGGAGGCTCGGCAGCGGAGGCTCTCACGAGGCTCGGCTTGGAACCTCCGGCGGGCGAGACACCCGGCGGCGAGCGAGGTGGCCCCGGCCCGCACGCCCTCTGGGGCGGCGGCCGGGCTGAGGTGAGCGGTGCGTACGTGTGTCCGGGTACACCCCCTTGCCCACGGCGCAGCGGGCGGGACGCCGACGGCAGACCACCGGTGTGCGGCCTCCGTGACGTCCTCATGACCTTCCGGCAGTCGTGAACACGTTCCTGGCCGAGCTGAGCAAGAAGCTGGCCGAACGCTGGTTGTCACTGCTCGTGCTGCCGGGTCTGCTCTTCCTGGGCACGGCATGGGTGGCCACCACGCTCGGTCACCTCGCCGCGCTGAACCACGGGACCGCGCTCACCAAGGCGGCGGAGCAGGCCCAAGCTCTCCACGGCAAGCCGGTTCAGGTGGGTGCCCTGGTGGTGGCCGTCCTGCTGGGGGCCGCGGCGGTCGGGCTTCTCGCCAACGCCTTGGCGACGCCGGTCGAACGCCTGTGGCTCGGCCGGTGGAAGGTGCCGTTCCGCCCGGCGCCCACGGAGCCGCGCACCTGGATCGGCAAGCGCATGGCCCTTCTCGACCAGCGGATCGGAGCGCAGTACTTCGGGCTGCGGATCTCGCTCGTCTGGCCGCGGCTGTGGCTCTTGCTGGAGGAGGACCTGCGCAAGGCCGTCGGCACGCTGCAGGAGCGGATCGGCTCGACGTGCACGCTGGCCGGCTGGGGCCTGCTCTACCTTCTTCTCGGGCTCGTCTGGTGGCCCGCGGCCCTCGTGGGGATCGCCGTCCTCGCGACCGCCTGGCGCCGAGGCCGGGAAGCGGTGCACGGCTACGCGTCGTTGGTCGAGGCCGTCGTCGACGTCCGTCAGACCGACCTTGCGGCCGCGCTGGGTGTGGATCTGCCGCAAGGGGTCATCACGGCCGCCGAAGCAGCCAAGATCAACGAACGGCTGGACAAGGGCCTGCCCCCACTCCCTCCGTGATGACAGTCGGGGCCGGGTCGGGTCGGCCCACGCATACGAACCGGGCCCGCACGATCCGTGCGGGCCCGGCGCATCACAGCTGACCGGTCGGCTACACGCCTGCCGGCTCCGGCTCCTCCGCCGTCTCCGTGCGCGGGGCCGGGAGGCCCTTCTTCGCCGCGCGCTTCTTCGCCCGGCGCTCCTTGCGGAGTTCGAACATCGCGTACAGCGTCGGGACCAGAAGGAGGGTGAGCAGCGTCGACGTCACCAGGCCGCCGATCACGACCACGGCCAGCGGCTGGGCGATGAAGCCGCCCTCGCCGGTGATGCCGAGGGCCATCGGGAGCAGGGCGAAGATCGTCGCCAGGGCGGTCATGAGGATCGGGCGCAGTCGGTGGCGGCCGCCCTCGATGACGGCCTCGACGACGCCGTAGCCCTGCTTGCGGTACTGGTTGATCAGGTCGATCAACACGATCGCGTTCGTCACCACGATGCCGATCAGCATCAGCATGCCGATCATCGCGGGGACACCCATCGGGGTGCCGGTCGCCACCAGGAGGCCGATGGCGCCCGTGGCCGCGAACGGGATGGAGACGAGCAGGATCAGCGGCTGGACCAGGGACTTGAAGGTGCCGACCAGCAGCATGAAGACGATCGCGATGGCCGCCAGCATCGCCAGGCCCAGGTTGAGGAACGCCTCGTCCTGGTCCTCGGAGACACCACCGATCGACGCCGTGGCGCCGTCCGGGAGCTTCAGCGCGCTGATCTCGGACTGGAGCTTGGTGCTCACCGCTCCCGTGTTGTCGCCGGTCGGCTTCGCGGAGATGGTGGCCGCGCGCTGGCCGTCGATCCGGGTCATGGAGACCGGGCCGTCGATCTGCTTCACCGTCGCGATGTCGCCGAGCTTCACCGCGCCCAGGTTCAGGTCCTGAAGCTGCTTCAGGGTCTGGGCGGGCTTCGCCGAGCGGATGACGACGTCGCGCTCGCTGTCGTCGAGGGTCGCCTTGGCCGCGTTGGTGCCGCGGATGGCCTGCGCGACGGCCGCGCCCAGGGTCTGGTCGTTGAAGCCGGCCGCGGCCGCCTTGTCGTTGGCCTTCACCGAGATGCGCGGCACGCTCTGCGCCAGGTCGCTGGTGACGTCCGTGACGTCGTCGAGCTCGGCGACCGTCTTGCGGACCTGCTCGGACGCCGTACGCAGGACATCGGCGTCGGCGGCCTTCACCACGACGCTGAGGTCCTGGGCACCGAAGCCGTCACCGGCGGCGATGGTGGTCGTGCCGATGCCCTTGAGGCCGGCCAGGCCCTTCTCGATGTCGTCCTGGACGTCCTCGAACGGCACGGAGTCGTCCAGCATGATCTGGTACGAGGCCTGGTTGGAGTCCGTGCCGCCGCCGAAGGCGGCCATGAAGCCGGACGAACCGATGGTGACCTGGTAGTCCTTGACGCCCTTGGTGTCGGCGAGCAGCTGCTCGACCTTCTTGGCCTGGGCGTCGGTCGCCGCGAGGCTGGTGCCGGGCTTCAGCTCCTGCTTGACGCTGAGGACCTCCTGCTCGCCCTGGTCGAAGAAGTTCGTCTTCAGCAGCGGCGCCATGCCGAACGTGCCGACCAGGACGACGATCGCGAGGGCCACGCTGGTGAGGCGGCGGCGGGTCGCGAAGCGCAGGACCGGGACGTAGAGGCGCTGGAGGCGGCTCTTGGCCTCCTTCTCCTCGGCGAGGCGGCGTGCCTCGTCCGCGTCTTCCGGGGTGCCCTTCGGCGGGCGCAGGAACCAGTACGACAGGACCGGTACGACCGTCAGGGAGACGAGGAGCGAGGCCAGCAGGGCGGCCGTGACCGTCAGGCTGAACGAGCCGAACAGCTCGCCCACCATGCCGCCGACCAGGCCGATCGGCAGGAACACCGCGACCGTGGTGAGCGTCGAGGACGTCACCGCGCCCGCCACCTCACGGACGGCCAGGAGGATCGCCGAGTGGCGCTCCTCGCCGTAGCCGAGGTGCCGCTTGATGTTCTCCAGGACCACGATCGAGTCGTCGACGACGCGTCCGATGGCGATCGTCAGAGCGCCCAGCGTCAGGACGTTCAGCGACAGGTCACGGGTCCACAGGACGATCAGGGCGAGGACGACCGACAGCGGGATGGAGACCGCCGTGACGAGGGTGGAGCGGATCGAGGCCAGGAAGACCAGGATCACCAGGACCGCGAAGAGCAGACCGAGCGCACCCTCGGTGGTCAGGCCCTTGATGGACTTCGACACGGCCGGGCCCTGGTCGCTGACGACCGTGAGGTCGGCGCCGGAGCCGAGGTCCTTGCGGAGGTCGGGGAGCTTGTCCTGGACGGCCTCGGAGATCGCGACCGCGCTGCCGTCGCGGTCCATGGTGACGGCGACGGAGAGGCTGGGCTTGCCGTCCGTGCGGGTGATGGAGTCGGCCGCGGCCTCCTGCTGCTTCACCGAGGCGACGTCGCCGAGGCGCACCGGCTTGCCCTTGCCGGGCTCGCCCGTGACCATCAGGTCCTGGATCTGCTTCAGCGAGGTGAAGCCGCCGCCGACCTGGACCGTGCGGTTGGCGCCGTCCTCGTCGAAGGAGCCGGCCGGGACGGTGGCGCCGCCCGCCTGGAGGGCCTGCATGAGGGACTGCGGGGTGAGGCCCGCCTTGGCGAGCTTCGCGTTGTCGGGGGTGACGGCGACCTGGAGGTCCCGCACACCGTCGACAGTGACCTGGCCGACGCCGTCGATGCTCTTGAGGTCCGGCACGACGGTCTTTTCGAGCTGGTCGGCCAGGGCCTGCTGGTCCCGCTCGGAGCTGACCGCGAGGACGACGGTCGGCATGTCGTCCGTGGAACCGGCGACGATCTGCGGGTCGACGTCGTCCGGGAGCTGGACACGGGCCCGGTTGACGGCCTGCTGGACGTCGGCGACGAGCTGCTTGGTGTCGTTGCCGTAGTCGAAGGACGCCATGATCACGGCGTTGCCCTCGCTGGCGGTGGAGGTGACGCCGCTGATGCCGTCGACGGCTTCGAGGTTGTCCTCGATGGGTTCGACGACCTGCTTCTCGACCACGTCCGGTGACGCGCCCTGATACGGCGCCAGCACGGACACCATGGGCAGTTCGATGGTGGGCAGCAGCTGCTGCTTGAGCTGGGGTATCGCGATCGCCCCGAAGACGAGCGCGATGATCGACATCAGCCCTATCAGGGCCCGTTGCGCGAGGCTGAATTTCGACAGCCAGGACATGGGTGAGGGTCTCTCTTCTGTTAGCGGCAGAAGCGGCAGCGAGCGCGCAGATGAGCACCCGCCCTAACACCCTGAGCCATCGGGGACCCCGGATTCGTAGGCCCCAGGTCCATTTCCTTATGCCGCGCATACTCCGGGCGCAGTACACCCGGGCCGGGCTCACTCCACCCTTGGACGGACCAGTCCGGACTCGTACGCAGTGACCACGAGCTGGGCCCTGTCCCGGGCGCCCAGCTTGGCCATGGCCCGGTTGACGTGCGTCTTCACCGTCAGCGGGCTGACCTCCAGACGCTCGGCGATCTCGTCGTTGGAGTGTCCTCCGGCGACCTGGACGAGCACTTCGCGCTCCCGCCCGGTGAGCGAGTCGAGCCGCTCGGCGCGGGCCGGGTCGCGCTCGTTGTCGTCGGCCGGGTCCTGGGCGAGGAAGCGGGCGATGAGGCCGGTGGTGGCCGCCGGGGACAGCAGGGCCTGGCCTCCGGCGGCGGTGCGGATGGCGGTGAGCAGTTCCTCGGGCTCGGAGCCCTTGCCGAGGAAGCCGGAGGCGCCGGCGCGCAGCGACTGCACGACGTAGTCGTCGACCTCGAACGTCGTCAGGATGACCACGCGGACGTCGGCGAGTTCGGGGTCGGCGCTGATCATGCGGGTCGCGGCGAGACCGTCGGTGCCGGGCATCCGGATGTCCATGAGGACGACGTCGGCATGCTGCTCCTTGGTCATCCGCACCGCTTCGGCGCCGTCGGACGCCTCCCCCACCACCTCCATGTCGGGCTCGGAGTCGACGAGCACCCGGAAGGCGCTGCGCAGCAGTGCCTGGTCGTCGGCGAGCAGGACACGGATGGTCATGCGGGGTCCTCCCCGGTCGGTGTGCGGTTCTTGACCGGCAGGATCGCATGGACGCGGAAGCCGCCGCCGTAGCGGGGACCGGTGGTGAGGGTGCCGCGCAGGGCGGTGACGCGCTCCCGCATGCCGAGCAGGCCGTGGCCGCCGCCGCTGCCCGGGTCGGCGTCCTCGCCGCTGCCGTCGTCGAGCACGGTGATCTCGATGTTCGGCCCGACCCGTACGACGCTGACCTCGGCCTTGGCGTGCGGCCCGGCGTGCTTCTGCACGTTGGTGAGGGCCTCCTGGATGATCCGGTAGGCGGCCAGGTCCACGGCCGCGGGCAGGGCGGTGCCCTGGTCGGTGCGGGCGACCTCGATGCGTTGCCCGGCGTTGCGGAAGGTGCCGGCGAGTTCGTCGAGGCGGTCCAGGCCGGGGGCGGGTTCCGTGGGGGCCTCCGGGTCACCGGACTGTCTGAGCAGGCCGACGGTGGCCCGCAGTTCGTTGAGGGCGGAGCGGCTGGCCTCCCGGACGTGGGAGAGGGCCTCCTTGGCCTGGTCGGGGCGCTTGTCCATGACGTGGGCGGCGACGCCGGCCTGGACGTTGACCAGGGCGATGTGGTGGGCGACGACGTCGTGCAGGTCCCGGGCGATGCGCAGGCGTTCCTCGGCGACCCGGCGGCGGGCCTCCTCCTCGCGGGTGCGTTCGGCGCGTTCGGCGCGTTCCCGGATGGCCTGGATGAAGGCGCGGCGGCTGCGGACGGCGTCGCCCGCGGTGGCGCCGATGCCGGCCCAGGCCACGATGCCGAGGTTCTCCTGGGCGTACCAGGGCAGCGGTCCGGCGGCCATGGCGGCGCCGGTCAGCACGGTCGTGGTGAGCAGGCCGACCCGCCAGGTGGTGGGGCGGTCGGTGGTGGAGGCGACGGTGTACAGGGCGATGACGGCGGACATGGCGACGGGGGCGCGGGGGTCGCCGGTGACGGACTCGATGACGGAGAACGTGCCGGTGAGGGCCAGGACCGTCATGGGGGCGCGGCGGCGGAAGACCAGGGCGGCGGCGCCGAGGACCATCAGGACGAGGCTGAGGGGGTCGGGGGTGCGCAGGACCCAGTTGACGGTGTCGCGGTGGCGGGGCTCCACGAGGGAGCCGGCGACCATGCAGGTCAGGACGCCTGCGGCCAGGACGGCGTCTACGGCGAGGGGGTGCGCCTTGGCCTGGACTTTGGCCCGCGCGAGTGTGCTCACGGCTGTTTACGGTAACCGGACCGGCTGTGTTTGTGTGAAGTGCTCGGCGTCGGGGCTGGGGGCGGGTGGGTCCGCGGCCCGGCGGTGCGGGGTGCCGCTGCGCCCACCCGTGCCGCCCCTAGCGGCACGCATGCCCGCAGCTAAGCGGGACGGGCGCCCGCAGCTGAGGCGGTGCGCATGCCCGCAGCCAGGGAGGCACGGATGCCGCGGCTGGGTGGGTCAGCCCGGGATCAGGCCGTCGTCGCTGAGGAAGTCCCTGACTTCCTCCAGGGTCGCGTCCGGGGACGGGAGGATCAGTTCCGAGGGTTCCAGGGAGTCGTCCGGGAGGGGGTCGCCGAGGTCGCGGACCCTGGTCAGCAGGGCCTGGAGGGTGCGGCGGAAGGCCGGGCCGTCGCCGTTCTCCATTTCGGCCAGGAGCTCGTCGTCCAGCTTGTTCAGTTCGGTGAGGTGGCCGTCGGCCAGCCTCACCTGGCCCTCCCCCATGATCCGTACGATCATGTCGCCCTCCTAGGCGTGGGCCCCTACTGCTTGTCGAAGCGCGGGGTGTCCTGCGGCTGCTGCCGGTCCTGCTGCTGCGACTGGCTCGTGCCACCACCCTCGATGGCCTGCTGCCCGGCGGCGGGGCCCCCGGCCAGCTCCTGCTTCATCCGCTGCAGTTCCAGCTCTACATCCGTACCACCGGAGAGCCGGTCCAGCTCGGCCTGGATGTCGTCCTTGTGCATGCCGGAGGGGTCGTCCAGCGCCCCGGAGGCGAGCAGCTCGTCGATCGCGCCGGCGCGGGCCTGGAGCTGGGCCGTCTTGTCCTCGGCGCGCTGGATCGCCAGGCCGACGTCGCCCATCTCCTCCGAGATGCCGGAGAAGGCCTCGCCGATCCGGGTCTGCGCCTGGGCCGCCGTGTACGTCGCCTTGATCGTCTCCTTCTTCGTACGGAAGGCGTCGACCTTGGCCTGGAGCCGCTGGGCCGCGAGGGTGAGCTTCTCCTCCTCGCCCTGCAGCGTCGCGTGCTGCGTCTCCAGGTCGGTCACCTGCTGCTGGAGGGCGGCCCGGCGGGACAGCGCCTCACGGGCCAGGTCCTCACGGCCCAACGCGAGCGCCTTGCGGCCCTGGTCCTCCAGCGTGGAGGACTGCTTGTTCAGCTGGGCGAGCTGAAGCTCCAGGCGCTTGCGGCTGGTCGCCACGTCGGCGACGCCGCGGCGCACCTTCTGGAGCAGCTCCAGCTGCTTCTGGTACGAGTAATCGAGGGTCTCGCGCGGGTCCTCGGCCCGGTCAAGGGCCTTGTTCGCCTTCGCGCGGAAGATCATCCCCATACGCTTCATGACACCGCTCATGGGCTTCGCGCGCCCCCTTCTGACCGAACCGGCTCCAGCTCCTGCGACAGAACCCACAGTACGGGCCCTGCATCCATTACCGCACTGTTCGGGGACGGATGCGCTCATCCCCAAGGACGACTGTGGACGGTCCCGCTCCGGCGTAGGGAGTAGGTGGTCCCCGGGGTTACCGGAGGCGTACTTCCCGGGAAACCGCCGGTGCCGTACACATCGTCCCCTCTGTCCCCATACAGACGACTGGTGTTGCCGGATCGTTCCCCACGGGACTGGGGTCCATGCCCGGAAGCCCTTACCCTTGGGTTTTGTGTTCCGTAGCCGTGCGAAGGATGAGAAGGCCCAGGACGCCGTGAAGGCGCCGGAGACCGACTCCAGTCAGCCCCGTCACCCCGAGGCCCGCAAGGGCCGCCCCACGCCCAAGCGCAGCGCGGCCCAGTCGCAGCGCCGCAGCGTGGCCAACACGTCGACGACGCGCAAGGAGGCCGCCAAGCGACAGCGCGCGGAGCGCCGTACCGCGATGGAGCGCCAGCGCCAGGCGCTGGCCAGCGGCGACGAGCGGTATCTGCCCGCCCGCGACAAGGGACCGGTCCGCCGGTTCGCGCGCGACTTCGTCGACTCGCGGTTCAACATCGCGGAGTTCTTCCTGCCGATGGCCGTGGTCATCCTCGTGCTGAGCATGGTGCGCGTGGCCTCGCTGCAGAACATCGCGCTGCTGCTGTGGCTCGTGGTGATCGTGCTGATCGTGCTCGACTCGTTCGTCTCCGCCTTCCGCCTGAAGAAGCAGCTGGCCGAGCGGTTCGCCGGCGAGAACAGGCGTGGCGCGGTCGCCTACGCCCTGATGCGCTCCCTCCAGATGCGTCGGCTCCGGCTGCCGAAGCCGCAGGTCAAGCGCGGAGAGCGGCCCTGACCACGACGCCGTTTTCCGAGAGCGCGGCGGACGCCCGGGTTTCCGGGCCGGTGGGGCTGCGCGATGTGGTCCGGCAGGAGCTGGTCGCCCGGCAGCTGGACGAGCAGATATCCGGGCGGTTCCCGGTCGGCCAGCGGCTGCGGGTGCTCGACGTGGGCATGGGCCGGGGCACGCAGGCGCTGCGGCTGGCCCGGGCCGGGCACCAGGTGACCGGTCTGGAGCAGGACCCGAAGTCGGTCGCCGCGGCGCGGGAGTCCCTCGCGGGGGAACCCGAGGGCATCCGGAAGCGGATGCGGATCATCGAGGGCGACGGCCGGGACACCGGTGTGCACTTCCTGCCGGGCGCCTTCGACGTGGTGCTGTGTCATGGCGTGCTCATGTACGTGGAGGAGCCCGACCCGCTGCTGGCGGGTCTCGCCCGGATGCTCGCGCACGGCGGACTGCTGTCCCTGCTCGTGCGCAACGGGGACGCGCTCGCACTGCGGCCGGGGCTGTCCGGCGCCTGGGCCGACGCGCTGACCGCCTTCGACACGACCGCCAACCTCCCCCATTCTCGAAAAGACTCGAACGGGGGGACCCCCGTCCGGCTGGGGCTCGACGTACGGGCCGACCGGCTGAAGGACCTGACGTCGACGCTCGCGGGGATCGGGGCGCCGCTGCACGCCTGGTACGGGGTGAGCGTGTTCACCGACTCGGCGGCTGACGGCGACGAGGTCCCGGACGACGCCCAGACGCTGCTCGCGGTGGAGGAGAGGGCCGGGCGGACGGATCCGTACCGCGGGGTGGCGGCGCTGCTGCACCTGTGCGGTGTTCGGGGCTGACACAGCCAAAGAAGTGGGGGTGGGCGAGGGCCGTCGGCCCCCGCCCCCGGGCTCACGCCTCGGCCGCGTGCAGACTCATCGGGCCGTAGATCTCCGTGGCGTCCTCGAACAGACGCACCTGGTCGGCGCCGCCTTCCTGCAGCTCCTTCCAGTGCTCCCCGATCCAGGACTCGGCATCCCCCTGGGTGGGGAAGTCCTCCGGCGGTACCGCGGGCTGGACCTCAGTCCCGTCGGTCTTCTCGAACCGCCACGTCCATGCCGCCATGTACGCCTCCCATGTGTGTGAGCACACTGCACAGCCTGCACAACGGGAGCCGGATCTTGGTCCGGCTCCTGTGCCGAGCCTAAGCGTTTCGCCGAGTGGGGCGTTACAGGCGTTGCGGGAGTGCGGGTTCTTGGGCGGGTGCGGGCCGCATTGGGCTGGTCGCGCAGTTCCCCGCGCCCCTGGGGGCGTCGCCGTCACGCATGACACATCGCGACGGGTGAGAATCGGGGGCGTGGAACTTACTCTGCTCGGCACCGGTGCACCCGCGGGACTTCCCCGCCCTGACTGTCCCTGTGCGGCTTGTGCCGCCGCTCTCGGGCCAGACGCTCGGGCGGCCACCGCGTTGCTGCTGGACGGGGCGCTGTTGCTCGACCTGACGCCCGGAGCGGCGTTCGCGGCGGCTCGGGCGGGGCGTTCGCTGACCGGCGTACGGCAGGTGCTGTTGTCGCATCCGCACGACGGGCCCGCGGTCGAGGTGCCTGCCGGGGTGCCGCAACCCGGACGGGTGCCGGACGGGCAGGAGTTGACGCTGCTGACGGGGCACCGGGTGCGGGCGGTGGCGATGGACGCGCCGGGCACGGGGTACGCGGTGACCGGGCCGGAGGGTCAGCGGCTGCTGTATCTGCCGCCGGGCGGGGCGCCGGCGGGGCTGGCGGAACCGACGGAGCCGTACGACATGGTCCTCGCGGATGTCGCGGGGCGGCCGGACGCGCTGGCGAAGCTGCGGGCGGTGGGGGCGGTGGGGCCGACGACCGATGTGGTCGCCGTCCATCTGGACCACGACGTGCCGCCGGGACCGGAGCTCGGGCGGCGGCTCGCGGCGGCGGGGGCGCGGGCGGTGCCGGACGGGGTGACGCTGGCGGTGGGGGCGTACGAGGACGTGCCGGACGTACCGCGGCGGACGCTGGTGCTGGGCGGGGCGCGGTCGGGCAAGTCGGTGGAGGCCGAGCGGCGGCTTGAGGCCTTTCCCGACGTGCTGTACGTGGCGACGGGCGGGTCGCGCAACGGGGACACCGAGTGGTCGGTGCGGGTCGCCGCGCACCGGGAACGGCGGCCGGGGTCGTGGCGGACGGTGGAGACCTGCGATCTGGTGCCGCTGCTGGCGGAGGAGGGGCCGCCGGTGCTGGTCGACTGTCTGTCGTTGTGGCTGACGGATGCGATGGACTCCGTCGGGGCGTGGGACGACGCGGTGTGGGCGGAGCGGGGGGAGAAGGCGTTGCGGGAGCGGGTGCGGGAGTTGACGGAGGCGGTGCGTTCCAGTCGGCGGGCGGTTGTCGCCGTGTCGAACGAGGTGGGGTCGGGGATCGTGCCGGCGACTGCGTCGGGGCGGCGGTATCGGGATGAACTGGGGCGGTTGAACGCGGGGTTCGCGGAGCAGTGTGAGCAGGTGCTGTTGGTGGTGGCGGGGCAGGCTGTGGTGCTGCGGGGGTGAGCGGTGCGGGGCGTCGGGGCTGGGGGCGGGTGGGTCCGCGGCCCGGCGGTGCGGGGTGCCGCTGCGCCCACCCGTGCCGCCCCTAGCGGCACGCATGCCCGCAGCTAGGGGGTTGGGGGGCGGCGCGCGTGCCGGCGGCGGGGCGGCGCGCGCGCCCGCAGCTAGGGGGTTGGGGGCGGCGCGTATGCCGGCGACGGGGCGGCGCGCGTGCCGGCGGCGGGGGGTGGCGCGTATGCCGGCGGCGGGGGGGCGCGTATGCCGGCGGCTAGGGGGTCTTTTGGGCGATGACGCGGTAGGTGTTCGCCAGGCGGGTGCGGCGGGACAGGGGGGCCAGTAGGTGGTCCGTCAGGGACGCCAGGCCGACCAGGGGGAGGCCTGCTCGGAGGAGGGCCTCGCGGGTGTGGCGGCGGAAGGGGGGTGGGGGGATGGCGCGCCAGGGGGTGTCCGGGGCCGGGAGGACGTGGGAGAGGGCCAGGGATGTCGCGCCGGAGAGGTCGTGGGGGATGTGGGTGGGGCAGTGGTCGAGGGTGAGGACCGTGCAGCCGGTCGTCTCCAGTTCGGCCCGGAGGTTGCGCGGGGGCAGCAGATGGAGGTGGCGGGGCTGGTCGTAGGGGAGCCACCAGCGGCCCAGGAGCGCGGCGAAGACACTGCGGGGGTCGAGGGTCTCGATGAGCAGGTGGCCGCCGGGGCGCAGGACGTGGAGGGCGGCGTGGAGTTCCGCGCGGGGGTCGCGGGAGCCCTCCAGGTGGTGGAGCATGCTGACCACGTCGTAGCGGGCGCGCAGCGGGCCGGAGATCCGGGGGTCCGACAGCCGGCCGACGTGGGCCTCCTCGACGCGTTCGGCGGAGACGGCCCGGACCACGTCCGGGGTGTCGTCCAGGCCGTCGAAGGAGGTGTAGGGGAAGAACTCCTGGGCCGTCGCCGGGAAGCGCGCGTGGCCCGTCCCCACGTCCAGCCAGCTCTCCGGCTCCCCGAACCGCAGCATCGCCCGGGCGGCCGACCGGTGGCGGTGCTGTCCGGCGCGCAGTGCGACGAGGGCGTCGGCCGTGGGGTCCCTGGGCGCTCCGCGCGCGGTCCGGCGGTAGTGGGCGAGGCCCTCGGCCGTGAGGCGGGGGTTCTGGAAGGTGTGGCCGCAGTCGCGGCAGTCGTCGACGGTGAAGTTGCCGGGCTTGTACTGCCGGAGGTCACCGGTGCGCAGCCGGTTGCGCAGTCGGCCGGAACCGCACCAGGGGCAGTCCTCGCGGCGCGGTTCGTGGACCGGCGCGGGCGCCTGGGGGACGGAGGGGGCGGGAAGTTCGGGCATGGGCGGCTCCCGGGCGCGAGGCGTACGGCAGTGGCGCGAGACGTACGGCAAGGACGTACGACAATCCGCTGCAAACGGGAACGTATGGGATGCCGATCTTGGGTGCAACGACGTCGCCGTGACGGAGTCGCGATGTGGCGCCGTGACGGAGTCGCGATGTGGCGCCGTGCTGTTCGATCGGTGCCGGTACTGTTCGGCGAATGAGCTCGCTTAATCTCGACGACTTCACCGATCTGATCGAGCGTCCGGACGGCGGGGTACGCCGTGACGCCGAGGCGCGCCGGGAGCGGCAGATCGTGCCGCCAGGATCGCTGGGCCGCCTCGACGACCTGGGTGAGTGGCTGGCGGCGGCGCAGTCCGCAGTGCCGGTACGGCCGGTAGACCGGCCGCGGGTGGTGCTCTTCGCCGGTGACCACGGCGTCGCGGAGCTGGGCGTCTCGGCCCGGCCGGCGGGCGGCGCCGGGGAGTTGGTGCGCGAGGTGCTGGAGGGCGGCAGGCCCGTCTCGGTGCTCGCCCGGCGGCTCGGCGTGCCGGTGCGGATCGTCGACATGGGCCTGGACTGTGACCCCGAGGCCCTGCCCGAGGACGTCGTACGGCATCGGGTGCGGCGCGGCAGCGGGCGGATCGACATCGAGGACGCGCTGACCCTTCAGGAGGCCGAGGCGGCGTTCCGGGCCGGGGTCGCGGTGGCCGACGAGGAGGCCGACTCCGGTACGGATCTGGTGGTGCTCGGCGATGTGAGCGTCGGCGGGACGACGGCGGCGGGCGTGCTGGTCGCGGCGCTGTGCGGGGTCGACGCGTCGGTCGTCACCGGGCGTGGCGGGCTGGCGATCGACGATCTGGCCTGGATGCGCAAGTGCGCGGCGATCCGGGACGCGCTGCGCCGGGCCCGGCCGGTGCTCGGGGACCAGTTGCAGCTGCTGGCGACGGTGGGCGGGGCCGATCTCGCGGCGATGACGGGCTTCCTGCTGCAGAGCGCCGTGCGGAAGCTGCCGGTGGTGCTCGACGGGGTCGTGACGGCCGCGTGCGCGCTGGTCGCGCAGCGGATCGCGTTCCGGGCACCGGACTGGTGGCTGGCCGCGCACGACAGCGGCGAGCCCGGGCAGGCGAAGGCCCTGGACCGGATGGCCCTGGAGCCGCTGCTGACCCAGGGTGTGACGGTCGGCGAGGGTGCGGGCGGGCTGTTGGCGCTCCCCCTGGTGCAGGCCGCGGCGGCGCTGGCGGCGGAGCTGCCCGAGAAGCCGAAGGAGTCGGAGGAGCCGGTGGAGGAGGAGACCTCGGAGGCTCCCGCCGAGCAGTAGCGATCCAGGTCACGCACACCTGGCTCAACTTCGTCCCGTTCCGGTCGGTCTTGGAACGTGGTGTCGGTTTGACTGAGTCGCAGACACCCTCAGACGTACCGACGCACGGACGAGGACGACCGCTCGATGACCACGCTCGCCCGCTGGGCCCGTGCCGAATGGGGGCCGCTGTACGCCGCTGTGCGCGGGCCGCTGCGGGAGCGGCGTCTGCGTGCGGTGCCGATGGCGGCCGGGGCCGTGTGTCTGACGTCCGTGCTGCACTTCGTGCACAACCAGTCGTGGGGCTACGGGTTCGTGCAGGACATCGGCGCCGTGCGGGCCGAGGACCCGCTGTGGCTCGCGCTGCTGCGGACGCCGCTGTCGCTGTTCGTGCCCGCGCTGGATCTGCCGGTGTGGGGCGCGCTGGCGCAGATCCTGCTGGTGTTCGGCATCGCGGAGCTCTGCCTGGGGTGGCGGCGGGCCCTGCTCATCGCCTACCTCGCGACGCTCACGGGCACGCTCTACGCCCGCCTGGGCATCTGGCTGGGCCCGGACTCCCCGCTGGGCCTGCCCGCCTCGGACGCGCGGGTCGTGGACACCGGGCCCTCTGCGGCGGTGGTGGGGCTGGCCGTCTGGCTGGGTCTGCGCTATCGCGCGTATGCCACGGCGGCGGCGGTGATCGTGGCCATGGTGGCCGAGGTCGCTCTGAAGGAGAACCTCGCGGGGAAGGAGCATCTGGCGGCGATCACGGCCGTGCTGGTGCTGTACACGGC
Organism: Streptomyces sp. NPDC050546; assembly: GCF_044457425.1. Taxonomy (NCBI): domain Bacteria; kingdom Bacillati; phylum Actinomycetota; class Actinomycetes; order Kitasatosporales; family Streptomycetaceae; genus Streptomyces; species Streptomyces sp. NPDC050546. The sequence continues at coordinate 30,208 of NZ_JBITGX010000005.1, forward strand.
CGGTGCGCTGCGTCAGTGGTGTTCGAGGGACCGGACGGGCTCGGGGTCGGGCGCGCCGCCGATCCAGTCCTGAAATCTGCGCCGGGGGCCCACCCAGCGGCGGTCGTGGTGGTAGGCCCGCAGGCCGGATTTCGCCCGGGCGCGGGGGCGGTTGCGGTAGAACCGCTTGGCCCACGGCGAGGTGGGGCGGGCCAGCCGTACGGCGCCGATCAGGGCGACGAGGGGGATGATCACGCCCAGGACGGCGAGGCGGACCTTGCCCTTGAACAGGGCGATGAGGGCGAACCCGAAGTTCACGACGACGTTGGCGAGGACGACGGCGCGGTTCTGCTGCTGGTCCTCGGAGAGGTCGTTGACGCCCAGCGGCGAGAAGCCCAGCAGGAGCAGGCCGACGAGGGAGGCGGTGAGGACGACCATCTCGACGCTCTTGCGGCCGTCCGGGGTCCAGTAGACGTCGGCGAGGTGCAGGACCAGGGCGAACTCGTCGAGGACGAGTCCGGCACCGATGCCGAAGAGCACTGCGGCCAGACACGAGCCGAAGCCGTGCTGGCCGCCTGCGACCGCGCCGAAGCCGCCGACGATCGTCAGGATGACGCCGGGGACCACGTGGTGGACGTGGACGCCGCCGCTGCTGCTGATGTTGCGGAAGGGCCCCTTGCCCGCCCGGATGAGACGGGTGATGCCCCGGGTGATCAGAAAAGTCATCACGAACGAGACGAGAGCGAGGAGCAGCGGCAGCTTGCCGGGTTCCATGATGTTCCGCTCGAACCATCCCATATGTGAACTTTATCCTCGGCCGCCGTGCCCGCTCTCCTGACCGGCCGGTAGCCTGCGCCGGTGCCCGCAACCTCGCCCCTCGACGGTCTCCGCTTCGCCTTCGGCACCCTGACGGTGTTCCCGGTCCGGGTGACCCGGTGGGACCGGGAGGCCGCGCGCGGCGGCATGCTCGGCGCTCCGCTGGCGGGGCTGGCCGTCGGCGTGGCCGCCGCCGCCGTCGGGCTGGTGCTGCTGTTCCTCGGCGCGGGCGGGCTGCTCGCCGCCGTGGCCACCGCCACCGTGCCGGCCGTCCTCACCCGGGGGCTGCATCTCGACGGGCTCGCGGACACCGCCGACGGGCTGGGCAGCGGGAAGCCCGCCGAGGACGCGCTGCGGATCATGAAGCAGTCGGACATCGGGCCGTTCGGGGTCATCACTCTCGTCCTCGTCCTGCTCGCGCAGGTCGCCGCCCTCGCCCAGGCCTACGACGCCTCCTGGGCCCGGGGCGCCTTCGCGGCGGTCGTCTCCGCGACGGTCGCCCGGCTGGCGCTGACCATGGCGGCCCGGGACGGGGTGCCGGCGGCCCGCCCGGAGGGGCTGGGGGCGGCGGTGGCGGGCGTGGTGCCCCTGCGCGGGGCGCTGCTCACCGCCGTCGGCGTCACGGGGGCGGCGGCAGCGGTGAGTGCTTGCTGGGGGCCGTACGACGTGGCCCGGACCGTGTGCGCGGTCGTCCTCTCCCTGGCCGCCGCCGAAGCGCTGCTACGGCACTGCACGCGCCGCTTCGGCGGGGTCACCGGTGATGTGTTCGGCGGGCTCGCTGAGACGGCGGCGACGACGGCGCTGGTCGTTCTGTCACTGGGCTGAAACGATCTCCTCGTCGCCCTCCTGCCCCGGCCGTCCAGCCGCTAGCTTCGTCCCCCGAACACACAAGTCATCGGGGGATGTTCATGCCGAAGCTGCGCCGTGCCGTGGCCTGGTCCGTCGACTTCGCACTGGTGGTGGCGCTGGCCTCGGCGCTCGCCGTGCTCACCTTCCACCGGATATCGGCGCTCGTCACCGACGTGCCCGAGCTGGCCACCCGCGGCGGCTTCGACCTGCTGACCTCGCGCGGTGACGTCGTCGACGCCTCCCAGGACCTGGGGCTCACGCTGTGGAACAAGTCGGTGCTGTATGTCGAGCAGGCCTTCGGGCTGCTGGTGCTGACGGTGTTCCTCTACCAGTGGGGGTGCCTGGCGCTGGCCGGGCGCACGGTCGGCAAGGCCCTGGCCGGGCTGAGGGTCACCCCGAGCCTTCCGCGCCGGGCCGCGCGGCGGGCCGCCGTCACCACCACGGCGGACGTCGCCGTGTACGCGGTCGCCTGCGTGCTGCTGGTCGAGGGGCAGGTCGTGCTGTCGGTGCTGGTGTGGGCGGTCGCGGTGGCGCTGTTCCTGCTGAACGCGCTGCCGGTCCTCTCCCCCGGCCGGCGTTCCCTCGCCGACCGGGTGGCGGGCACGGCGGTCTCCGGTGCCGGGTTCAGCAGGCCTGTCGCCACACCCCCAGTTCGTACTTCTTGAGCAGCGAACTGAGCTTCAGGCGGCGGGACTCGGCGCAGAAGCGGCGGGTGGGCACCTCGTACTCGACGTGGAAGACGGCCTTGCCGGCGTCGACGAACGGCTTCAGGGCCGCGCACTCGCCGTACTGGGCGCACTGTTCGTTGACCGCGAAGTCGAAGTCCCCGACCAGCTCGGGGATCTGGTCCAGGTCGTTCTTGAGGCCGACGGCCAGGCCCCGGTCGTGGGCCAGGCGGGCGATGAGGCGGTTGTAGCGGAGCTGGTCGGCGGCCTTCAGCGGGAAGCCCGTCTCGTTGCGGTAGCCGTCCATGTTGTCGGGCTCCACCGCGTCGAAGCCCTTGTCGCGGCACATGTCGATGCGGGCCGCCATGAGGGGCTCCAGGACGTCGGTGCGGCGGATGTCCAGCCAGCGTTCGCCCTTCCAGCCGTTGCCGCGCCCGAGGACGGACTTCGGGAACTTCCCGGCATCCGGGCGGAACTCCTCCCAGGCGCCGGTGGACAGATAGCAGATGACCTTGCGGTCCTCGCGGTGCAGGCGGGTGACGGTGGCCTCGGAGTGGTCGAAGCCGTCGATGTCGTAGACCGGGACGTCGACGGAGGTGTCCAGGCGCCCGCTGAGCTGCCACTGCCAGGCGGTGCCGGGCCGTGGCTGCCAGCGCGGGCCCGGTTTGTCGTCGGCCTCCTTCTGGGCGCAGCCGGCGAGCAGCAGGACGAGCAGGGCGACGAGCAGGGACGTGCGTCTCACGGGGTGTTCTCCGGGTGGTGCAGGGTGTACGGCAGTGTGCCCCAAGGATGATCGCCGCTGCCGGGCACCGCACAGTGCACCGCCGCGCCCCGCGCCCTGGCCAGGCCCTCCGGGTCGGCGTCGGGCGGCACGTCGTACACCAGGTGGCACAGCCGTACGTCGGCGCCGCCGGGCCACGGCTCGGGGCGCAGCGCGCGGTACGACGCCCAGGTGCCCTCGAAGGTGACGAGGACGTCGGCGATGCGGGCGTAGCAGGGGTGCGGTGCCGTGCCGTGGTTGAGGACGAGGGTGCCGCAGCCGACGCCCCAGGCGGCCACCGCCAGTCGCTGGTAGTACTCGAACTGCTCGGGCCCGGAGGGGACCTGGTCGAGGAAGGCGCCGTCGGTGCCGTACCAGTCGCGGTGCCGGGTGAGGTCGCGGACGACGTCGGTGGTGGCGCGGCGGCCGTAGCCGGTGTCGGCGTACCCGAGCACCCGGACGCCCGCGCCCCGCAGCCGGGCGGCGACCTCGGCGAAGGCCGCGTCGGGGCGGCCGCCGGGCCCGCTGGCCGGGTTGAGGACCACCCCGTAGAGGCGGGGCGCGGCGGCCACGATCGCCTCCCATTCGGCGGGGCGTACGGACGGGTGCTCGTAGTACGGGACCAGGAGAGTGCTCATCGGTGGGCTGTTGCCCTCCCCAGCAGGGCGCACACCAGGGCGCCTTGGACGACGGTCGCCGTGCCGTACACGGCAAGAGCCGCCGGGTGCGGGTCCCCGGTGTGTGTGACGAGGAGCAGGGTCTGGGCGAGGGCCGCGGCGCAGCACACCGCCGTCGCGCCGGTCACCGCGCCGAACGACTGGAGCAGCAGACCCGTCCAGAGCACCACGCCCAGCAGAAGCAGCACCGCCAGCCGAATGCCGCCGGGGGCCGGGGAGTGCGGCCACAGGGCGGAGGCGGCGATGCTCAGTAAGAGCAGGGTGGCGAGGTAGGCGGCCAGGCATGCGACGACGGTGAGGACGGTGGTGCGCCGGAAGGCCCCGGCGGTGCCGCTGGAGCGCAGGGCGGCGAGGCTGTCGCTGCGGAACCGATACAGCAGCCACTCCGCTGGGCCCATGCTGAGGGTGAGGGCCACGGCGGCAGGGGCGGCGACCGCGCTGCCGGTCTCACCGGCGAGGACGTCGCCGAGGGCCGCGTACAGCACGAGGACGCCGGTGGCGAGCCCGAACAGGGCGTACGGCAGGGAGTCCGTGAGCCGGGGCCCGGCGGGGCGCCGGGGGGCGGCGCCGGACGCGCCGAAGGGCAGCAGGGCGGCGAGGCCCGCGGTCCACCCGCCCTCCTCCTTCACGGCCGGTGCCACTTCACGCGCGGCGAGGGCCGCCACGGCCGCCAGGGAGCCCAGTAGGAGAACCAGGCTCACGGCCTCCGGCAGCGGGTCGGCCAGGGAGAGGACCGCGCCCGTCGCCATCGGCGCGAGAGCGGCCAGCAGGAGCCGTTCGCGGCCCATCACCAGCAGGACGGTCGCCGCCGCCAGATAGCAGGACTGCCCGGCGGCGAAGACGACCACCGCCGGGGCCGCGCCGGCCGCACAGGCCAGGGAGACCAGGGAGCCGAGCAGGGCTCCGGCCGGGGCGCCGAGCAGTAGGGCGCGCCGGGCGGCCGTCCGGTCGCCCAGCCCCAGCCACGCGTACGCCCGGTGGGCGAGGCCCTGGTTCCACGTCCAGCCGCACAGGGCGCCGGCGAGCAGCGGGACCGTGCCCGGCGGGAGGCCGAAGTCGTGGTCGCCGGCGAACAGGGGTGCGCCGAGGACATAGGCGAGGCCGGGCAGGGCGAAGACGACGCCGCGCAGCAGACAGCCGAGCAGACTGGTCCGCCAGGGGTCGGGCACCGGGCCGTCGGGCTCGGGGTAGCGGCGTTCGACGCGTTCGTAGAGGGTCTCGGCGAGCGCGAAGGAGTTCTTGACGCCGTACCGCTCGCGTATCTGGTCGTCGGAGAGGCCGTCGGACTCCAGCAGGGCGGCGATCTCGTCCGGGTGGACGGCCGCGGCGATGAAGTCCTCCAGCCGGGCGGCGAGTTCGTCGACCGGGTCGGGCCGGGCCCAGCTCGGCGTGGCGCGCTGCCGGGGGATGTACGGGAGGGTGTCCGGGCGGGAGCCCGGGGGGAGCCAGACGCTGCCGCTCACCGGCCGGCCCCGTCCGCCGCCCCGGCGTACCAGGGGTCGCGCAGCTCCAGGGTCCAGTCGGCGACCGTCTCCAGCGTGGGCTCGTACACCTCGTCCTCGCCCGCGAGTTCCTTGTAGACGGTGCGGAACGCGTCCACCGAGCGGCGCAGGGTAAACCGGTCGATGACGCGCTGGCGCGACAACGCACCCAGTTCCAGGCGCCGTTCGTCGTCCTTGAGCAGGGTCAGCGCGGCGGCGGCCATCTTCTCCGGCTCGCGCGGGGGCACGACCAGGCCCGTGTCGCCGACGGCCTCGCGCACCCCGCCGACATCCGTCGACACCGTCGTACGGCCGCAGGACATGGCCTCGATGATGGAGAACGGGAAGCCCTCGGAGATCGACGACAGCATCACGACGTGCCCGGCGGCGTAGGCCCGCCAGACCTCGGTGATACGACCCTCGAAGGTCAGGCCGTCGGTGACGCCCAGTTCGGCGGCGAGCTTCTCCAGCCGGGTGCGGTAGGCCTCGCCGCCGGGCGGGACCGGGCCGAAGAGCCTGAGCCGGGTCGCGGGGATCTCGGCACGCACCATCGCGTAGGCGCGGATCAGGGTCTCCAGGTCCTTGATGGGGTCGATCCGGCCGCACCAAGAGAGGGTGGGTACCTCGGGCTCGGGTCCGGCGTGCGGGAACGCGGCCGGGTCGACGCCGTTGTAGACCGTGCGGATCTTGCCGGCGTCGGCGCCGCCGCGCTCCTCCCAGCGGCGGTTGTACTGGTTGCACGGGGTGATCAGATCGGCGGCGCGGTAGCCGTACGAGTTCAGCTCGCGGTAGAAGCCGAGCATGAACGCCTTCACGGGCCAGCGCTGGGCGTCGCGGCGGTAGCCGAGGTAGCGCTCGCGCAGATAGATGCCGTGCTCGGTGAGCAGAAACGGTACGCCGTCGAGGTGGCGGGCGGCGAGCGCGGGCAGGGTCGCGAGGCCGCTGCTGACGGCGTGGGCGACGGAGTCCTCCGGGACGCGGACGCCGAGCGGGCGCAGGGCGTGTTCCAGCAGGTCGGTCGCGGTCAGCGCGTCGTGCACGGTGGGCCGTGCGGCGGCGGTCGGCAGATGCGGCATCGTCCAGATCCACATCAGCGACCGCAGCGCCGACTCGGTGCGCAGCGCGGCCGACAGGCGTCCGTCCCGGGCGAGTTCGGCCAGCTCGTTCAGGGACGTGCCGAAGTCGGTGGGCGAGCCGGGGTCGAGGAAGGAGAGCAGGAAACGCTCGTAGGTGTCGGTGAAGCGGCGGCGGGACTTGCCGTAGGGGGGCCTTGCGCGGCCGGGGCGGGGGCCCCAGGTGGGGACCGAGGTGTGTGCGTAGACGTTGGGCGGGAGGTCCCAGGTGACGGGTTCACGGCCGTTGCCGGTGAGGGAGACGATGTGGAAGTCGACCTCCGGCATGCCCTTGACGAGTTGGTCGCACCAGGTGCTGACGCCGCCGTGGACGTGTGGGTAGGTGCCTTCGGTGAGCATGGTGACATGACGGCCTGTTCGCCTCATGCGGTGTTTCCCCCTGTGGTGCGGATCGTGTGCGGGGAGCTGCTGCCCGGATGCCGAGTGCGGGTCCGTCGTGGCTGGTCGCGCCCCGCGGCGGAGCCGCATGTCAGATACAGCCCCGCGCCCCCTTTACGGGAGCCTCAGCGTGAGCGCCGACTGGAGTGCTGCCGGGGTCGTCCAGGCCGAGCGGGAGCCCGCGTACGGGGTGCCGAAGGCCGTGGTGCCCAGCAGGAGTTGCTTCTTCGTGCCCTCCGGGGCGGTCAGCGGGATCTGGGTGCCGGACGGGGCCGTGACCGTGACGGTGGTGCCGATGCGGTACGCCGTCACGCGGCCGTTCGTCAGGGCGGTCTGCCAGGCGGCGCGGCGCTGTACCTCGGTGCCGATGGCGCTGTGCCGGGGGTTCTCCAGCGGGGTGCTGTCGGCGAACAGTGCCCGGTAGTCGGCGAGCACCTGCTCCATGACCGGGTAGAGCAGCCTGTCCTCGGCCAGGTTGGACTGGTGCGCGTAGTGCGGTCTGGGGTCGCCCGCGAGGGCGTGGCCGAGGGCGGTGCGCGCCTCCTGCGGGACGATGTGCTCGGCGTAGCCGGTGGTGGTGTCGAGCGGCTCGTCCAGACAGGTCGAGGTGGGGTTGTCCTCGCAGACGCCGCTGCCGCCGTCACCGCGCGAGGTGTAGATCCAGTTGTACTCGTCGGCCATCTCGGCCGCGGTGCCCACGTTGTAGTACACGTTCATCGGGTGGCGCGGGACGGTCAGCGCGTTGCCGACCGCCCGCTGCCCGGGCTCGCGGGAGTTGTCCGAGGCGATCCACCTGACGCCGGTGTCGGCGAGGGCACCGGCCAGGTTCGGGTTGTCGGCGGGCTGCTGGGGCAGCGTCTTCAGGCCGGAGTGCTCGCCGGTGACGAGTTCGGCGCGGTCGACGGGGAGGCCCTTGCCCACGGCCCAGTTGTGGTTGTCGCGGATCTGCGCGGCGATCTCGGCGCGGCTCATGTACTTCACCGAGCCGTCGGCGTTCTTGGCGCAGCTCCACGGCACGCTGGAGGTGTCCTGGACGCAGCCGAGGAAGGGGTGCGTGTAGGTGTGGTTGACCCAGCGGTACTGCGCCTTGTCGGCGAGCAGCCGGTCGGTGAGGGCGTCGGTGCCGCCGTGCTCGGTCTTCCACTCCTCGCCGGAGCCGGCGTTGTAGACCATGTCCATGGTGAAGCCGTGCTCGCGCTGCCACTGGGCGGCGTAGGCGGCGTCCTCCGCGGTCATGCGGATCGGCGTGGTGCCCTCGCCGTCGCCGCCCGCGCAGTCGAAGTCGCCCGGGGTGCAGTCGCGTTCGGTGTCCCAGCGGCTGTCCGGGGCGAACACGTCGTCGACGTGCACCGCGAAGGAGTTGCGGGTCTGCCCCAGGTGCACGCCCTGGGTGAGCCACTCGACGATGCCGCGGGCGAGCAGCCGGAACTGCTGCTGGTCGCTGTTGTAGGCGAAGGTCACGACGAGTTCGCGGCGGCCGTCGTGGGCGTACTCGCCGACGAGGCTGCCGCGGCCGGTGCCGCCGGGCACGGGGATGTCGACGTAGCTCGTGAAGCCGGGGCGGGGCCGGGCGGCATAGCCGTAACTCTCCTGCACGGCCGGGGCGTTGTCCTCGAAGCGAAACGTTCCTTCGAGGTAGCCGAACCGGCTCGCCTTCCCGGCCGCGGTGACGGATGCCTCGCGTCCGTCGAGGGAGCCCGCCCAGCCGCCCTCGCTGGTGTAGTCGAGGCCGACCTCCGGGTGCGCCCAGGTGTAGGCGTCGACCTGCGGGATGCCGTACGTCCGCTCGTACGTCTCCAGGGCGGTCTGCTCGGCGGAGCCCGCCCCGAACGGGGCCTCGTTGGGCAGGACGACGCCCTGGTACTTGGCGCGGGGTCTGCCGTTCACCGTGTCGCTCAGGAACGACTCGGTGATCCTCGGGCGGCCGGAGTCGTTCAGGTCGACGGTGGTGTACGGGACTCCCGTGTCTCTGAGCTGAGCGGTGACGGCCTGGACGGGGCTGTCGCCGTTGTCCACCACGAGCACCTTGAGATCGATGCGTGGTTCCTCCGCGGCCGCCGCCCCGGGCGCCACCGCCCCGGCCGTGATCATGCCTGCCGCCGTCATCGCGGCGGCCGTGTTCCGCCAGGTGCGCGCACGCTGCGCCATGGTTCCTCCCCCAGAAGATCCCAGAGATCCCCTTGCGGTCGAACAGAGGCCGAACAGAGGAGGATCAGTGAAAATCATGCAAAGCGGAGAGCGGGACTCTCGCCGGATCCGGGCGAGTGTGACCGAGTTCACCGCCATGCGGGATCAAGAAATGGCTACTACGCGACCGACAGGTGAACACCCGCAGTAATGAGCGAACGCGACCACGCGCGTAGTCTCGTCGTCGAGTGTTCGCCGCACCGGGGAAGGCCCCGTGATCGCCAGACCCGGAGTCGGAATAGGGTCGGCTCGGGCCCGGTCGACCCACACCGTTCGACCATCGCAACTTCACATCGGAAGCGAGATTTCACCACCGTGACTGCTCTCACTCTCAGCACCGCCGCGGCGCCCGGTCTGCGGGCCGACGCGATCGTGATCGGTGTCGCCAAGGGCGCCAAGGGGCCGGTCGTCGCACCGGGCGCCGAGGCCGTGGACAAGGCGTACGACGGCAAGCTCGCCGGCGTCCTGGAGACTCTCGGCGCCTCCGGTGCCGAGGGCGAGATGACGAAGCTGCCTGCACCGTCCGGCTTCAAGGCACCGCTCGTACTGGCGGTGGGCCTGGGCGCGGTGCCCGAGAAGGACGCCGACTACGACACCGAGGCCCTGCGCAGGGCCGCCGGCGTCGCCGCCCGTGCCCTGACCGGGACCAAGAAGGCCGCCTTCGCCCTGCCGCTGACCGACGCCGCCGACGCCGGCGCGATCGGCGAGGGCGCGCTGCTCGGCGCGTACTCCTTCGACGCCTACAAGGACAACGGCAAGGACGCCAAGGCGAAGAACGGCAAGGCCCCTCTCGCCGAGGTCGCCCTGCTCGGCGGCAAGCCCCGCGACAAGGCGTACAAGGCGGCGATCGAGCGTGCCGCCGCCGTGTCCGAGGAGCTCAACCGCGCCCGCGACCTGATCAACACCCCGCCGAACGACCTGAACCCCGAGGCGTTCGCCGCGGTCGCGCAGGCCGCGGCCAAGGAGCACGGCATCAAGGTGCAGGTGCTCGACGTGAAGGCCCTGGAGAAGGGCGGCTACGGCGGCATCCTCGGCGTCGGGGCCGGCTCGGCGGCGGGACCGCGCCTGGTGAAGCTGTCGTACAGCTCCTCGAAGGCGAAGAAGCACCTCGCCTTCGTCGGCAAGGGCATCACCTACGACTCGGGCGGCATCTCGCTGAAGCCGGCCGGTCACAACGAGACGATGAAGTGCGACATGAGCGGCGCGGCCACCGTGTTCGCCGCGGTCGTCGCCGCCGCCCGGCTGGGCCTGGAGGTCAACGTCACCGGCTGGCTCGCCCTGGCCGAGAACATGCCCTCCGGTTCCGCGACCCGTCCGGGTGACGTGCTGCGGATGTACAGCGGCAAGACGGTGGAGGTGCTCAACACCGACGCCGAGGGCCGGCTGGTGCTGGCCGACGCGCTGTGGGCGGCCTCCCAGGAGAAGCCGGACGCGATCGTCGACGTGGCGACGCTGACCGGGGCGATGGTGCTGGCGCTGGGCAACCGGACGTTCGGGATCATGGGCAACGACGACGCGTTCCGCTCCGCGGTGCACGAGGCCGCGGAGGAGGTCGGGGAGCCGGCGTGGCCGATGCCGCTGCCGGAGCACCTGCGCAAGGGGATGGACTCCCCCACGGCCGACATCGCGAACATGGGCGAGCGGATGGGCGGCGGGCTGGTCGCCGGGCTGTTCCTGCGCGAGTTCGTGGGCGAGGGGATCACCTGGGCGCACCTGGACATCGCGGGGCCGGCCTTCAATGAGGGCGGGCCTTTCGGGTACACACCGAAGGGCGGCACGGGGTCGGCTGTGCGGACGCTGGTGCGGCTTGCCGAGCTGACGGCTTCGGGTGACCTTGGCTGAGTTCGCCTCCTAGCTCGGGCTCGCCGGTTGTGTGGCGAGTGCGGGGGCGTGGGGGCTGGTCGCGCAGTTCCCCGCGCCCCTTGCAGGGGCGACTCCCCTCGGGGGGCGTCTCTCATCTGAACGTGGGGCGTCTCACACAGCAGCCCGGCGTCTCTTTGTGTGTCGACAAGTGCGAAGATGGGGCTCGGCAGGACAGGGCCCCACCGAAGGGCCGAAGAACGAGCGGCCGGACACCAGCCGCCTGCCGGTCAGTGAAGACCGGCGTACGGCGCACATGCATGGAGGACGTGACGTGGCGAACGACGCCAGCACCGTTTTCGACCTAGTGATCCTCGGCGGTGGCAGCGGTGGTTACGCCGCGGCGCTGCGCGGGGCGCAGCTGGGCCTGGACGTCGCCCTGATCGAGAAGGACAAGGTCGGCGGGACCTGCCTGCACCGGGGATGCATCCCCACCAAGGCTCTGCTGCACGCGGGCGAGATCGCCGACCAGGCCCGCGAGAGCGAGCAGTTCGGTGTGAAGGCCAGCTTCGAGGGCATCGACATCGCCGGCGTCCACAAGTACAAGGACGGCGTGATCTCCGGCCTGTACAAGGGCCTGCAGGGCCTGGTCGCCTCCCGCAAGGTGACGTACATCGAGGGCGAGGGCCGGCTGTCCTCCCCCACCTCCGTCGATGTGAACGGCCGGCGCGTCCAGGGCCGCCATGTGCTGCTCGCGACCGGCTCCGTGCCGAAGTCGCTGCCCGGCCTGGAGATCGACGGTGACCGCATCATCTCCTCCGACCACGCCCTCGTCCTGGACCGTGTGCCGAAGTCGGCCATCGTCCTCGGCGGCGGTGTCATCGGCGTCGAGTTCGCCTCCGCCTGGAAGTCCTTCGGTGCGGACATCACGGTCATCGAGGGCCTGAAGCACCTCGTGCCGGTCGAGGACGAGAACTCGTCCAAGCTGCTCGAGCGCGCGTTCCGCAAGCGCGGCATCAAGTTCAACCTGGGCACGTTCTTCGAGAAGGCCGAGTACACCCAGGACGGTGTCAAGGTCACCCTCGCCGACGGCAAGGAGTTCGAGGCCGAGGTCCTGCTGGTCGCCGTCGGCCGCGGCCCGGTCTCCGCCGGCCTCGGCTACGAGGAGCAGGGCGTCGCCATGGACCGCGGCTACGTGCTGGTCGACGAGTACATGCGCACCAACGTCCCGACCATCTCCGCCGTCGGTGACCTGGTCCCGACCCTCCAGCTCGCGCACGTCGGCTTCGCCGAGGGCATCCTGGTGGCGGAGCGTCTGGCCGGTCTGAAGACCGTTCCGATCGACTACGACGGTGTCCCGCGGGTGACGTACTGCCACCCGGAGGTCGCCTCCGTCGGTATCACCGAGGCCAAGGCCAAGGAGATCTACGGCGCGGACAAGGTCGTCGCTCTGAAGTACAACCTCGCGGGCAACGGCAAGAGCAAGATCCTGAACACCACGGGCGAGATCAAGCTCGTCCAGGTCAAGGACGGTGCCGTGGTCGGCGTCCACATGGTCGGTGACCGCATGGGCGAGCAGGTCGGCGAAGCCCAGCTGATCTACAACTGGGAGGCGCTGCCCGCCGAGGTCGCGCAGCTCGTCCACGCCCACCCGACGCAGAACGAGGCGCTCGGCGAGGCCCACCTGGCCCTGGCCGGCAAGCCCCTCCACTCGCACGACTGACCCCCTCGGTCGAGAAGCGACGACACAGACTTCCGCACTTTCCGTAAGGAGCAACCGAAACCATGGCGGTTTCCGTAACCCTTCCGGCGCTCGGCGAGAGCGTCACCGAGGGCACTGTCACCCGCTGGCTGAAGGCCGAGGGTGAGCGCGTCGAGGCCGACGAGCCGTTGCTCGAGGTCTCGACCGACAAGGTCGACACCGAGATCCCCTCCCCCGCAGCCGGCGTCCTTTCCTCCATCAAGGTCGCCGAGGACGAGACCGTCGAGGTCGGCGCCGAGCTGGCCCTCATCGACGACGGCAGCGGTGCGCCCGCCGCCGCCCCGGCCCCCGCCGCGGAGCAGGTCGCCGAGCCCGCTCCCGAGCCGGCCCCGGCCGCCCCGTCCACCGAGCAGGCCGCTCCGGCGCCCGCTCCCACCGCCGACGCCGCCGCCGGCGGCGGCTCCGCCGAGGGCACGGACGTGGTCCTGCCCGCGCTCGGCGAGTCCGTCACCGAGGGCACCGTCACCCGCTGGCTGAAGTCGGTCGGTGACAGCGTCGAGGCCGACGAGCCGCTGCTCGAGGTCTCCACCGACAAGGTCGACACCGAGATCCCGGCGCCCACCGCGGGCACGCTGCTGGAGATCGTGGTCGGCGAGGACGAGACCGCCGAGGTCGGTGCCAAGCTCGCCGTCATCGGCGTCGCGGGTGCGGCTCCGGCCGCTGCCCCGGCGCAGGAGGCCCCGGCCGCTCCGGCCCAGCCCGAGCCCGCCCCGGCTCCGGCCCCGGCGCAGCCCGCCCCGGCCCCGCAGGCTCCGTCGGCTCCGGCCCCGCAGCAGCAGGAGACCCCGGCTCCCGAGCCGGTTCCGTCCGCTCCGGCGCCCGCCCCGGCTCCGGCCCAGGCCCCGGCCGCTCCGGCCGCCGCCAAGCCGGCCGACGACGGCGCCTACGTCACCCCGCTGGTGCGCAAGCTCGCCGCGGAGAACGGCGTCGACCTGGCCGGCGTCAAGGGCACCGGCGTCGGCGGCCGTATCCGCAAGCAGGACGTCATCGCCGCCGCCGAGGCCGCGAAGGCCGCCGCCGCTGCCCCGGCTCCGGCCGCGGCCGCCCCGGCCGCCTCGAAGAAGGCCCCGGTGCTGGAGACCTCGCCGCTGCGCGGCCAGACCATCAAGATGCCGCGGATCCGCAAGGTCATCGGCGACAACATGGTCAAGGCCCTGCAGGAGCAGGCCCAGCTGTCCTCGGTCGTCGAGGTCGACGTCACGCGTCTGATGAAGCTGCGCGGCCGGGCCAAGGACTCCTTCGCGGCCCGTGAGGGCGTGAAGCTGTCCCCGATGCCGTTCTTCGTCAAGGCCGCAGCCCAGGCGCTGAAGGCGCACGCGCCGATCAACGCCAAGATCAACGAGGCCGAGGGGACCATCACCTACTTCGACACCGAGAACGTCGGTATCGCGGTGGACTCCGAGAAGGGCCTGATGACCCCGGTCATCAAGAACGCCGGTGACCTCAACCTGGCCGGTATCGCCAAGGCCACGGCGGAGCTCGCGGGCAAGGTCCGCGCCAACAAGATCACCCCGGACGAGCTGTCCGGCGCGACCTTCACCATCTCCAACACCGGTTCGCGCGGCGCGCTCTTCGACACGATCATCGTGCCGCCGGGCCAGGTCGCCATCCTCGGCATCGGCGCCACGGTCAAGCGCCCCGCCGTCATCGAGACGGAGGAGGGCACGGTCATCGGCGTCCGCGACATGACGTACCTGACCCTGTCCTACGACCACCGCCTGGTGGACGGCGCCGACGCCGCCCGCTACCTGACGGCGGTCAAGGCCATCCTGGAGGCAGGCGAGTTCGAGGTCGAGCTCGGCCTCTGATCTCCGACGCCGCTACGGCAGTACGGTGCCCCCGCTCGGATCATCTCCGGGCGGGGGCACTTGCTTGGGGGCGCGGGGAACTGCGCGACCAGCCACACACAACCGTCAGCCGAAACGACAAGCTCACACCCCCTATGTAAGTCTCGTCTCACCTGCACCAAGACACCCCCACCCACCCCGCCCACGGAGCTAACCGGCCGTATTGTCTAAACGTCAATCCCGCCTAAGGAGCCCACATGACCGCGCCCGTCATCCACTCGCTGCGCGAGCAGATCCGCGAGCACATCCTGGAGGGGATCATCAGCGGACGCTGGCAGCCGGGCGAGCGGATCGTCGAGCGCCGGATCGCCACGGAGCTGGAGGTCAGCCAGACCCCGGTCCGCGAGGCCCTGCGCGAACTGGAGTCCCTGCGCCTGATCGAGTCCGCCCCCAACAAGGGCGTCCGCGTACGGAACCTGACCGCCGCCGACCTGGAGGAGAGCTACCCGGTCCGGGCCGGCCTGGAGGCCATCGCGGCGGAGCTGGCCGCCCAGGGCCTGGCGGAGAACTGCTCGGCGCTGGAACCGCATGTCAACGCCCTGTACGAGGCCGACCGCAGGTCGGACGGCACGGCCCAGGTCCGCCACACCGTCGCCTTCCACCGCGAACTGGTCCGCGCTGCGGGCAACTCCGTCCTGCTGCACACCTGGGAAGGCCTCGGCATCGAGGTGTTCACGGCCCTGTCGATCCGCTGGCTGGGCACCCAGCAGCAGTCGTACGCGGAGGAGCACGAGGAACTGGTCGCCGCCTTCAAGCGCCGCGACCCCCGGATCGCCGAACTGGTGAAGGCCCACGTCCTGGGCTGCGCGCCCCGGGCGTGACACTCGAGCACATTCCCGCTCAAACGGCTCCGACCTGCGAAAACCGTTCGAAAATCGGTCACCGCGTGCCACCGCTGACGGCACCGCGTGCCTACTTTCTCGTGATCAAGAGGTTTTACGCCTCAACCCTTTGATCGATCATCGATCAGAGAGTTAAAGTCGCCGACGGGCTTCCACCCAAGCCCCCGCCCTGTCCTGCCAAAGACAAAGGGCACCCCCGAACCCTTACCGATGAGGGAACCCCCTTCGACTGAGGAAGGCGGCGACATGACCGACCCCAAAGCCATCCAGCCGAGCGAGCTCGACCAGCTCCCGGACCGGGACCCGGAGGAGACCGCCGAATGGCAGGCCTCCCTGGACGCGGTGACCGAGGCGGCCGGACCGCATCGTGCCGCATACCTCATGCGGCGCACGCTGGAGCGCGCCGAGGGCGCCGGCCTGGCGCTGCCGAAGCTCCTCGAGACCGACTACGTCAACTCCATCCCCACCGCCGCCGAGCCGGGCGTGCCCGGTGACGAGGCGACGGAGCAGCGGATCACCGCGTGGAACCGCTGGAACGCGGCCGCGATGGTGACCCGGGGCAGCAAGTACGGCGTCGGCGGCCACATCGCCACCTTCGCCTCGGCGGCCTGGCTCTACGAGACCGGCTTCAACCACTTCTTCAAAGGCAAAGAGGCCGACGGCTCGGGCGACCAGCTCTACATCCAGGGCCACGCCTCCCCCGGCATCTACGCCCGCGCCTTCCTCGACGGCCGGCTGAACGAGACCCAGCTCGACAACTTCCGCCGGGAGGCGGGCGGCGACGGCCTGCCGTCCTACCCGCACCCGCGCCGCCTGCCCTGGCTGTGGGAGTTCCCGACGGTCTCCATGGGCCTCGGCCCGCTGTCGGCCATCTACCAGGCGCGCTTCAACCGGTACCTCGCCAACCGCGGCATCAAGGACACCGCCGGTTCGCACGTGTGGGCGTTCCTCGGCGACGGCGAGATGGACGAGCCCGAGTCGACGGCGGCCCTCGCGCTCGCCGCCCGTGAGGAGCTGGACAACCTCACGTTCGTCATCAACTGCAACCTGCAGCGCCTCGACGGCCCGGTCCGCGCCAACTTCAAGATCGTGCAGGAGCTGGAGGCCCAGTTCCGCGGCGCCGGCTGGAACGTGATCAAGACGCTGTGGGGCACGGCCTGGGACGAGCTGTTCCAGCTCGACACCACCGGCGCGCTCGTACGCCGCCTGCGTCAGGTACCGGACGCGCAGATCCAGACGTACCAGACGCGCGACGCGGCCTACATCCGCCAGGACTTCTTCGGCGGCGACCCTGCGCTGGTGGAGCTGGCGAAGCTGCTGAGCGACGACAAGATCCTCGAGTGTTTCCACCTCTCGCGCGGTGGTCACGAGGCGCGCAAGGTGTTCGCCGCGTACAAGGCCGCCGTCGAGCACCAGGGCGCGCCGACCGTGATCCTGGCCCAGACGGTCAAGGGCCACACCCTCGGCGAGGGCTTCGCGTCGAAGAACGCCAACCACCAGATGAAGAAGCTGACGGTGGACGAGTTCAAGAACATGCGCGACCTGCTGGAGCTGCCGATCTCCGACAGCGCGTTCGTCGACGGCGTGGTGCCCTACGGCCACCCGGGCGCCGACTCCCCCGAGGTCCGCTACCTCCAGGAGCGCCGCGCCGCCCTCGGCGGTCCGGCCCCGGCCCGCCGCGTGCACCCGGTCGCCCCGCTGCCCGCCCCGGCGGAGAAGGCCTTCGCGTCCTTCGACAAGGGCTCCGGCTCGCAGAACGTGGCCACGACGATGGCGTTCGTCCGCCTGGTCAAGGACCTGGTCCGCGACAAGGAGACGGGCAAGCGCTGGGTGCCGATCGTCCCCGACGAGGCGCGCACCTTCGGTATGGAGTCGCTGTTCCCGTCGCTCGGCATCTACTCGCCCAAGGGCCAGACGTACGAGCCGGTCGACCGCGACCAGCTGATGTACTACAAGGAGGCCAAGAACGGCCAGATCCTCAACGAGGGGATCACCGAGGCCGGTTCGATGGCCGACTTCATCGCCGCTTCGACGTCGTACGCGACGCACGGCGAGGCGATGATCCCGTTCTACATCTTCTACTCGATGTTCGGCTGGCAGCGCACGGCCGACCAGATGTGGCAGCTCGGCGACCAGCTCGGCCGCGGCTTCCTCGTCGGCGCCACGGCCGGCCGCACCACCCTGACCGGTGAGGGCCTCCAGCACGCCGACGGCCACTCCCCCGTCATCGCGGCGACCAACCCGGCGGCCCTGTCGTACGACCCGGCGTTCGCCTACGAGGTCGCGGCCATCGTCAAGGACGGTCTGCGCCGGATGTACGGCGAGGCGGCCCCGGGTGAGGACCAGAACGTCTTCTACTACCTGACCGTCTACAACGAGCCGATGCCGCAGCCCGCGAAGCCGTCCGTGGACGGGGTCGACGAGGGCATCGTCAAGGGCCTGTACCGCTTCAACACGGCGGAGTCCGCGGGCATCACGCCTCCGGCCAACGCCCCGCGGATCCAGCTGCTCGGCTCCGGTACGGCGATCCACTGGGCGCTCAAGGCGCAGCAGCTGCTCGCCGAGGAGTGGGGCGTGGCGGCCGACGTGTGGTCGGCGACGTCCTGGGGCGAGCTGCGCCGGGACGCCCTCGAGGCGGACGAGGCGCTGCTGCGCGGCGAGGAGCGGGTGCCGTTCGTGCGGCAGGCGCTCCAGGGTGCCGAGGGTCCGGTGCTGGCGGTCTCCGACTACATGCGCCAGGTCCCGGACCAGATCGCGCAGTGGGTCGAGCAGGACTACTCCTCGCTGGGCGCCGACGGCTTCGGCCTCTCGGACACCCGTGAGGCGGCCCGCCGCCACTTCGGCGTGGACGCCGAGTCCATCGTCGTCGCGGCCCTGGCCCAGCTCGCCAGGCGCGGCGAGGTCAAGGCGACGTCCGTGAAGGAAGCGCGCGAGAAGTACGGTCTGTAGGGTCTGCGGCCCTCATCGGTCCCGGTCGTTCGTCGACTGCGGGCCGGTGGGGGCTTCTCGCGCAGTTCCCCGCGCCCCTGAAACAGGCCTGCTCGGGCACGCCCATTCTTGGGGGCGCGGGGCTGTATCGATATGCGGCTCCGCCGCGTGGGCGCGACAAGCCCCCCCCCCCCCCCCCCACACACACCCGCACCCGAACACGCACCATGATGGCCTCATGCGTGCTGCCCGGCTCATCAAGATGGTGCTGCTGCTCCAGTCCCGGCCGGCCATGACGGCCGCCGAGCTCGCCCGTGAGCTGGAGGTGTCGGAGCGGACGGTGACGCGGGACGCCCAGGCGCTGTCGGAGGCGGGTGTGCCGGTGTACGCGGACCGGGGCCGGGCCGGCGGGTACCGGCTGGTCGGCGGGTACCGGACGCGGCTGACCGGGCTGCACCGCGGTGAGGCTGAGGCGCTGTTCCTGTCCGGGGTGCCGGGGGCGCTGCGCGAGATGGGCCTGGAGGACGCCGCCTCGGCCGCGCAGCTGAAGGTGTCGGCGG
Organism: Streptomyces sp. NPDC050546; assembly: GCF_044457425.1. NCBI lineage: Bacteria > Bacillati > Actinomycetota > Actinomycetes > Kitasatosporales > Streptomycetaceae > Streptomyces > Streptomyces sp. NPDC050546. The sequence continues at coordinate 48,872 of NZ_JBITGX010000005.1, forward strand.
CTCTGCTGCCGTCCCTGCGGGACGCCTCGAAGACGGCGGCTCAGCGGTTCCATCTGGACGCGCCGAACTGGTTCAAGGAGCCGAGGACACCCGCGCTGCTGCCCGCCGTCGCCGACGCGGTGTGGGACGACCGGCGGGTCGTCGCGCGCTACCGGCGCGGGGAGGACGATGTCGTCCGTGAGCTGGAGCCGTACGGACTCGTGCTGAAGGCGGGCGTCTGGTACCTGTGCGCGCGGGTGACCGGGAACGGGTCCTTCCGGGTGTACCGGATCGACCGGTTCACGGCGGTGGATCCGGGCGAGGAGCGCTTCGAGCGGGAGCCGGAGTTCGAGCTGCCCGCCTTCTGGGAGGAGCGGGCGGAACAGTTCGCCCGGTCCATCCTGCGGGCGCGGGTGGTGGTGCGGCTGTCCCCCGACGGTGTGCGCCGGCTGCCGTACGCCCTCGACTCGCTGTCCGCGCGGGAGGCCCTGGTGGACGCGGACGAGCCGGACGGCGACGGATGGGTGACGGTGGCTCTGCCGGTGGAGTCCGAGGAGGTCGCCCACACCCAGCTGACGGCGCTCGGCGCGGAGGTGGAGGTGCTGGCCCCCGAGGGCCTGCGCGAGCGGTTCGCGGCGGACGCGCTGCGGCTGGCCGGGCTGTACCGCCCAGGGCACCACCTCCAGGACGGCGCATAACGATCCCGCGCACTCCGGGTGCGCCCGTGTGTCCCAGGGCCGATGCTTGTCCCGTGATGGACGAGACGGAGTTCTGGGAGCTGGTGGACGACTCACGCGAGGCCGCCGAAGGCGACCCGGAGGAGCAGGCCGACCTGCTCGTGGACCGGCTCTCGCGACTGGATCCGGACTCGGTCCTGGACTTCGCCCGTCACTTCGAGTCCCGCTACAACCGCGCCTACCGGTGGGACCTGTGGGGCGCCGCCTGGGTGCTGCTCGACGGGGCGAGCGACGACGCCTTCGACTTCTTCCGGTGCTGGCTGATCGGCCAGGGCAGGCATGTCTTCGAGGGCGCCGTGCACGACCCGGACGCGCTCGCCGAGTTGCTGGACGACTTCGACGAGGAGATCGACGGCGACGGCGAGGAGCTCGGCTACGCGGCGGACGAGGCCTACGAGCAGCTCACCGGCGTGGTCGCCCCGGACCTGGAGATCCCGCCCGCGCCTCCGGAGCCGGAGGGCACGTCGCTCGACTTCGAGAACGAGCGGCTCCTCGCCGAACGCTATCCCCGGCTGTGGGAGCGCTTCAGGGACTGACCGCCAGGCTCCGGGTGTCGGCCTTCACCGCGTCGTGCAGCGGGGCCGCGTTGGCCTGGTCGAGGGCGGACGCGGTGGCCGCCGCCGGGCCCAGGACGACGGTCGCGACCGCGCGGAGCACCGCCCAGGGGCCGCGCGTGGCCGCGCTCCAGGTGTGCGGGTTCTCCGTATGACCGTTGTTCATGGTCCCCACCTCCGGTCGGCTGCCTGTGAGGGTGACCGTAGGGGGCCGGGATCTGAGGACGATGCGCGTCGGCTGTGGCCTTGCTGTGGGTCTTCCGGCCGCTGCTGCAGACGGGCAGCGAGCTCTCTGATCTCGGGCAGTCGGGCGTGCAGGGCGGCGCCGGGGCAGCTGGTCATGTAGCCGTCGTTGTGGCCCGCGAGGGCGGGCAGTTCCGCGGAGGTGCCGGCCGCGTACCGGCTCAGGCCGTTGCTGGAGACCAGCCGGACGCTGGCTCGCGGGTCGGTGCCGGACAGGCCCAGTTTCCAGGCGGACAGCGCGGCGATGGCGTGGATCATGGCCCGCGGCACGGGCATGCCCGCGGTGAAGGTGCCGAGGGCGGCGATGCCCGTGGTGCCGTGGTTGAAGCCCTGGGTGTGGGCTCCGGTGACGGCACGCTCGACGCCGCCGGCGCGGCCCTCGTAGATGGTGCCGCAGCGGTCGACGACGAAGTTGTAGCCGATGTCGTCCCAGTCCCGGGTGCCGGTCTGGCCGGTGTACACGTCCCGGATGATGCGCGGCGAGTCGGCGCAGTCGTAGCCGTTGGGCGTGTCGGTGTGGTGGACGAACACGGCGGAGACCCGGTCGTCGTAGCGGGGGCGGGGCTGGGTGCGGGCGGCGTCGCCCAGCCAGTGCGAACGGAGCACGATGTGCGGCCGGGGGGCGGTGTAGGGCTTGGCGGTGGGGCGGGCGGCTGCCGGCTGGGGGGCGCTGTCGGCGGCGTTCTCGACACCGTAGGCGCACAGCACCAGCGCGACGGCGGCACTCAGGCCCGGCAGGCAGCCGAGGCCCACCCGGGCCGCGCGCGGCAGGCCGGATATTCCGGGTGTCCTGGCGGCGCGGTGCCTGCGCGCACCCCGCCGTCTTCGGAAGACACGCATGTGCTCACTGTCGGCCCGATCCGGTCCGTCCGCGATGTGTGATGTGCCACCCGGTGGAACCATCGTCACGGTCCGCGACGTTTTTCCTGGTGCACGGGCGCGTGGCCAATTCTGATCATCCACGCGCGTGCGACTGATCACCGGGCCCTCCCCCCACGTACTAAGGGGTTCCGAATGAAAGGCGGCGTGCGTGGACCTGCTCGACATCCTGCTGTTGCTGGTCGTCCTGGCCTATGCGGCGTCCGGGTACCGGCGCGGGCTGGTGGCCGGCTGTGTGTCACTGGCGGGCTTCGTGGGCGGCGCGGTCATCGGCGTGTGGGTCCTGCCGTGGGTGATGGACCTGGTGACGCCGGGGACGACGGGGGCGACGCTGACAGCGGTGTTCACGGTGCTGCTCCCGGCGGTGGTGGGGCACGAGCTGGCGGGGCGCCTCGCGCTGCGGCTGCGGCGGGAGCTGGACAGAGGGCCGCTCAGAGTGGCGGACGGGATCGGCGGGGCCGTGGCCAACTCCGTCGCCGTGCTGATCGTGGCGTGGGTGGCCGCGAGTGTCCTGGGGGTGTCCTCGTCGCCGCTGGTCACCTCGGCGATCCGGGACTCGCGGCTGCTCGACGCCGTGCAGCGGACGATGCCGGACACCACGCCGGGCTGGTTCTCGGGAGCCACGTCCGCGCTGACCCAGGCGGGCTTCCCGCAGGTCTTCAACCCGTTCGAGAACGAGTCGACGGCCGAGGTCGCCGCGCCCTCCGGTGACAGCGTCACAGCGGCCGCCACCGAGGCCGCCAAGCGGAGCACGGTGAAGGTCGAGGGCGTCGCCGGCACCCAGGGCCGCGAGGGCAGCGGGTTCGTGTACTCCCGGGAGCACGTGATGACCAACGCCCATGTGGTGGCCGGCATCGACGAGCCGACCGTGCAGATCGGCGGGGTCGGGCGGACGTATGACGCGCGGGTGGTGCTCTTCGACTCGCAGAAGGACGTGGCCGTGCTGTACGTGCCGGGTCTGAAGGCCCCGGTGCTGCCGTTCGACGACGCGGCGGAGCGCGGCGACTCGGCGGTCGTCGCGGGCTATCCGCAGGACGGCGACCTGAACCTCCAGGCGGCGACGGTCGCGAACCGCGTGCGGGCGACGGGCCAGAACATCTACAACGACGGGACGGTCACCCGCGAGATCTACTCGATCCGCTCCACCGTCCGCCCCGGCAACTCCGGCGGCCCTCTCCTCACCACCGACGGCCGGGTCTACGGCGTGGTCTTCGCCCGCTCCACCTCGGACGCCGAGACCGGCTACGTCCTGACGGCGGCCGAGGTCGCCGCCGACGCGCGACGGGCGGCGGACGCGACGGCTCCGGTGGACACGGGAGATCTGGCCGCGTCATAGCTCCGGCTCAGAGGGAGTACCCCATCAGTACGTCGTCGACGTACTTCCCGTCGAGCAGGAACTCCTCGGGCAGGATCCCCTCCACCACGAACCCCTCGGACTCGTAGAGCCGCCGGGCCGGAGCGTTGTGGGCGAGGACGCGCAGGGTGATTCGTCGCGCTCCCTGTCGTCGCGCCTCCTCCCCCGCCGCCCGCAGCAGCGCCCGGGCGACGCCGTGCCCGCGCGCCTCCTCCGCGACGGCGAGCCCCCGGATCATCCGCACATGGGCGTTGCAGGCGAGCGGCGTCGCGACGCCCAGCCGCAGATAGCCGGCCACGGCTCCGTCGAGTTCGGCGACGAGACATTCATGCCACGGGTCACGCTCGGAGAAGAAGGGACTGTACGGCGGCTCGGGACGGGGCTGGACGGCGTGCAGGGGCGACCATGTGGTGCGGTCGAGCCGCCCGAGCTCCTCCTCGTCGTCGAGCCGTGCGGGTCGTATGTGTGGAGTCGGCATGGCGGTCACGCTATGTCGGCGAGACCGGTTACCGACGAGGCTTTTATGGGCGCGACCGGCAAGATTGAGCCATGCGACGCATCGCGGTGACCGGCGCCTCCGGTCTGATCGGCAGCGCTCTGGTGCGGTCCCTGACCGCGGACGGGCACGAGGTGGTGCGCCTGGTGCGCCATGAGCCCCGGGCTGCGGACGAGGTCCGCTGGGACCCGGAGGGCGGGCGGGTGGACGCGGCCGGGCTCGCCGGGTGCCACGGGGTGGTGAACCTGGCGGGTGCCGGGGTCGGCGACCGCCGCTGGACGGACGCCTACAAGCGGCGGATCCGCGACAGCCGGGTGAACGGCACGGCGGCGCTCGCCGAGGCCGTCGCCGCGCTGGACGAGAAGGACCGGCCGCGGGTCTTCGTCAACGGCAGCGCCATGGGCTACTACGGCGAGACCGGGGACCGGGCCGTCGACGAGGACGCGCCGGCGGGTGAGGGTTTCCTGCCTTCGCTGTGCGTGGAGTGGGAGGGCGCCACGGCACCGGCCCAGGAGGCCGGCGTCCGCACGGTGTTCACCCGGACCGGCCTGGTCGTGTCCCGCGACGGCGGTGCGTGGGGGCGGCTGTTCCCGCTGTTCCAGGCGGGGCTCGGCGGGCGGATGGGTGACGGGCGGCAGTACTGGTCGTTCATCGCGCTGCACGACGAGGTCGCCGCGATCCGGCATCTCATCGACACGGACGGTCTGTCAGGACCGTTCAACCTCACCGCCCCGAACCCCCTGACGAACCGTGAGATCACCGCGGCGATGGGACGCGTGATGCACCGCCCCACGCTGTTCGCCGTGCCCGCGCCCGTCCTGCGGAGCGCGCTCGGCGAGATGGCCGGGGATGTGCTCGGCAGCGCCCGGGTGCTGCCGACGCGGCTGCTGGAGTCGGGATTCCGGTTCGCGTTCCCGGAGATCGAGGGGGCGATCCGGGCGGCACTGTGACGGATCCCGGCCGCTCCGAGGGGGCTCCTCGAGTCGGCCCCTAGCCCCCTGCGACCACTTCATGCCCACAAGGCATCCGTATGCGACCGCCGTGCGACCGTGCCCTGTTGATGCGCGACCCCATTTGACCGATCACAGCCCTACCCTCGACCAGAACTCGCGTATCCCTGCGGCCTGTTGAGGGCATGACGTCTCCAGCGCCCGCGCAACCTCGAGGAGGGGCACGTGCTTGAGCCCGCGTACCAGGCGGACGTGGTCGTCGTGGGGGCCGGGGTCGCCGGACTCTCGGCCGCGAACCGGCTCACCCGCGCAGGAGTGACGACCATGGTCCTGGAGGCCGCCCACGGGGTCGGCGGCCGCATGGCGACGGAGAAGGTCGACGGCTTCCGGCTCGACCGGATCGGCCAGTTGCTGTCCACGGCGTATCCGGAACTGCGACTGACACCCGGCCTGGGCGGGCTGGTGCTGCGCCCCTTCGCGCCCGGTGTCCTGCTGCACGGCGACGGACGCCACCACCGCGCGGGCGTCCAGGCGGGCGCGGGGGGCGCACGGGGCGCACTCCATGCGGTACGCGCTCTGGCGAGCGCTCCCCGGTCGCCGGTCGCCCCCAGGCCGCCCAGGAGGCCGGTGGCGGTGCCGGGCCGGCAGGTCTCCGTGCCCCGGAGCCGGTCCGGCGCCCCGCTCGGCACGGCGGTCGACCAGGCCCGGCTGGGTGCCGCCCTCACCCGGCTGGCGAGTACCCCGGCCGAACGGCTGCTGGCCCGCCCGGAGCGGCCCGCCGGTGAGGCCCTGGCAGCGCGCGGGCTGCCCGCCCGTACGATCGACGGCTTCCTGCGTCCGCTGCTCGCCGCCCTGCTGTGCGACCCGGACCTGACCACGTCCAGCCGGTGCGCGGACCTGGCGCTGCGGGCCTTCGCGAGCGGCCGGCTCTGCGTACCGGAGGGCGGCGCGGAAGCCCTGCCGGAGCTGCTGGCACGCACGCTGCCGCCGGGCACCGTGCATACCGGCGTGCGCGTCACCTCCGTCTCCACGACCTCGGTGACCACCGCCGAGCACGGCGAGATCCGCTGCCGGGCGGTGCTGGTGGCGACCGATGCCCGGGCCGCCGCCGAGCTGCTGCCCGGGCTGCGCGTACCGGATTTCCATCCCGTGACGGTGGTTCATCACACGACCGACGAGCCGCCGGAGACGGGGGCGTCGCTGCTGCTCGACGCGGATCTCGGCGGGCCGGTCGCGCACACGGCGGTGGTGAGCCGAGTCGATCCGTCCCGGGCGCCTGCCGGGCGGGCGCTGGTGTCCTCGACGGTGCTGGGACGGCCGCCGGGGGATGTCGACACGGCGGTGCGGATGCACCTGGCTCGGCTGTACGGGATGCCGACGGCCCGGTGGGAGACGTTGGCCGTGCACCAGACCGTGGAGGCTGTGCCGGCGATGCGGCCGCCGCATGATCTGCGGCGGCCGGTGCGGTTGATCGCCGGGCTGTATGTGTGCGGGGATCACCGGGATACCAGCACGGTGCAGGGTGCTTTGCACTCTGGGCATCGGGCTTCGGCGGCGATATTGGCGGACTTGGGGGCGGGGCGGTCGATGCATGTGGCCGATCCGCTGCCGACTGTGCCGCGGGCTGCTTAGGTGCTTCGTCGGGTGCGGGTGCGTTGGGGTTGTTCGCGCAGTTCCCCGCGCCCCTGAAGAACCTCAGCCAAGGGCCGCTACCTTGTCGCGGTACGTCCGCACCGGGGCCGCGTCCCTGTACGGCTCCAGCCTTCGTTCGAAGTCCCTGACGTACTCCACCGCCCGCACCGAACGCATCTCGGCGGCCTGGCCCGCCGCCTCCGCCCCCAGTTGGCAGGCCTGGTCGAGTTCGCCCAGGCCCAGGCGGGCGGTGGCCAGGACGATGCGGCAGAAGAGGCGGCTGCGGGCGTAGGAGGGGGCGCGCAGTTGCAGGGAGCGTTCCGCGTGCTGGGCGGCGGCGCGGAACTGCTGCAGGTCGCGGTGGCAGTGGCCGAACTCGTCGGCGAGCTGTGCCTCGTCGAAGAACTTCGCCCAGTGCGGTACGTCGTCCCCGGGCCGGGCCGTCTCCAGGGCGCGCTCGGCACGGACCAGGGCCGCGGTGCAGGCCCGGACCTCGCCGAGCACCCCGTGCCCGCGTGCCTCGGAGGCGTGCAGCAGTGTCTGTACGACGGGCGGGGCCGAGGTGCCGACGCCCTGTTGTGCCACGCGGGCGAGCTGGACGGCCTCCCGCCCGTGCCCGAGGTAGACGGCCTGCCGGCTCATGGTGACCAGCACATACGCCCCGTACGTCCGGTCCCCGGCCGCCTGGGCGAGCCGGAGCGCCTGCACGAAGTAGCGCTGGGCGAGGCCGTGCGCGGCGATGTCGTACGACGTCCAGCCCGCGAGCCGGGTGAGGTCGGCGGCGGCCGCGAACAGCCGGCGGCCGGTCTGCTCGCCGTAGGTGCCGCGCAGCATCGGCTCGCACTCGTGCTCCAGATAGCGCACCAGGGCCTGGCGGGCGTGACCGCCGCCGTAGGCGTCGTCGAGGGTGCGGAAGAGCTCGCCGACCGAGCGCAGGGCGGCGATGTCGCCGGCGGTGACCTTCTGGCCGGGGCCGCGCTCGGCCTGGCCGCGCTGGCGGGGCAGGGACGGTACGCCCGGGCCGTCCGTCGCCGGCAGGCGGACGGGGGCGCGGCCCTGCGCCGGGATGCGGGCGGCGGGCGGCTCGCCCCGGGCGACCTTCTCGTCGGCCCGGCCGATCAGCCAGTCCCGGCTCGGCACGACGAGCCCGGCCGGGGTGAAGGCGATCTTGCGCAGTTCGGCGTGGCTGCCGGAGTCCTTGCGCCACAGACCGCTGACGATGTCGACGGCCTCCTCGGGGGCGGCGGCGAACTCCAGCCCCGCGTAGACCGGGGCGCAGGCGTCCAGGCCGAGGTCCTGGGCGGTGAGGCGGCGGCCCAGGCGCCGGGTGAAGACCTCGGCGATGAGCGCGGGCGTGGTGCCTCGGGGCTGCTGGCCGCGCAGCCACCGGGTGACGGAGGTCTTGTCGTATCTCAAGTCGAGCCCGTGTTCGAGACCGAGCTGGTCCACGCGACGGGCGAGTCCCGCGTTGGAGAACCCCGCTTCTGCGATGAGCGCGGCGAGCTGTCGGTTGGGGGTGCGCTGCGCGGGTCGTTCCGTCATGGTGCGGTGCGGTCTCCTGCCTTCCGGTGTCGGTGCTGTGCCGGATTGCGTGTGAGCAGGCCTTTTGGCTTGCTGGACGGCGCGAATGTAGCGGAGAGTAAGCACCCCATCACACATTTTCACGGACATTCATCCGATCGTGTGAGGATTGACCCCGGGGCTGACGTGTTCGGGCCGGACGTACAGTGGCTTGGGCGCGATACGTGCCTGACACACCCGTCCGAGGGAGGCGCTTGCCGTGAGTGGGTTGCGGTTCGTCCGCATGGGGTTCGGTGACGAGGCCGTCGAGTACCAGGAGGCCTGGGACGAGCAGCGCCGGGTGCACGCGGCGCGGTTCGCCGACGAGATCTCAGACACGGTCCTGCTGCTGGAACACCCGCCGGTCTACACGGCCGGACGGCGCACGGCGGACAACGAGCGGCCCCTGGACGGCACGCCGGTCGTCGACGTGGACCGCGGTGGCAAGATCACCTGGCACGGCCCGGGCCAGCTGGTGGGCTACCCGATCCAGAAGCTGCCCCGCCCGGTGGACGTCGTGGCGCATGTACGCCGCCTCGAAGAGGCCCTGATCCTGACCTGCGCGGAGTTCGGCCTGGAGACCACCCGGGTCGAGGGCCGCAGCGGCGTGTGGGTCCTGGGCGACCCGGTCGATCAGCGCCCCGCCTGGGGGTCCCCCCGGCCGGAGGCTGGGGGAGGGCTTGCCCTGGACTTCGACCCGCGGCTGCACGACGAGGAGTTCGACCCGCGCATGAACGGCCCGGAGTACGCCCCGTCCAACGCGGGCCAGCGCCGGGAGGACCGCAAGATCGCCGCGATCGGCATCCGCGTGGCCAAGGGCGTCACCATGCACGGCTTCGCGCTCAACGTGAACCCCGACAACAAGTGGTTCGACCGGATCATCCCCTGTGGCATCCGCGACGCGGGCGTCGCCTCCCTGGCGAACGAGCTCGGCCGCGACGTGCCGATCGCCGAGGTGCTGCCGGTCGTGGAGCGACACCTGAAGGACGTACTGGAGAACGCGGAGCTGAAGCCGCGGGAGATCGAGAAGGCGCCGGCAACCGTCAGCCCGTCCGGCGTGTGAGGACGAGGCCGTTCAGGCCGAAGCGGGGGCCTGGGGGCCGCAGCCCCCAGGGGGCAGGAGACCACCGCCGGGTTTCAAATCCACGGGCGTACCCTAGAGGACGCCGAAGAATCAATCGCTAGGGAGCCGGTCGTGTCCGCAGTCGCACCCGACGGACGCAAGATGCTGCGCCTGGAGGTCCGCAACAGCCAGACCCCCATCGAGCGCAAGCCCGAGTGGATCAAGACCCGGGCGAAAATGGGTCCCGAGTACACCAAGATGCAGAACCTCGTGAAGAGCGAGGGCCTGCACACGGTCTGCCAGGAAGCCGGCTGCCCCAACATCTACGAGTGCTGGGAGGACCGGGAGGCCACGTTCCTCATCGGTGGCGACCAGTGCACCCGGCGCTGTGACTTCTGCCAGATCGACACCGGCAAGCCCGAGGCGCTCGACCGCGACGAGCCCCGCCGCGTCGGCGAGTCCGTGGTCACGATGGACCTGAACTACGCCACGATCACCGGCGTCGCCCGCGACGACCTGGAGGACGGCGGCGCCTGGCTGTACGCCGAGACCGTGCGCCAGATCCACCAGCAGACCGCGGGCCGCGAGGCCGGCCGCACCAAGGTCGAGCTGCTCGCGCCCGACTTCAACGCCGTCCCGGAGCAGCTGGCGGAGGTCTTCTCCTCCCGCCCGGAGGTCTTCGCGCACAACGTCGAGACGGTCCCGCGGATCTTCAAGCGCATCCGCCCCGGCTTCCGCTACGAGCGCTCCCTGAAGGTCATCACCGAGGCCCGCGACTACGGCCTGGTCACCAAGTCGAACCTGATCCTCGGCATGGGCGAGACCCGCGAGGAGGTCAGCGACGCGCTGAAGCAGCTGCACGACGCGGGCTGCGAGCTGGTCACCATCACGCAGTACCTGCGGCCCTCCGTGCGCCACCACCCCGTGGAGCGCTGGGTCAAGCCGCACGAGTTCGTGGAGCTGCAGCAGGAGGCCGAGCAGATCGGCTTCTCCGGTGTGATGTCCGGCCCGCTGGTGCGCTCCTCGTACCGCGCGGGACGCCTCTTCAAGATGGCCATGGAACAGCGGGACGCGCGCATCGCGGCCCAGGCCGTCTGACACATCGTCACCGCCCCCGCCCGGCGCGGGGCGAGACAAGCGTGTGAATTCTCGCACAAGACGCTACCTGCCAGTAGCGGCCGATTTGACGCGGTCCTGACCGTCCTCGCAGATGAGGGCACATGTCAGGACCGCGTCGGCGTTTCACCACTCCCCGCCGGGGCTTCATGGGTGTTTGACCGGCCGGTCACGCACTGGTAACACCAATCAGTGACGCTGAACTCACAGCACGTACACCCATACCGAGGGGGGACCTCACCCATGCAGGCCGCGCCGGTCCGCGCCACCGCGATTCCGTCCTTCACCACCGCACTGCGTGCCGTCGAGTCGCTGCTGATGAGCAGCGGTCAGCGCACCGCCCGCCGCAACGCGTGGACCTCCGTGCTGGAGGACCGCCGTCGCGCCAAGGACCGGGTCGAGGCGCAGCGCGTCCTCGACCAGTCCGTTTCCCGGTCCGTCTCCGTCCGCCCCTGAGCGCGGCCCCTCCCCCACGGGGCCCCCGCGGGCACTGCCGTCGTCGGCGCTTGTGGGGCCACGTAGACTTCGTGCCATGGCGAGGAAGGAACCTGCAGCGGACGCTGCGAATCCCGGGCGACTGAAGCAGATCGCTCTGACCTACAAGATGACCCGCAGGGCCGACAAGAAGATCGGTCTTGTACTCGCGGCAGTCGGAATCGTCACCTTCGGTGTCTTCCTCGCGATCGGTTTCTTGATCGGTCACCCCATCTATCTCGGCATCCTGGGCCTCCTGCTCGCCTTCCTCGCGTCGGCGATCGTGTTCGGGCGCCGGGCCGAGCGGGCCGCCTTCGGGCAGATGGAGGGACAGCCCGGCGCCGCCGCGGCGGTACTCGACAATGTCGGCCGGGGCTGGACGACGACCCCCGCGGTGGCGATGAACCGCAACCAGGACGTGGTGCACCGCGCGGTCGGCAAGGCCGGCATCGTTCTGGTCGCCGAGGGCAACCCGAACCGGGTGAAGTCCCTGCTCGCCGCCGAGAAGAAGAAGATGAACCGCATCGTCGCGGACGTGCCCGTGCACGACCTGGTCGTGGGCACGGGCGAGGGCCAGGTCGAGCTGAAGAAGCTGCGCACGACCATGCTGAAGCTGCCGCGCGTGCTGACCGGCCCGCAGGTCACGGCCACCAACGACCGGCTGCGCGCCCTCGGCGACCTGATGAGCAACATGCCGCTGCCGAAGGGGCCCATGCCGAAGGGCATGAAGCTGCCGAAGGGCGGGCCGAAGGCCCGCTGACCCCGCACACTGACGACGAAGGGGCGCCCGGATCACTCCGGGCGCCCCTTCGTCGTCAGTGAAAGGTCACTCAGTGAAAGGTCACTCAGTGAAAGGTCACCGTGGCGCTAGATACGGACCTCGACCGTGCCCGCCACCCGGTCGTGCAGACCGCGGCCGTCGCGGTCCCAGATCAGGGCGGGGATCGCGAGGAAGAGCAGGACCGTGCGCAGGAGGGTGCGCCAGGGGCTGACGCGGCCGGTGTCCAGGGCGAGCACCCGCAGGCCGAGGAGCCGCTTGCCCGGGGTGGAGCCGACCGTACCGACCGTGAGCACCATGAGGGCGAACAGGATCAGGGGTGCCCAGATCTGTGCCGCTTCGTTGTAGCTCTGTGTGATAAGACCGTATGCGATCAGGAGACTCAGACCCCAGTCCACGGCGAGGGCGCCCAGCCGGCGGCCCGGGCGGGCGATCGAGCCGGGTCCCTCCTCGGGCAGACCGAGCTGCTCGCCCCGGTATCCGAAGTCGACACCGGCCTCTTCCGCGGCCGCGCGGGGCCCGGAAAGCCACGATCCGAGTGCTTGCCTGTTGTCCACCCGTCCACGGTACTGCGCCCGTAAATGACCAGGGCACAGCGGGGTGTGATCGGGCTACGGTGGAGGGTGAGCCGGTTAACTTGTGCGAAACAAATGAGTCACGCCAGAGAAATCACCCGTCCCTAGGGTCTACGTCAGCGTGTGCCACCCGCACTGGCAGCACGAACGAACTACCACCCCGGCGGGACGGTCGGGAGTAGGAGGAGCTGGATGTTCCAGAACGCCGACGAGGCCAAGAAGTTCATCGCGGACGAGGACGTCAAGTTCGTCGACGTCCGTTTCTGCGACCTGCCGGGCGTGATGCAGCACTTCACGATCCCCGCATCGGCCTTCGACCCGGCCGAGGAGCTCGCCTTCGACGGCTCCTCGATCCGCGGCTTCCAGGCCATCCACGAGTCCGACATGGCGCTGCGCGCGGACCTGTCGACCGCCCGGGTCGACCCGTTCCGCCGTGACAAGACGGTCAACATCAACTTCTTCATCCACGACCCGATCACGGGCGAGCAGTACTCCCGTGACCCGCGCAACGTGGCGAAGAAGGCCGAGGCCTACCTCGCCTCCACCGGGATCGCCGACACGGCGTACTTCGGCCCCGAGGCCGAGTTCTACGTCTTCGACAGCGTCCGCTTCGCGACCAGCGCGAACGAGTCCTTCTACCACATCGACTCCGAGGCCGGCGCCTGGAACACCGGTGCCCTCGAGAACAACCGTGGTTACAAGGTCCGCTACAAGGGCGGCTACTTCCCGGTCCCGCCGGTCGACCACTTCGCCGACCTGCGTGCCCAGATCTCCCTGGAGCTGGACCGTGCCGGTCTCCAGGTGGAGCGCCAGCACCACGAGGTGGGCACCGCCGGCCAGGCCGAGATCAACTACAAGTTCAACACGCTGCTCGCCGCGGCCGACGACCTGCAGCTCTTCAAGTACATCGTGAAGAACGTGGCGTGGCAGAACGGCAAGACGGCGACCTTCATGCCGAAGCCGATCTTCGGTGACAACGGCTCGGGCATGCACGTCCACCAGTCGCTGTGGACCGGCGGCCAGCCGCTCTTCTACGACGAGGCCGGTTACGCGGGCCTGTCGGACACCGCCCGCTACTACATCGGCGGCATCCTCAAGCACGCCCCGTCGCTGCTGGCCTTCACCAACCCGACGGTGAACTCGTACCACCGCCTGGTGCCGGGCTTCGAGGCGCCGGTCAACCTCGTCTACTCGCAGCGCAACCGCTCCGCGGCCATGCGTATCCCGATCACGGGCTCGAACCCGAAGGCCAAGCGCGTCGAGTTCCGCGCGCCCGACTCCTCCGGCAACCCGTACCTGGCCTTCTCGGCGCTGCTCCTCGCGGGCCTGGACGGCATCAAGAACAAGATCGAGCCGGCCGAGCCGATCGACAAGGACCTCTACGAGCTCGCCCCCGAGGAGCACGCGGGCGTCCCGCAGGTCCCGACCTCCCTCCCGGCCGTCCTCGACCGCCTCGAGGCCGACCACGAGTTCCTCCTCCAGGGCGACGTGTTCACGCCGGACCTGATCGAGACGTGGATCGACTACAAGCGCGCGAACGAGATCGCGCCGCTGCAGCTGCGTCCGCACCCGCACGAGTTCGAGCTGTACTTCGACGTGTGATCGACGCCTGATCGAGGCATCACGACCGCGCCCCCGCCGCCGCACAGGCGGCGGGGGCGCGGTCGTATGTTCTATTCTTCAGACAGGACCACACGGGGGTGGAGTGGGAATGTCCGAGCACGAACAGGACGGCCAGGAGCGCGAGTTCGACCTCAGATGGGCGGACGACGCCGAGCACAAGGAGCCCTCGGCCCGGGCCCGCATGCTCGCCGCGCGCTGGAAGCACAACCCTCCCGGCCCCGTACCCTTCCGCCCCGACCCCGACCACCGCTCACGCCGCCGCCGCTCCGGCTCCGGCTCCCGCTCCCGCTCCCGCTCCCGCTCCCGCTCGTCGTGGATCTCCACGGCCGTGGTGTTCGGCTGTGTGGCGGCGCTGATCGTGCTGCTGGGGTACATCAACTTCCGGGCGCCGTAGCGGAGCGTGCGCCGAGAGGGCCTCGCCAGGCGGCTGCTAGCGTCCCCGCGCGTGGACGACAGTGTGTATGTGGGCAACGCCGGCAAGGACGCCGCGCTGGACCGTGGGTGGATCCTCGGGCACTTCAAGGACGTCGGAGACCCCCGGCGCAGCGAGGCCGTGGAGATCAAGTGGGGGGTTCACCCCCGGGGTGACGAGCGGGCCGAGTGGGTGCGGGGCGAGGAGCGGACCGCGCTGCTGGTGCTGATCAGCGGGCGCTTCCGGGTGGAGCTTCCCGGGCGCAGCGTGCTGCTGGAGCGGCAGGGGGACTACGTCGTGTGGGGGCGTGGGGTCGATCACTCCTGGGTCGCGGAGGAGGAGTCGGTGGTGCTGACCGTGCGGTGGCCGTCCGTGCCCGGGTACGCGGTGGGCGCGGGCGGCTGACGCCTTTGCCTGTCCTGGGGCCGATCACGACCCGTTCATGGGCGGGGCCGGGTGCACACTGGCAGTGGGACGAGTGCCTGACTGCGGGGTGATGCAGATGCACAGCCGCTTCCGGAGCGACCGGCGGTTGACCACCCGTATGGGGATCACGCTGTTCCTGCTCGGGTTGTTGTACGTGGGGTTCGTGGCGGCGCTGATCGTGCTGCTGAAGTCCTGGGTGCTGGTCGTGGTGGTCGCGGCCGGCCTGTTGGGGGCTCAGTACTGGTTCTCGGACCGGATCGCGCTGTACGCCATGCGCGGGCGGGTCGTGGAGCGGGAGGAGTTTCCCGAGCTGCACGGGGTCGTGGACCGGCTGTGTGCCATCGCGGACATGCCCAAGCCGGTGGTGGCCGTCTCCGAGATGGACATGCCGAACGCGTTCGCGACCGGGCGGAACCCGGACCACGCCGTGGTCTGTGTGACGACCGGGCTGCTGCGGCGGCTGGAGCCGGCCGAGCTGGAGGGCGTCCTCGCGCACGAGCTGTCGCATGTGGCGCACAAGGACGTCGCCGTGATCACGGTCGCGTCCTTCCTGGGTGTGATCGCGGGGCTGATCGTGCGGTTCGCGTTCTACTCGCAGGTGTTCGGCGGAGCCAGGAGGGACCAGAACACGGCCGCGATCTTCGCCGCGGTGATGGGGGTGGCCGCCGCCGTGTACGCGATCAGCTTCCTGCTGATCCGGGCCCTGTCCCGGTACCGGGAACTGGCCGCCGACCGGGCGGCCGCGCTGCTCACCGGCCGTCCCTCGGCACTCGCCTCCGCCCTCACCAAGGTCTCCGGCGAGATCGCCCGTATCCCGACCAAGGACCTGCGCACGGCCCAGGCCTTCAACGCCTTCTACTTCACCCCGGCGCTGGGCCGCGACCCCGGTGTCGCACGGCTCTTCTCGACCCACCCGAGCCTGGAGCAGCGCCTCGACCAACTGGGCCGGATCTCCGCCGAGCTGGGCGAGGCGGCGGCGCCCGGAGGAGTGTGAGCACGGACATGGGGCTGCTGGACATCCTGCTCGGCCGGACCAAGCCGGTCGTGGCGGATCTCGACCGGCTCTTCGCCCTGCCGTCGGCGGCCGTGACCCTGGAGGCCGCGGCGGGCTTCGCCCCGACCGGGCAGGGCGCGGTGTGCTTCGCCACGGTCGAGGGCGCGGCCTTCGAGCAGACCCACCGCGAGGTGCAGGCCCTGCTGGACGCCGACACCGACCGCGACGGCCCACCGGTGGAACTGCGGCAGGACGACTACGGCTACTCCTGGCTGGTCTCGCACCGCTCCCCCGACCAGCTGCCCGCGCTCGTGAACGACCTGCACGCCGTGAACAGCCAGATGGAGGTCAACGGATTTGGCCCGCAACTGCTGTGCTCCCTGGCCGGGTTCCGCGACCGGGCCGGCCGGCGACTCGCGCTGGTCTACCTCTACAAGCGCGGCACCTTCTATCCGTTCGCGCCCCTGCCGGGCGGCGAGGCGCAGCGGCGCGACAACGCGCTGGAGCTCCAGGTGCGGGCGGCTCTCGACGGCGACCTGCGGATCGAGCAGGATCTCGGCCGCTGGTTCCCGGTGTGGGGAGCGCCCGGCCTCTGATCGCCCCTCATGTGCCTGCGCGGCGTGAGTGAATGACCGTATGAGTGAGCTGGAGCTGGTCCCTTTCACGCACACCACCGGCGGTGAACGACTCAGCGGGCTGTACGGCGGAGCCGGTGCTTCGGCGAGAGCGACCGCCGTGGTCCTGCACGGCGCGGGCAACGGCAGCAAGGAGCGGCTGGTGCCGTTGCTGTCGGAGTTCGCCGGACACGGCTGCCACGCCCTGGCCTTCGACTTCTCGGGCCATGGGGAGAGCACCGGCCGGCTGCGGGAGCTGAGCCTGCGCCGCCGTTTCGAGCAGGTCGTGTCCGTGATCGACGCGCACGCGCTCGGGGACGCGCCGCTGATCCTGGTCGGGTTCAGCATGAGCGGTCAGACGGTGGCCGATCTCGCCCGGCACTACGGGGACCGGGTGGCGGCCCTGGGGCTGTGCGCGCCCGCGGTGTACGCGGCCGAGGCATGGGACGTGCCCTTCGGGCAGGGCGACGGGCGGTTCAGCGAGATCATCCGGCGGCCCGGCGGTTGGCGTGCGTCGCCCGCGCTCGACGCGCTGCGGGCGTACGAGGGGCGGGCGGTGCTCGCGGTGCCGGGCACGGACGAGGTCATCCCGCCCGCCGTGACGGAGGCCGTCTCGGAGGCGCTGGCCCGGCGCGCCCAGTTCACCCACTGGGAACTTCCCGAGGCGCGGCACCGGTTGGGCCTGTGGTTCCGCGACCGTCCCGACGACCGGCGGGAGTTCGTCACCGCCGTGCTGACCGGGCTCGGCGAGCAGGGCTGGACGGCGACCCGGGCCTGGGTGGCCAAGCAGCTCCCGGAAGGCCGTACGGTCGACAAGTCGTCTTTCCTGAAGGGTGGTTGGAGCGCCCAGATGCGGCGGCTCACCCTCGACGACGGCACCTCCCTCGCCCTGCGGACCTTCGTGAAGCCCTTCTTCCGGCGGCACGCCCCCGGGCTGCTGGCCCGCGAGGCCGACGTGCTCACGCTGCTGGCCGGGCAGGAGGGCGTGCCGGCCCCCGAGCTGATCGGTGTGGACGCGACCGCCGAGCACTGTGACCATCCGTCCCTGTTGATGTCCGTGCTGCCGGGGCGGGTCCGGGTCGACGAGGAGGACCTCGACGCTCGCGTGGAACTGCTCGCGGCTCAACTGGCCGCGATCCACCGGGTCGTCCCGGAGGAGCGTCCGCGCACGTACCAGGCGTGGACGTCGCCGACGGGCGTCCCTCCGGGCTGGGAACGGGCCGTGGACGTCATCCGCCGCGATTCCCCGCCGTACGAGGGCTGTTTCCTGCACCGGGACTTCCATCCCGGGAACGTGCTGTTCACGGGCTCGGGACCGGGTCTGCGGATCGGCGGTGTCGTCGACTGGGTGGAGACCTCGTGGGGTCCCGCCGACCTGGACGTCGCCCACTGCTCGACGGCGCTCGCGCTGCTGTACGGCCCGGAGTACGGCCTCGGATTCCGCGAGCGCTACGAGGCGCACGGCGGGCGGCACCTGGCCGACGGCCCGGACCATCTGTACTGGCGGCTGCTCGACGCGCTGGCCTACGTCCCCGACGCGGCGAAACTGGCGGTCCCCTGGCGGGAGCTGGGGCGGACGGATCTGACGCCGGAAGTGCTGGCCGGGCGGCTGGAGGCCTACGTGGCGGGGCTGCTGGAACGGTACGCCTGAGGCCGGGTCCTCGAGGTCTCAGGCCCGTACGTACA
Organism: Streptomyces sp. NPDC050546; assembly: GCF_044457425.1. Classification (NCBI taxonomy): domain Bacteria; kingdom Bacillati; phylum Actinomycetota; class Actinomycetes; order Kitasatosporales; family Streptomycetaceae; genus Streptomyces; species Streptomyces sp. NPDC050546. Next base: position 67,017 of record NZ_JBITGX010000005.1, read on the forward strand.
CGCCCGCGCGTGCCGCCGTCGCGGCGGCCTCGGCGGCCCGGTCGGCCGCGGCACCGTCGAGCCGGGCGCCGCTGATCAGCAGGTGGTAGTAGAGCGGGGCGGAGACGGCGCGGATCACCTCATGCGTGTCGGTGCCCTCGGGCACCTCGCCCCGGTCGACGGCCTGCCGCACGCAGGGAGCCCATTCCCGGACGCGGATGTCGTAGAAGCGCCGCAGCGCCGCGGCCGTCCTGGGGTCGCCGGTGGCGGCGGCGATCAGCGCTTTGAACAGCGGCCCCTGCCGAGGATCCGTCAGGGTGCGCTGCACGAGCCGGGCGTTGGCCGTCAGGTCGCCGAGCAGCGAGCCGGTCTCGGTGCGCGGCGCGGACTGCTCGGCCATGTCCAGCAGGAGGTCGGCCACCAGCCCGGTGACCGTCGCCCAGCGGCGGTAGACGGTCGTCTTGCCGACTCCGGCGCGCCGGGCGATGTCGGCCAGGTCCAGGCCGGTGAAGCCCTGCTCGGTCAGCGCGTCCTCGGCCGCCCGCAGCACCGCCTCCCGTACCCGCGCCGTGCGCCCTCCCGGCCGTACGGTCCCCGGCTCGCCTCCGTCAGCCATAACGGCACTCCCGTTCCATTAAGCGGTTCACCCTGCTACCTTAGTGACTGTTAACGGAACCACAGACCTGTTAACTCGACCGAAAGGGGCCGAGATGGAATACAGGCGATTGGGCGCGTCCGGGCTGATGGTGCCCGCGCTGAGTTTCGGGGCCGGCACCTTCGGCGGGCAGGGCCCGCTGTTCGGCGCGTGGGGCACGACCGACGCGCGGGAGGCGCGCCGCCTGGTGGACATCTGCCTGGACGCCGGGATCACGATGTTCGACACCGCCGACGTCTACTCCGCCGGCGCCTCCGAGGAGGTGCTGGGGCAGGCGATCAAGGGCCGCCGGGACCAGGTGATCGTCTCCACCAAGACCGGCCTGCCGACGGGCGACGGACCGGGCGAAGCGGGCTCCTCCCGCTCCCGGCTGATCACCGCCTGCGAGGACGCCCTGCGCAGGCTGGGAACCGACCACATAGACCTTTTCCAGCTCCACGCCTTCGACGCCGGGACACCGGTCGAGGAGGTACTGGCCGCGCTCGACACACTCGTCCAGGCGGGCAAGGTGCGCTACACGGGCGTCTCCAACTTCTCCGGCTGGCAGGTGATGAAGTCCCTCGCGGCCGCGGAGCGGCACGGCCGGCCCCGTCATGCGGCCCACCAGGTGTACTACTCCCTCGTCGGCCGCGACTACGAGTGGGAGCTCATGCCGCTCGCCCTCGACCAGGGCCTCGGCGCGATCGTCTGGAGCCCGCTCGGCTGGGGGCGTCTCACCGGCAGGATCCGCCGCGGCGCACCACTGCCGCCCGGGAGCCGACTGCACCGCACGGCCGAGTACGGACCGCCCGTCCCCGACGAGCAGCTCTACGACGTGGTCGACGCGCTGGACGAGATCGCCGAGGAGACGGGCAGGGCCGTGCCGCAGATCGCCCTCAACTGGCTGCTCCAGCGGCCGACCGTGTCCTCCGTCATCATCGGCGCCCGCAATGAGCGGCAACTGCGCCAGAACCTCGGCGCCGTCGGCTGGAGCCTGAACCCCGAGCAGGTGGCGAGGCTCGACGCCGCGAGCCACCGCCCGGCGCCGTACCCCTACTTCCCCTATGAACGCCAGGAGGGTTTCGCCCGGCTGAACCCACCGGTGTTCCCCGCGCCGGGAACACCGGTGGGACAGCTTCAGCGCGCGTAGCGCATGAACGCCCGCACCATGTGGCACGTCGTGTCCGACGGCGGGTGGACACCGATCTGCTCGGCCGCGCCGCGGATCGTCTCGTTACGGGCCTGGTTCGGCATATAGACGCCGGAGTCGAGCAGGGCGATGGCGAGGCGCATCGCCTTGAGGCGACGGTTGTGCGTGACGTACCACTCGCGCGGCCGGCCCGGCGGCAGCGGCCGCTTCTCCACGGGCGCGTAGGGCAGGTCGAGCAGGACGGGACGCTTCGCGGTGGACTGGGTGGGCAAGGGCTTCGACTTCAGAGCGGCAGCGGGCACAGGCATCCTCCTGTCGCGGTCGGGCGGCCACCGGAGTCCTCTGCGACCCCGGCGCCACCCTCGAACACTGCTTATATTCTACCGCCGGGCACTGACAACGGGGAGTCCGCCAGGCACGGCAAATGCCCTGGTGAGCAGGGAAATTGGCATCGCGTCACGGCAGGTCCGCGAGGGGCGCATGAGTCGGCAGAAATTCGAACAACATCGGCAGCGCGTACCGTGACCCCCATGGAGATCTGGATCAATCCGGCCTGTTCGAAGTGCCGTAGTGCCGTGTCGCTGCTCGACGCCGAGGGGGCCGACTACACCGTCCGCCGCTACCTGGAGGACGTGCCGAGCGAGGAAGAGATCCGTGGCGTTCTCACGCGCCTCGGGCTCGAACCCTGGGACATCACCCGCACCGGGGAGGCGGTCGCCAAGGAGCTCGGGCTCAAGGAGTGGCCGCGGGACGCCGGTTCGCGTGACCGGTGGGTCAAGGCGCTCGCCGAGCACCCGAAGCTGATCCAGCGCCCGATCATCACGGCGGACGACGGCACGGCCGTGGTGGGCCGCTCCGACGAGGCCGTGCGGGACGCCCTCTCCCGCTAGAACCGCCCCGTGACGCAGGTCACTTCACTGACTCCTGTAACCGCTGAGTAACTTCGTTCGGTATCTCGTACATAGCGACGTACGCTCCCCTACCTCTTCAGGAGGCGCGCATGTCGCGTAGGAGAACTCTCGGTCCGAAGAAGAAGATCGCGCTGCTGGTGAGCGCGGTGACCGTGGCGGGAGGCGGGGCCTTCGTCATGGCGAGCACGTCGAACGCCACGCCGCCGGCCGCGAACACCAAGTCGGCGGCGGAGTCGACGGCCTGCCTGGGACTCGCCACCGCGCTCGGCAACAACGAGAAGTTCATCGCCGACCAGCAGGCCAACCCCGACGCGCAGTCGGAAGCCCGGATCGCCAACCGCGAGGCGGTCATCGAGGAGATCAAGCGGAAGCAGGAGGCGTCGGGGTGCACGGTTGGGGAGTCGGCTCAGGACTCCCAGGCCGCGCAGCCGTCGCAGCCCGCGCAGGGCGGTGAGCAGGCCGGCGGCGAGCAGGACGCGGCCGGGGGCGCCGAGGCCTCTGCGCCGGCGGAGCCCGCGGAGTCGGCTCCGGCGGAAGACGCCGGCGGTGGCGCCGCGGCCTCCGGACAGCAGGTGTGCAACGGCTCCACCGTCACGCTCTCCGGCGAGGGCGGTGCGCCTGCCGCGTCCAGCAACCAGTTCCCGGTCGGCACACAGCTGAAGGTCACCAACCTGGACAACAACAAGTCCACGACGGTGGAGGTCACTTCGGCCTCCGGTAGCTGTGCGCTGCTCAACAACGCGGCCTTCGAACAGGTCCGCGAGCCCGGCAAGTTCCTGATCCGCCGGGCCGTGATCGAGAAGGTGGGGTGATGCCGGACGGCCGAACGGGTCACTGAGGCGGCGGCCAACCCCTCGGCCGCCCCCTCGGTACGTGTCACCGGTCCTGCTGCTCCCGGCCAGGAGCAGCAGGACCGGCACGTCCGGGTCACACAGGCGACGGTCACCGGCTTGACGGAGGGAAGCCGGTGGCCGCCCCCTCCCCCGGGCAGAACGCCCTCTCGGCGTGAAGTACGGCACAGGCACACCAGGTAACACGGGGTTCACATTCGAGCAATGGCCGGGAAATCGCCCGTTGACAGGCTGCCGGGCAGTTGACGCGGCGCACCGGTGCCGCAGCGCCGCAGCACCCGCGATACGCGCCCAGACACACCCCCGAAGGATGTGGCCCGTGACCTTCAAGGCTGAGTACATCTGGATCGACGGCACCGAGCCGACGGCCAAACTGCGTTCCAAGACCAAGATCATCACGGGCTCGCCCGCCGGTCTCGACGCACTGCCGATCTGGGGCTTCGACGGGTCGTCCACCAACCAGGCCGAGGGCCACGCCTCGGACTGTGTCCTCAAGCCGGTCTTCACCTGCCCGGACCCGATCCGCGGCGGCGACGACATCCTGGTGCTGTGCGAGGTCCTGAACATCGACCTCACCCCGCACGCCAGCAACACCCGTGCCGCGCTGGCCGAGGTCGCCGAGAAGTTCGCGGCCCAGGAGCCGATCTTCGGCATCGAGCAGGAGTACACGTTCTTCCAGGACGGCTACCCGCTCGGCTTCCCCAAGGGCGGCTTCCCGGCCCCGCAGGGCGGCTACTACTGCGGTGTCGGCGCGGACGAGATCTTCGGCCGTGAGGTCGTCGAGGCCCACCTGGACAACTGCCTGGAGGCGGGCCTCGCCATCTCCGGCATCAACGCCGAGGTCATGCCCGGCCAGTGGGAGTTCCAGGTCGGCCCGGTCTCCCCGCTGGAGGTCTCCGACCACCTGTGGGTCGCCCGCTGGCTGCTCTACCGCACCGCCGAGGACTTCGACGTCGCCGCCACCCTCGACCCGAAGCCGGTCAAGGGCGACTGGAACGGCGCCGGCGCGCACACCAACTTCTCCACCAAGGCGATGCGCGAGAACTACGACGCGATCATCACCGCGGCCGAGTCGCTCGGCGAGGGCTCCAAGCCGCTCGACCACGTCAAGAACTACGGCGCCGGCATCGACGACCGCCTGACCGGTCTGCACGAGACCGCCCCGTGGAACGAGTACTCCTACGGCGTCTCCAACCGCGGTGCCTCGGTCCGTATCCCGTGGCAGGTCGAGAAGGACGGCAAGGGCTACATCGAGGACCGCCGTCCGAACGCCAACGTCGACCCGTACGTGGTGACCCGCCTGCTCGTCGACACCTGCTGCTCGGCGCTGGAGAAGGCCGGCCAGGTCTGACCGGCACCACCCGGCTCCCGAGGGGGCGCACACCGTTCGCGGTGGGCGCCCCCTCGCGTTGTCGGTGGGGCGTGTCAGGCTGACGGCATGGAGATCGACGGGGGCCTCGCGGCCAAGGTGAAGACGGAGAGCGGGCGGTCTTACACGTGGATCGCGGCGCGGGAGCTACGGGAGTTGGTGGAGCGGATCGGCGGGGACGACGACCACTTCCTTGTCGTGCAGCGGATACCGGACCGGCCGATGGTCTTCATCCAGACGGCACGCGACGGGGACGGGGCCTACGACCTCCAGCACCGCACGGGGTCCGTTCCGCACCTGTGGGTGACCCGGCTGACCGATCCGGGGCTCGTCGCCGAGGTGATGGTCCGCTGGGCGCGCCAGGAGGACGGCTGGGACACCGGAGTGACCTGGGAGCGCGAGGAGTTCGGGCTGCCGGCCCCGCCGCCCCCGCTCGCCCCCGGGGTCTCGGCGCGGGCCGAGGGGTACGTCCACGAGATGCTCCGGGACGGCTGTCTGGACATCGAGACGATGATCCGCGAGACGGTGTACCTGATGCGGGGCGAGGAGGACTCCTCCCCCGTCTCTCCGGCGCAGGCCCGCGAGATCGTCGAGCGGCTGTGGCTGGAGCGCGTCGACGAGCAGGAGTCGTGGAGCGAGCCGACCGACCCGGACCGGCTGGAGCGTGCCTTCGCGGCCCTGGACCGCGCCGGCATCGTGGCCCGCGAGGACTTCACCTGCTGCCGGGGCTGTGGCATGGCGGAGATCGGCGCGGAGGCGGACGGCAAGCCGGGGGTGCGGGGGTTCGTGTTCTTCCACCACCAGGGCACGCGTGGTGCGGCGGAGGGGCACGGACTGTCGCTGTACTACGGCGGGTTCGACGGGGCAGAGGAGACCACGAAGGCCGTCGGCCACGAGGTCGTGGCGGCGCTGGCCGCGGCCGGGCTGTCCACGCAGTGGGACGGTGATCCGGGCAAGGCGATCGATGTCGTGCCCATGGAGTGGCGGAAGCGGCTGGTGGGGTGAGGTTTCGGCGGGGCGGCCGGATGTCCGGCGCGTGTCCAGGGTGTGAGAGGAGGGTCCCGGCGCGGGGGGCTCTCTGCTTCAATGGGGTCATGGCCAGCTACCAGAAGTGCACCGCGACGGGTCGTCATGACCTCGAGCCCTTCTGGCCGTCCCGTCAGGACCACGACTTCGACCGGGTGTGTTGCCGCGCGACGAACGCGCCGGCCCTCTAACGCCGTACACCCCGGCCTTCGGCCAGCGCGAACCGCGTACGTCCCTCGGCGACCCCGACCACGAACTCGCGGCCGTCGAACTCTCCGACGAACTCCTCGCGCGAAAGAGCTGACCTCTCATGGCGACCACTCGTTCTCTGTCCACCGCCGCCCTCGACACCCCTTCCGCGAACAGTGCCCGGCATCGGCTGCGTGCCGTCGACCGGGACGAGGTGGTGACCGTCGCGGATCTGCTGCCGCCGGGTGCCACCTGGCTGCCGGCGCCGCAGCACACCCTGCCCACGCTGCCGGGACAGCCGCCGATGATCGGCTATCTGGTGCTCGTCCCGGCCGACCAGCAGCCGCCGTTCCCGGTGGCGGTGCCGGACCGGCCGGAGCCCGTCGCCCCCGGGGCCGGTCCCGAGCCGGGCGGCGAGCCGCTGATCCGTGTCGACACCGGGCAGCGCACCGCCCAGGTGGCCGGCCGGCCGCTCGACCTCACCTATCTGGAGTTCGAGCTGCTCGCCCACCTGGTGGCGCACCCGGGCCGGGTGCACACCCGTGACCAGCTGGTCGGCACGGTGTGGGGCTACGGGCACGTGGGCGACGGCCGTACGGTCGACGTCCATGTCGCCCGGCTGCGCCGCAAGCTGGGCGCGGAGCACCGCGACACGATCCGGACGGTACGCCGGGTCGGGTACAAGTACGTGCCTCCGGTGAGCCACTGAGCCGCCGGCCCCGGTCCGTCTGCTGACGGCAGATCCCCTTTCCGTCCCGCCGCCCCACCGGGCAGAGTCAGCGCATGAGGCTTCTGATGCTGGGTGGTACGGAGTTCGTGGGGCGGACCGTCGTGGAGGCGGCCCTGGGGCGGGGCTGGGACGTGACCGTCTTCCACCGGGGGCGGCACGAGGCGCCTGCGGGCGCACGGTCGTTGCTCGGCGACCGCACCGCGCCCGACGGTCTCACCGCCCTCGCCGACGACCCCGGCGCGTGGGACGTCGTCGTCGACACCTGGTCGGCGGCGCCCCGGGCGGTGCGGGACACGGCGCGGCTGCTGCGGGGCCGCGCCGGCCGGTACGTGTACGTGTCGAGCTGCTCGGTGTACGCGTGGGCCCCGCCCGCCGGGTACGGCGAGGACGCGCCCCTGGTGGAGGGCGCCGCGGCCGACGCGGAGCAGACCGCGTACCCGCAGGACAAGCGCGGCGGTGAACTGGCCGTGCTGGACGCCTTCGGCGAGGACCGGTCGGTGCTCGTCCGGGCCGGGCTGATCCTCGGCCCGTACGAGAACATCGGCCGGCTGCCGTGGTGGCTGGGCCGCGTGGCGCGCGGTGGTCCGGTGCTCGCCCCGGGCCCGCGCGAGCTGCCCCTGCAGTACGTGGACGTCCGGGACCTGGCCGAGTGGATCCTGCTCGCGGCCGAGCGGAAGCTGAGCGGGCCGTACAACCTGGCCGCCCCGCAGGGGCACGCCACGACCGGCGAACTGCTGGACACCTGCGTACGGGTCACCGGCGGCGGTGCCGAACTGCGGTGGACCGAGCCCGAGGTGATCCTGGAGGCGGGCATCGAGCCGTGGACCCAGCTGCCGGTGTGGGTGCCGCCGGGCAGCGACCTGCACGACGCCCTGCACAGGGCTGACGTCTCCCGGGCGGTGGAGGCGGGGCTGAACTGCCGGCCCGTCGCCGAGACCGTGGCCGACACCTGGAGCTGGCTCCAGGACATCGGCGGCACGGCCCCACAGCGGCCCGACCGGCCGCGCTCGGGACTCGACCCGGAGGTGGAGGCGAAGGTGCTCGCGGCCGACGGAGGCGTATGAACCGCCCGCACCGCCGCGCCTCGTGAGGTGTACGTAGCACCACCCCCGGGCCGGGTGTCCCGGCCCAGTGACCCCGCACCCCCGCTCGGCGAGACTGACGTCATGACCATCGACACGAAGAGCGGTTACAGGGGAGCCAAGGGGCGGGGCGTCGCGCTCGCCGCGCTACGGGGGCTGGGGGTGGCCCTCGTATCGCTGCCGGGGGCGGTGCTGTGCTTCACCCTGTCGCTGGTGTCCATGGCGCTCATCCCGATCGGCGTCGGGCTCGTCACCACGCCGTACGTACTGAAGGGCGTGCGGGCGTTCGCGAACTGGCGGCGGGTGCTCGCGGCGGAGTGGGGCGGGGTGCGGATCCCGCCGGCGTACCGGCCGCTGCCGAAGGACGCCAACCCGTGGGCGGCCACGTTCGGGATGCTGCGCGACCCGGCGACCTGGCGGGACCTGATGTGGCTGCCGGTCGACATGACGGCCGGGTTCCTCACCGCGTTGCTGCCGGCCGCGCTGTGGCTGTATCCGCTGGAGGGCTTCGCGCTCGGGGCCGGGCTGTGGCGGGTCTTCCCCGACGGGTACTGGTACGGGTTCGTCAAGGTCACCGGGCAGGTGTCCGCGCTCGGCGCCGCCTTGCTGGGTCTGGTCGTCCTCTTCTTCGCGCACTTCCTCACCACACGGCTGCTGGACGTCCACTTCCGGCTCACCCAGGCCGTCCTGGGCTCCGGCCAGGGCGAACTGGCCGAGCGGGTGCGGGTCCTGACCGAGACGCGGCGCGACGCCGTCGACACCTCCGCCGCCGAGCTGCGGCGCATCGAACGGGACCTGCACGACGGGGCCCAGGCCCGGCTCGTCGCGGTGGGCATGGACCTGGGCACCATCGAGGCGCTCCTGGACAAGGACCCGGCCAAGGCCAAGGAGCTGATCGCACAGACTCGCACGTCCTCCGTCGAGGCCCTGGCCGAACTGCGTGAGCTGGTGCGCGGCATCCATCCGCCGGTCCTCGCCGAGCGCGGTCTCGGCGACGCGGTACGGGCGCTCGCGCTGCGGCTGCCGGTGACCACCGAGGTGAGCGTGGACCTGCCCGGGCGGGCGGAGGCGCCCGTGGAGTCCGCCGCGTACTTCGCCGTCAGCGAGGTGCTCACCAACGCGGTGAAGCACTCCGGAGCCGACCGGATCTGGGCCGACCTGCACCATGCCGACGGGATGCTGCGGGTGTCCGTCACCGACGACGGCAAGGGAGGTGCGGTGATCGGCGCCGGTTCCGGACTCTCCGGAGTGGAGCGGCGGCTCGGTACATTCGACGGCGTCCTGGCCGTCAGCAGCCCCGCGGGCGGTCCCACCATGGTCACCATGGAGATCCCTTGCGCGTTGTCCTAGCCGAAGACCTCTTCCTGCTGCGCGACGGACTCGTCCGGCTGCTCCAGGCGCACGACTTCGAGATCGCGGCGGCCGTCGAGTCCGGTCCCGAACTGGCCGCCGCCCTGGCCGAGCTGGAACCGGACGTCGCCGTGGTCGACGTACGCCTGCCGCCCACGCACACCGACGAGGGGCTCCAGTGCGCGCTCGACGCCCGTCGCAAACGGCCCGGCCTGCCGGTGCTGGTGCTCTCCCAGCACGTGGAGCAGCTCTACGCGCGTGAGCTGCTCGCCGACGGCAGTGGCGGGGTCGGGTACCTGCTGAAGGACCGGGTGTTCGACGCCGAGCAGTTCGTGGACGCCGTACGGCGGGTCGCCGCCGGGGGTACGGCGATGGATCCGCAGGTCATCCAGCAGTTGCTGGCCCGGCAGTCGAGCGACGACGGGCCGCTGGCGCGGCTGACTCCCCGGGAGCGGGAGGTGCTGGAGCTGATGGCGCAGGGCCGGACCAACGCGGCGATCGCCGGCCGGCTGGTGGTGACGGAACGGGCCATCGCCAAGCACACCGCGAACATCTTCGCCAAACTGGGACTGGAGGTCTCGGACGACGACAACCGCCGCGTGCTGGCGGTTCTGGCGTATCTCGACCACGACCGGTGAAAGCGGACCCGCCGGTTCACCGACCGTGGGTGATCAACAACTCCCGGTACTGAACGGGCTGTTGAGAACACAGAGCCCTCACGAATCTCGCATCAATTTCAGAGACATCTGAACACCCCTGGGACCACCTCCGTATGGAAGGGAGCCGCTTCACTCCTGTCGGGCGCCTCGATGCCCCCGAAAAAGGAAGTCAGAGGAGTTCCATGGGACGCAACACAAGAAAACGCCGGACGCCGATGGCCACCAAGGCCATAGCCGCATCGGCGGCCCTAGCGCTCGGTGGGGGCGGGCTGATCTGGGCAAACTTCTATGCCTCGGCGCATGAGGAGAACTCGGCGAACCAGACGAAGTCCGCGGGTGCGCAGGTCGCCACGATCCAGTGCCCGGACGTAGGACAGAGCCTGACCGACGTGCCGGACGGCGCGCGCCAGGGCGTGGACAAGGAGCTGGCGAACCTCGACAAGCAGATCAGCGAGGCCTACACCCGGCTCGCCTCCACGCGTCAGGCCCAGGCCGGTGACTCCGGCTTCGTCAACAACGCCATCCTCGGCCCGCTGAAGTCGAAGCGGACCGCCGCCATCGACCGGATCGGCATCAACATCAAGCGGGTTGGTGGCCAGGCGCCGGACAACCTCGCCCAGATGGCCGAGTGCCAGGGCATGAACGCCGACGTGAACACCAACGACGGCCAGGCCGGGGGCGATCAGAACCAGGACGGCCAGAACCAGGACGGCCAGGACGGCCAGAACCAGGACGGCCAGAACCAGGACGGCCAGGACCAGGGCGGTCAGGACCAGGGCCAGGACCAGGGTGGTCAGGACCAGGGTCAGGGCGGCAACGGCGGTCAGGGCGGCAACGGCCCGGCAGCCGCGGACTTCGTCAACATCGAGGACGTCCAGCCGAACTCCCGCAACCTGCCGAACGGTCTCGCGGCGAACGGTGACGGCGGCTCCACGGGCACCTTCACCACGCAGTGCGGCACCAACGAGAACGAGAACCGCAACTCGGACAACGTGATCGTGGCGCCCGGCGTGTCCAACGGTGCCCAGCACCAGCACGACTACGTCGGCAACCAGGCCAACAACGCCTTCGCGAGCGACGAGGACCTGGAGAACGGCGAGACGACCTGCCAGAACCAGGGCGACAAGTCCACCTACTTCTGGCCGGTCATCCGGATCCAGGACGGTTCGGACGACATCGACGCGGGTCAGCCCGGCGGCGGCCAGGACGGCAACGTCGGCAAGATCGTCGAGCCCTCGCAGGCGGAGCTGAAGTTCGTGGGCAACCGCACGAGCGACGTCGTCGCCATGCCGAAGGCCCTGCGGATCATCACCGGTGACGCGAAGTCCTTCACCAACGGCCTGAACAACGCCAACACGTCCTGGACCTGCACGGGCTTCGAGGACCGTCAGGTGACGGACAAGTACCCGATCTGCCCCGACGGCAGCAGCATGGTCCGGCTGTCCAACTTCCAGAGCTGCTGGGACGGCCAGAACATCGACTCTGCCAACCACCGCACCCACGTGGACTTCGTGGAGCAGGACGGCAGCTGCTCGAACGGCTTCCAGGCCATCCCGCAGCTCCAGGTCCGCCTGGTCTACGACGTGCAGGCGCCGCAGATCAACAACGGACAGGTCCAGAACGCTTTCGCGGTGGACTCCTTCCCGGAGCAGCTGCACAAGCCGATCACCGACCACAACGACTTCATCAACTTCTTCGACGAGAACGTGATGAACGAGATGGTCCAGTGCATCAACAACGGCGAGAACTGCCAGTAGTACCCGGGCAGTAGTACTCAGCCAGCAGAAAGCCGGCGGTGGGAATTCCCACCGCCGGCTTTCTCGTCTGTTCCGTTGTTCCGTCTGTCTTTCTCGTCCGTCCGGGTCCGGGAGGCTCAGCCGTGGTGGCTGCTGCCACCGTCGTGACCGCCCTTGTTGTGGCTGCCGCCGGGGTTCATGTGCTCGGACCCCTCCTCCATGGTCCCGCCGAGGGTGCTCTGCAGCGCCGTGACCGTCTTCTGCTGGCCCACCGCGACCCACTTGCGGCCGACGAGGTAGTAGCCGCCGTAGTCCTTCGCGCCGTTCAGCCACTCGCGCTGGCCGCGGTCGGTGGAGAAGGTCGCCAGGACGTACTTCTCCTTGCCCTTCTTGCAGAGGGCCTGGCGGATGGTGTCGGCGTCGGTCTGCATGTTCGGCTTGCACTTGGCCTCGGCCGCGATGTGCTCCAGGCTGCCGGTCACCTCTTTCGGCACGGCTGCCTCGTCCTTGCCGCCGGATCCGCAGCCGGCCAGCGCCAGTATCGCCACCGCGCCGCTCAGCGCGAGCATCGGTCGGGTCACCCTCATCTGTTCCTCCGGTCCTTGTCACGGCACGGTCCGGACGCATGCCGCACGGAGCCCCGGCAAGGGCTCTCGCCTTCGATACGGCTGCGGAGCCCGTAGCACTCAAATTCCGCTGCCTCCGTCGGCACGCCTGTGCGAGGGTGGCACGGTGAACCAGGACTGGGAAGATCGCACAGCCGCTCTGTGGGCCCGCTTCGACGACTACGCCGAAGAGGATGCGGACGAGGCGCGCTTCCGTGCCGAGGTCGACGCCCTCGTCGCCGAGCTGCCGGACGGCAGCCCGCTCGGGCCGTTCGAGCAGGCCTGCGCCTGGGACTCCACGGGCCGCTCGGACCTGGCGGTGCCCCTGTACCAGGAGGCGCTGCGGCGCGGACTCTCCGACGTCAGCCCCTACAAGGCCCGCCGGACGAAGATCCAGCTGGCCAGCTCGCTGCGGAACATCGGCCGGGCGGAGGAGGGCGTCGCACTGCTGACGCCCGAGCTCCTCGCCCCGTCCGACGAGCTGGACGACCCGGTGCGTGCCTGTCTCGCTCTGTGCCTGTCCAGCCTGGGCCGGGACCGCGAGGCGTTGTCCTTGGCCCTCGGCGCCCTGGCCCCGCACCTGCCCCGCTACCAGCGGTCGATGGCGAACTACGCCCGGCTGCTCGTGGAGCAGGAGCAGCCGCGGGGGTGACGCTCCGCGGTCAGGTGACCATCCGACCATTCGCTCGTTCTGCTGAACGTGCAGTCACAGGATGTCGCCCAGCGCCCCGCACCCTCCTCCCCCACCGGCCCGGTCGTCGACGTCGAGCAGGCCGAGGCCGCGCTCGTCGAGCACTACCCGCGGCTCGTGCGGCTCGCCTATCTGGTGCTGCCACCGGGCCTGGGCCGCAGCAGGCGGGTCGTGACCGCCCACGCGCTCACCCAGCGCGCACTCCCCCGCAACCGCACACCGGCACCGGTCATCCCGGCCCAGTCGACCGGCCGTGACGGCGACCCGGGCTACGCGCTGGTCCGCCTCCAGGTGCTGCGTACGGCGCTGGAGGCGGGGCGGCCGCTGCGGCGCAGGGCATGGCCCAGGCGGTCCCAGCTGCCGCCGCTGCTGCCGCAGGTGTGGGGCCTGAAGCTGTTCCCGCGGTCCGGCGGCGCCGACGAACTCGCCCTGGACCAGCGGCTGTCCACCCTGTCGGGACCGGCCCGGGCCGCCTACGCGCTGCGCGGCCTGGAGCGGCTCGCGGACGACGGGGTGCGCGAGGTGCTCACGGCCGCGGGTGTCGCCGACGCGGACGGCGCGCTGCTGGAGGCCGGCGGGGTCCCCGCACAGTACGGGCTGCTCGACTCCCCCGAGTTCGACCCCTGCTCGCTCCAGGCCCGGCCGACCGACCTGATGCGGCGCCGCCAGCACCTGAAGGCCGCGCTGGCCGCCGGGGCGGCGCTGCTGGTGTGCGGGGCGCTGCTCGGTCCGCCCGGCGAGGGCTGGGGTCCCGACGGCGCCGCCGCACCCCCGTACGCGCGCAACCCGGCCGCACAGGCCGCCCTGGACCCGGCGAAGCTGACCCGGGTCCCCTCTGCCGCGTGGCAGAGCTCGGCGCGCACCGACTTCTCGGTGTGGCCGGCCCGCGGCGGTCTCACCGGCGACTCGGCCCTGCTGCGCCGCGCCCTGGCCGTCTGGGCACGCCCCGGCGAGAGCGTCCAGGTGTCGGCGACGCCCGGCACCCTGTCCGGCGGCCCGGCCGGACCGCCCCAGCTGCTGTACGCGGGGAAGGTCGACGCCGCGCGCGTGGTGATCCTCTACGACGGTCTGCGCATCGCCCGCTACGCCGAGCCCGACGACGGCACACAGGGCGCCGCCCTCGACTTCGCCCGGGTCGACGGCGCCGGCCGGGCCGAGGCGAGCGCGGTGGTCCTGGGCCGGACCGACGGCAACGTCCGCTATCTGACGGCCCCCTGGGTGTCGAAGGCGGGCGAGCGGGATCTGCTGAAGCCGGGCTCCGGGGCGATGGACCTCGCCCTCACCGACGGGGTGACCGCGCCCCTGGCCAGCCCGGCCCTCAGGTCCGGTCCGTGCACCTCGTGGAACGTGCTGCAACTGGCCGACGGCAAGCGGACCCGGCTGCTGAGCGACCTCGGCGAACTGGTCCCTGCCCGGCTCACCAGCGGCCGGCCCGGCTCACCGGGAGAGGCGTCCGGCGCGGCGGCGCTGCGCACCTGGCAGCCGTATGCCTGCTCGCTGGGCTCGGTGCGCTCGGCGGGTGTGCGGAGCGTGAACGCCTGGGCGTTCAACGAGCAGCCGCTGCCGGACGCGAGCGGAGCGAGATGGGGGTCCCCCCGCCCGGAGGGTGGGGGAGGGTCGGCGGCGTGGGTGTGCACGCGGGCCGAGACCTGGCGGGGCGGCGGGGCGCGGGTGCTGGCGCAGTTCCACACGCCGGGCGGGAGGTACGGGGCGGTGGCGGCGAAGGCCGAGAACGTCCCGGCGTGCGGCGCGCGTGACCCGCATGTGCTGGCCGGGGTGCTGTGGAAGTCGGAGGGGGGCAGCTGGTATCTGCTGGCCGCGGGCAGCCGTGGGACCGAGTCGATCCGGGCGACGGGCGGGATCAGCGGGTCGGCGCGGGGCAGTCTGCTGACCGTGCCGGGCGAACGGGGGGCGCGGGCCGAGCTGAAGGGGACGCTGCGGGACGGGCGTTCGCTCGGCGGGCTGCGCTGACAGGGCCGTTCTCGTGCCCGCCCGGTGCACCCGGGTGAACTTCCGCGATCGATCCGGTCCGTTCGAGGCTGGAATCGATCGGTAAGGTGTTCGCATGACTACCGGGGTTCGCCGCAGATTGGGAGTCGAGGAGCGGCGGCAGCAGTTGATCGGCGTCGCCCTCGAACTGTTCAGCCGCCGCTCGCCCGACGAGGTCTCCATCGACGAGATAGCGTCGGCCGCGGGCATCTCACGCCCGTTGGTCTATCACTACTTCCCCGGCAAACTCAGCCTGTACGAGGCCGCGTTGCGGCGGGCGGCGGACGATCTCGCGGCGCGGTTCGTGGAGCCGCACGAGGGTCCCCTGGGGGCGCGGCTGCATCGCGTGATGGGCCGCTACTTCGATTTCGTGGACGAGCACGGGCCGGGTTTCTCCGCCCTCATGCGCGGCGGACCCGCGGTCGGCTCCTCGACGACCAACGCGCTCGTCGACTCCGTACGGCAGGCCGCGTATGTCCAGATCCTTTCGCACCTGGGCGTGACCGATCCGCCCGCGCGTCTGGAACTCGTCGTCCGGTCCTGGATCTCGCTCGCCGAGTCCACGGCGCTGATCTGGCTGGACGGCCGGCGCATCCCGCGGGAGGAACTGGAGGGCCAGCTCGTGCACGACTTCGCCGCGCTGGCCTCGGTGAGCGCCGCCTACGACGAGGAGATGGGCGCCCTGCTGCGCCGTATCTTCAAGGAGGAGCCGGCCGACGGCCCGTTCGCCGACCTGGCCGGCCGCCTCCTGACGCTGGCGACCTGAGCCCGCTCAGCCCTCGAACTTCCGGTAGGAGGCGTCCAGGTCGCGCACCTCGGCGGAGGCGTGCAGCACGATCCCGTCGGCGGTCTTCAGATACTCGCGCAGCAACTCCAGCGCGGCCTCGGTGAGCCGGGCCTTGGTGTCCTCGGTACGGCCGGCGAGCAGGGCGATGTGGACGTGGACATGGGCGTGTCCCTCGGTGTCGGACCCGACCACGATGTCCTCGGTGGGGCGGAACCGGCTCTTGCACGCCGGCGGCTTGGCGGCCGCGATGTCGACCGTCGCCTGGTGCAGCGCCTTGGCGAATCCGGGCCGGTCGAAGCCGTCCGCGAGGTCGGCGGAATAGTCGACGGTGATCTGCGGCATCAGTACTCCTTCTGGGCGGCCAACGGGGTCACCCTAACCGCAGGGCCAGCAGGGCGATGTCGTCCTCCCGGTCGTGGCCGAAGCACTGGAGGAGCACGTCGCAGAGGGTGTCCAGGGCGGTGGGGGCGTCGGCGGCGGCCGTGCGGAGCTGTTCCATGGAGGTCTCCAGGGGGATGCCGCGGGTTTCGATGAGGCCGTCGGTGACCATGAGCAGGCGGTCGGCGGGGGTCAGCTGGTGCTCGGTTGCCGGGGGGCGTTCCAGGCCCAGGCCGAGCAGCGGACCGCACGCGTCGGCGTACCGCGCGCCGCCCCCGTCGCGCAGGATCAGCGGCGGGATGTGACCGGCGTTGGCGATCCGCACCCGGCCACTGCCGGGGTCGACCAGGGCCAGGCACACGGTGGCCGTGATGTCGGGGTGGTACCGCTGGAGCATCCGGTCGAGCCGCGCGGCCAGTACGACCGGGTCGCTCTCGTCCACGCAGTAGGCGCGCAGCGCGTGCCGTATCTCGACCATGACGGTGGCGGCGTCCAGCGAGTGCCCGACCACGTCCCCGACCGCGGTGAGCACCCCGTCGCCGGTGCGCAAAGCGGCGTAGAAGTCGCCGCCGATCTCGGCCTGCCGGGAGGCGGGCACATAGCGGACCTCGATGTCGACGCCGGGCAGATGGGGCAGCTTGTGCGGCCGGGGCAGGAAGCTGTGCTGGAGGGTGAGGGCGACATGCCGCTCCACCTGGTACAGCAGCAGCGGTTCGGCGGCGAGCGCGGCGGCCTGGGCGAGCCGGGCCAGCAAGCCGTCGTCCGCGGGGCCGGTGATCGCCGCGCGCCGGACGGGCGTGGCCAGGCACACGGCCGTACGGCCGTCCTGGGCCGTCGCCACGGTCAGCAGGGCGTCCTCCTCGACGCCCGGCCGGAAGATCCCGGCCGGCCACAGCGGTGCGGGGACGACGGCGCTGTGCACGCCCGTGCGGCCCTCCGCGAGCCGGGCGGCCAGCCGGGCGGCCGCCTGGTGCGCGCCGCTGTCCGTCGGTGCGGGGCGGCTGCGGGCCGTGCCCTGGTAGGGCTCGCCGTCCGGGGCGATCACGAACACCAGGGCGGGCGAGCCGGTGAGACGTGCGGTGCCGTCGGCCGCCGCGGTGGCGAGTTCCCGGGGGCAGCGTGCCGTCTGCACCGTGATGATGGCCTCGGAGAGCAGTGTCAGCCGGTGGACGACGGTCTCGGCGCCCGCGGTGCGGCGCGCTCCGCGTACGGCGGCCCGGACGACGGCCTGGATCTCCAGCGGTTCGGCGGGCACGGTCAGATAGGCGTCACCGCCCGCGTCCAGTCCCCGGCAGCGGTCGCCGGGTGCGGTGGCGGCGGCCGAGAAGTGCACGACGGGCAGGGCGGCCATGGGCGGCAGGGCCCGGAGCCGGCGGCAGAGTTCGAAGCCGCTCATGTCCGGCAGGCCCACGTCGACGAGGGCCACGTCGGGCAGGGCGCCGTCGCGGAGCCGGACGTCGAGTTCGACGAGCGCCTCGCCGCCGCTGGCGACGGGCACGACCTGGTGGCCGGCCCGGCTCAGCACCGCGCCCATGGCGTACCGGCTGGCCGCGACGTCGTCCACGACCAGCACGGTGGTGCCGGGGGTGTGCTGCGTGCCGTTGCCGTCCATCTCGAGGAGCACCTCGGGCCGTACCTGGGTGGGGCGGACCGTCGGTCGCGGCCCGCCCCACCCAACGTAGTGCGCTATTCGGCGGCCCGGGTGAAGACGGCGACCGTGCGCCCCGGAACGGCGAACGTGCCCGATTCAGCCGCGTAGGAGGACGACTTGACGGTAGGGTCCGCCCCCGCCGCCTGCACCGGGTGCAGCCGGTAGCCGGTTCCGGCGACCGCGGTGACCCGCTGTTCCTGGCGCTCTGGTGTGGCGTTGAAGACGACGACGAGATCGCCGAGCCGCATGGTGATCACGCCGGGGGTCTCGTCCTTGCCGGACAGCGGGAAGGAGAGCCGGGACCGCACCTGTTCGGCCGTGCCGAGGGAGAAGTCCTTCTCCGTGCCGCGGATCCGCAGCAGGTCGCGGTACGCCGCCGAGGCGCCCTCGATCTGCTCGCAGCCCACCGCGACCCTGCTCAGCAGGGGTTTGGCGTACGGCCACTTGTCGGCGTTGTCGGCCGCCGGGGGCAGGCCGCGGCCGAAGCCGTTGCCGTCCGCGCAGTTCCAGTGGACGGCGTTGAACCAGTCGCCGCTGTCGTAGGAGTTGCGGTCCAGGGACTTGGAGCGCAGCAGGTCGGTGCCCGCCTGGGAGAGGGCCGGGCCCTGGGAGAGGGTGGCCGTCGCCATGGCGAGGACCTGCATACGGGCGCGGTCGGAGGCGCTCGTCGTGGCGGGCAGTTTGAAGGCGAGGGCGTCGAAGAGGGACTCGTTGTCGTGCGCGTCGGCGTAGGCGAGGGCGTCGCCGGGGGCGTCCGCGTAGCCGGCGGGGGCGCCGTTGTAGTCGACGTCGGCGCCGGTGACCTCCCTGCCGTCGGTGTCGGTGAAGCGGTAGCCGGCGAGGTTGCCGGAGAGGCCGACCTTGATGAGGTCCTGGTAGTGCAGCAGGCGGGCCTTCTGTTCGGCCGGAGTGCCGTTGTGCTGCGAGGAGTTGGGGTCGGTGTAGAGGCCGGACGCGAAGCCCTGGACGCCGGGGTCCTCGTCGAAGGGGCCGCCGCCGCGCACGGCGTCGCGGGCGCGGTCGGAGAAGGTGGCGATGCCGGTGCCGGCCATGTTCTTCTGCGTGGCCTGCTCGAACCGGGCGTCGTCGGCGATCTCGCCGAAGTTCCAGCCCTCGCCGTAGAGGATGATCTTCTTGCCGTCGACGCCGTCCTTCTCGACGGTGAGCGCGTCGAGGGCCTTGCGGACCGCGAGGATGTTGGCCTTCGGGTGGTGGCCCATGAGGTCGAAGCGGAAGCCGTCGACCTTGTACTGCCTGGCCCAGGTGACGATCGAGTCGACGACGAGCTTGCCCATCATGGCGTTCTCGGTGGCCGTGTTGGCGCAGCAGGTGCTGTTCGCGACCGAGCCGTCGGCGAGGAGCCGCTGGTAGTAGCCGGGCACGATCCGGTCGAGGACGCTCGTCCGCTCCTGGCCGCTCGCCGCGGTGTGGTTGTAGACGACGTCCATGACGACCCGCAGTCCGTCGTCGTTCAGCGCCTTCACCATCCTGCGGAACTCGACCGTGCGGGCCGTGCCGTCGGGATCGGTGGCGTAGGAGCCCTCGGGGACCGTGTAGTGGTACGGGTCGTAGCCCCAGTTGTAGGCGTCCTTCGCGGCGATCTTCCCTACGCACTCCTGCTGCTTGTCGGAGTCGGCCGGGTAGGCGGCGAGGTCGCAGTCGACTCTCGCCTGGTCGGCCTTGCGCTCCGGAATGGTGGCGATGTCGAAGGCGGGCAGCAGGTGGACGTACGAGGTGCCCGCCTTCGCCAGCTCGCGCAAGTGCTTCGAGCCGTCGCTGTCCTTGTCGGCGAAGGCGAGGTAGCTGCCGGGATGCTTCGCCGTGCGGTCCTCGACGGAGAAGTCCCGGATGTGCAGCTCCTGGATCTGGGCGTCCCTCAGCGCTACGGCCTCGGGCTTCTTGTACGACGACCAGCCGGACGGCTTCAGCGTCTTGTCGTCCAGGTCCACGACCAGGCTGCGCTCCGAGTCGGCGGTGAGGGCCAGGGCGTAGGGGTCGGTGACCTTGTTGGTGACGACCTCGCGGGTGCTGGGGGCCCAGACCTTCACGACGTAGCGGTAGGGCTTGCCCTTCCAGGACTTCGGGCCGGTGACGGACCAGACGCCGGTGGTGGCGTCGCGTTTCATCGGCGCGGTGGAGTCGCCGATCTCCAGGGCCACCCGCTGAGCGGTGGGCGCCCAGACGGACAGCGTGGGGCGGCCGTGGGAGAACGTCGGTCCCAGGTCTGCCCTGGTCGCGCCTGAGTACAGATCGTCGAG
Source organism: Streptomyces sp. NPDC050546 (assembly GCF_044457425.1). Lineage (NCBI taxonomy): Bacteria > Bacillati > Actinomycetota > Actinomycetes > Kitasatosporales > Streptomycetaceae > Streptomyces > Streptomyces sp. NPDC050546. Next base: position 87,042 of record NZ_JBITGX010000005.1, read on the forward strand.
GACCCCGGCGATCTGGACACCGGTCGCCGCGAGGACGGCTCCGGTTGCCGCGTGCTGCGTGGCGACGACCTGGCCGCGCAGGGCCTCGCGGACCCGGTCGCGGTCGCGCGGGTCGACGGTCCAGGCGTCGTACGCCTTCAGGTGCGGGAACCTGGCCTTCTGGGCGGCGGTGAGCTCGGTCTTCGCCAGGCGCAGCCACTTGGCGTCACCGGTCAGGGCGCGGTCCTTGACGGCGATCGAGCCGTCGCGGGCATAGAGCAGCTGGGTGGAGGCGGCGGCGTCGGAGCCGTTCCAGGCGAGGGTGTTCCGGTCGATCCAGACCGCCTTGGACGTGGTCAGGTCGAGCGCGGCGGCGGCCCCGGCCGGCTGCGGGAGCAGGTACTTCTCCTGGCCGCTCAACAGCCACACCTCGTGGCCGTTCGCCTTGAGGTCGAGCGACTGGTCGGAGGGCAGGTCCTTCTCGTCGCCCTTGTGGAGGATGTAGCTGAGGCTGGTGGCACCGTCGGTGAGCGGTACCTCGAAGACCGCACCATAGGTATCAGTCTTGACCGGCTTGAGGGGGTTCGACCAGTCGGTGGGGTTCGCGGCGCCGGTCCAGACGTGCAGGCCCCAGCCGTCGTGGTTCCCGTCGGCGCGGTGGTAGTGCAGGACGGCCTTGGTCCTGTCGGGTGCCGGGTAGTCGGCGGCCGGCTTCTCCGTGCGGACGGTCTCCTCGCCCTGCTCGATCCAGACCTCGCCGGTCTTGGTGACGTCGATCGTGCGGTCGGCGGAGACGTCCTTGTCGCCGTCCTTGTCGATGACGAGGAAGTTCACGTTCGAGGCACCGGGCTTGAGCTTGACATGGGCGAAGGCGCCGTAGGCGTCACGGCCGGTGAAGGGGTGGCTCTTCGGCCATTCCGTGGCCTCGCCCTCGGCGAGGTCGCCCCAGGCGTACAGGCCCCAGTCGGCGTAGTTCCCGTCGGCGCGCTTGTAGTGGACGATCGCGTAGTCGCGGGAGGCGGCGCCGGGCGGCTCCTCGACGGGCGGGGTGCCGGTGGTGGAGGCGGCCAGGGCGCTCGCGGTGCGCCCGGCCGAGTCGACCACGACGGCCTTGTAGCGCAGGGCGGTGCCGGGCGGTACGTCCTCGGCGACGGTGTGGGTGACCTTGTACGGGGCGTGGTCGGCGGAGCCGAGGGTCCGCCACTTGCCGTTGCCGGTCTGGGCCGCGAAGACGACCCGGTTCAGCTGTCCCCCTTCGACATCGGCGGACAACTCCACGGTTCCGGTGGCGCCCGCCGCCGGGGCCTTCAGGGTGATCGTCGGCTTCGTGGCGGGCTCGGCGAGCTTGCCGGCCGCCTTGAGGACGATCGCCGACCCGGCCGGGACGGTGACCGTGAGCTTCTTGGCCCCGTCACTCCTCAGGGCGGCGTCGGTGCCGTAGACACCCCTGAAGGCCATGCCGGCCGAGCCGGTGGCGAAGGTCGCGGTCTTCTTCTCGGCGGCGTTGTTGAAGGCGACGACGTACTCGGTGCCGCGCCTCGCGTCCGTGCGCGAGAAAGCGTAGACGCCCGGGCCGTCGGCCGCGTAGCGCTGCTGCTGGACGCCGTCGGTGAGGGCCGGGTTGGCCTTGCGGAGCTTGGCGAGGGCGCTGATCCGGCGGTAGAGCGGCGCTCTCGTGTCGTAGGCGTCCTCGGCGTGGGTACGGTCGGTGCCGATCTGCTCGTCGTCGAGGTAGTCGGCGGTGCGCGAGGCGAACATGCTCTGCCGGGCGTCCTTGTCACCGCCCGCGCCCGTGAAGCCCTGCTCGTCGCCGTAGTAGACGACGGGATTGCCGCGGCTGAGGAACATCAGCTCGTTGGCGAGCCGGTCCTTGGCGAGGATCTGCGCATCGGTGGCCTTGGGGTTGTCCTGCTTCAGGAAGGTCCCGATCCGGCCCATGTCGTGGTTGCCGAGGAAGGTGACCTGCTCGTAGGCGTTCGCCTTGCCGGTCGTGTACTTGTAGTCGTCGCCGAAGACGCCCGCGAGCTGCTGCGCGCTGCCGCCCTGCGAGGCGTACTGACGGGCCGCCTCCTGGAAGGGGAAGTCCAGCGTGGCGTCGAGCCGTCCCTGGGTGACGTACGGGGAGGTGACGGCGGTGTCGGCCGAGTACACCTCGCCGAACATGAAGAAGTCGTCACGCCCCTGCCTCGCCGCGTAGGCGTCGAGGGCGGTGGCCCACTGGGTCCAGAACTCCAGGTTGACGTGCTTCACGGTGTCGATCCGGAAGCCGTCGATGTCGAAGTCCCGCACCCAGCGCTGGTAGATCTTCTCCATGCCGCCGACGACCTCGGGACGCTCGGTCCACAGGTCGTCGAGCCCGGAGAAGTCGCCGTGCTCGGAGCTCTCACCGGCGAAGGTGGAGTCGCCGCGGTTGTGGTACATCGTCGGGTCGTTGAGCCACGACGGGACCTTGTTGTTCTTGACGACCTTGGGTGTGCGCGGGAAGGAGCCGCGGTCGACCTCGGGGAAATCCCGCCGCCCGTCCGCGTAGTCCGCGTCGTCGAAGGGCTCGCCGTCCTTCGTCAGGTACGGGAAGGCGCCCTTGGAAAGGTAGTCGTAAGACTTCTCCTCATAGTCGACGACATCGGCCGTGTGGTTGGTGATGACGTCGAAGAAGACCTTCATGCCCTTGGCGTGGGCCTTGTCGATGAGGGTCTCGAGGTCCCTGTTGGTGCCGAAGTGCGGGTCGACCTGGGTGAAGTCGGTGATCCAGTAACCGTGGTAGCCGGCGGAAGCGTTCGCTCCCGTCCCCTGCACGGGCTGGTTCTTGAAGATCGGGGCCATCCAGAGGGCGGTGGTGCCGAGGCCCTTGATGTAGTCGAGCCTCTTGGTCAGGCCCTTGAGGTCGCCGCCCTGGTAGAAGCCCTTGTCGGTGGGGTCGTAGCCGGTGGACAGCCGCGAACCGGTCAGGCCGCCCTTGTCGTTGCGCGGGTCGCCGTTGGCGAAGCGGTCCGGGAGGACGAAGTAGAACTGCTCACGGGTCGCGTCGTGCCGGGCGGGCTCGGCGGCGAGCCTCGCGTCGGACGGGGGCGCCGGCGGCGTGGCCGCTTCGGCGGCGAGAGGCTGGACGAGTGCTGCGGCCAGCGCGGTGGCGGTGACCGCGGCGACCCGTCCGGCACGGGAGGTTCGGCGCCTTGAGGGCGCACGCCATCTCGGTATCACTGACGTGGACTCCTTGCGATTGCGGCTCTCACGGGTCCGACCCCGCGCGACCGTATCGCCGCCGAAACGCTTACAGCAAGAGTCCTGAAAGCATCGGAAAGAACTTTCAACAACTGGAGTTGGCCCTGCGTCAGCAGAAGCGCACCGTGTCTCCTATCGCTGGAGGGTGTAGGTGACGAGCGAGCGGGCCGGAACCGTGGCCTTCAGCGAGCCGCCCGTGACCGGCACGGCCGACTGCCGGGCCATGCTCTGGGAGCCGTTGGTGAGGTACGGGGTCGCCGTCCCGGCGGTGAAGCCGAGGTTCCGCAGGCCGAACGAGACCGGCGTGGCGCTGCCGGCCGCGTTGAGCGCCACGACCGTCACGGATCCGTCGGTGTTGCGGAACGCCGACAGCCTGAGGTTGCCGTCGGACGTGGTGGCGCCGATGCGGGTGGCGCCGGGCCGGATGAAGCGGCTGTAGTTCGCGAGGGCCCACAGGCGCTTGGAGACGTGGTAGTTCGCACCGTCCATCTGGATCAGCCCACGGGTGGCACCGGTCGAGGCGCCGTACCAGTACACGTAGCCGCTGGTGTTGCCCTTGGTCAGGGCGTCGTGCACGGCGGAGGCGACGGTGAGACCGTCATAGCCGCTGCCGTCGTCCCACGCCTCGTTCCAGGTGGTGCCGTCGGGCGACCACTCCGACATCCAGGTCCGCTTGCCGGTCGGCAGCGGCCCGTCGACCTTGCTGGCATAGGTGTGGCCGGCGTGGGTGTCGACGAAGCCGCGGGCCGTGGCGTCGGCCTCGATCGCGCTGGTGTAGTTCTTCTGCTGGTTCCAGCCGAAGGAGTCGCAGCAGACGACCTGGTAGCCGCCCGCTCTCGCCACCGGGCCGAAGACCTTGGTGAACTCCACGGCCTGGGCGGGCGTGAGCCGCATGGAGTCGTAGGTGGCCGTCCAGTCGGGCTCGTTGGTGAACCCGAGGTCGTTGATCCGGATGCCCTCCTGGGCGTAGAACTTCGCGTACTGGACCAGGTAGTTCGCGTACGCCTTGCGCCAGTCGCCGCTCGCGCAGCTCGCGCCCGCCAGGCCGCACAGGGTGCCGCCGTTCGCGTCGGTGCCGTTGGTCTTCATATAGCCGGGGGCCGTCCAGGCGTCGGCGTAGAACCGGTTCACGCCGTACGCCTTGGCCTGCTGGGCGAGCCACACCTGGCCCTTGTCGTCGCGGTCCCACACGTACTTGGGGGTCGCGTTCGGCCCGCCGGGGTCGGTCGGCTGGATGCCCGAGTCGATGCCGAGGCGCAGGATGCTCAGCCCGACGCCGGTGCTGCGGCTGAACAGCAGGTCGAGGATCTCGCGTTGGCGCTGGGCGGGCAGGCCCTGTGAGCCGCGCATGATCTGGGCCCGGCCGAAGTGCTCGGAGATACCGAAGCCGTCGATCGGCTGGTGCCGGGTGGAGCCGTCGATGGTGGCGGTGGCGTCCGCCCTGGTGGGTGCCGCCTCGGCGGTGACTCCGGCGGTCGCGAGCAGCACCGCGAGAGAGGTGACCGTCCACGTTCTGAGCCTGCGCAGCGTGATCCGTCCCGTCATGGGAGCGCTCCCAGTGGTATGAGGTCGCCCCTCGGGGTTTCCGAGGGGCGAGTGTTCGAGATGCTGAACAGCGTTCAGGGAGTTGCCACTGTGGAGGGAACGTAGGGCAGCGTTCCGGGAGCGTCAATCCCTCACGCACCGCACCGGGGCGCTCGCGCTCAGCAGTTCGACCGGCCCGCGTGGAGGGCGAGAGCGGTGTTCGCGCCGAGGGTGGCGGTGAACTGGCCGGCGGAGTCCACGGTCACGGTCGTGTTGTTCTGCACGTTGCAGTACGTCCCCGCCGGCAGCGAGGTCTGGTAGGTCCGGCTCAGCGCGCCCGGCTCGTGGTTGATGGCCACAAAGCCCTTGCTGCCCCGCCCGAAGGCGATGGCGTCGCCCCCGTTGTCCCACCAGTTGGTGACGGCCTCGCCCCGCGTGGCGTTGCGGAAGCCGACCATCGACCTGATCTCCAGCCAGTTGTGCTGGCACTTCCAGCCGTCCTGCCAGCAGGCGTTCACCTGGCCGCCGCCGGGCGGGCCGGCGTCGTGGTCGGAGAACTCGTAGCCGGAGTTGATGTCCGGGGCGCCGTAGGGCCAGGCGAGCATGAAGACGTTGGCCAGGGTGTAGTTGGCGTTGTCCTTGTAGCTCAGCGTGGAGCCGTTGCGCTCGGTGTCGTGGTTGTCGACGAAGACGCCGGAGACGCCGCTGCTCATATAGCCCCAGCCCTCGCCGTAGTTCTTCAGATAGGCGAGGTTCTCGTTGTTGAAGACCCGCTTGAGGTCGTAGGCGTAGCGGAACTCCTGGACGTCGCCGTTTCTCGTGTACTCGGTGGGCTGGACGGCTTCGCCGGAGCCGTAGATGACCTCCTGCTTCCAGTACACCGACGGGTTGCTCAGCCGGGACTTGATGTTCGCCAGGTCGGCCGTGTCCATGTGCTTGGCCGCGTCGACACGGAAGCCGTCGACACCGAGGGAGAGCAGGTCGTTCATGTACCCGGCGATCGCCCCGCGGACGTAGTCCTCGCCGGTGTCGAGGTCGGAGAGGCCGACCAGTTCGCAGTGCTGGACGTTCCAGCGGTCCTGGTAGTTGGTGATCTGGCCGGTGCAGTCGTCGAAGTCGGGCGCGGAGTACAGACCGGGGTAGTTGTACTTGCTGTACGACGAGCCGCCGGTGCCGGTGCCGCTGCCCGCCGCCATGTGGTTGACGACCGTGTCGGCGACGACCTTCACACCCGCCGCGTGGCAGGTGTTCACCATGTTCCGGAAGGCCGTGCGGTCGCCGAGCCGGCCGGCGATCTTGTAGCTGACCGGCTGGTACGACGTCCACCACTGGGAGCCCTGTATGTGCTCGGCGGGCGGCGAGACCTGGACGTAGCCGTAGCCGGCGGGCCCGAGGGTGTTGGTGCACTCGCGGGCGACGGAGGCGAAGTTCCACTCGAAGAGGACGGCGGTGACGTCCTTGGTGCCAGGTGGGGAGGCCTGGGCGCTGGTCGGGTTCATGACAACCGAAGCGGCGGCGAGCGCGACCGCGGCGGCGAGGTATCTGCGTGCCATGTGGGGTTTCCTTCTTCGTTGAAGGTTCTTGCAGCAAGGTTCAGAAACCTTGCGGTGACGCAGATAGTAGAGGCCCGCCGCCCGAAAGGGCAGCGGGCCGTACGAAATTCAAAGGAAAATCAGGCGCGGTCCCCCGCGGTCGCCGTGGTCCACCACACCGTGCTGTCGGCCGGCACCTTCGCCTCGTCGTCGACCAGGACGACCTCGCCGCTCGCGACCAGCACCCGGCCGTACGCCGGCATCGCCACCGACTCCCCGGTGGTGTTCGCGACGCACACGAACTCCCCGCGCCGGAAGGCGAGCACGCCCTCGGGCGCCCGCAGCCACTCCACGGACGTACCGGCGCCGAGGTCGGGCTGCTCGCGGCGCACGGCGAGCGCGGCGCGGTACAGCTCCAGGGTCGAGCCCGGCTCCCCGGTCTGCGCCTCGACGCTCAGCTCGCCCCACCCGTCCGGCTGCGGCAGCCAGCTGCCGCCGTCACCGAAGCCGTACGACGACCCGGTCCGGGTCCACGGGATCGGCACCCGGCACCCGTCGCGGAAGCCGTCCTGGCCGGCCCCCCGGAAGTACGCCGGGTCCTGACGCACCTCGTCCGGCAGGTCGACGACATCGGGCAGCCCGAGCTCCTCGCCCTGGTAGACGTAGGCCGAGCCGGGCAGCGCCAGCATCAGCAGGCTCGCGGCGCGGGCCCTGCGCAGCCCCAGCTCCCGGTCGCCGGCCAGCCGGATCTGGGTGCCGAGCCCTGCCGGGTTGGCGAAGCGGGTGGCGTGCCGGGTGACGTCGTGGTTGGACAGGACCCAGGTGGCGGGGGCTCCGACCGGACGCATGGCGTCCAGGGTGCGGTCGATGACCTCACGCATCTCCGCTGCGTCCCAGTGGGTGCTGAGGTACTGGAAGTTGAAGGCCTGGTGCAGCTCGTCCGGGCGGACGTAGTGGGCGGTGCGCTCGATCGTCGGCGTCCAGGCCTCGGCGACGAAGATCCTCTCCCCCGCGTACTCGTCGAGGACGAGCCGCCACTGCCGGTAGATCTCGTGCACGCCCTCCTGGTCGAAGAACGGCATGACATCGTTGCCCAGCAGCTTCACCTGGTCGTGGGATCCAAGGTCGGGCAGCCCCTCCGCCTTCACCAGACCGTGCGCGACATCGATACGGAAGCCGTCGACGCCCATGTCCAGCCAGAAGCGCAGGATGGAGCGGAACTCGTCGCCGACCGCCGGGTGCTCCCAGTTGAAGTCGGGCTGCTCGGGGGCGAAGAGGTGCAGGTACCACTCACCGGGTGTGCCGTCGGGCTCGGTGACCCGGGTCCACGCCGGGCCGCCGAAGATCGACTCCCAGTCGTTGGGGGGCAGTTCGCCGGTCTCCCCCTTGCCGGGGCGGAAGTGGTAGCGCTCCCGGAGCGGGGAGCCCGGGCCCTCGGCGACGGCCCGCTTGAACCACTCGTGCTGGTCGGAGGAGTGGTTCGGGACCAGGTCGACGATGATCCTGAGGCTCAGCTCGTGGGCGTCGCGGATCAGCGCGTCGGCGTCCAGGAGGTTGCCGAACATGGGATCGACGGCCCGGTAGTCGGCGACGTCGTAGCCGGCGTCGGCCTGCGGCGAGGCGTAGAAGGGGCTGAGCCACACGGCGTCCACGCCGAGGTCGCGCAGATACGGCAGACGGGTGCGGACACCTTCCAGGTCGCCCATGCCGTCGCCGTTGCTGTCGGCGAAGCTGCGCGGGTACACCTGGTAGATCACCGCGTCCCGCCACCAGTCGCGGCGCTTGACGACGGTGGGGGTCATGGCAGGGGCGGCGGAGTGCTGCTGGCTCATGTCGTCCTTGATGCGGTGGGGGTCCCCCCGCTCGAGCGGGTTCGAGAGTGGGGGAAGAGGTGTGGTCATGTGAGACGTGGGGTGCGGTGACGAGGTGGCCGCGGTACAGCGGGGTCGGATGGGCACCGCGGCCACCTCGGGCTTCTGGAGGGCGGTTGGGCAGCGCCCCCAGGGGCGCGGGGAACTGCGCGACCAGCGACGACGGCGCCGCAGCCGAGCGACGGCCCGTACCGGCTCGACCAGCGGAGCGTGTGTCACCCCTTGGTGCCACCGGCGGTCAGCCCGGTCACCAGGTTCTTCTGCACGAGGTAGAAGAAGATGGCCGCCGGTATCGCGATCAGCACAGCCGTCGCGGCCATCAGATTCCGCTGAGCGTCATGCTCGCTCACAAAGGTCTGCAGACCGACGGCAAACGTGTACTTGTCGTCGCTCAGCATGAACGTCGAGGCGAACGCGACCTCACCGAAGGCCGTGAGGAAGCTGTAGAACGCCGCGACCGCGAGGCCGGGCTTCGCGAGCGGCAGGATCAGCCGCGCGAACGTGCCGAAGGGGGTCAGCCCGTCGACGCGCCCGGCCTCGTCGATCTCGAACGGGATGGTGTCGAAATAGCCCTTCATCAGCCAGGCGCAGTACGGCACGATCGTGGTGCAGTTGACAAGGATGAGACCAAGGTAGCTGTCGATGAGCTGGAGATCCGAGAGGATCTGGTACATCGGCACGATCAGTACCGCGATCGGGAACATCTGGGTGACCAGCAGCACCCACATCAGCTTCCGGTAGCCGGGGAAGCGCATGCGGGAGACCGCGTAGCCGGTGGACGCCGCGACGACGACGCCGATGAGCGTCGTGCCCAGCACCACGACCAGTGTGCTCGTCAGCCAGTCGAAGAAGCTCGTGTCCTGGAGGACGAACGCGTAGTTGTCGAGCGTCATCTTGCTCCAGATGCGCCCGGGGTGGAGGTAGTCGTCCTTGTCCGGGCCGAGGGACAGGAAGACCAGCCAGGCGATCGGGAAGAGCGCGGTCAGGCTCGCGCCGATCAGCACGGCGTGCGAGGCGAGGGAGGCCGCGCGGCTGTTCTCGCCACGGCGGCGGCCCTTGCGCGGGTCGCCCGCGGGGCGCCGCTCGCCGGCCGGGGCGGAGGTCTCGACGGTGGTCGCACTTGTCGTACTCATGGGAACTCCTGCCTCAGATCGCGAGCTGCTGCTCGTTGCGGTTAAGCCAGCGGCGGTAGAACGAGGTGAAGACGATCAGAAGGGACAGGAGCAGGATTCCGTACGCGGCGGACTGGGCGTAGTCACGCGGCTGCTGACCGAAGCCCAGCTGGTAGGCCCAGGTCACGAGGATCTGGGCGTCGGGGGCCGTGTTGCCGAACAGCAGGAAGATGATGGCGAACTGGTTGAAGGTCCAGATCACGCCGAGGAGGACGACCGTGGTGCTGACGGACCTCAGGCCGGGCAGAGTGACGTAGCGGAACCGCTGCCAGGCGTTGGCCCCGTCCATCTCGGAGGCCTCGTACAGGCTCGCGTCGATCGACTGCAGTCCGCCGAGCAGCGAGACCATCATGAACGGCACACCGCACCAGGTGTTGACCATGATCGCGGCGAACCGCTGCCAGAAGGTGTCCTCCAGCCACGACGGCGTCGGCAGGTGCAGCAGTTCCAGGCCGGAGTTGATGATGCCGCCGTCGGCGAGCATGAACCGCCAGCCGAAGACGGTGACGAAGGTCGGCACCGCCCAGGGCAGCACCAGGATCATCCGGTAGAGGGTGCGGCCGCGCAGCTTCTGGTCGAGCAGCAGCGCGAGTCCGAGGCCGATGCCGTAGTGCAGGGCGACACAGGCCGCCGTCCAGAAGACCGTCCACAGGAAGTGCGACCAGAAGCGGTCGTACGCCGTCGGGCCCCACAGGATGTCGGCGTAGTTGTCCAGGCCGATGAACTTGTAGGTGGCGTCGATCTCGTTGACGCCGATCGTGCGGGCGGTGTTGAGGCTGGTGGCGTCGGTGAGCGTGAGGTACAGGCCGTACGCCAGCGGGTACAGCACGAGGACGCCGAGGACGATCGCCACCGGGGCGACCATCGCGTAGGCGTACCAGTGCTTGTGGAAGCCGTTCTTCAGCCGCTGGGCCGGCCCGGGGCGCGGTTCCCGCTCACCGCGCCGCTTGCCGGTCGCTCGGTCGATGACGACTGTCATGGTTCGACACCTTCTGGAGGTTCAAGGAGGTCAGGGAGGCCAAGGGGAGCTGCCCGGGCTCAGGCGCAGGCGCGGGCGGTGGCCGCCGGATCCCCTCCCCCCGGGGGATCCGGCGGCCACCCGGCGGTCACTTGGAGAAGTCCGGCACCAGCTTGGTGATGGCGGTCTCGGCGTCGCCGAGGCCCTTGTCCAGGGACTCCTTGCCGCCGGCGATCTCGATCAGCTCGTCGTCCAGCGGGCCCCACAGGGAGCTGTACTCGGGCAGCGCCGGACGCGGCTGGGCGGCGGACAGCACGCCCTGGTAGCCGGCGATGCCGGGGTCGGCCTTGACCTCGGCGGTGTAGGCGTCCTCGCGGGTGGGGAGCGTGGAGTTCTTCAGCGCGATGGTCTCCTGGGCCTTCGCCGAGGTCATGAACTTCACGAACTTCAGCGAGGCCTCCTGGTGGGCCTTGTCCGAGCCCGCGTACACGGAGAGGTTGTGGCCGCCGGTCGGGGCGCCCGCCTTGCCGGTGGAGCCGGCCGGGACGGTGGCGATGCCGAGGTTGTTCTTGTCCTTGAAGGCGGAGCCCTTGTAGAAGTTCGTGATCTCCCACGGGCCCTGGACGATCGAGGCGACCTTGCCGCTGACGAACGCCTCCTGGATGTGGGCGTAGGCGTCCGCGGTGGTGTCGGCCTTGTGCAGGCCCTTGCCCTTGAACAGGCCCTGCCAGGTGCCGTAGCCCTTCTTGGCCTCCGGCGAGGTGACGGTGATCTTCTTGGCGGCGACGTCGACGGTGTCGGCGCCCTCGCCGTAGAGGAAGCTCTGCGCGTAGTAGGCCTGGGTGGAGCCCCAGTAGCCGTCGACGCCGGTCTTGTCCTTGACGGTGGCGGCGGCCTTCTTCAGGTCGTCCCAGGTCTTGGGGGCCTCGACGCCGGCCTTCTCGAACAGGGCCTTGTTGTAGACGAGGGCGAGGGTGTCCGTGGTGAAGGGGACGCCGTAGGTCTTGCCCTCGTACTTGGCCTGCTCGATCAGGCTGGGCTGGAACTTGTCCTGCTCGGCGAGGGCCTCGGTGCCGTCGAGCGGTGCGAAGAAGCCCTTCTTGGCGAAGGCGGGGGTCCAGCCGACCTCGGAACGCAGCACGTCGGGGGCGCCCTTGGAACCGGCGGCGGTGTCGAACTTGTTCTGCGCCTGGTCGAAGGGGACGTTGACGTAGTTGACCTTGATGTCCTTGTGGGCGGCCTCGAACTCCTTGACGAGGGCCTTGTACGTCGGCGCCTCGTTGGTGGCGTTGGAGGTGTCCCACCAGGTGATGGTGACCGGGCCGCCGGCCTCGCCGCCGCTGTCGCTTCCGCCGCACGCCGTCGCCGCCAGGGCGAGGGACGCCACCAGCGCGGTGGCCGCTATGCCACGCCGCATGAGTTCTCCTTGAGGGTCAGCCCGTTCGTGCTGCCGACTGCGCCGTTGGCCGCCGGGCGTCGGTGAGATTAGCCGCGCTTCAAGGACTTGCGAAAGACCTTGCAGCAAAAAGTTGCAAGCGGTGTGGATGGTTACCCCGCCGTGACCTCGCCTCAGCCCCTGCGGGACCCGGATTTCCGGCTGTTCGGCGGGGACTCGGACAGCTGTGCAAGACTCTGCAAGCACTTGCCATCCGCTTCCGTCGGGGGAATCATCCGTTGCGGATCGGACGCCGGCCACGACCTCTTCTCGACCTTTTGGGGACCGCGATGACCCAGCAACCCGCCGCCGGCCGTGGAACGGCACGCACCAGGCGTCCCGTCGGTGCGCAAGGAGAACCCCGGCCGCTACAGTCCGGTGCTGTGACCACACGGCTTGCCGACATCGCCGCCCAGGCGGGGGTGAGCGAAGCGACCGTCAGCCGCGTCCTCAACGGGAAGCCGGGCGTCGCCGCCACCACCCGCCAGTCCGTGCTGGCCGCCCTCGACGTGCTGGGCTACGAACGCCCGGTGCGCCTGCGCCAGCGCAGCGAGGGCCTGGTGGGCCTGATCACCCCGGAGCTGGAGAACCCGATCTTCCCGGCCCTGGCGCAGGTCATCGGCCAGGCGCTGACGAGGCAGGGCTACACCCCCGTCCTCGCCACCCAGACCCCGGGCGGCTCCACGGAGGACGAGCTCACGGAGATGCTCGTCGACCGGGGGGTCGCCGGCATCATCTACGTCTCCGGGCTGCACGCGGACACCACCGCCGACATGCAGCGCTACGACCGGCTGCGCGCGCAGGGCGTGCCGTATGTGCTGGTCGACGGCTTCTCGCCGAAGGTGCAGGCGCCGTTCATCTCCCCCGACGACCGCGCCGCGATGAGCCTGGCGGTCACGCACCTGGTGTCCCTGGGGCACCAGCGGATCGGGCTGGCTCTGGGGCCTAAGCGGTTCGTGCCGGTGCAGCGCAAGATCGAGGGGTTCGTGCGCACGATGCAGGACCAGTTGGGCCTGGGTGCCGAGGCCGTCGAGTCGGAGCTGGTCCAGCACTCCCTGTACACCCTGGAGGGCGGCCAGGCCGCGACCACGGCGTTGATCGAGCGGAACTGCACGGCTGTGGTGTGCGCCAGCGACATGATGGCGCTGGGCGCGATCAGGGCGGCCCGGCAGCTGGGCCTGGACGTGCCGAAGGACATCTCGGTGGTCGGCTTCGACGACTCGCCGCTGATCGCCTTCACCGACCCGCCGCTGACCACGATCCGCAAGCCGGTGCCCGCGATGGGCCAGGCCGCCGTCCGCACGCTGCTGGAGGAGATCGGCGGGACTCCGGCCCCCCACAGCGAGTTCGTGTTCATGCCCGAGCTGGTGGTGCGCGGTTCGACCGCTTCGGCACCGGGGGATCGCGGTCGTTCCTGACGTCGTGGCCTGATCTCGCCGTAGGGAGAACATGCGCCCCGGGCCTCGCCGGGGGATGATCGGTGGGGAAGTCCTTTTCTGGCAGACTTTGTGCCTATGGGTGATACGACCGTGACGAAGCCGGAAGGCCGGGAATCGGCCCTTCCGCAGACCGTTACGGCCGAGAGCGACCCGGGTTCGCCACGCCGGCCGCGCACCCCGCGCCGGCCCCGGTTCTGGTTCGAGATCCTGCTGATCGCGGTGAGTTACTGGACGTACTCACTGATCCGCAACGCCGTGCCCGAGCAGAGGGGCGAGGCGCTGCGCAACGCCGACTGGATCTGGAAGGCCGAGCACCAGCTGGGCATCGCCGTGGAGGAGTCGGTCAATCACGCCGTGAACGCGGTGACTTGGCTGATCATCGGCATGAACTACTACTACGCGACGCTCCACTTCGTGGTGACGCTGGGTGTGCTCGTGTGGCTGTTCCGTCGCCATCCCGGCCGGTACGCGGCGACCCGGCTGGTGCTGTTCGCGACCACCGCCGTCGCCCTGGTCGGCTACTACCTGTATCCCCTGGCGCCCCCGCGCCTGATGAACGGCAGCGACTTCATCGACACCGTCATGGTCCACCAGACCTGGGGATCGATGGCCTCCGGCGATCTGAAGCACATGTCCAACCAGTACGCCGCGATGCCGTCGATGCACATCGGCTGGTCCCTGTGGTGCGGCCTGACGATCTTCGCGCTGGCGACGGTCCCCTGGGTGCGGGTGCTGGGCCTGCTGTACCCGACGCTGACCCTGGTGGTCATCGTCGCCACCGCGAACCACTTCTGGCTGGACGCGGTGGGCGGCCTGCTCTGCCTGGCCTTCGGATTCACGGTGGCGAGGCTCTGGTACGGCACCCTGCCGTACGCGCTGCCACGCCTGGTACCAGCGAAACCCACCTCGCCCCGGCACCGGGCGCGGGTGAGGGCCGGCCGGGGGCCGTCGGACTAGCGCTCCGCCGCCCCGTAGAACAGTTCCTCCACCACGCCCCGTGCTCTGCGTGCCGTGCGGCGGTACGCGTCGAGCATGTCGCCCGCGTGGCCGGGGCCGTAGCCCAGGTAGCGGCCGACGGCGGCCAGTTCTCGGGGCTCGGTGGGGAACGTGTCGCCGGCCCGGCCTCGGACCAGCATCACCGCGTTGCGGACGCGGGTCGCGAGGACCCAGGCCTCGTCCAGGGTCGCGGCGTCCTCCTCCGTGATCAGCCCGGCCGTGCGGGCGGCGGCCAGGGCCTCCCGGGTGCGGGTGGTGCGCAGGCCCGGCTCCGCCGAGCCGTGCCGCAGTTGCAGCAGCTGTACGGTCCACTCCACGTCGGACAGACCGCCCGGGCCCAGCTTGGCGTGCAGTTTGGGGTCGGCGCCGCGCGGCAGCCGCTCGGACTCCATACGGGCCTTGAGCCGCCGGATCTCGCGGACGGCCTCGTCGTCGAGCCCGTCCGCCCGGTAGCGCAGCGGGTCGATCAGTTCGATGAACCGGCGGCCCAGGTCCTCGTCCCCGGCGACGGGCTCGGCCCGCAGCAGCGCGTGCGACTCCCACGTCAGGGACCACCGGCGGTAGTACGCCTCGTACGATTTGAGGGTCCGTACGAGCGGCCCGGACTTGCCCTCGGGGCGCAGGTCGGCGTCGATGAGCAGGGGCGGGTCGGCGCTGGGGATCTGGAGCAGGCGGCGCATCTCGGAGACGACCCGGTTGGCGGCCTGCCCGGCCTCCTGCTCGTCGACGCCGTCCCGCGGCTCGTGCACGAACAGCACGTCCGCGTCGGAGCCGTAGCCCAGCTCGTGCCCGCCGAAACGGCCCATGCCGATGATCGCGAACCGGGTGGGCAGGCTGTCGCCCCAGCCCTCCCGCACCACGGCCCGCAGCGTGCCGGCGAGCGTCGCCGCCGTCAGGTCCGACACCGCGCCGCCGACCTGGTCCACCAGCGCGCCCTGGTCGGCCTCGGCGGGCTGCTCCTCGGTGCCGTAGGAGCCGACGATGTCGACGGCGGCCGTACGGAACAGCTCGCGGCGGCGCACCCCACGTGCGGCGGTGACCGCCTGAGCGGCCCCGTCGGCCCGTTTCACGGCGGCGAGTATCTCCTGCTCCAGATGGGTGCGGGAGCGCGGTTCCAGACCGCCGCCGTCCCCGTCGCCGAGCAGCGCCACCGCCTCCGGGGCCCGCATCAGCAGGTCGGGCGCGAGCCGCCCGGCGGACAGCACACGGGCGAGGTTCTGCGCGGCGGCGCCCTCGTCCCGCAGCAGCCGCAGGTACCAGGGCGTCTTGCCGAGGGCGTCCGACACCTTGCGGAAGTTGAGCAGGCCCGCGTCCGGGTCGGCGGAGTCGGCGAACCAGCCCAGCAGGACGGGCAGCAGGGTGCGCTGGATGGCGGCCTTGCGGGTGACGCCGGAGGCCAGCGCCTCCAGGTGACGGAGGGCGGAGGCCGGGTCGGCGTAGCCGAGGGCGACCATGCGCTCCCGGGCCGCCTCGGGCCGGAGCCGGGCCTCTCCGGAGGCGAGTTGGGCGACCGCGTCGAGCAGCGGCCGGTAGAACAGCTTCTCGTGCAGCCGGCGTACGACGGTGGCGTGCCGCCGCCACTCGCGGTGCAGGTCGGCGACCGGGTCTGCGCGCAGGCCGAGGGAGCGGCCGATGCGGCGCAGCTCGGCCTCGTCCTCGGGTACGAGATGGGTCCGCCGCAGCCGGAACAGCTGGATCCGGTGCTCCATGGAGCGCAGGAAGCGGTAGGCCTCGTCGAGCTGGGCGGCGTCGGCCCGGCCGACGTAGCCACCGGCGGCGAGGGCCTTGAGCGCGTCGAGGGTGGTGCCGCTGCGCAGCGAGGTGTCGGTCCGGCCGTGCACCAGCTGGAGCAGCTGCACGGCGAACTCGACGTCCCTGAGGCCGCCCGGGCCGAGCTTGAGCTGGCGGTCGACCTCGGCGAGGGGGATGTTCTCCACGACCCGGCGGCGCATCTTCTGCACGTCGGGGACGAAGTTCTCGCGCTCGGCGACCTTCCACACCAGGGGCTGGACGGCGGCGACGTACTCCTCGCCGAGGTCGAGGTCGCCGGCCACCGGGCGGGCCTTGAGGAGCGCCTGGAACTCCCAGGTCTTGGCCCAGCGCTGGTAGTAGGCGAGGTGGCTGGAGAGGGTCCGTACGAGCGGACCGTTTCTGCCCTCGGGCCGGAGGTTGGCGTCCACGGGCCAGATGGAGCCCTCGACCGTGGTCTCCGAGCAGATCCGCATCATGTGCGAGGCGAGCCGGGTCGCGGCCCGCACGGCCTTGGTCTCGTCGGCCCCCTCGGTGGCCTCCCCCACGAAGATGACGTCCACGTCGGAGACGTAGTTGAGTTCGTGACCGCCGCACTTTCCCATCGCGATGACCGCGAGCCGGCACAGGGCGGCGTCCTCGGGCGCGGCCGCCTCGGCGAGACCGAGGGCGGCGCGCAGGGTGGCGGTGGCGAGGTCGGCGAGCTCGGCCGCGGACTCGGCGACACCGGTCGTGCCGCACACGTCCCGAGCGGCGATGGACAGCAGACAGCGCCGGTAGGCGACGCGCAGGGAGACCGGGTCGGTGGCCTCCGCGAGGCCGGCCTCGAACTCCTCCACCCCGGGGTGGAGGTCGTACGCCTCGTACATGACGAGCGCCTGCCAGTCGCCTGGGTGCCGGGCGAGGTGGTCGGCGAGGGCGGTGGAGGCGCCGAGCACACCGAGCAGCCGGTCGCGCAGCGGCTTGGCCGCGATCAGCGTGTCGAGGAGTTCGCGGCGGGCGCCGGGGTTCGGCTGGGCCTCCAGCAGCCGGACGAGGCCGAGCAGCGCGAGATCGGGGTCGGCGGTCCCGCCCAGCGCTTCCAGCAGCACCGGGTCGTCGCGCAGGGGCACGAGCTCGGCACTGTCCAGGAGCCGTTCGGCGGCGGAGGCGTCGGTGAAGCCGTGCCGCAGCAGCCGTGTGAAGGTACTGCTTCTGCGCCCCGGCGCCGCCGTCATCCCGGGCCTCCCTCGGACTCGCCTCGTGCTTCTTCGGTCTTCTTCGGATCAAGGTCGTACGGGCTCGAGCCTAGTCGCAGACCCTCGGTCAGGCTCCGATGAGTTCGGCAGGCGGACGCGGTCTGCCCTGTGACGGCGAGACGCCAGGAGGACGCTCATGACCACCACACGACCCCAGACCACGCTGGATCCGCGCTACAGCGACGCGACGGCCACCGCGACCGACTGGCAGGAGGCCGAAGCACGGCTCACGGCGGCGGAGCTGTTCTGGATCACGACGGTACGACCGGACGGGCGCCCCCATGTCACCCCACTGCCCGCGATCTGGTCGGACGGCGCCCTGCACTTCTGCACGGGCCCGGAGGAGCGCAAGGCGAGGAACCTGGCGGAGAACCCGCACGTCGTGCTCACCACCGGCACGCCCATGTGGGACCAGGGCTACGACCTGGTGGTGGAGGGCGAGGCGAGGCGCGTGACCGACGACGCCCGGCTACACGAACTGGCCACCGCGTGGGAGACGAAGTACGGCAGTTTCTGGCACTTCGAGGTACGGGAGGGCTATTTCCACCACGGCGCGGGACACGCGGCCGTCTACGCGGTGGCGCCGCGCACGGTTTTCGGCTTCGGTAAGGGGGAGCCGTTCAGCCAGACGCGGTGGCGGTTCGCCTGAGCCGTGGTCCACAGCCCGACGGATGCCTGACGAAGACGGATGCTTGACGAAGGAGTCACGCCATGGACTTCACTCTCGAAGTGATCCCGCTGCCGGTCACCGACATCGACCGTGCCCGGGACTTCTACCGGGACAAGGTCGGCTTCCACGTCGACATCGACCAGGAGGTCATGCCCGGGATGCGGATCGTCCAGCTGACCCCTCCGGGTTCCGGCTGCTCGATCGCCCTCGGCGAGTCGATCTGGCAGATGACACCGGGCCCCACCCCGGCCCCCGGCTCGTACCAGGGCCTGCAGCTGTGCGTCGCCGACATCAAGGCGGCCCACGCGGAGCTCGTCGAACGCGGCCTCGACGTCTCGGAGCCGGTCCAGTACGCCCCGGACGACGGCGCCACGTTCATGCACTTCACCGACCCGGACGGGAACGGCTGGGCGGTCCAGGAGTACCGCCGCCGGGCGACGGAGCCGCTGCACCAGCTGCTGGCAGACCTCAAGCGACAGGGGGCGTGACCCCACCGGGCGCCGCAGGAACGGACGAGGGGCCGACGGTCCGTGACCATCGGCCCCATCCGCCGTGTCCGGGGGCAACCCCGCGCTGACCTGTCCTACAGCGCCGGCAGGTTCTTCCGCAGCTCGAAGGCCGTGACCTCGCTGCGGTACTCCTCCCACTCCTGCCGCTTGTTGCGCAGGAAGTGACGGCTGCCCGGACCTACCTCGCGCGATTGACATGGGCGCGGCGCTGACCTGCGGTCGGCCGGTCGTCATTGGTCATCGTTGGTTGCTGTGGGCCACCCTCGGACGGCCCACAGACGGCCCAGGCTTACGACTCCAAGCGGTCTGCATCGGCTTCCTAGCTGCACAGCAGGTGTGCTGTAAGAAGCCTGTCTGCACGCTGCACTACACGTAGGGGTGGCGTGTACAACGTAAGGGTGACTGCACCGACTTGGCCCACCTGCGCTCTGAACACCGCTGACTGCCGAGGAGTTTCGGTCGCCCCGTATGACCGATGCTTTGCTCACCTCTCCCCCGACCAGCGATCTTCCTTCTTCTTGGAGCTCGACGAAGGAAGCAACATCGATTTCCGAGGTACAACGTTCACGCAGGAGTTGCTCACTGATCTGTTGTCCGCGCTGCGCCACCGCCCCCAGGAAATACATCTCAGTAGTGCCGAGTTCCTCTCGACAGTCGACTTTTCCGGAATGGTTTTCCAAGGGGCTTGCTGGTTCGACAATGCCGTATTCCACGCTTCTGTAAATTTCCAGGGCGCATCCTTTCAATCATCAGCATGCTTCCTGAGAAGCCGGGTTGAAGGCACGGCAAGCTTCACCGGAGCCCACTTAGGAGACATCGACTTTTCGGGAGCATACTTCGAATCGGCTAACTTCTCCGGAATCGCACAAACGGGTTCCTTGAACTTTAGCGAAGTCACATTCAACGACTTTGTAACCTTCGAGGGGTCACAGATTAAGGCAGCCACGTTCCATAAGGCCGAATTCGGACAGGGGAGATTTTGGCGCGCCGACTTCACGACTTCACCACGCTTCTCCGAGGCTAATTTTCTGAACCATGCAAGCTTCGAAGGGGCGCACTTCCGCGATGGCGCAGACTTCTCCAAGGCCAGATTCGCAGAGGTCACCTTTGAAGATGCTACTTTCACAGGCGTGGCCATGTTCGTCGAAACCACGTTCAAATCCGGCAACTTCGCAAGAGTGACGTTCACTCATTCGCTAGTATGCAATCTGGCCTACGCTACAGAAGCACTAAGCTTCGGTTCATGCACTTTCATGGGACACTTCGTAGGTCCAGTACGTGCTCAAACCATCTTCATGGCGAACGTGGTCTTCCAAAAAACTGTGCGCATCGAAGCGGCAACCGAGTATCTAGATCTCCATAGAGCACGATTCGAAGCTCCCGCAGCCTTTCACGTACGGCACGCCGTCGTCGAAGTAGCAGACGCGCATCCTAGCTTTCCCATCACAATCGCCTCCCATAACGAGTGCTTCACCTCAGGCACGACACAGCTTCGGGAGGACTTCAGCCAAGGGGAGAGCGCACTCGGAAAGGTCAAGAGCGTAAGGGGCCTGGATGCCGCATTGATAGTTCTTAAAGACATTGACCTACGCCAATGTACTTTCGAAGGCACCTATCACCTTGACCAAATCAGCCTGGAAGGTAGGTGCAGATTCTCCTTTCCCCCGCAAGAGATAAAATGGGGGAAAGCATGGATGCCCGTGCGCATATGGACCCTAAGAAAGGTGCTGGAAGACGAGCGCGCATGGAGAGCTACAGCCCCCGACTCTGCACTGGATAGAAGCGGCTGGGGGGACTCCATCACGCCAAACGGGATTGCCGACTCGCAAGACATATCCGCAACCTATAGACAGTTGCGAAAGGCGCTAGAGGACAGCCTAAACGAACCTGGAGCGGCAGACTTCTATTACGGCGAGATGGAAATGCGGAGACGCGATCGCGAGATATCTCGCAGCGAACGCGGACTGCTGCATGTCTACTGGGCACTTTCTGGTTACGGCCTGCGTGCTTCACGTTCGATTGGATGGCTCCTCTCAGCAATGGCGCTGACTGTCCTACTCATGATGGGCTGGGGACTCCCCGGAGCCTCACCCAAGCAAGAAGCGTCAGGAATTATCCGCCCCCCGGGCGAAAAGACCACGCTCGTCGTAGACAAGGCTGACCCTGCCCTCACACTCCCCTTTAAGGAGCGGTACTCCGGAAAGCGACTAGAAAAGGCGGGACAGGTGGTGCTTAATTCTGTGGTTTTCCGATCTAGCGGCCAAGACCTAACGACTGTGGGAACTTGGATCGAGATGATATCCCGCTTCACTGAGCCGATCCTGCTTGGATTCG
The DNA here is from genome assembly GCF_044457425.1 of Streptomyces sp. NPDC050546. Classification (NCBI taxonomy): domain Bacteria; kingdom Bacillati; phylum Actinomycetota; class Actinomycetes; order Kitasatosporales; family Streptomycetaceae; genus Streptomyces; species Streptomyces sp. NPDC050546. Next base: position 107,670 of record NZ_JBITGX010000005.1, read on the forward strand.
CAGCATTGGCCATCAGAGGGAGAATCAAACGGTCATAGCCGCGAATTTCCCGGATGCTTGGAGGATGGGTGCAATCCCCTAGGTCGCATTGACACGCGCGCCGTTAGCCAGGAACCCGGACATTGCGTCCGGGTCCCCGTGCGCCTCGCGATCACCACTGGCAGTACGCCACAGTCGCATCATCCCCGGACTTGTAGCGCGGCCACCGGACTCCCGTGGGATCCGTGGCTTCAACCTTCCGCACAGCCTCAATCAGCTCGCGCGGCCCGCCGGCCTGAAGCGTGGTGAAGACATCAGACCAGGTCGCCATCCCGTATTCCGTAACCAGCCTCGACACACCATCCGACATGACGGCGGCCGAGCGGATGCCCCTCAACGGTGTGGTGCCGGCCAGCGCGTGCTGTGCTGCTTCCGGACGGGATCCGGCTACCCAGTAACCCTCTGGCGTGTTGCGTACCTGCCGCTGAGCCAGTACGAGGCGCTGCAGTGCCTCCCTGTGCCCTGGGGTGTGAGTCTGGTGGCTCTCAACTTCCGCCCGCAGCTCGGGCAACACGTCGTCCACCCGAAGATCACTGATCACGGTGTAGTCCTCGGGGCCATTGAGGACGATGGGCGAGTCGGCAAGCACCAGGTGCTCAAGCACCCCGTACTTATGCCGCAGGATCGCAACCGTGGCCGAGGGCGTCCCGGGGTCACTTAGATCACAGCCGGGATGCATCGCCGCTACACGTTCGAGCGCATCGGCGAAGCCGCTCGACAGGGGCCGGTCGAGATCTGCCAGAGCGGCTAGGAGATGCCCCCCGAGGTGGGCGACGTACCACGGGACGCCATGGCGGCATCCCGTGGACAGTCCAGCTGTACTGAGCCCATCCAGCACCACGGCGAGCGTGGGGCTGCCGGCCACCCAGTCTTCGTTGGGGTTGGCTCCCCCACCTTGTGTTTCGAAGCAGACGCGCATGATCAGCTCTCATGTCGGTACAGCGGAGTGACGCGGCGGCTCTCCAGCACTTCCCGCGTCTCGGGGTCGAAGCGACACGAGATCAGCGTCGAGAAGCGCCGCGTACGAACCTCTCGGTACAGGTCTGCCAAGTGGTGCTCCAAGTAGTGCACGACTCCGTTCGCCCCTATGGCGTGGATACCTGCGATGTACAGAAACGTTCCACGGCCGTCCAGACGCGGGAGCCGCCCGAGGTAGCCGAAGTCGCCTGGTGAGCCGTCCTCATCCATCGGGGACCTGTACGTCTCGCCCGTCTTCTGGTCCACCAGGTGCCAGGCATGGTCCTTCTCAAACCGCAGGTTGTGGTCCCCCTCCAACACCTGGGCGACGATGGGCGACAACCGCGGACCGCAGATGACTACGTGGTTTTCACGGTTGAGGTTGACGATGCCGGTGGGCGGGATCACCTCGTACTGAGACTCAAGCTTCATGCCACCGAGAAGCTTGCGCAGATGCTCGAAGTTGTCGAGGTCTTCGCGGACCACGACCGCACTCGGGTTTTGGTCGGGCCCCTTGCCGGCTTCGGGCTTGCCGCCCAGCGAAACCGTGACCAGGTCCGTGCCGAAGAACACCCGCTCCGGGGGCGGCCCGGAGGACGCCAGTTGCCCGACTCTCCCTCGGCTCACCCCCAGATGCGAGGCGATCTCGGACTGCGTCATGCCGGCCGACTGCGCCTCTTCAATGGCCTCGCGGCGAATGCGGGACAGCTCCAGCACCCACCCCTGGTAGGTCGCCATCAGGTCGATTGCGGCTTTGGCTCGCTCGACCGGGACCGGTATGTCAGCGACCCGCTTCATGTCGTCGTGCACAGCTCTCCTTCGTCGCCTAGGGGGGCTAACGAACTGTATCGCGAGAGGGGGTTGCGCGCAGCCTTGGGTTTGCCTACGGTACCTAACAAGCGAGACGGCAACCCCCCCTAAGCAGGGGGAAGCGCCATCTTTGCGCTGTTTGACCTGCACGAATAGCGCCCGGATGCACGGCCCGGAGTCAGCGCTGCCACGAACTCAACAGAGTGCCGACCCAGCCGCATGAACTCGTGTGGTCGATGGGTGCGGGTCACCACCCCGACCGCCCATGTCGGGCCGGGTGACCCGCCCGGATCCGTCCGTCGGGGCGGTGACTGGCCTTGCGCGATCTGAAATCCGCAGAACCTTCCGCGGCACCTACCGCGCTTCGAACCTCAGCCCTTCCGCCGTGCTGGTCACGGCGGCCGGTTGCCTCCGCTGCTCGTCGCCTACGAGCAGCGGAGGGGTGCCGGACATTCCGACTTCAACGGCGCGTGCCCCCGGTGCTGGAACACCGGGGGCACTGTTCGGGCCGTTTCACCTGCTAGGGAGACCACGACCCATGGACCACATCGTCACTGTTCAGGACGCTGTTACCGCGTTCGGCGACTTCATGGAGCCGACGGCTGCGGAGCTGGACGCGATCGAGCAGGAGATGCCCGTCATCCTGGCGGACGTTGACCTGCTCGACGCGCAGATCATCACGCTGGACCGCATCCCGACCGAGCTGGACAACCGGCGCATCTGCCGGGCCCGCCTGCGGGCGCTGACCGCGCGTATCGCCCTGGCCAGCCGCACCGCCGCCGCGACGGTTCCCGGAGGTGCCGCATGAGCGCCGCCGCCCGGAGCCTGAAGGACGTGCACGCCGAGGTGAAGGCCGAGATCACGCGGACCGACACCAAGACCGGTCTCCTGCTGGCGTTCGTCGGCGCGGTCCTGGCCGGCGCCTGGTCGGTCGCCCGCGACCTGCCCCTGACGCTTCCCGCCTATGTGGCGGGTGGTCTCGGGATGGTGCTGCTGGTCGCGGCGGCCGGTCTGTTGTTGCGCTCGACCCGTCCGAACCTGCGCGGTCGGCACGGTTTCCCGCTGTGGGCCACGTTCACCGCCGAGGAGATCACCACCACCGTCGCGACCGACTTGGCCGCCGACATCGCCGGACTGTCCCGGCTCGCGGTCGCCAAGTTCACGTGCCTGCGCCGCGCGGTCGACCTGACCTGTGCCGGCGGGGCGCTGCTCATCCTGGCCGCCCTGCTCACGGCAGGGGGTGCGCTGTGAAGGCCGCGAACCTGCTGCGCATCACGCGGGCGAAGACGGTGCTGCCCGCCGTGGCGATGACGGCGGTGTCCATGGTGCTCACCCTCGCCGTGGTCGTGATGTGGCTCGGTGAGGCCATGCCCAGGAGTGTCGCCCTGGTCGTCGGTCTCGGCCTGGATGGTGGGTGGCTGGCCACCCTCGCCTACGAACGGCGCCTGGCGGCCCAGGGTGACCACAGCACCCCGGTGACCGTGGTCGGTTGGGTGTTCGGGGCCGCCGCGACCGGCGTCCTGGTCACGCACGCGCTCATGGCGGAGAAGGACTCCGTCGGGGCCTGGCTCGCCGTGTCCTGGCTGCCCCTGGCCGCCAAGGCACTGTGGCTGGTCCATGCGCTGTGGGAACGGACCGCGCTCACCCCGGACGCGCTGGACGCGATCCAGGGCATCCAGCAGGAGGCGCGCGACGAGGCGGCCGTGGCCCGTGCCCGGCTGCGGTCCGACGCTGCCACGGAGGAGACCCGGCTGACGGCCGTGACGCAGGCCGGAGCCCGCGTCGCACACGTCCAGGCCAAGACCGCCGAGGTCCTCGCTGAGGCGTGGTCGACGCTGGAGAAGGCACGCCAGGGTGAGGACACGTCCAGGGCGCTGACCAGCGTGACGAACCGCGTCACGCCCGACGTCACACCCCGCTGGGAACTCCCCGTCTGGGGGCCCACTGAGCCGGTTCCCGCGCTGGAGTCGGGCCCCGCGCTCACCGACGAGGCGCTTGGCGTTCTGGTCGACGAGATCCGCCACAGCGAAGTCCCCACACTGTCCTACCGCGAGATGGCCGCCCGCTTCCGCACGGCCGGCCACTCCGCCTCTGAGGTCCGGCTGCGGGCCGCGTGGAAGCGCGTGGCCTGATGGCCACGCTGCCGGTGTTCCGGTGGCGCCTGGCCCCGGACGGCTACGCCACCCGCCGCCAACTCCGCGCGCAGGGCCTGCGGCCCGGTGGTCAGTGTGTGGCCGCTCAGCTCGAACGGCCGCGCCGCCGCCAAGGGCCGCTGGTCGCCTACCTCTACCGCGTCGACCTTGCCAAGCCCGTGCGGCCGATGACCCCGGGCCGGTGGGCGGCTCTGGCCAAGGCCAACGCCGCTCGCCGCATCTGCCCTGCCTGCCGGCGCGATGCGGGCTACGTCATCCCCACGTCGCTCGGCATGTGCGTGCCCTGCGCCTACCCCGAACCCGCCGACTCCCCGAGGAGTGCCTGACCATGCGCAACGCCGATATCCGTCGCCTGGACCGCGAGATCCAGACGACGACGAAGAAGCTGGAAGCGGTCCGCCGGGGTGAGTGGTGGCCGCTGAACGGCAGTGAGCGCCGGGCGATGGCCCGCGCCCTGGCCGGCGGCTCGTACCAGGTCGTACGGGGGCGTAGCGCGGGCCGTGCCGAGGAGCGGATGGACGCCACCGGCAACGCCGCTGAGATGCGGCTGAACGCGGAACTGACCGCCCTGCACGGCGAGCGTCAGCGGCTCATCACCGAGGCCGCCCGCGCCAAGGCCGCGAAGAAGTCGTCCGGCTGGTTCTGACCAGCCATCACACCGGGGTGGCCGCTCTTTCCACGGACCCGGCCACCCCGGCTCTCCCTCACTCCCGCCCCCGAAAGGGGCAGTCAGGAGCACGTCCAGCATGTCTGACAACGTCGTCCACCTCCACAAGCCCACCGACCCGACCGACGACACCGCACCCACCGTGCTGACCGTCGTGCCGGATGCGCCGCCCGAGCGTCCCGTGCCGCTGTGGGTCCGCTCCGGCCGCGCCATCAAGTCCGGCGTCACGCACGAGCGCACGAAGTCGACGATGCGGGCGGTGGCCCGGCACAGCCTCTACACCCTCAACGGCTCCCGGATCGTGGCCCGCCGGGCCTGGGACGGCCGCACCGGCTCCCGGTACGAGCGGATGATCCGTGCGGCGGAAGCCGCGGGGAACCTGGAAGCGGCCGAAGAGTGGGAGGAGCGGCTGCAGCGCTTCCGCGCCGCCCGCCACCACCGCCGCATGGACCTCCTGCACTCCCCGGTGGAGGCCGCCAAGGGCGTGGCCGTCGGCGCCGGCATGAGCATCGGTGTCCTGGTCGCCCTCGGCGTCGTCCTGGCCCTCAACACCGGCCACGTCGGCGACGTCATCACCCCGCTCACGGCGACCATCGACTTCATCGCCCTGCTCATCCGGATCGTTCAGATCGTGTGGGGCCCGGCGCTGACGATCGGCCCGTTCCTCGCCCTGCTCGCCCTGTGGTCGGTCGGCCGCAAGCAGCACGCAGCCCCGAACTGGGCGCTCCCGGCGAACGTCCGCAACGGCGAGGGTGAGCCGATCACCCCGTCCATCGTGGTCAAGGCCCTGCGCGACCTCGGCGTGCCCGCCCTGGCCCGCGCCATTAAGGAGATGGGAGACGCCGGCGCCTCCATGCTCGGACCGATCCGGATCGCCGGATGCGGCGTGGAAGTCGACGTGACCCTTCCTTCCGGGGTGGCCACGAACGAGGTGCAGGGCAAGCGCCGCAAGCTCGCCGAGAACCTGACCCGCCATGAGCACGAGGTGTTCATCACCATCCCGGAAGCCGCGCGCACGGTGCGGCTGTGGATCGCCGACAGCGGGGCGCTGGACGAGCCGATCGGCCCGTCCCCGCTGGTCACCGATGAGACGCTGACCGCGAACTACAAGACCGGTCGGGCCCCATGGGGCCAAGACCTGCGTGGGGATGCCGCTGAGCTGAGCGTGTATCAGCGCCACCTGCTGGTCACGGGTCTGTCCAACCAGGGCAAGACCGCCGCCCTGCGGGCGCTCGCCTTGTGGCTGGCGCTGGACCGGTCGGTGGAGTTCTGGATCGCCGACCTGAAGGGCATCGGCGACTGGGCCCCGTTCGACGGCATCGCCAAGGTCCTGATCGAGGGTCCCTCGGACAGTCACTGCGTTCAGGCGACCGAGATGGTCGAGGACGCGGTGGAGGAGATGAACCGGCGGATCGAGGAAGTTCGCAAGGACCCGTCCCTCGTGTTCCCGCCGCTGATCGTGCTGGTCGATGAGGCACAGAAGGCGTTCATGTGCCCGGCCAAGGGCGAGGACGGCCGCCCCTACGGCGGCTCCAAGGCCACCTCCCGCTACTTCATGGCCGTGCGAGAGATCCACAACCAGGGCCGCGCGGTCGACGTGCTGATGTGGCAGGGCACCCAGGACCCCACCGACCAGAACCTTCCCAAGCTGGTCCGCGAGGGCGCCCACACCCGCGCCTCCCTCGTGGTCGGCACCGAATCGCAAGCTGAGATGGCCCTCGGGGCCAAGGCCGTCAACGCCGGCGCCGCCCCGCACCTGCTGCGCCAGGGCCTGGACAAGGGCACCCTCGTGGTCGCCTCCGACGGCATCACCATCCCCGCCGGCCAGGCGTCCATCACCGTGCGGACCCACTTCATCGACGACGAACCCGCCGCCGAGATCGCCGCCCGGGCCAAGGCCCTGCGCGACGGAGTGGCCACCCTGCACGCCGTCGACCGCGACCAGGAGCGCGACCACCTCGCCGACGTTGCGGCCGTCATCGGCGACGCCACCCGGCTGCGCACCGACGAGGTCCTCAAGCGGCTGCACGCCCTGGACACGGCCGTCTACCGCGAGTGGAACAACGGCCGCCTGAAGCGGCTGCTGGAGGAGCACGGCGAGGAGCCGAAGAAGTCCCACGGGGTCATGGTCGTGCGCCGCGACGACGTGACCCGCGCCCTCGCCAACCGCGACGCTGACGGTTCCGCTTCCGCCGCCGAGTAGCGGGGAGGAACGCAGGTCTGGCCGGGGGAGGCGGGGAGAACTCCCCAACTCCCTCCCCGGGCCCGCCTCCCCGCGCTGATCAGCACAAACATCGTTTCAGGGAGGCGGGGAGGCGCGCAGGTCAGACCCCCGAAACACCCTTCAACACAGCACCCCGAAAGGGGTGCCGTCACCTCCCCAACCGAGCACCGGAAGGGATTCCGCATGTACCCCGACCACCCGCACGGCGTGCCCGTACAGCGGGCCGTGGAAGTCCACCAGCCCACCCCCATCACCCCCACCGCCGTGACGCCGGCGCCGCTCGTCCCCGTTCAGCCCGGCACCGTTCCGGCCGTGGCGAGCGTGGTCCTGCCCGACGGCCGCGTGGTCACCGGCTACGCCATCGAACCGGCCCGCCCGGAGCCGGTTGCGGTGAAGCCGACCGTCTCCCGCGCGGCGGTGAACGTCGCCCTCGGGGGCGTCGGGTTCCTCGCCGTGTGCGGCGGCCTGCTGTTGCTCACGTCGTTCATCGCGGCCCTGACCGCGTTCGTCACTCAGCTCATCACCCTGGCCGCTGTCGTCTTCGGCGGATGGATCGCCGTGCAGGTGTTCAGCGCGAGCGGCCACCAGGGCGGGGCCACGGTCAACATCCGCAAGGCCGTGATCAAGCGGAACAAGTTCTACGGCTGACAAGGAGACCGACACCCGTGATCCGACTCCGCATCAAGGTCACTCACTGCCCCCGCCGGGCTCTGTCCCTGTCCGACACCCCTCGCCCCGACTGTCGCGACTGCCGGGGAGAGGGCGGCATCGCGCACGACTACGGCGACCACACCGGCGAGTACGCCGGTACCTACTGGGAGCCCTGCCCGTGCTGGACGCAGTGGGCCGTGATCCTGCTGCCCCTCCCGCGCCTGCCGCGTTGGATGCGCCGGCGTCGCCGTGACAGCGCCCCGTGGGCGCCCGGCGGCTACAGCGACGAACCGCCCTTCTAGCTACGCCAAGGGCGGCCCCCCGATTCCGCCAAGAACACAGGGCCGCCCTTGTCCACCTGCCAACCACTTGACCTGTGGAGGTCTCCCAGCATGACGCAACCCGCCACCTTCCGGCGAGTGCCCGGCCGTCAGCCGACTCTGCTGGATCTGTTCTGCTGCCAGGGCGGCGGCGGTAAGGGCTACGAGGACGCCGGGTTCGACGTGACCGGCGTCGATAAGGACCCTCAGCCGCGCTACCCGTTCCGGTTCGTGCAGGCGGACGCGATCGCGTTCGTTCGCGAGCACGGCGCGGAGTTCGACTTCATCCACGCCTCGCCGCCGTGCCAGCACGACAGCGAGTGCCAGCGCATCCAGTCCAACGACCACCCCGACCTGATCGCCCCCACCCGCGCGGCGCTGGAAGCGACCGGTCGCCCGTGGGTGATGGAGAACGTGCGGGGCGCGGTGCCCAAGCTGCGCGCACCGGTGATGCTGTGCGGGCAGATGTTCGGCCTGGCCAACTACCGGCACCGGTTCTTCGAGACCGGCGGCGGCTTCACCCTCGCCCAGCCCGACCACCCCTCGCACCTCGTACCGCAGGCCAAGATGGGCCGCCCCGTCCCGCCCGGCCACTACGGGCAGTTCGTCGGCAACTTCTCCGGCGTCGACCTGGCCCGCCGCGTACTCGGGGTGCCGTGGATGAACCGCGACGGCATCCGCGAGTGCATCCCGCCCGCCTACACCCACCACATCGGCACGGCCGCCCTAAGCCTGCTCGCCACGGACCGTCTGGGGGTGGCCGCGTGAACGCGCGTGTGCTGCCCATGCGGCGGCCGAACGGCCTGCGGGTGCTGGACGTGTGCAGCGGAGCCGGCGGGCTCTCGATGGGCTACTACCTGGCCGGGTTCGACGTCGTGGGCGTCGACATCCGCCCGCAGCCCAACTACCCCTTCCCCTTCGTCCAGGCCGACGGCATCGACTACACCGCCGAACACGGCCACACCTTCGACCTGATCCACGGGTCCTGGCCGTGCGAGCGCTACGCCACCGTCACCAGGTGGCGCGGCAACCCCGAGACCCACCCTGACCTGATCGGGCCCGGCCGTCAGGTCATGGAGGCGACGGGACGGCCGTGGGTCATGGAGAACGTCCCCGAGACCGCCGCGGCTGGTGTTCTGCGCCCGGACTACCTCTTGTGCGGGACCCAGTTCGGCCTCAACGTCCGCCGCCACCGCGTCTTCGAGACGTCGTGGGGCGGGGGCGGGGACCTGGTCGCGCCCTGCTGGCACCGCAAGGGACTGCTGGCTTTCGAGCACAAGGGCGAGCGCGCCTACGCCGACGCCATGGGCTGCACCTGGATGACCAACCTCGAAGCCCGCAAGGCCGTGCCCCCGGCCTACGCCCAGTGGATCGCTGCTCAGTTCCTCGCCCTGGAAGGGAGGGCCGCCGCATGAGCGCGACGCTCTACCCCCTGCACACCGCGCTGAGCCTCGCGGCGTCTGGCGTACCCGTGCTGCCCCTGCGCCGGGGCAAGGTGCCGTTCGGCAACTGCACGGCCTGTGCGGGCATCGCGTGCGGTGGCCGACCGAACATGAAAACTCCGGGCCCGTGCCGCTGCCGGAGGGTCTGCCATGCGTGGGCCGCAGCCACCACCGACCCGGCGGTCATCGTCTCGCCCGCGTGGGCGGCGGCGTGGCGGCGGGCCGTCTGCGTCGCTTACCACCCCGGCGCCGCCGGGCTGACCGTGGTCGACCTGGACGACGCGCAAGCCATCGCATGGGCCCGCACCGCCCTGCCCGCTACGCGAACTGTGCCGACGACGCGCGGTGAGCACTGGATCTACCGGGGCGCCATGGCCTCGCCCAACGCGGTCCGCCCCGGGGTCGACATCAAGTCGACCATGTCCTACGCCCGCTACCTCGGTCCCGGCACCGGCACCATGACCGCCCTGCCGGACGCCGTCCGCGCGCTGGCCGTCAAGGAATTCTCCCCGGCCCGCCCGGCACCATATGCGGTCGCCGTGCCCGCAAGGGCCGTGGGCGGGGACTGCCGCCACCGCACGCCCGCCTACCTGGAACGTGGCATCGCCATGGCGGAGCAGCGCATCACCGAAGCCCGCAGCACGGTCCACACCACGGTGTACCGAACGTTCCTTGCCGTGCTGTCCACGCATGGCCGGTGCGGCTGCCTCACTGACGTCCACGTCACGCGGCTGTTCACCGCCGCGCAGACCAAGGGCGAAACCCTGCGGCACTGCACCGACTCGTGGAACAACGCCCGCACCATGTTGGGACTGTGACCATGTCCGACGACGAAAAGAACCCGGCTCGCCAGGTCATCACCGACTACGCGCAATCCCACTTCCGGTACTTCCGCACTGCCGACGGCACCGTGTACGCGCAGCGCAACGGCCACCCCGTGGCCCGCCCGATCCGCTCCCAGGGCACGACGGGCAGCCACCGGCAGGAACTCATGGTCGGACTGTTCAAGGACGGCATCGGCGTGTTCAACGGCACCGCGCTCAAGGAGGCGTTGGACTTGATCGAAGCACTCGCGCTGACCGAGGACGTGCAGTCCGTCCACATCCGTGTCGCCCCCGGATTCGACGGGGCCACGTGGTTGGACCTGGGCCGCAGCGACGGACAGTCCGTGCGTATCCACCCCACCGGATGGGACGTGCTCACCCCGGACCCGCGTGAGGTGTGCTGGCGCCGCACTCAGCTCACTGGCGAACTCCCTCTGCCCGCGAAGGACACCGACGGCAAGGGCATCGATCTGCTGATGCGGCTGTGCAACTTCGCCACCGCGGAGACCGAGTGCCTGGCCATCGCCTGGCTCATCGGCTGCTTCGGGCCGACGGTGCCCGTCCCGGCCCCGTTCCTCACGGGTCCGCAGGGGGCGGGCAAGTCCACCGGTGGGCGGATGCTTGTGCGGATCATCGAGGGCATGACCGGAGACCTGCGCCGGGCGCCCAAGGATGAGGAGAACCTGATCACGGCCGTGGCGGCCGGGTGGGTCACCGCCCTGGACAACCTCTCCCACATGACCCCGGAGCTGTCCGACGCGATGTGCTGCATCGTGACCGGCGCCGAGAACGTCAAGCGCGCCCTGTTCACCGACGGCGACGTCTTCCGTGTCGGCTACCGCCGCCCCCTGCTCCTGACCGGCATCGACGTCGGCGTCATCCGGCCCGACCTCGCCGAACGGCTGTTGCCCCTGCGGCTGGAACTCCCCCGCGTCCGGCGTACCGAGGCGGAACTGTGGTCTGACTTCGCAGAGGTGCTGCCCGTCATCCTCGGCTCGCTCCTGGACCTCACGGTGCAGGTGCGCACGGCTGAGGCGGACATCCCGACGGACCTGCGTATGGCCGACTTCGCGCACCTGTGTGCCCAACTCGACGCGGCCACCGGTCTGGGGGCGCTGGCTGCTTACCGGGCCAGCCTGGACGACCTCAACGACGACGTCATTGAAGGCGACTTGCTGGCGCAGACCGTGCTCAAGCACGCCGCCGGCATCGACCCGGGCACCGATCAGCGGATGACGTCGGCCGAGTGGCTGCACTGCCTCACGGGCCTCTACGGGGGCGAGGACTTCCGTCCCCTGCCTAAAGGGTGGCCTACCACCGGCAAGGTGCTCTCAGACCGTCTCAAGCGGCTGCAACCCACCCTCGCCGCCCGGGGCGTGCTCATCGACTGGGGGCGTACCAAGACGTCCCGTTACATCGAGGTCGCGCGGCCGACCGCCGCACCGCCGCCGGAGCAGGAAGCGGCTTTCTGACCGCGCGGCACCACGGCCGCGCGAACAAGCAAGAGGAGCACCCGGCGCCGCGTGCTCTTCTTGCTGTTCGGCGGCGGCGCCGCCCTGCGATGGTCGCGCCGCGAAGCGGCCCGTTCTTCACTCGCTGAGCCGCACACCACAACAGACACCACCCCCCTCTTGTCCGAAGTAGGAAGACGCTGCGTCACCTGCGTCACCCACACCCCGAAAACGGCCTGTGACCTGCCGAAACAGCGGTGACGCAGACAGCCGATCTCTGCGTCATCCTGCGTCACCTGCGTCACCTGATGACGAAGGTCTACGTCACCGGTGACACACCCCCAGATTCCTGCGTCACCCCGAAACCGCAGGTCAGAGAGGCGAATGACGCAGATGACGCGGGTGACGCAGAAATCCGCACCTCGGACACACACGGCCCTGCCCTCCCCTCTTGGAGTCCCGATGGCAACGCCGACAGGCACCGACCCCCGCACCACTCTCCGAGGCGGCCTCCCGGACCGGTACCTCACTCCCGACGACATCGCCGAGATGTTCGAGGTGCCCCTGGAAACCGTCTACCAGTGGCGCAAGAAGCGCACCGGCCCGTCCGGCTTCCGCATCGGCAAGCACCTTCGCTACGACCCCGCCGACGTACGGGCCTACGTAGACCAGCGCAAGCACGCCGAGACTGCCGCCGCCTAACCAAACACCCACCACACAGCAGGGAGAGTCGCATAAGCGGCTCTCCCTGCTGCATGTCGAGAGGATCACTGCCTGATGGCAGGCCACATCCAAGACCGGTGGTACAAGACCGAACCCGGCGCCGCCGGCAAGCCCCGTCGCGTACGCACGGACCGCTACGGCACCGGGATGCGCTACCGCGCCCGTTACATCGGCCCGGACGGAACCGAGAAGAGCAAGTCATTCCCCGACGGACAGAAGCGACTGGCCGATCAGTGGCTCGCCCACATCGAGGCGGACATGTCTCGGGGGCAGTACGTGGACCCGGCCGCGAGCCGAGTGACGTTCCGGCAGTACGCCGAGAAGTGGCTGAACACGCAGACCACCGACATGACCACGCGAGAGTCAGTGGAGTCCGCGATTCGCGGCCACGCAATCCCCTACCTGGGACCGCGACCGCTCGGCTCCTTCAAGCCGGAACACATCCGGGATTGGCTCAGCGAACTGGAACGGGTTGTCCCTGCGTCGTCGTACCGGCGCGTGATCTACAACAACGTATCGACGGTCCTCAATGCTGCAGTTGACGACGGTCACCTGCCGAAGAACCCGTGTCACGCGCAATCAGTGCGTCCGCCTGCTGCGGGGACTGGTCGCATTGTGCCGTGGAGCGCAGAGCGCGTCTTCGCCGTTCGGGCAGCACTGCCGAAGCGCTTCCGCGCGACAGTCGACCTCGGAGGGGGATGCGGGCTCCGGCAAGGGGAGATCTTCGGGCTTCCCGTCGACGAGATCGCCTTCGACTCCGGATGGCTGCACATCGTGAACCAGGTGAAAGTGACGAAGGAGGGTCTCGTGTTCGCCCCGCCGAAGCGGGGCAAGGTCCGCGACGTCCCCTTGCCGGACCGCGTGGCACACGTCCTCAAGCAGCACATGGAGGCCTTCCCTCCGATAGAGATCACCCTGCCTTGGCTCCGGGTGGACGGTCCGCAAGTCACGAAGCGGCTGCTGTTCACCCGTCTCGATGGCGCGGGTGCGGTTCGGCGTACCGACTTCAACGACCGGGCGTGGAAGCCCGCTCTCGTCGCGGCCGGAGTGATCCCCCAACCGAAGCCGGGCGAGCGTCACCAGGCGGCCCGTGAACACGGCATGCACGCACTCAGGCACTTTTACGCCTCGGTCCTGCTGGACGCCGGCGAGAACATCAAGGCCCTGAGCCACTACCTCGGGCACAACGATCCGGGGTTCACGCTCCGGGTCTACACGCACTTGATGCCCAGCAGTGAGGAGCGCACTCGCAACGCAGTCGACGCCATGTACGAGATCCGTCAACGAGTGGCGCAACGCTAAAAGCCAGCACACTAAGCCTTGCCCCCCATAGGAATGGCCACCGTGAGGGTGACCATTCCCATGGGGGCCCTCTCCAGAGTGTCGCCGCCAAGCTCGGCATGCAGGTCTTCGACCCACGTGAGACCCTGATTGTGAGCGAGGAACAACCCGTAAGGGGCGGGCATCATGGTTGAACTCCCCAATGCGGAAACCGCAGCTTTCGGTGAACTCTTCGAAGCGCTTTCCGAACTGCGGAGGGAGACTGCTCAGTCAATAGCAGACGGCGACTACTCGACCGTCCGCATTACTGCGGACGCAGTAATGCCGTGGATCAAACACTTCCCAGAGCAGGTACCCTTCGAATCCCTGCACCAGATCAATGCAATTCCCACTCTGGGGGCAATAGCTGGGACTCTCACCGATTTTGGAATTGCGCACCTGGCCCTAGGGGATGCAGCCAGTTCAAAGGATTATCTGGAGCTAGCCGAACAGTTCGTAGGCATGACCACGACAACGTTCGGCTACAAGCCAGTGGAAGCCTCGTACTCATGCCCACACGGAAACGAGAGCCTCGACGGCGAAGAGTGCCTCCGAATTCCGCCGTGCCCAAAACCATGATAGACGTCAACATCTCCGGAACTATTTACACCCTCCCCCTCTATCTCCTGATAGCCATTATAGGGAGGGCGGTTTGGATCCTGCATTACCTCAAGCTGTGCACCTTCAACGACCTTGGGGCCCCCCTCAGCCAGCCATCCGCAAACCGACCAAAGCCCTGGGGGCGCCTCAAGAGAGGGCTTACCCAGAGCTCTGCACTGGTATCAGCGACAACCCCAGCAGGAAACATCAGTCAAGCCCATCTCAAGTGGGTCGCCAAAACTCAACGCCAATTCGACGTCTCGGTCCTAGGAGGGGCCATCGCCCTGGCCGCCTGGACGCAACTTTTCACAAGTTCGGACAGCGAGCCAGCGTCTAGCCTTTCTCGGCAGACTATGACTCTGCTCTTCGTGGGGGCCACCCTATTGATTGCAGGTCCCTTCGTCGCAGAGAAGGAAGGGAGGCACTTCACCTATCTCGTCCGCGAGTCTGCCGTTCGCATCGGGTTCACTGCGATCCTCTTGGCTCTTTGCTCTCTGACCATTGACGTGGCGGCACCCCCATGGCCTACCACCGCCCATATAGCTGCGGTCTTGGTGGTGCTTTGCGATCTAACACCTGTGGTCTCAGGTTGCAGAGCTCACACTCTCGCGGCGCGTAGACAGAGCCAGGCGCGTCCGCCATAGGGAGGTGCGGTCCAGTGCTAGGCAAGCCGCATCCAGCACCGGACGGCCCAGAGACGGCCCCGGGGACACTAAGACAGCATGGGGCCGACGATACGCAATCGTCGGCCCCACACATTAATGCGGCAAGAAACCTGCTCTGACCTGCCCTTACAGCGCAGGCAGGTTCTTCCGCAGCTCGAACGCCGTGACCTCGCTGCGGTACTCCTCCCATTCCTGCCGCTTGTTGCGCAGGAAGAAGTCGAAGACGTGCTCGCCGAGGGTCTCGGCGACCAGGTCGCTGCGTTCCATCAGGGTCAGGGCCTCGCCGAGGTTCTGCGGGAGCGGCTCGATGCCCATCGCGCGGCGCTCGGCGTCGGAGAGGGCCCAGACGTCGTCCTCGGCGCCGGGCGGGAGCTCGTAGCCCTCCTCGATGCCCTTGAGGCCGGCGGCCAGGAGGAGCGCGTAGGCCAGGTAGGGGTTCGCGCCCGAGTCCAGGGAGCGGACCTCCACCCTGGCCGAGCCGGTCTTGCCGGGCTTGTACATCGGGACGCGGACCAGCGCCGAGCGGTTGTTGTGGCCCCAGCAGATGTACGACGGGGCCTCTCCGCCCGCGCCCGCCGTGCGCTCCGCGCCGCCCCAGATGCGCTTGTAGGAGTTGACCCACTGGTTGGTGACCGCGGAGATCTCCGCCGCGTGCCGCAGCAGGCCCGCGATGAAGGAGCGGCCCACCTTGGAGAGCTGGTACTCCGAGCCCGACTCGTAGAAGGCGTTGCGGTCGCCCTCGAAGAGGGAGAGGTGCGTGTGCATGCCGCTGCCCGGGTGCTCGGAGAAGGGCTTCGGCATGAAGGTCGCCTGCACGCCCTGCTCCAGCGCCACCTGCTTCATCACGAGGCGGAACGTCATGATGTTGTCGGCCGTGGAGAGCGCGTCGGCGTACCGCAGGTCGATCTCCTGCTGGCCCGGGGCGCCCTCGTGGTGGGAGAACTCGACCGAGATGCCCATCGACTCCAGCATGGTGATCGCCTGGCGGCGGAAGTCCATGCCGACGTTGGTCGGGGTGTGGTCGAAGTAGCCGGAGTTGTCGGCCGGAGTGGGGCGGGAGCCGTCCAGCGGGCGGTCCTTGAGCAGGAAGAACTCGATCTCCGGGTGGGTGTAGAACGTGAAGCCCAGGTCGGAGGTGCGGGCCAGGGCGCGCTTGAGGACGTAGCGCGGGTCGGCGAAGGACGGGGAGCCGTCCGGCATGAGGATGTCGCAGAACATGCGGGCCGTGCCCGGGGCCTCCGCACGCCAGGGCAGGATCTGGAAGGTCGACGGGTCGGGCTTGGCGATCATGTCGGACTCGTAGACCCGGGCGAAGCCCTCGATCGCGGAGCCGTCGAAGCCGATGCCCTCGTCGAAGGCCTGTTCCAGCTCGGCCGGGGCCACGGCGACGGACTTGAGGAAGCCCAGCACGTCCGTGAACCACAGGCGTACGAACCGGATGTCGCGCTCCTCCAAGGTCCGGAGTACGAACTCCTGCTGCTTGTCCATCTTCCGCTTCCCCATCCTTGCTGGTCAGGCCGCCTTCTCTTCCGTACCACGGGAGGCGGTCGGGCACCTGAGCATCCCACCACACCACCATTTCGTACGCGTTGCGCACCATGATCGCCCGGCCGGCCCGGGGCCGAACGCCTCACATACGGCAGGTGAACTGCTCTTCCGCCCATAGTGCCTGCTCGCGGTGACATCCGTAACGGCCGGTCCGCCCGGCTGCTCCACCCGCTTAATTTGCATCTCAGATGCAACTTTAAATATCGTGCGCACAGCCGAGCACCCGAGGAGCCCCGATGCTGTCCGAGCAGTCAGCCGCCACCGTCCGCGCCACACTCCCCGCCGTCGGCGGGGCCCTGGGGGAGATCACCGAGCGCTTCTACGCCGGCCTGTTCGCGGCCCGCCCCGAGTTGCTGCGGGACCTGTTCAACCGGGGCAACCAGGCCGCCGGCACCCAGCGGCAGGCGCTCGCCGGTTCCGTCGCCGCCTTCGCGACGCACCTGCTGGACCGTCCGGAGCAGCGGCCGGACGCGATGCTGCACCGCATCGCCCACAAACACGCCTCGCTCGGCGTCACGCCCGAGCAGTACGGCCTCGTCCACGAGCACCTGTTCGCCGCCATCGCCGAGGTGCTCGGCGACGCCGTGACGCCCGAGGTCGCCGCCGCCTGGGACGAGGTCTACTGGCTGATGGCGAACGCGCTGATCGCCGTCGAGAAGCGGCTGCTGGAGGAGAGCGGCGGGCCCGGCTGGCGGACCTGGGAGGTCGTCGAGCGCGTCACCGAGACCGCGGACGTCGTCACCTTCCGGCTACGGCCCGCCGACGGCTCCGAAGTGCGGGACTTCCTCGCGGGCCAGTACGCCTCCGTCCGCGTCGCCCTCCCGGACGGCGCCCGGCAGATACGCCAGTACAGCCTCTCCGGTGCGCCGGGACCGCTGCTGCGACAGATCAGCGTGAAGCGTGTGCAGGGCGACGGCGCCCCCGACGGCGAGGTCTCGAACCACCTCCACGCGCACGTGAGGGAGGGTGACGTCCTCGAACTGTCGGAGCCCTACGGCGACCTGGTCCTGGACGCCGGCCCCGGCACACCGCTGCTGCTGGCCTCGGCGGGAATCGGCGTCACCCCGATGACCGCGATGCTGGCGCACCTCGCCGGCTCGGGGCACCGCGCCCCGGTCACCGTCGTACACGGCGACCGCTCACCCGCCACCCACGCCCTGCGCACCGACCACGAGGCCTACGCGGCCAAGCTTCCGGAGTCGGCCGTCCACCTCTGGTATGAGCAGGACGCCCCGGCGGGCACCCACTCCGGTCTTGTCGACCTCGCCGGCGTCCCGGTCGCGCCGGGCACGCGCGCGTACCTGTGCGGGCCGCTGCCGTTCATGCGGGCGGTGAGGGCTCAGCTGATCGCGAAGGGCGTGGCCCCGGCCGACATCCACTACGAGGTGTTCGGTCCGGACCTGTGGCTGGCGGGACAGGCCTGAGGTCCTGGGCGGACTAGAGGCTTCCCCGCGAGATTCCCAGCAGCAGCGCCCCGGTCGGCTCCGCCACGATGTCCCGGACCGTCACCGGGTCCAGTGAGGCGAAGAACGCCTCCTGGGCCCGGCGCAGGGCGCCGCGCAGCCGGCAGGCGGAGTTCAGGGGGCAGGGGGTGCTGCCCTCGCAGTCGACCACGTCGCCGTCGCCCTCGAAGGCGCGCACCACGGCGCCCACCGACGCCGTACGGCCCCGCTCCGTCAGGGTGAGTCCGCCACCGCGGCCGCGGCGGGCCTCGAGCAGCCCCATGTGCTGGAGCTCGGCGACGACCTTGGCCAGGTGCGTGTACGGCACGTCCATGCCGTCCGCGACCTCCCGGGTCGTCGGACTCGACTCGCCCGCGACGGCGAGCCGCATGAGGACCCGCAGGGCGAGATCGGTGGAGCGCAGCAGCCGCATACCCGCAGCGTAGGTAATGGGAATCTGCGGTTCAAATTATCCGGGCCCCGAATCTCCGAAGCTGTCGGACCGAAGCTTCCGAAGCTGTCGGACACCTGTCGGTGCCATATCGATTCAGCCCATTCCCTCCGCCGCCCTACGAGGCGCCCCGTTCCCCCCATTACGATCAGCTCAGCCGACCGTCCCACCTTTCCCACGAAGGACACCTCATGGGCTCCGCCAACAAGAGCAGCACGGCACGCAAGGCGCGGATAGAGGAGATGCGGCGCGCCGAGCAGTCCCGTGAGCGCCGCAACCGGATCCTCGTCA
Source organism: Streptomyces sp. NPDC050546 (assembly GCF_044457425.1). Taxonomy (NCBI): domain Bacteria; kingdom Bacillati; phylum Actinomycetota; class Actinomycetes; order Kitasatosporales; family Streptomycetaceae; genus Streptomyces; species Streptomyces sp. NPDC050546. The sequence goes on from NZ_JBITGX010000005.1 coordinate 126,248, forward strand.
TCGCGGCCAGCGTGGTGGTCGTGTGCGGTCTCGTCGGCGGCGGTGTCGTGCTCGTGCGGTCCCAGTCCGGCGACGGCGGCAGTGACACCGCCGCCGCGAAGGACACCTCGGGCAAGGGGAAGTTCGTCACCGGCGAGGACGGTGTGAAGACCTGGGAAGGGAAGCTGGCCCGCAACCACGTCACCAAGGCCGTGAAGTACGCCTCCGAGCCGCCGGTCGGCGGTGACCACAACCAGGCCTGGATGAACTGCAACGGGGACGTCTACACCAAGCAGCTCGACAACACCAACGCCGTGCACTCGCTGGAGCACGGCGCGGTGTGGGTGACGTACAACGCCGACGCGAAGAAGGCCGACATCGACGCGCTCGCGGCGAAGGTGAAGAAGACGCCGTACACGCTGATGAGCCCGATGGACGACCAGCAGGACCCGATCATGCTCTCGGCGTGGGGCCACCAGCGCACGGTGACGGGCGCGAGCGACCCGAACGTGGACAAGTTCTTCGAGAAGTTCGTGCAGGGCGAGCAGACGCCCGAGCCGGGGGCCGCCTGCACGAACGGGCTGTCGCAGTGAGGCACGCCGGTCTGGTCGCCGGGGCCGCGGTGACGGCGCTCGTCGCGGCCGGCGGGATCACCTACGCCGTCGCCGGGGACGACGGCAGCAGCCGGACCCCCTCCGCCGAGTCCGCGGACGCCGGGTTCGCGCGGGACATGGCGGTGCATCACCAGCAGGCCGTGGAGATGTCGTACATCGTGCGCGACCGCACCGAGGACGAGGACGTGCGGCGCCTCGCGTACGACATCGCGCAGACCCAGGCCAACCAGCGCGGCATGATGATCGGCTGGCTCGATCTGTGGGGGCTGCCCAAGGTGTCCTCCGAGCCGATGGCCTGGATGGACATGGGTGACATGGCCTCCGGCAAGGACGGCGCGCTGATGCCGGGCATGGCCACCAACACCGAGCTGAAGAAGCTCGGCACGCTGAACGGCAAGCAGGCGGAGATCTTCTACCTCCAGCTGATGACGGACCATCACAAGGGCGGCGTCCACATGGCGGAGGGCTGTGTGGAGCGGTGCACGGTCGGCGTGGAGAAGCGCCTCGCTCAGGGCATGGTGGAGGCGCAGCAGTCGGAGATCGGCCTGATGGCGGACCTGCTGAAGGAGCGGGGCGCCGCGCCGCGCTCGTAGCGTACGAACCCCCTGGGGCGTAAGCCTCAAATCGCCCTGTCTTGCGGCGCCTTGGGCACTTCTTGGCCTGTGTAGAACGCTTCTTGGGTTTCGCATTCCCCTGACATGAACGGTTCGTCGCGAGAGTGGCGACCGTCGAGTGATCACTCGCGACGAACCGCACAGGGGGTTCCATGAGATCCAACCGCGCCAAGGCGCGCACTGGGGTGAGCATCGCGGCGACACTGCCGATGCTCGCCGGTGCGCTGGCGCTCGGCATACCCGCGGCGCACGCCGCCGACCACCCGCTCCGCGACCTGCTGGCCGGGACCCGGCCCGCGTGGGCCACGGCCAAGGCCGACAGGGGCGCCACCTCCGACGGCGCCCGGATGTCGGCCCGGGTGTATCTCCGAGGCCGCGACGCCACCGGTCTCGCCGCCTACGCGAAGGCCGTGTCCGACCCGGCGTCGGCCTCGTACGGCAAGTACCTGACCGCCGAGAAGGCGCGGGCCCGCTTCGGCGCGACCAAGGCCCAGGTGGCGGCGGTGACGTCCTGGCTGAAGGCCGCCGGTCTGACGGTCACCGGTGTGACGCAGCACTACGTCTCCGTCACCGGCGACGTGGCCGCCGCCGAGAAGGCGTTCGGCGCCCAACTGCACGACTTCGCCAAGGGCGCGAAGACCTACCGCGCCCCGGCGAGCACCGCCTCCGTCCCGGCGAGCCTGGCCGAGGCCGTGCTGACCGTCACCGGCCTGGACAACGCGCCGCACATGGTCACGCACGACGACCGGCTGCCGCCGCCGGACACCGTGTTCCGCAACGCCGGGCCGTTCTCCTCGTACTACGGCTCGAAGACCGCGAGCACGCTCCCGGACGCGTACGGCACGAAGATCCCGTACGCCGTCAAGGGCTACACCGGCAAGCAGCTGCGGGCCGCCTACGGCGCGGGCAAGCGCACCGGCAAGGGCGTCCGGGTCGCCATCACGGACGCGTACGCCTCCCCGACCATCGCCTACGACGCCGCCACCTACGCCAAGCGCAACGGCGACGCGGCGTGGAAGACCGGGCAACTGCACCAGGTGCTGCCCGCGACGTACACCAACACCAAGGACTGCTCGGCCTCCGGCTGGTACGGCGAGGAGACCCTGGACGTCGAGGCCGTGCACGCGGTCGCGCCGGCCTCGGACGTCACCTACGTGGGCGCCGCGTCCTGCACCGACGCCGATCTGCTCGACGCGCTCGGCAAGGTCGTCGACAACCACCTGGCCGACATCGTGTCCAACTCCTGGGGCGAGGTGGAGGCCGCGCAGACACCTGACCTCGCGGCGGCCTACGACCAGGTCTTCCAGCTCGGCGCGGTCGAGGGCATCGGCTTCTACTTCTCCTCAGGCGACGACGGCGACGAGGTCGCGAGCTCCGGGACGAAGCAGGTCGACTCCCCGGCCAACTCGGCGTGGGTCACCGCCGTCGGCGGCACGTCGCTGGCCGTCGGCAAGGGCGACAAGTACCTCTGGGAGACCGGCTGGGGCACAGAGAAGGCCGGCTTGTCGGCCGACGGCAAGAGCTGGACGGACTTCCCCGGCGCCTTCACCTCCGGCGCGGGCGGCGGCACCAGCAGGACGGTGGCGGAGCCGGGTTACCAGCAGGGTGTCGTACCGGACGCGCTGGCCAAGGCCAACAGCGCGGACGGCAACCGGGTCGTCCCCGACATCGCGGCGATCGCCGACCCGAACACCGGCTTCCTGGTCGGCCAGACGCAGACCCAGCCGGACGGGAAGACGCAGGCGTACGGCGAGTACCGCATCGGCGGCACCTCGCTCGCCGCGCCGACCGTCGCCGCCGTCCAGGCCCTGGCCCAGGAGGCCCGGGGCGGCAAGCCGATCGGCTTCGCCAACCCGGCGATCTACGCCAAGGCCGGCTCGAAGGTCTACCACGACGTCACCGACGACCCGACGGGCTCCGGCCTCGCCGTGGCCCGCGTGGACTTCGTGAACGGCTACGACGCCACCGGCGGTCTGGCCACGTCCGTGCGCAGCCTGGGCAAGGACAGCTCGCTCGCGGCCGTGAAGGGCTACGACGACGTCACCGGCGTGGGCACGCCCGCGAGCGGCTACGTCGAGTCGTACCGGCGCCGCTGAGCTCCGGGAGCGGACGGGGTGGTGTGGGGTGACTCACACCACCCCATTGTGTCGCACTGACGATTACACTGGACGGCGTGCCTCAACTACGTCTCGCCCTGAACCAGATCGATTCGAGCGTCGGCGACCTCGCCGGGAACGCCGAGTCGATCGTCCGCTGGACCCGGCACTCCGCCGAGCAGGGAGCGCATCTCGTGGCGTTCCCCGAGATGGTGCTGACCGGGTATCCCGTCGAGGACCTGGCCCTCAGGTCGTCCTTCGTGGAGTCCTCCAGGGCGGCGCTGCGGAGTCTCGCCGCCCGTCTGGCCGACGAGGGCTTCGGCGAGCTGCCGGTGATCGTCGGCTATCTCGACCGCAGCGCCACCGCCCAGCCGAAGTACGGCCAGCCGGCCGGCGCGCCGCAGAACGCGGGGGCGGTGCTGTACGGCGGCGAGGTGGTCCTGAACTACGCCAAGCACCACCTGCCGAACTACGGCGTCTTCGACGAGTTCCGCTACTTCGTGCCCGGCGACAGCATGCCGGTCCTGCGCGTCCACGGCGTGGATGTCGCCCTGGCCATCTGCGAGGACCTCTGGCAGGACGGCGGCCGGGTCCCGGCGGCGCGCTCGGCGCGGGCGGGCCTGCTGGTCTCGATCAACGCCTCCCCCTACGAGCGCGACAAGGACGACACGCGCCTGGACCTGGTCCGCAAGCGGGCCCAGGAGGCCGGCTGCACGACCGCGTACCTGGCCATGATCGGCGGCCAGGACGAGCTGGTGTTCGACGGTGACTCGATCGTCGTGGACAAGGACGGCGAGGTCGTGGCGCGGGCGCCGCAGTTCGCCGAGGGCTGTGTGGTCCTGGACCTGGACCTGCCGGAGGCGCTGGCGGAAGCGCCCACAGGTGTCGTGGACGACGGCTTGCGCATCGACCGCGTGATCGTCTCCGAGAAGCCGCTCGCCCCCTACGAGCGGGAGCTCCCCGGTGGCTACGCGGACCGCCTGGACGACGACGAGGAGGTCTACTCGGCGCTGGTCGTGGGCCTGCGGGCGTACGTCGCGAAGAACGGCTTCAAGTCGGTCCTGATCGGCATGTCGGGCGGCATCGACTCGGCGCTGGTCGCGGCGATCGCGTGCGACGCGGTGGGCGCGCAGAACGTGTACGGCGTGTCGATGCCGTCGAAGTACTCCTCGGACCACTCCAAGGACGACGCGGCGGAGATGGCCCACCGCACGGGCCTGAACTACCGGACCGTGGCCATCGAGCCGATGTTCGACGCGTACATGGACTCGCTGGGCCTGACCGGCCTGGCGGAGGAGAACCTCCAGTCGCGCCTGCGCGGCACGCTCCTCATGGCGATCTCCAACCAGGAGGGCCACATCGTCCTGGCCCCCGGCAACAAGTCGGAACTGGCGGTCGGCTACTCGACGCTCTACGGCGACTCCGTCGGCGCGTACGGCCCCATCAAGGACGTGTACAAGACGTCGGTCTTCCGCCTTGCCGAGTGGCGCAACAGGGCCGCCCGGGAACGCGGCCAGACCCCGCCGATCCCCGAGAACTCCATCACCAAGCCCCCGAGCGCGGAACTCCGCCCGGGCCAGGTCGACACGGATTCGCTCCCCGACTACCCGGTGCTGGACGCGATCCTCGACCTGTACGTCGACCACGACAAGGGCGCCGACGAGATCGTGGCGGCCGGCTACGACCGGGAGCTGGTCACGAAGACGCTGCGTATGGTCGACACGGCGGAGTACAAGCGGCGCCAGTACCCGCCGGGCACGAAGATCTCGGCGAAGGGCTTCGGGAAGGACCGCCGGCTGCCGATCACGAACGGGTGGCGGGAGTCGGTCTGAGGGGCGCGGCCTCCAGGGCCTGCCGTCCGGATCGCGCCGCAGACGCGGGGCTGACAAGGTGCCGCCGCTTCCCTGCGACCTGATCCAGACGACAGGCCCTAGCAGCCCGCCTCGGCGCCGCTGTTCACGAACGAGTCGGCGCTGATCGAGTAGCCTGCCCCGGCCGTGAGGTCGGGGCGGCTTCCGTGGCCGTCCTCCGCGAGGCCCTCGGCGGTGAGGAAGGCGATCCGCAGGGACATCCCCTCCTTTGCGAAGCACAGGTCATCGGGCGAGGCCGCACGGGCCGGCGGGGCCCATCCGTCTCGTTCCGCCGCCGTCCGGTAGTGTGCGGCGACTTCGGCCCGTGTGCCGGGGAAGGCGTAGGTCCGGTTGGCGTACACCGAGACATCGCCGCTGTCCGCCCAGCAGCCGGCGTCGACCTTCTCGAAGCCCCGCGCGACGGTGGCCCCGGCGGGCCGGGAGTCGAGGATGCCGAGCGCGGCCATCTCCTTGACCCGGTCGTCGGTCCCTCCGCAGTCCCTGGCGAGTTCCTGTAGCGCGCAGCCGGTGAGCGTGCCGGCGGCGAGCACGATCGACAGGAGCAGGGGTACGGGGCGGGTGGTGCCTGTCCGTAAAGGCATGCGGGCTCCGGGAACAGGGTCAGGGCCAGGGCGGGGTCGTCATCCTCGCATCGCTCCTGGAGTGAGCGTGACACTTTGACGATCCTGCTAGGGCCCCACAGGCCCCACAGCGTCGACAGCCCCCCGTCTCCGCGCCCGATAAGCCGCGGCCTTGACCCGGTTCCCGCACTCCTCCATCCCGCACCAGGCCCGCCGCGCACCCCGTGACCGGTCCAGGTAGACGCGAGTGCAGCCGGGGCGGCCGCACTCCTTGAGGCAGGCGTGGGGGTCGGCCAGCAAGGTGATACCGCTCCGGGCCAGTTGGGACAGTGCCGCGGGGAGGTCCCCCGATGTGCGCAGGCCCGTGTCGCCGAGCTCGATCGCGCACGGCGGCCCGGCAGCCGTGCCGTTGACGAGGTCGAGACTGCCCGGGTCGAAGGGGCGGTCGAGTACGCGGTCGAGGGCCAGTCGGTAGAGCGCCTCTCGCAAGGACAGCGCCGACGCGAAGTTCCGTCTGTCGACGCTCACCCGGTCGGGAAGCCCGTCACACGCGGCCACCCACCGTTCGAGATCCGCGGGCGCGGCCAGGAGGTCGACGGGTTCGTCCCGGCGGCTCAGCACGGTGCCGGTCAGGTCGAGGGCCGGGTCGCCGCTCACGAAGGTGAAATCCACGTCACCATCTTGACCGGTGACGAGACATCCGGGCAACATCGTCACCAGTTGAAGAGGTGACGACAGTCGTGAGCGCAGGAGGTCGTATGAGGGGGATCCGCGATATCGAGGTCGTCGTCTTCGATGTCCTCGGAACGCTCGTCGATGAATCCAGCGGGCTCAGGGCAGCGATGCGCGAAGCGGCCCCCGCAGCCGACGAGGCGGCCGTCGACGCATGGGTCAGCCTGTGGCAGCGGCACTGCGAGCGTGAGCAGCGGCGCATCGAGCAGGGGCACCGCCCGTACGCCAACGCCGAGATCATCGACGCGGAGGCCGCCCGGCTCGTCGCCGAGCGGGCCGGGATCACCGATCCGGCTGCCGTCGCCCGGCTGGCCACGGCGGGGCAGCGCCTGCCCCCGTGGGACGACTCCGTCGCCGGGCTGGAGCGGCTCGCGCGGCGGTTCCCCGTGGTCGGGCTCTCCAACGCCGGCCGCACCGCTCTGCCGCGACTCAACGCGCATGCGGGGCTGCGCTGGCATCAGGCCCTGTCCGCCGAGGCAGTCCACGCCTACAAACCCGCACCGGAGGTCTACCGGCTCGCCCTCGACACCGCCGGATGCCCACCGGAGTGCGTCCTCATGGTGGCCACGCACGCCTGGGACCTGCGCGGAGCTCGGGCGGCGGGCATGCGGACCGCCTACGTCCGCCGGCCGGCCGGGGATCCGCCGACGCGCTCCGACGACTTCGACGGACGGTTCGACGGACTCGATCAACTGGCCGGCGCGCTGACACCGAGCCGATGAAACAGAGCGGCAGCCCGTGGGACCAACCCCACGGACTGCCGCCCGAGTCACCTCACCGGCGCGTACCAACGGTCAGTGACGCACCGTCTCCGCTTCCTGCGGGACGTGGCTCGCCACGATCCGCTCGCGTCCGGCGGCCGGGGCCCGGCGCCGGTCCACCGTGTACGCCACCGCCGCCACGGCCAGGCCGAGGACGGCCAGGGCCGCGCCCGCCAGGGCCGGGGAGGTGACCCCGAAGCCCGCGGCCAGGGCGAGGCCGCCGATCCAGGCGCCGCCCGCGTTGGCCAGGTTGAAGGCGGCCTGGTTGGCGGAGGAGGCCAGGGAGGGGGCCGAGGAGGCCTTCTCCATGACCATCAACTGGAGCGGGGAGCCGGTGGCGAAGGCCGCCATGCCGAGCAGGATCACGGCCACGGCGGCCGTGACCTCCGTGCGCATCAGCAGCGGGAACAGCGCCAGCACCACCACTAGGGACCCCAGGCCGCCGAAGAGCGTGCCCCGCAGGGAGTGGTCGGCCAGCCGGCCGCCGAGCAGGTTGCCCGCGGTCGCGCCGACGCCGAACAGCGCCAGCAGCAGGGTCACGCTGGCCCCGGCGTAGCCGGCGACGTCCGTGAGCATCGGCGTGATGTAGCTGTACGCCGAGAAGAGGGCGCCGAAGCCGGCGACCGTGGTGCCGAGCGACAGCCAGACCGGGAGGGAGCGCAGGGCGGCGAGTTCGCCGCGCAGGCCCTGTGCGGTGGTGTGCTCGTGGTCGTGCGGGATCAGGAACGCGAGCGCGGCGATCGCCGCCAGGCCGATGGCGCTGACGCCGAGGAAGGTCGCCCTCCAGCCGAGGTTCTGGCCCATGAGGGTCGCGACCGGCACGCCCAGGACGTTGGCGACCGTCAGGCCGAGGAACATCAGGGAGACGGAGCGCGCCTTGCGCTCCGGGGCGACCATGTTCGTCGCGACGACGGCGCCCACACCGAAGAAGGCGCCGTGCGGCAGGCCGCTCAGGAAGCGGGCCGCCAGCAGCCAGCCGTTGTCGGGCGCCAGGGCCGACAGGGCGTTGCCCGCGACGAACAGTCCCATCAGGCTGATCAGGACCGTGCGGCGGGACATCCGGGCCGTGACCGCGGCCAGCAGCGGGGCGCCGATGACGACGCCCAGCGCGTACGCCGACACCAGATGGCCGGCGCTGGGTATCGAGATGTGCAGGTCGTCCGCGACATCGGGCAGCAGCCCCATCATCACGAACTCGGTGGTACCGATGCCGAAGGCGCCCACGGCGAGGGCGAGCAGGGCCAGGGGCATGAGGAAGCCTTTCGAGTCTTGCTGGGGGATCCGTACTTTCGTATGTTCAAGTACGGAACAAAGTCTCTCAGGCCTGCTATTCCGCCTACGGCCCTACTCAGCCGTCTGTGGCGACCTTCACACGGGCGGCGATCGGCAGATGGTCACTGCCGGTCTCCGGCAGCGTCCAGGAGCTCTCCGGATCCAGGCCCCTGACCATGATCTGGTCGATGCGCGCCATCGGGAACGACGCCGGCCAGCTGAACCCGAAGCCGTTGCCGGCCGCGCCCTGCGTGGAGCGCATCTGGGAGGTGACGGCGTTGAGCGCGCGGTCGTTCATGGTGCCGTTCAGGTCGCCGAGCAGCACGACGTTCTTCAGCGGCTCGTGGGAGATGGCCTCGCCCAGGGCGTCCGCGCTCCGGTCGCGCTGCCGGGCCGTGAAGCCGGCCTCCATCTTGACGCGCACCGACGGCAGGTGCGCGACGTAGACCGCGACCTGCCCGGACGGGGCGGTCACGGTGGCGCGCATCGCCCGGGTCCAGCCCAGGTCGATGTCGACGGCCCGTACGCCGGTCAGCGGGTACTTGCTCCACACCCCGACCGTGCCCTCCACCGAGTGGTAGCGGTAGGTCGACGCCAGCGCCTTCTCGTACGTCGGGACGGCGGAGGCCGTCAGTTCCTCCAGGGCCAGTACGTCCGCGCCGGAGGCGGCCACGTCACGGGCGGTGCCGGCCGGGTCCGGGTTGTCGGCGTTGACGTTGTGCGTGGCCACGGTGAGGTCGCCGCCGGTGACGGTCTTGTCGCTGAGCTGGCCGCCGAAGAGGTTCAGCCAGACCAGCGACGGCAGCAGCAGCGCGATCAGCGCGGTCGCCGACTTGCGGATGACGGCGAGCAGGAGCAGCACCGGGACGAGGAGCCCCAGCCAGGGCAGAAACGTCTCGATGAGGCTGCCCAGGTTGCCGATGGTGTTGGGAATGTGCGAGTGCACCAGCATGACCACGGCCAGCAGCACCGCGCAGAGGGCCACGACCAGACCGCGCCGCCACATCCTCGGGTCGCCCCGCCGGCCGCCGGACATACGGTCGAACAGGCGGCGAAGCCGGTTTCCCCGGCGCTCGGGCCCCGAGCCGCCGTTGTCCGTCTCCGTCATGTACGCCTGCTGCGCCATACCGTCGCCTCACTGCCTGCCGTGCACACCATCGCCCCCGTGTCATTACGACCCTAGGGGATGATCCGTTCCGTTCCCGCCGTCCGTCGACGGCCGTACGGGGGCGAGGACGAGCGAGTCGGCGCGGCGAGTTCCGGTCACCCCCTGTGAAAGCGCGTGCTGTGACGAAACGCGCACACTAGGACGGCCGCGGAACCGAACTGACGGACGGTGAGCTGCCGGGACGCAGTCCTTCGAGCAGCGTGTCGACGACCTGTTCGGCGAGGCCCTCCGGCAGGTCGGCGTCCGGGTGCAGGACGGCGCGCAGCAGCAGGGGGCCGACGAACAGGTCGTTGAGCAGGTCGAGGTCGACGTCCGCGCGCAGTTCGCCGTTCTCCTGGCCGCGGCGCATGACCTCCATGCCACGCCGGCGGCGCGGCTCGATGACGGTGGCGTGGTACGCCGCCCAGATCTTCGGGCTGCTCTTCATCTGGGCGTGCACGCTGTGCAGGATCGCCGAGGAGCGGTTGGCCAGTCCGCGCAGCCGCACCTGTTCCAGCAGGACCACGAGGTCGTCGCGCATGGAGGTGCCGGGGAGCGGCGGGTCCGGGAGTTCGGCGGCGCGTACGACGTCGACGAAGAGCTCCTCCTTGCCGCTCCAGCGGCGGTAGATGGTGGCCTTGCCGACGCCGGCGGTGCGGGCGACGCGCTCGATGGACAGCTCCCCGAGGGGCACGCCCTCCTCCAGGAGCCTCATCACGCCCTCGATGATGGCGCGTTCGACGGCCTCGCTTCTGGGGCGGCCCCTCGGGGGGCCGTCGTTCGGGGGGTGCCGTTCGGCGAGGCTCACGTCGCTCCGTCCTTTGCCGGCTGGTGGGTTGCTGTCGTGGGTTGCTGTCGTGGGTTGCATTGTCGCGCAGGGTCACGACCGCGCGTCCGACAACTCCTTCTCCTCCTCCCCCTGCTCGGGGGCCGGGGGCTTCCCGGGCAGGAACAGCGCCACGACGACGGTGCCGATCAGGGCGACGCCCGCGCCCCACAGGGCGGTGATGTGCATCGCGTGCAGGAAGGCGTCGTAGGCGGGGGTGACGAGGGTCTTGCCCTCGGGGCCGAGCTTGGCCGCGACGCCGAGCGTGGCCTCGATGGACTCGCCGGCGGTGTGGCGTACGGCGGGCGGCAGGGCGCCGAGCCTGTCCTCGATGCCGGTGCGGTACGCCGTGGACAGCACCGAGCCGAGGACGGCGATGCCGAGGGCGCCGCCGACCTGCCGGAAGGTGTTGCTGAGCGCGGAGGCGGAGCCGGCCTTCTCGCGGGGCAGGGCCTGCATGATGACGACGCTGACCGGGGTCATGATGTGCGCCATGCCGGTGCCCATGAAGAAGAAGATGACCTCCAGGATCCAGATGGGCGTGTCCGCGTCCAGAGTGGCGAAGGCGGCCAGCATCGCGGCGATGAGCAGCATTCCAGCGGTCGTGGTGGCCTTGTTGCCGAAGCGGTCGACCAGCAGCCGGGCCCGTGGCGCGAAGATCATCTGGGCGGCGGCCAGCGGCAGCATCAGCAGGCCGGTCTGCAGCGGCGAGTAGCCGCGCACGCTCTGTGTGTAGAAGACGGAGAAGAAGGTCACGCCCATCAGGGCGAAGAACACCAGCGCGATGGCGGCGATGGCGGACGAGAAGACCTTGTTCTTGAAGTACGTGACGTCGATGGACGGATGGTCGCTGCGCTTCTCGAACACCACGAAGGCGACGAGGACGGCGAGACCGGCGCCGATCGTCGACAGCACGGTGACGTCGGTGAAGTCGGCGAGCTGGCCGCCCTTGATGATGCCGTAGACGAGCAGGACCAGGCCGACGACGGAGAGCACGACGCCGACGGGGTCGACGCGGCCCGGCTTCGGGTCGCGGGAGTCGGGCACCAGCCACAGCATCAGCACGAGGGCGAGCAGCACGATCGGCACGTTGATGAGGAAGACCGAGCCCCACCAGAAGTGGTCGAGGAGCACACCGCCGGTGATGGGCCCGATGGCGATGGCGAGGCCGACGCCGCCCGCCCAGATGCCGATGGCCTTCGGCTGCTCCTCGCGCTCGAAGACGTTCATGAGGACGGCGAGGGTGGCTGGCATGACGAACGCGGCACCCAGGCCCATCACGGCCCGGAAGGTGATCAGCTCCCCCGGCGAGCCGGAGAAGGCGGCGAGCGCGGAGCCGATGCCGAACACGGCGAGGCCGCCGAGCAGCACCTTCTTGCGGCCCAGCCGGTCGCCGAGCAGCCCGGCGGTGAACAGCAGGCCCGCGAAGACGAGGGTGTAGGCGTTGATCGCCCACTCCAGCTCGCTCTGTGTGGCACCCAGGCCGGTCGGGGCCGGGGTGGAGATCGTCTTGATGGCGACGTTCAGGATCGAGTTGTCGAGGACGACGATCAGCAGGCTGAGCATCAGCACACCGAGGATCGCCCAGCGGCGCCGGTGCACCGCTTCCGGTATCCGGGGGCCGGTGGGGGCGGCGCGGTCGGCAGGAGTAGTCATGCCGTCGAGCGTAGAACCATTTCGATACGAGACCGTCTCGTATTGGAATACCTTTACCGAGCTCTTACGCGCCCCGTGCTCGGGACGCCGGGTCGGAACTCACAGGGGCTCCCCTAGCCCTGGTCGGCACGAGGTGCCACCATGGACGTGGTCCGGGGACGCCGTCAGGGCGCCTCGAGATGACGTGTGAGGAGCCGTGCAATGACGCAGCTTTCGGCTGCCCAGAGCGCAAAGACGCTGTACGGGGGCAAGGGCACCCGCCGTATCACCGTGCGCGACATCGCCGCCGCCAAGGAGCGGGGCGAGAAGTGGCCCATGCTCACCGCCTACGACGCGATGACCGCGTCCGTGTTCGACGAGGCCGGCATCCCGGTCATGCTCGTCGGCGACTCGGCGGGCAACTGCCACCTCGGGTACGAGTCGACCGTGCCCGTCACCCTCGACGAGATGACCATGCTGTCGGCGGCGGTCGTACGGGGCACCTCGCGCGCCCTGATCGTCGGCGACCTGCCCTTCGGCTCCTACCAGGAGGGTCCGGTGCAGGCGCTGCGCTCGGCGACCCGGCTGGTGAAGGAGGCGGGCGTGCAGGCCGTGAAGCTGGAAGGGGGCGAGCGGTCGCACGAGCAGATCCGGCTGCTCGTCGAGTCCGGCATCCCGGTCATGGCGCACATCGGCCTGACCCCGCAGTCCGTCAACGCGATGGGCTACCGCGTGCAGGGCCGGGGCGAGGAGGCGGCCCAGCAGCTGCTGCGGGACGCCAAGGCCGTGCAGGACGCGGGCGCGTTCGCGGTGGTGCTTGAGCTGGTCCCGGCGGAGCTGGCGGCCGAGGTGACGCGGGTGCTGCAGATTCCGACGGTGGGGATCGGGGCCGGCCCCGAGACCGACGCGCAGGTGCTGGTGTGGACCGACATGCTGGGTCTGACCGGCGGGCGCGTCCCCAAGTTCGTGAAGCAGTACGCCGACCTGCGTGAGGTCATGAGCGGTGCGGCCAAGGCGTTCGCCGAGGACGTCGTCGGCGGAACGTTCCCGCAGGAGGAGCACTCCGTCCACTAGAGCCACAGCGGTACCACCGACGGCCCGCCGGCCTTCCCCCAGTCGGCGGGCCGTTCCCGTGTCGGGGCCCCGACACCGGTCTGTCGGTCGCTTGTCGGTGGTTTGTCGGTGGGCCCTGAGACCGTCTGTCCCATGACGCGAATCGACACACACGCCGGCGGCGCCGCGGTCACCGTGCGGGGGCTGGTGAAGCACTACGGCGAGACCAAGGCACTGGACGGGGTCGACCTGGACGTGCGGGAGGGCACCGTGATGGGGGTGCTCGGCCCGAACGGGGCCGGGAAGACGACCCTGGTGCGGATCCTGTCCACACTGCTCGCCCCCGACACGGGCCGGGCGACCGTCGTGGGCTACGACGTCGTACGGCAGCCCCGGCAGCTGCGCCGGGTGATCGGACTCACCGGGCAGTACGCCTCCGTGGACGAGAAGCTCTCGGGCTGGGAGAACCTGTACATGATCGGGCGGCTACTCGATCTGCCCCGCAAGAACGCCCGGGGCCGGGCCGACGAACTGCTGGAGCGCTTCTCGCTCACCGAGGCCGCCAAACGGCCCGCCGCCACGTACTCCGGAGGCATGCGGCGGCGGCTGGACCTGGCCGCGTCGATGATCGGCCGGCCGGCCGTGCTCTTCCTGGACGAGCCGACCACCGGGCTCGACCCGCGCACCCGCAACGAGGTGTGGGACGAGGTCAAGCGCATGGTCGGTGACGGCGTCACCGTGCTGCTCACCACCCAGTACATGGAGGAGGCCGAGCAGCTCGCCACCGAGCTGACGGTCGTCGACCGCGGACAGGTCATCGCGGGCGGTGCCATCGAGGAGCTGAAGGCGAAGGTCGGCGGCCGTGCGCTGCGGATACGCCCGGCCGATCCGACGCAGCTGCGGCCTCTCGCCGCCGCGCTGGACGAGCTGGGGATCACCGGGCTCGCCACCACGACCGTGGACACCGACCGGGGCGACGTCCTCGTGCCGATCCTCAGCGACGAGCAGCTGACCGCCGTGGTCGGCGCCGTCACCTCGCGCGGCATCACCCTCTCCTCCATCACCACCGAACTGCCCAGCCTGGACGAGGTGTTCCTGTCCCTCACCGGCCACCGCGCCAGCGCCCCGCAGGACACCGTGCCCGCCGACGACCGTCAGGAGGTCGCCGTATGAGCGCCGCCACCGCAGCCATCCACGAAGGCGAGGCGGACGCCCGTATCTCGCCGCGCGCCCATCTGCGCCACACCGGGGCCCTGGTACGCCGCAATCTGCTGTGGATCCGCAAGGACCCGGAGTCGATGGCCGACGCGCTGCTGATGCCGGTCATCTTCACCCTGCTGTTCGTGTTCGTCTTCGGCGGCTCGATCGGGCAGGCGCTGGGCGGCGGGCAGGACCAGTACGTGCAGTACGTGATCCCCGGCATGATCGCGATGATGAGCATGACGCTGTCCCAGGGCGTCGGCACCGGCTTCAGCCAGGACTTCAACTCCGGTGTCATGGACCGCTTCCGGTCCCTTCCCATCGGCCGCGGCTCGGTGCTCTTCGCGAAGATCTCGGTGGAACTGCTGCGGATGCTGTTCGCGACCGCCGTGCTGATGATCGTCGCCGTCGCGGTCGGGTTCGAGATCGAGAACTGGCTCGGGCTGCTCGCGACCGTGGCCCTGTCGACGGCGTTCGCCTCGTCGATCATGTGGGTGTTCCTCACCCTGGGCGTGATCATGAAGAACGCGCAGTCCGTGCAGGCGATGGGCTTCCTGGTCCTGTTCCCGCTCCAGTTCGGCTCGTCGATCTTCGCGCCGACGACCTCGATGCCGGGCTGGCTGCAGGCCTTCACCGACTACAACCCGCTGTCCACGCTGGCGGACGCCGCGCGCGGTCTGATGGTCGGCGGCCCGGTCGCGCACGATCTGTGGGTGACGCTCGGCTGGTCGGTCGCGATCACGGCGGTGATGGCGCCCATCGCGATCCACAAGTTCCGCACCAAGAGCTGACCGGAGGGGTCGCCTTCACGCCTTTCGCGTCAGACCAGGGCGGTGGCCTCCTCGGGGGAGAGGCCGCCGCCTTCCGCGTACGCGCTCTCGTACGCCCGGTCGCCGAGCACCGCCCGGGCCCGCCGTTCCGCCCGCTCGCGGATCTCGCGCTCCTGCCGCGCCGCGACATGGCCGGGCGGCAGGAGGCCGTCGGCGGCGCCCAGGCAGCGGGCCGCGTCGCGGGCGCGGTGCCCGCCGTCGAGAACGGCCAGGGCTCCGGCCCCGATGGTCAGGTACACCGCCCGCATATGGGGGGCGATGACCAGCGAGCGCGGGTCGGCGGCGCGCTCCAGCGCCTTGCGGATCAGGTCCAGGCACTCCACGTGACGCCCCTCCACGGCGTCCAGCCAGGCCTCGGCGCCGAGGATGAACGCGTCGAAGACGATGAAGTGGGCGATACGGAAGTCCTGCCGCAGCCGCCGCAGTTGCTCACGTGCCTCGGGGACACGGCTCGTCAGGCCCAGCCAGACGGCCAGGAAGAGGCGGGCGGCGGGCATGGCCTCGCTGATCGAGTCCCCGCGCTCGGCGATCACCTCGCGCAGCAGCCGCTCGCCGCGCTCGGCCTCGCCGGCCTCCAGCAGCGCGTTGCCGAGCCGGGCGGTCAGCACGGCCGTCTGACCGTGAGCGCCGAGGTGTTCCGCGTGCGCGATCGCCGCCTCGTAGTCGGCGGCGGCCAGGGCGTAGGCGCCCCTGCGTTCGTGGGTCTCGGCGCGTGCGGAGAGGGCCTCAGCGGTGCCCCAGGCGTCGCCGAGGCTCCGGTAGATCTCCAGCGACTCGTCGGCGTCCCGGGCGGCGTCGCCCGCCCAGTCGGTGCGGTTGGCGAGGAAGTTGGCCCGCATCTGGAGACCGGAGGCCAGCTCCCACTCGAAGCCGGGGGTCTCCCGGCAGGTGCGGATGGACGCCTCCATGACGACGCGCAACCGGTCCATGTCACCGGTCAGCATCACGGCGAAGAACCAGAGCAGGCCGGGGAGCCGGCAGGTCTGCGGGAGGCCGGGCTCGTAGGTCTCGGCGATGATCTGAAGCTTCTGCTGGGCCCGCGGGGTCTGCCAGGCGTCCAGCTCGGTGTCCATACAGGCGAGATGGGCCAGATGGATCCCGCGCCGGGCCTCCTGGAGGACCTCGCCGGTCATCGGGGGCGGCGCGTCGGTGCAGCGCTGCCAGACCGGGGCGGCGCGGCGGACGGGCTCGGTGAAGGGGTCGGGGCCGAGGGCCATGACCTCGGAGCACCAGGTGCGGGCCTCGATGCGCAGGTCGCGCATCTGCCAGTACCAGACCAGGGACAGCGCCAGGCAGAGCGCCTCCTGCTCGTCGCGCAGGGCGACGGCGTGGCGCAGTGCGGTGCGCAGGTTCTCGTACTCCCGCTCCAGCCGGTGGATGGCGGCGAGCTGGCCGGGTCCGTGCAGCAACGGGTCGGTGACGCGGGCGAGTTCGCGGAAGTACGTCAGATGGGCCCGTTCGGCCCCGGCGCGCTGTCCGGCCTCGTCCAGCCGCTCGGCGGCGTACTCGGCGACGGTCTCCAGCAGCCGGTAGCGCATCTCGCCGTCGGCCGACTCCTGGGGTGGGGCGGCCACGACCAGGGAGCGGTCGACGAGCGAGCCGAGCGCCTCCAGGGCGACCGGCCCGCACACCGCCTCGGCGGCCGGGAGGTCGCAGCCGCCCGCGAACACCGACAGCCGCCGCAGGACGTCCCGTTCGTCCTCGTCGAGCAGGTCCCAGGACCAGTCGACGACGGCCCTGAGGGTCTGCTGGCGGGGCAGGACAGTGCGGCTGCCGGAGGTGAGCAGGCGGAAGCGGTCGTCGAGCCGGTCGGCGATCTGGCGGGGCGTGAGCATCCGCAGCCGGGCGGCGGCGAGTTCGATGGCCAGGGGCAGGCCGTCGAGACGCCGGCAGATCTCGGCGCACGCCTCGGGGTCGTCCTGGACGCGGAAGCCGGGCCGGGCCACCGCGCCCCGGTCGGCGAGCAGCCGCAGCGCGACCGGCTCGGGCAGCGGCTCCACGGGCCGCAGCAACTCCCCCGGCACACCCAGGGGTTCACGGCTGGTGGCGAGAACGGTGAGTCCCGGGCAGCGCTCCAGCAGTTCCTCGGCGAGCCGGGCCGCGGCGTCGGCGACGTGCTCGCAGTTGTCGAGGATCAGCAGCATGCCGGGCCGGGAGCAGTGCTCGGCGAGCCGCTCGACGGGGTCGTCGAGCCGGTCGGCGACGGCGGCCCGGATGCCCTCGGCTCCGGCGCCGTACAGCACCGTCTCGCGGGCGCCGACGGCGGTGAGCACGGCTTCCGGTACGGCGGCCGGGTCGTCGACCGGGGCGAGTTCGGCCAGCCAGACGCCTCCGGACAGGGCGGGCCGTACGGTCTCGGCGGCCTCCTGCGACAGCCGTGTCTTGCCGGCCCCGCCGGGCCCGAGCAGGGTGACCAGCCGGGCCGTGGTGAGATCGCTGCGGATGGTCTCGATGTCGCTCTCGCGGCCGATGAAGGAGGTGAGCCGGGCCCGCAGGTTGCCGACGGGCCGGGGCTCGGGGGCGGACGCGGGGCTGTCCCCGAGGCTCAGCAACTCCGCGTGCAGGGACCGCAGTTCCGGCCCCGGGTCGGCGCCCAGCCGGTCGGCGAGCAGCCGCCGGACCTCCTCGTAGGCGTCCAGGGCCTCCGCCGTGCGGCCCGCGTCACGCAGGGCGCGCAGGCGCAGGGTCTGGAGGGGTTCGTCCAGGGGGTGGCCGTCGCACAGGGCGGTGAGCTCCGGCAGGGACTGCTCGGCCTGGCCGAGGGCGAGGGCGGCGGTGTGGCGGGCGCGCAGGACGTCCAGGCGGCGGGTGTCTCTGCGGGCCGCCTCGGCGGTGCGGTCGGGGAGGTCGGCGAGGGCCGGGCCGCGCCACAGGGCGAGGGCGTCGTCGAGGATCACGGCGGCCTTGGCGGGGTCGCCGTCGGCCAGGGCCCGCAGTCCCTCGCCGGCCAGCCGCTCGAACCGGTGCAGATCGATGTCGTCGGGCGCGGCGGCCAGCCGGTACCCGCCCTCGGCGGAGGCGACCGCGTCCGCCCCGAGCGCCCGCCGCAACCGCCCGACCAGCGCCTGCAGCGCCGCCGGCCCGTCGGCGGGCGGGACACCGTCCCACACCTCGTCGACGAGCAGCCCCACGGGCACGGTACGGCCGGCCCGCAGAGCGAGCACGGTCAGCAGCGCACGCAACCGCGCCCCGCCCACCGAAACGACCGTGCCGTCGGTGCGGAGCGCCTGTGTGGTGCCGAGGATGCGGTAGCGCACGGGGTCCATTGTCTCCGGTGGTACGACGAGGGGGCACGAGGTTTCCACGGCGCGGCGGGCGCGCGGGCCGGGGCAGGGGTGGCGGGGCCGGTCACGCAGCCGCGGGCGTGCGTGCCGCCCCAGCTGCGGGCATGCGTGCCGCTAGGGGCGGCACGGGTGGGCGCAGCGGAACCCGCTCCGCCGGGCTGCGAGCCCACCCGGCCTCAGCCCCGACGCCGCCCGGCGCCCTTCGTCCTCGGTGGGGCCGCGCCCGTGCTCAGCGACTCCAGGGCCACCACCACCCCCGACTCCCTCCACCGACGCCCCTGCTCCGCCACCCCGTCGGCGAACCACTTCGGGCACTGCTCGACCGTCCTCAGACTCCGCTCCCCCGGGACCGGCTCCCAGCAGCGCGAGCCGGGCGCGCTCTCGGCGTAGCCCTGGGACAGCACCTGCACGGCCCGCACTCGCCCGGCGACCTGGGGCCAGGACGCGCCGTGCCGCTCGACGGAGAGCAGCCCGACCCACCGGGCAGACCTCCGGCGCTGCCCACCCAGCGCCACCGTCAGGCCCGAATCCTCCCGCACCACCCGGACGCCGCCCACGTGCTCCACCGGCCCGGCGACCTCGGTGAGCTGGTCCTGCCAGCCACCGCCGTGTACGTCGGCCGGTTCCAGGAGCAGGGGCCAGCTCACCTCGTCCCCCACCGAGAACGGCGTGCCGCAGCACTCCATCTGCCAGTCCGCGTAGAACACGTGCCAGAGCCCCATGCCCCCACCCTCTCCGGAACCGGCCGCCCCGCGCGAGACGTTTTCCCCGTGCGCCCGGTACGGTCGGGCAGTCCCATCGCGTGTCCGAAGAGTGCAGGGAGCCCCATGACCACCGCCACCAGCCGCCACAGCGAGCGCCGGATCAGTCCCGTGTTCGTCGGGATCATGGCCGTGACGGCGGTCACGGGCTGGGCGACCTGGACCGGGTTCGCTGAGCAGCCCGGCGTCGCCGTGTTCCTCTTCGTGACGGCGGCCTGGATCGTCTCCCTGTGTCTGCACGAGTACGCGCACGCGCGTACCGCCCTGCACAGCGGCGACATCTCGGTCGGCGCGAAGGGCTACCTCACGCTGAACCCTCTGAAGTACACACACGCGCTGCTGAGCATCGTGCTCCCGGTGATCTTCGTGATCATGGGCGGGATCGGTCTGCCCGGCGGCGCGGTGTTCATCGAGCGGGGGCGGATCCAGGGGCGCTGGAAGCACAGCCTCATCTCGGCCGCGGGTCCGCTCACGAACGTGCTGTTCGCGATCGTGTGCACGGCCCCGTTCTGGCTGGGCGCCCTGGACGGGGTGCCGAGCGACTTCCGGTTCGCCCTGGCCTTCCTCGCCCTGCTCCAGGTGACGGCCGCGCTGCTGAACTTCCTGCCGGTGCCGGGCCTGGACGGCTACGGCGTGATCGAGCCGTGGCTGTCGTACAAGATCCGGCGCCAGGTGGAGCCGTTCGCGCCGTTCGGCCTGCTGTTCGTGTTCGCGCTGCTGTGGC
This sequence comes from Streptomyces sp. NPDC050546, assembly GCF_044457425.1. Classification (NCBI taxonomy): domain Bacteria; kingdom Bacillati; phylum Actinomycetota; class Actinomycetes; order Kitasatosporales; family Streptomycetaceae; genus Streptomyces; species Streptomyces sp. NPDC050546. The sequence goes on from NZ_JBITGX010000005.1 coordinate 146,207, forward strand.
TGCCGGCGGTGAACGGCGTGTTCTTCGACGTGATCGACACGATCCTGAAGTCCCTGGGGATCAGCGACTTCGAGACGTACTGCGGTCAGGAGCTGTACCGCTTCTGGCAGGGCTCGAACGAGTTCTGCCAGGCGGCCTCGTGACGGCAGCGGTCAGCGCGTGACCGACTTCTGGGCCCTGGCTCGCCGCAGGTAGTACCAGGCCATGTTGGACGACAGCCCGGCCAGCAGGACCCAGACGATCCCCAGCCAGCTGCCCTCCACGAAGGACACCACGGCCGCCGCCACGGCGAGGACGCAGACGATCAGGGCGTAAACGGCAAGGCGGGGCATTTCGGTCGACTCCTGTCGGGGGACACTGCTACGACGACCAGTGTCCCCCATGCACCTCACCGGCTCACACGTCGGTGACGCGCAGCCCCGCGTGTGCCTTGTAGCGGCGGTTCACGGAGATCAGGTTCGCCACCAGCGACTCCACCTGGTGGGCGTTGCGCAGCCGCCCCGCGAAGATGCCGCGCATCCCGGGGATACGGCCGGCCAGCGCCTGGACGATCTCGACGTCCGCCCGCACCTCGCCGAGCACCATCACGTCGGTGTCGATCTCGTCGATCTCCGGGTCCTGGAGCAGCACGGCCGACAGATGGTGGAAGGCGGCGGTGACCCGGGAGTCCGGCAGCAGGGCGGCGGCCTGCTCGGCGGCGCTGCCCTCCTCGGGCTTGAGGGCGTAGGCGCCCTTCTTGTCGAAGCCGAGCGGGTTGACGCAGTCGACGACGAGCTTGCCGGCCAGTTCCGCGCTCAGGGACTCGAGGGTCTTGCCATGGCCGTCCCACGGTACGGCGACGATCACGATGTCGCTGCGGCGCGCGGTCTCGGCGTTGTCGGCGCCCTCGACGCCGTGCCCGAGTTCCCCGGCCGCCGCCCGGGCGCGCTCGGCGGCCCGCGAGCCGATGATCACCTTCTGGCCGGCCCGGGCGAGCCGGTAGGCCAGGCCCTTGCCCTGCGGCCCGGTCCCGCCGAGCACCCCGACGACGAGTCCGGAGACGTCAGGCAGGTCCCAGGGGTCCTTGGCGGGGGCCTTCTGGGCGTTGTCGGTGGCAGCACTGTCGGTAGAGGTCATGGCCCCGACCTTACGTCCGCGCCCGCGCCCCGGGCGGTTCAGGTCAGCTCGGTCACGGGCACCCGCCGGAAGGTGATCGTCTCGTAGGCACTGAAGTCGCCGGTCTCGTACAACAACCCCACGGTGCCCGGGTCGACGCGGACCAGATCGGAGTACGCGGCGGGCAGGCCGTCCACCGTGAACGCCGGGCGCCAGGTGGTGCCGCCGTCGGCGGAGGCGCGGATCGTCATCAGGGCGCGGAAGCCCGGGTCGGCGGGACCGGAGTACAGGAGCACGTCGGGGTCGCGGAGTTGCAGGACGCTCGCCTCGCAGACCGGGGCGGCGAGACCGGCCTGCGGGCGGAAGGGCTTCACCAGGGTCTGCCCGCCGTCCGCGGAGTGGGCGTCGGCGCGGGTGCCGGGCGAGGTGGAGTCGTTGCGGGTGTTGAAGTAGACGCGGCCGTCGGGGAGTTCGGCCGCGGTGGTCTCGTTGGCGTTGATGTAGCCGTCGGTGTCGTCGTCGACGTACCCGATGCGCCAGGTCGTGCCGTGGTCGTCGCTGAGCAGGCAGTGGCCGCCGTTGTACCGGCCCTCGGTGCCGTTGTCCGTGCCGGTGGGCGGCAGGGAGTGGTTGGCGGGGACGACGATCCGGCCGGTGCTCAGCTGGATCGCGTGGCCGGGGGCGGTGGCGTACCAGCGCCACTGCGGCTTCTTGGTCTGCTGGGTGATCTCCTTCGGCGCCGACCAGGTGAGGCCCTCGTCGTCGCTGTGCCGCACCCAGACGCGGCGCCCGTCCGCCGCGCTGACCTTGCCGCGCCGGATGGCGTCCTCGGTGGCGAGGGCCGCGTTGCGCACGTGCACGAGCAGGACGCGGCCGGTGTCGAGGACGACGGGGGCCGGGTTGCCTGCGAGGGCGTCGCCGTTCTCCGCGGCGACCTGGAGCGGGCCCCAGGTGCGGCCGCCGTCCGTGGAGCGTTTGAGGACGACGTCGATGTGCCCGAAGTCGTCCCGGGAGCCGACCCGGCCCTCGCAGAAGGCGAGCAGGGTGCCGGTGACGGTGGCGACGACGGCGGGGATCCGGAAGCTGGCGTACCCCTCGCGGCCGGCGTGGAAGGGGACGCTGGTCTCGGTCATCGGCGGGCTCCTCCGGTCGTTCGACTGCGGCACGCGTGACCGGTCCATGTGCCCAAGCCGGGCGAATTCGTGGTGAATTCCACATCACGAGTGACCGGTCGGGGCAGGATGCGGTCGCATGGATGCCGTACGGGTCGCGCTGTTGCGGGAAGTGCTCGCCGGGACCGAGTGGCTGGGCGCCACGCGGCGGTTCGCCGGGGCGCTGCGGGGTTCGGTGGTGTCGCACGGGGGCGGGCTGCTGCTCGTCGGCACGCCGGAGTACGAGCCGTGGCATCTGGCCGCGCACCTGGTGGACGAGGCCGCGTGGTCGGGCACCCCGGAGCTGGCCCCGACGCTGGTACGGCACGACGCGCGCCCCTGCGACCCGGCGCATCTCGCGGTGGGTCTGGGACGGCTGGAGGCGGCCCGGCGGGGCGAGACGCTGCTGGTGGTGTCTCCCGAGGGCCCGGCCGCGCCACTCCTCGAACGGGTGTCAGACGCCCGGCGCGCCGGTGCGACGGTCCTGGCCCTCGGCCCCGGCGCGGGGGAGCTGCCGGCGATGGCCCATGAGACCCTGGCCGTCCCCGCCGGCTCGGAACTGGACCTGGACACGGTCCAGCACCTGGTCAGCGCGGCGGCCGGGGAGAACGCCCTTCCGACCCCGAGGGGCCGCCGCCGCTTCCGGGACAGGGTGTCGAGGCTGGCGGAGCATCTGACGGCCCCGCCGCCGGCGCGCTGGTGAGCCCGGGCCGGGGGGCGTCCCCGGCGCGACGCGGGCGATCAGCCGTGCCGTCGGCTCGGGCCGGCCGCGCCGTACGGCCGAATCCTGCTCACGGCCCGCGGCGAGCAGCCGGAGCCGGTCGGTGGAGGGTGCCCGGCCGGAGCGGCACGGGCGTGCGGGGACGGCACGAGCAGCCGCCCCCGGACGCCGGTGTGCGCGCTCAGGCGGTGTCGTCCCGGCCGCCCGCCGGGGCGTCGTGCCACTTGGGGTCGTTCTCCCACTGGAGGTTGCGCTCGCGTGCGGTCGCCATCGCGTGTTCGGCCTCCGTGCGGGAGGCGTACGGCCCGAAACGGTCCTTGTTGGGGCACTCCGGCCCTTCCTCGACCTTCTTGTGCTCCAGGCAGTAGTACCACTCACCCGGCTTGCCGACCGTGCGCTTCTTGAACAGGGCCATGACCAGCTCCTCTCGCCATCGACATGTTCCCCCGTGGGCGCTGGTTAGACTCGCTGGCATGTCTGGCCAGTCGCTGCTCGTCCCGGGGGAGCTGTCCCCCACCCGTCCCGTGCCCGGAAACATCCGCCGCCCCGAGTACGTCGGCAAGCCCGCGCCGACGCCGTACACCGGACCGGAGGTGCAGACCCCCGAGACGATCGAGGCGATGCGCGTCGCCGGCCGGATCGCCGCCCGGGCGATGGCGGAGGCCGCGAAGCTGATCGCCCCCGGGGTGACCACGGACGAGCTGGACAAGGTGGCGCACGCGTACATGTGCGACCACGGCGCCTACCCCTCGACGCTGGGCTACCGCGGTTTCCCGAAGTCGCTGTGCAGCTCGGTCAACGAGGTCATTTGCCACGGCATCCCGGACTCCACCGTCCTGCGCGACGGCGACATCATCAACCTCGACGTGACGGCGTACATCGGCGGCGTGCACGGCGACAACAACGCGACGTACCTGGTGGGCGAGGTCGACGAGGAGTCGCGGCTGCTGGTGGAGCGGACGCGGGAGTCCCTCGACCGCGCGATCAAGGCGGTCCGGCCCGGCCGGCAGATCAACATCATCGGCCGGGTCATCGAGTCGTACGCCAAGCGCTTCGGCTACGGCGTGGTCCGGGACTTCACCGGCCACGGCATCAACAGCTCGTTCCACTCGGGCCTGATCATCCCGCACTACGACAGCCCGCACGCGACGACGGTCATCCAGCCCGGGATGACGTTCACGATCGAGCCGATGCTGACGATCGGGACGCACGAGTACGACATGTGGGACGACGGCTGGACGGTCGTGACGAAGGACCGCAGGCGGACGGCCCAGTTCGAGCACACGCTGGTGGTGACGGACACGGGCGCGGAGATCCTCACGCTGCCGTAGCACCGCACGCACACCGCTGAACGGCCCGCTCTCCCCGGAGGGCGGGCCGTTCGCTTGCCCTCGGGAGGTTTTTACCGACACCGCGTCGGGAAGTTTACCGACAACAGGTCGGCAAGGCTATTGACTTAGGTTAGCCTAACCATAGAAAGTATCGCCCATGGAATCCTTCTCGACCCTCATTCGGACCGCTTCCCGAGAGCAGCACGAGGAGGTCAGGGGCTCGACCTTCATGAGCGACCTGCTGGGGCACAAACTGGGCGTCGACGCGTTCGCGCGCTACACGGAGCAGCTGTGGTTCGTGTACGGGGCGCTGGAGTCGGGGGCCGCGCGGCTGGCGGCGGACCCGGTGGCCGGCCCGTTCGTCCGCCCGGAGCTGTTCCGCATGGCCTCGCTGGAGCAGGACCTGGAGTATCTGCGCGGCCCCGGCTGGCGGTCGGGCATCAGCGCGCTGCCCGCCACCCTGGAGTACGCGGAGCGGATCACCGAGTGCGCCCGCGCCTGGCCGGCCGGCTATGTCGCCCACCACTACACCCGCTACCTCGGCGACCTCTCCGGCGGGCAGATCATCCGCGACACGGCCGAGAAGGCGTGGGGTTTCCCGAAGAAGGGCGACGGGGTCCGCTTCTACGTCTTCGAGCAGATCCCCAACCCGGCCGCCTTCAAGCGGAGTTACAGCGCGCTGCTGGACGCGGTGCCCGGTGACGAGCTGGAGCGGCAGCGGGCCGTGGCCGAGTGCAAGCGGGCGTACGCGCTGAACAACGCCGTGTTCCAGGCGCTGGGCGAGGAGTTCCCGCTGTCGGCGTAGACCGGTGCGGACGTGGGGCCGTGTCGGCGTGAGTCCGTGAGGCCTCCGCCCGGTTCAGCGTTCGAGGTGCACCCGGCCGCCGACCTCGGTCCAGCCGCCCGGCTGGGGCGCGGTCAGCAGCTGGGAGCCTGCGCCCTGGGTGATGTTGAGGGCCCGGCCCAGCCGGTCGGTGAGCAGCAGGGCGGCCGCCCCGGTGGCCTCGTCCTCGTCGATGCCGTCGCCGCGGCCGGGGAAGGCCCGGGCGCGGACCCGGCCGGCGGGCTCGTCCTCCCAGGCCCAGGCGTAGACCCACTCCCCCGGCGGCGGCACGGCCAGGTCGTCGACCTCGGCGGCACTGCCGTACTGCCGCAGGGTGCGCGGCGGCACCCACTCCGCCCGCGCCTCGATCCAGCAGAACTCCCCGTCCTGCCGGGCACCGACGACCCCGGCGGGGACGACCAGTTCGGGCACGTCGAGCAGCCACGCCGTCCCGACACAGGGATGCCCGGCGAAGGGCAGCCGCAGGGTGGGCGTGTAGATGTCGATCACGCCGCGCTCGGGATCGTCGACGAACACGGTCTCGCTGAAGCCGAGTTTCGCGGCGAACTCCTGCCGCTCGCTCTCCTCGGGCAGCACCGAACCCTCGCGGACGACCCCGAGTTCGTTGCCGTATCCACCGCGCGGCCCGCAGAAGACACGGAGTACGTCGTAGTCAGTCACACGGGCATTCTGCCTTGAACCCTTCACCAGCCACGACGACCGACAGAGAGCGAAGGAAGGCCGGATGACCGTCCTGGAGAGGCCCACCACGAGCGCGCCGCCCGAGACCCCGCCCCGAAGACGCCGTACGACGGCCTGGCTGCTGACCGCCGGACTGGTCGTGGCCCTTCTCGTCCTGGTCCCGGTCGCCGCCGGCACCGGCGCCTATCCCGTCCCGGTGGGTGACGTCCTGGCCTCCGTGCAGCACCGGCTGGGGCTGGGCGGCGGGGAGCTGGACCGGGTGGCCGAGTCGGTGCTGTGGAACGTACGGTTCCCGCGGATCGTGCTGGCCCTGCTGGTCGGCGCCTCGCTGGGCTGCGCGGGCGCGCTGATGCAGGGCGTGTTCGGCAACCCGCTCGCCGAGCCGGGTGTCATCGGCGTCTCCTCCGGCGCCGCGGTCGGCGCGGTCGGGGCGATCGCCCTCGGCGTGAACGTCCTCGGCACCTGGACGGTGTCCGTCTTCGCCTTCGTCTCCGGCCTGGTGACGGTGCTGCTCGTCTACGCGATGTCGCGTTCGGGCGGCCGTACGGAGGTGGTGACGCTGATCCTCACCGGCATCGCGGTGAACGCCTTCGCCGGGGCGCTGATCGGCCTGTTCCTGTTCTTCGCGGACACGGCCGCCGTCAACCAGATCGCCTTCTGGCAGCTCGGCTCGCTCTCCCAGGCGACCTGGCCGAAGGTGCTGGCGGTCCTGCCGTGCGCGGTACTCGGCCTGGCGGTCGCACCCCTGTACTCGCGCCGTCTGGACCTCCTGGCCCTCGGTGAGCGGCCCGCGCGGCATCTCGGCGTGGAGGTGGAGCGGCTGCGGATCGTGCTGGTCCTCGTCATCGCGCTGCTGACCGCGGCGGCGGTGAGCGTCTCCGGGATCATCGGGTTCGTGGGCCTGGTCGTCCCGCACCTCCTGCGCATGCTGGCCGGCCCCGGACACCGGTTCCTGATCCCGGGCAGCGCGCTGCTCGGCGCGCTCGTCCTGCTGGCGGCGGATCTGACGGCCCGTACGGTCGCCGCGCCCGCCGAACTCCCCCTCGGGGTGCTGACCGCTCTGCTCGGCAGCCCGTTCTTCTTCTGGCTGCTGCGCCGCACCCGGCGCCGACAAGGAGGCTGGGCGTGATCCGCCTGCGTACCCGACGTCCCACTCCCCCTGCCCGGCCCACGCCCGGCGACGTCCTGGCCGAGACCCGGAACCTGTATGTCCGGCTGGGCGCCCGCGAGGTGCTGAACGGCATCGACCTCACGGTCCGCGCCGGTGAGGTCCTCGCCCTGGTCGGCCCGAACGGGGCTGGCAAGTCGACGCTGTTGAGCGCCCTGGCCGCCGATGTCCCGGCCGCCCAGGGGCTCGTACGCGTCCACGGCCGCCCGGCGGCGGACTGGCCCGCACCCGACCTCGCCCTGCGCCGGGCGGTTCTGCCGCAGTCCGCGGCGCTCTCCTTCCCCTTCACGGTCGAGGAGGTCGTCCGTATGGGCCGGGCACCGCACGCCGCCTCCCCCACCACCACCCCGGCCGACGACGACCGGGCCGTCGCCGAGGCCATGGCCGCCACCGAGGTCACCGATTTCGCCGCACGCCCGTTCTCCGCGCTCAGCGGTGGCGAGCGGGCCCGGGTCGCGCTGGCCCGGGTCCTCGCCCAGCACGCCCCGCTCCTCCTGCTCGACGAGCCGACCGCGGCGCTCGATCTGCGGCACCAGGAACTGGTGCTGCGGCTGTGCCGGTCAAGGGCGCACGCCGGTGACGCGGTGGTCGTGGTGGTGCACGACCTGGGTCTCGCCGCGGCCTACGCGCACCGGGTCGCGCTGCTGTGCGCCGGTCGCGTCGCGGCGGACGGCCCGCCCGCCGAGGTCTTCTCCGAAGGACTGCTGACCGAGGTCTACGACCAGCCCGTGGAGGTCCTCCCGCACCCCCGGACGGGAGCGCTCCTGGTGACCCCCCGGCGGGAGCCTTGACTCTCCCTTGACTCCTTCATGAGGGCGATTTTGAGCCACTTAGGTAATCCTTATGTGGCCCTTAGGTGAGCCTCACCTTCCCTTCCCTGGAGCCCTCATGCGACCCGCCAGACCCGCTTCCCTCGTGATCGCCGTCGCGGCGGCCCTGACCGCCGTCTCCGGCTGCACCGAGAAGAGCAACGCCGAGGACGGCGACCGCGTCGTCCATGTCACGGCGACGGACGACAAGTGCGCGGTGTCGAAGAAGGAGTTCCCGGCCGGGCACGTCGAACTGGCCGTCGAGAACAAGGGTTCCAAGGTCACCGAGGTCTACGTCCTCTTCCCCGACGACCGCGTGGTCACCGAGCGGGAGAACATAGGACCGGGTACGAAGCAGCGCGTCACCGCCGAGGTGAAAGCCGGCGACTACCAGATCGCCTGCAAGCCCGGCATGAAGGGCAACGGCATCCGCCAGGCCGTCAAGGTCACCGGTGGCAAGGCCGTCAAGCGCGACCCGCGCCTGGACAAGGCCGTGGCGGCCTACCGCGCCTACGCGCAGCAGCAGGCGGACGAGACCCTGCCGAAGGCGAAGACGTTCGCCGACGCCGTCGAGGCCGGCGACCTCGAAGCCGCGAAGAAGGCGTACGCCCCCTCCCGCATCGGCTGGGAGCGCACCGAGCCGGTCGCCGAGTCCTTCGGCGACATCGACCCGAAGGTCGACGTCCGCGAGGACGGCCTGGAGGACGGTCAGGACCCGGCCACCGACTGGACCGGCTGGCACCGCCTGGAGAAGGCCCTCTGGCAGGACAAGAAGATCGGCGACCGCGAGAAGGAACTCGCCGGCACGCTCATCACGGACCTGAAGGACTGGCAGAAGCGGGTCGGCAAGGCCGAGATCACCCCCACCTCCATGGCCAACGGCGCCAAGGAACTCCTCGACGAGGTCGCCACCGGCAAGGTCACCGGCGAGGAGGAGCGCTACTCGCACACCGACCTGGTCGACTTCAAGGCCAACGTCGAGGGCGCGCAGCAGTCCTACGAACTGCTGAAGCCGGTCGCGAAGGAGAACGACGCGGCCCTCGTCACCGAACTGGACAAGCAGTTCACGGCGCTGAACACCCTGCTCGACAAGTACCGCCCGAACACCACCTCCTACGAGTTCACCTCGTACGACAAGGTCGGCAAGGCGGACCGCAAGGAGCTGTCGGACGCGGTGAACGCGCTGGCGGAGCCGCTGTCCAAGCTCGCCGCCGCCGTCGCGAAGTAGGGGGACCCGCCCATGACGGACAACGACACACGCTCCCCCTCCCGGCGTTCCCTGCTCGGCTGGGGCGGCGCGGGCCTGGCACTCGGCGCCGCCGCCGCGGGTGGCGCGGTGGCGATGGCCCGTACCGGCGAGGACCCCCCGCCGGACGCCGGAACCGCGGTCCCCTTCCACGGTGCGCACCAGGCCGGCATCGCCACCCCGGTACAGGACCGCCTGCACTTCGCCGCGTTCGACGTGACGACCGACGACCGCCCGCGGTTCGTCCAACTGCTCAAGGACTGGACGGAGGCTGCCCGGCGGATGACGGCCGGACACCCGGTGGGCGAGGGCGCCTACGGCGGCCTGCCCGAGGCGCCCCCGGACGACACGGGCGAGGCCCTGGGCCTCAAGCCCTCCCGCCTGACGCTCACGATCGGCTTCGGCCCGACCCTGTTCGAGAAGTTCGACCTCGCCGACCACCGCCCCGAAGCCCTGGTGGACCTGCCGAAGTTCGCCGGCGACAACCTGGACAAGACCCGCAGCGGCGGCGACCTGTGCGTCCAGGCGTGCGCAGACGACCCACAGGTCGCGGTCCACGCGATCCGCAACCTGGCCCGCATCGGAATGGGCAAGGTGGTCATCCGCTGGTCGCAGCTCGGCTTCGGCAAGACCTCGTCGACGACGCCCGAGGCGCAGACCCCGCGCAACCTGATGGGCTTCAAGGACGGCACCCGCAACATCGCGGGCACGGAGACGGCCCGCCTGCGCGAGCACGTCTGGGTGTCCGGGAAGGACGGCGGCCCGGCCTGGATGGCGGGCGGCTCCTACCTCGTCGCCCGGCGCATCCGTATGCACGTCGAGCCATGGGACCGCACCTCGCTCCAGGAGCAGGAGGACATCTTCGGCCGCGACAAGGGCGAGGGCGCCCCGGTCGGCAAGGCGAAGGAACGCGACGAGCCGTTCCTGAAGGCGATGAAGCCCGACGCGCACGTCCGGCTCGCGCACCCCGACTCCAACCAGGGGGCGACGATCCTGCGCCGCGGCTACTCCTTCACCGACGGCACGGACGGCCTGGGCCGCCTGGACGCGGGCCTGTTCTTCCTGGCCTACCAGCGGGACGTCCGCGAGGGCTTCATCCCGATCCAGCGCAATCTGGCGACAGACGCGCTCAACGAGTACATCCAGCACGTGGGTTCGGCGCTCTTCGCGATCCCGCCGGGCGTCCGGGACAAGGACGACTGGTGGGGCCGGACGCTGTTCCCCGAGGAGGCCTGAGCCCGTGTTCTCCAACTACCTGATCGGTCTGCGCGAGGGCCTGGAGGCGAGCCTGGTCGTCTGCATCCTCATCGCCTACCTGGTCAAGACGGACCGCAGGGACGCCCTGAAGCCGATCTGGACCGGCATCGGGGTCGCGGTCGCCCTGGCCCTCGGCTTCGGCTGCGCGCTCGAGTTCGGCTCCCAGGAACTGACGTTCCAGGCCCAGGAAGCACTCGGCGGCTCCCTCTCCGTCCTCGCGGTCTGCCTGGTGACGTGGATGGTGTTCTGGATGCGCCGCACCGCCCGCCATCTCAAGGCGGAGCTGCACGGCAGGCTGGACGCGGCGCTGGCGATGGGCACGGGGGCGCTGGTCGCCACGGCGTTCCTGGCCGTGGGCCGGGAGGGCCTGGAGACGGCCCTGTTCGTCTGGGCCTCGGTCCACGCGGCGAGCGACGGCACGCCGCGGCCACTGGTGGGTGTGGGTCTGGGACTTGCCACGGCGGTGCTCCTGGGCTGGCTGTTCTACCGGGGCGCGCTGCGGATCAATCTGGCGAAGTTCTTCACATGGACCGGCGGCATGCTCGTGGTCGTGGCCGCGGGTGTCCTGGCGTACGGCTTCCACGACCTCCAGGAGGCGGACTTCCTGCCGGGCCTCACGAACAAGGCCTTCGACATCTCCTCCACCATCCCGCCGGACAGCTGGTACGGCACTCTCCTCAAGGGCGTCTTCAACTTCCAGCCCGACCCGACGGTCCTCCAGGTGACGGTGTGGCTCCTGTACCTGGTCCCGACCCTGGCGCTGTTCCTGGCACCGACGGGCCTCGTCCGGCGCCGGACGGCAACCGCCCCGGCCCGGGACAGCTGACGCACACCCCACCCCGCCCCGGTCGCCGGAGGCACCCGGTAGGGTTCGCCTCCGGAAAGGGGAAGGTGAAGGCACCCGATGATCAGGGATCGCGACCCTCGAACACTCCGCACGCTTGGCCGGAGGACCCTCATATCGGCCTCGGTGACCGCTTTGTCGTTGACGGCCGGCGGATGCGTCGTCGTGCACGGCGAACGGGAGATCCTCCCGTCGACCACCCGCGCCGAAGCCGCCAAGGCCCTCCAGGAGTTCACGACCGCGTACAACGACGCCGACAAGGCCTACGACGCCTCCCTGGACGCCGAGCACACCACCGGCGCCCTCGCCGACATCGACTCGGCCCGTCTGGAGGCCGGCCAGAAGAACAGCCCGGGCGGCAACCCGAACCACACACCGCTGAAGCTGACGGACGCGAAGTTCACGATCCCGAAGAAGGCCGGCTGGCCCCGCTGGTTCGTCGCCGACGCCGCCGGCAACAAGGGCGGCACCGCCCGCTGGCTGCTCGTGTTCACCCGCAGCAGCCTCGACGACCCGTTCCAGGTCGCGTATCTGACCCTCGTCGCCCCCGGCAAGGTCCCGGAGTTCAAGAAGGACGCGGACGGCTGGGCCGAGTCGGTCCCCGTGAACTCGACGAGCCTGGCGGCCAAGCCCGGCGACCTGAGCCAGACCTACACGACGTATCTCAAGAACGGCGGAGCCGCCTTCACCGACGGCGCGCACACCAGCCAGTGGCGTGCCCTGCGCGAGAAGAACACCAAGAGGCCGGGCCTGGTCACCCAGTACATCGACGAGCCGCTGACGAACGGCGACTACGGGCCCCTGGCGCTGCGCACGACGGACGGCGGCGCGCTGGTGTTCTTCACCACGCGGCACTACGAGAAGCAGACGGCCTACGCGGGCACGACGTTCCCGACCCCGAACAAGGACGTGCTCGCGCTGACGAAGGGCGAGATCAAGCAGTCCCTCACGCTGGAGTTCGTCTCCAACGAGGTGGCGCTGGATCCGAAGGGCCAGGGCAAGGTGACGATCCTGGGCCGGATCCAGGGCATGACCTCGGCGGAGGGCTCGTAGCCGCAGGGCCTCGGCCGGCTCAGGGCCTCAGCGCCGCGAGGGCCATGCCGATCCCGCGGAGTCGGCGTCGACGTACCGGCCGCAGACCTCGGTGAGCACCTCCAGCAGGCTCAACGGGTCCGGCAGCTCGTGCTCGGGCCCGCGCACCCACCGCACCGCCTGGCCGTCACCGGGCAGCCGGGCCGGCGGCACGAGGACGTACGAGCCCCGGCAGTGCCAGCGCAGCCCAGGGTGCTCGTCCGCCGTCTCGGGGTGGCAGTCCAGCTCGCACGGCCACCACTCGTCCTCGTCCTCGGGCGTCCCGCGGGTGAGGGTGAAGAAGAGCATGCGGCCGTCGTCGCTCTCGGCGACCGGCCCGACCTCGACACCCTGCGCGAGCAGCCGCTCCAACGCGTCGCGACCGGCATCCAGGGGCACGTCGAGGACGTCGTGCACCATGCCGGTCGCGGTGATGAAGTTGGCCTCTGGCTGATGGCGGGCCCAGCGCTCGATCTGGGCGCGGTCGGTGGTGGACTGCGTCTGCCAGGCGAAGGACACGGGGTGCCGGGCCGGGGTGGGACAGCCGACGCGGTCGCAGGAGCAGCGGTAGCCGGCCGGGTGGGCGGCGGGCGCCAGGGGCAGTCCCGCGCCGGCGGCGGCGAGCAGCAGGGCCTCACGGCCGCCGTCACCGGCGGTCTCCTTCGGCCGGCGCCCGGCGCGCAGCCACTGGGTGAGTTTGCCCTGCAGACCGGTCCGGCCGCCGAACTCCGCGCTCATCTATCCCCTCGCCTCGCCGTCGTGCGGAACAGCATGCCCTATGGTCCCATCTTCCCGCGCACCGGGGGGCCAGTGCCCACATCCGGGGCAGGAGCTATGAGACGGGTACCGGTGGGGCGAGCGAGGCATATGCCGCACCGAGATCGGTGTCATTGCGCACTTTGAACCGATATGGCGACCTACCGTATCGCCATGGTCACAACGATCGCGCTGACGGGCCTGGCCACCGCGGCTTCCGTGGCCGCGCTGACCCTCGCGGGGCACGGCACCGCCCCGATGCCGCTGGAGTGGGGCACCGGCCCGCTGACGGTGGCGGCACTCCCCCGGATCACGTACGTCGCGCACCGCGGCGGCGCCCACGAGGTCCCCGAGAACAGCATGGCGGGGCTGATGACCGCCTACCGGCGCGGTACGGCGCAGGTGCTGGACTTCGACACCCGGCTGCTGCGCGACGGCACGCCGGTGGTGTTCCACGACGAGACCCTGAACCGCACCACCTACCTGGGCGGCGCGGTGCGCGGCCTGGACACCCGGGAGTGGCAGGGCGTACGGCTGCGCCCGAGGGACGTGCTGCCCGGGAGCTGGCGGTCGGAGCGGCCGCCGACGGTGGCGGAGGTCCTGGACCGTTTCGGCGGGCGGATCGTGCTGATGCTGGAGGCGAAGGATCCGCGGGGCCTGGACCGGCTGGCCGGCCTGATCCGGGCCCGCGGCCTGACCCGCTCGGTCTTCGTGAACTCCAACGACCCCGGGGTGGCCCGGCGCGCCCACCGCCTCGGCCTGCTCACACAGGTGTGGCGCTCGGCGCGGCAACTGCGCACGGACCGCCCGGAGCGCTGGCGGTCGTACGTCGATCTGCTGGACGTGGACCACCGGGCGCGCGACGCGGACCTGGTGCGGGCGGTGAACTCGGGGATCGCGCGGGTGTGGGCGCACACGGTGGTGACGGACGCGCAGCGGGACCGGGTGCTGGCGCTGGGGTGCACCGGGGTGATCACGGACGCGCCGGGGCGGCTGGCACGCATCGCCGAGCGGGAGGCCTGGCAGGTCCGGGAGGCCCGGGACGACGCCCAGCGGGACGCCCGGAGGGCCCTTCAGCGGGGCGCGAGGCCGTGAAGGGCGTAGTCGACGAGGGTGTCGGTGTACTCGTAGGAGATCGGGCCGGTGTACTGGAGCCAGCGCTGGGCGAGGGGGGAGACCCAGAGTTCGAGGGCGATGCGCGGGTCGACGTCCGGGCGGACCTGGCCGCCCTCCTGCGCGGAGCGCACCCGGTCGGCGTACATCTGGAGCGACGGTTCGAGGAGCTTGCCCACCATGACGCGACCCAATTGCTCATCGACCACTCCCTCGGCGGCCAGGGCGCGCGACGGGCCCTCGAAGCGGGGGTCCCGGAGCTGGTCGACGGTGAGGCGCAGGACGGCCTTGAGGTCGGCGGCGAGGTCGCCGGTGTCCGGGATGGCGAACTCGTACTCCGGGCCGGCGTCCCGGGCCGCCTGTTCGCTCAGGTCGAGGAAGGCCTCCAGCAGGACGTCGGCCTTGGAGGACCACCAGCGGTAGATCGTCTGCTTGCCGACACCGGCCCGGGCGGCGATGCCCTCGATGGTGGTCTTGGGGTAGCCGACCTCGGCGACCAGTGTGAGGGCGGCGTCGTAGATGGCGCGACGGGACTTCTCGCTGCGCCGGGTGGAGTCGGGGGCGGGCTGCGCGGGCTTCTTCGGGCTCATGGCTCGAATTTATCAGGTTGACAAGACGGTGCGTCTCGCCGGACAGTGTTGAGGTAAGCGCGAGACGAAACGTCTCGTCACATCATCGCACTCAGGGGAGGAGCCCCGACATGACCCGAGGCGGAGCCGGAAACATGCTGGGTGTCGGCGGATCGCGCAAGAACCTCGGCCGCAAGGCGCTGCGCGGCGGCGGCCGGGACGGCCGGATCGGCGGCGGTCTCGACCCGCAGACCCAGAAACGCGAGCTGCTGCGCAAGCTCCAGGAGAAGCGGCAGCAACAGCGGGAAGGCCAGGAGGGCGGTACGACCGACCGGTCGTCGTGAGCCTCCCCCGCCCGGGGGAGAGAGTCCCCTCGCGCGCGGGATCCTCCCGGGACGTCCGGCGGATGCACTGAAGCGGTCGTGAACACCGCGACCGAACCGCCACCGACGGACACCCGGGAGGAAACACGATGCGCGTGTGGACGAGACGACGGCTGCTCACCTCTGCGGCCTCGACGGTCAGCGCGGTCTCGGCCGCGGGCCTCGCCGTCACGGCGGCCGGACCGGCTCGGGCAGCGGACGGACGACCCCGACCCGGGGACGCCGACATCGCGGACACCCTGCGGGCGCTGCCCGGACTGCGGCTGATCGAGGAGCGGCAGGACGCCGAACCGGGGTACCGGCACTTCGTCCTGAGCCTGCGCCAGCCGGTGGACCACACCGACCCCGCGGCCGGCACCTTCGAGCAGCGCCTCACCCTGCTCCACACCGGCGCCGACCGGCCCACGGTGCTGTTCAGCACCGGCTACCACGCGGTCCTCACCCCCCGGCGGAGCGAACCGGCGGCGCTGCTGGGCGCCAACCAACTCCAGGTGGAGCACCGGTACTTCGGCGACTCACGCCCGGCGGATCCCGGCTACACCCACCTCACCGTCCGCCAGGCCGCCGACGACCATCACCGCGTCGTCCGTCTCCTCCGCCGGGTCTACCCCGGCGCATGGCTCTCCACCGGCAGCAGCAAGGGCGGCATGACGAGCGTCTACCACCGCCGCTTCCACCCCGGTGACGTGGACGGCACGGTGGTCTACTCGGCCCCGAACAACGTCGACGACCGCGAGGACTCCGCCTGTCTGCGCTTCCTCGAGACGGTGGGCTCCGCCTCCGGCCGCGAGGCCGTCAAGGCCGCCCAGCGCAGGATGCTGGAGCACCGGGGCGAGCTGGTCGCCCGCTACGAGGCCTGGGCCTCCAGCACCGGCGACACCTTCCGGATCATCGGCAGCGCCGACAAGGCGTTCGAAATCGCCGTGCTGCGGGTGCTGTTCATGTTCTGGCAGCGCGCGTCGCCGCCCGATGTCGCCACGATCCCCGGCCCGGAGGCGACGACCGACGAGCTGTACGCGTGGCTGGACAACTGGGCGGGGCTTTCCCTGTACGCCGACACCGCGGCCCGGCGGTACATCCCGTACTGGTACCAGATCGGCACGCAGTTGGGGTACGGCGACGTCCCCACCGCCCACGTGGCGGACCTGCTGCGTCACCCGGGCGGCATCGCGGCGCGCAACTTCGTCCCCCGGGACATCCCCATGGTCTTCGACACGGCCGCCATGCCGGACATCGACCGCTGGGTCCGCCGCCGCGGCAGCCGGCTGCTGTTCGTCAACGGCGCCCAGGACCCGGCCGTGGCCGAGCACTTCCGGCCCGGGGGTGCCGACTCGCGGCTCCTGTGGGTGCCGGGCGGCAATCACGGCGTCGACATCGCGAACCTGTCCCCCGCCGACCGGGCGTCGGCGGAGGAGGCGTTGTTCCGCTGGGTCGGTCAGGAGTACTTCACGCAGACGTTGGGCACGTAGCCCACGGTGCCGCGGTAGTTGACCTTGCGCCAGTAGTGGTAGCTCTTGATCCCGCAGGCGTTCTTGTACGAGCCGCCGTCGACGCCCTTGATGTCACAGCCCTTGGTGCCCTTGTACCAGAGGCGCAGGATGGTCGACTTGGTGGTGGCCGACTTGCGGACGTTGACGTTCGACAGCGCAGTCAGGCTCTTGCACTTCGCCGAGGCCGCGACGGTGGTCATGTCGTCGCTCTGTACGGTCGCCGTGCCGGAGGCGCTCGGCACGAGCCCGGCCAGGGCCAGGGCCGCGACCGCCACCGGGGCGATCAGAAGCTTCTTCAAAGGTTCCTCCCGTTGTGTGGTACGTCATGCTCACGCCCAGAGGCGCGAGTTGATCTTAGGCGTACCCGGAAGGAGGCCGGTGATCAGGGTGCGGGCGGCCAGGCGTCGCCCCAGTCCGCGTCGCGTGCGGCCTTGTACAGGTCGCCGTGGCGCTTGGTGACGGTGGTGCGGTTCAGGGACGGTTCGGTCTCGCAGAGGTCGAGGAGGACCTGGCCCTTGCGGATCTGGGGCTTGCGTACGACGCGTGCGGGGGCCGGTTCGACGGGGAAGCGGGCCGCGGCAACGTAGCTGAACTTCTCGTCCTCGTAGGGGAGGGAGCCGCCCTTGACCTGGCGGTGCAGGGAGGAACGGCTGACCCGCGCGGAGAAGTGGCACCAGTCCGTGCCTGGGGCGATGGGGCAGGCCGCGCTGTGCGGGCAGGGGGCGGCGATGCGGAAGCCGGCGGCGATCAGCCGGTCACGGGCCTCGATGACACGGGCGTAGCCGTCGGGGGTGCCGGGTTCGACGATCACGACGGCCTGTGCGGCGGCCGCGGCGGCGTCGACGAGGGCGGTGCGGTCGGGGGCGGTCAGCTCGTTGAGGACGTAGGAGACCGTGACGAGATCAGTGCTCTCCAGGGTGAGCGCCGCTCCGATCCGGGAGCGCTGCCACCGTACGTCGCGCAGGGCCGGGTTGGCCGCGGCGATCTCCCGGCCCAGGGCCAGCGCGGGCTCGGCCCAGTCGAGCACGGTGACGGGCCGCTCCCCGTCCCAGGTCGCGGTCACGGCCCAGGCCGCGGCGCCGGTACCTCCGCCGACGTCCAGATGGCCCTCGGGCGCCCACTCGGGCACGGCGTCCGCGAACGCGTCCAGCGCCGACCGCACCGCCTCGAAGGTCGCGGGCATCCGGTAGGCCGCGTAGGCGGCCACATCGGCCCGGTCCCGGAGGATGGGAGCGTCGGTGGGCGTGGCCCCGCGATAACTGGCGATCAGCCGCTCGACCGCACGGGAGGCCTGCCGGGGCGGCAGCCCGTCGAGCAGACCGGCGAGAGCGGTACGGAGGATTTCGGCGGCCGGGGCTGCGGGGGCGTTCACCCGGCGATTCTACGAGGGGCCCGAGCGGTGGGGAGAGAGCGGTGCTCTCAGATTCCCCGCACCGCTCGTGCCACCCGGGTCCCCGCCGCCGCCCTGGGTGCGCTGTCCGGACGGCGGCGGCGCGGATGGACCGCGTTCGTCAGGAGGATCAGGAACGTGTCCGTCGCCGGGTCGAGGACCAGGGACGTGCCGGTGAAGCCCGTGTGGCCCGCCGCGCCCCGGCCTGCCAGGTCGCCCATGAACCACGGCTGGTCCAGGGAGAAGCCGAGGCCGGGCGGGGTGAAGAGGAGCTCGACGAAGTCGGGGCCGAGGATCCGGGCGGGGCCGTGGGAGCCGCCGGCCAGCAGGGTGCGGCAGAACACCGCGAGGTCCCGGCCCGTGGAGAACAGGCCCGCGTGGCCCGCCACGCCGCCCAGCGCCCAGGCGTTCTCGTCGTGGACCTCGCCCCGCAGCATCCCCCGGTCCGCCTTGGCCCACGGCCGCCGCTGGTCCTCCGTCGCCGCCGCCCCGGGGCACGGCCCGAACTCCGTCGCCGTCATGCCCAGCGGCCGGGTGACGCCGTCGCGGACGAGGACGTCGAGGGTACGGCCGGTGACGCGTTCCAGGACGTACTGGAGGAGGAGCATGTTCAGGTCGGAGTAGCAGTACGTGCCGGGCACGCCGACCGGCTGCTCCGCCTGGAGCATCGCCAGCCGGTGCGCGGCGTCGGCGCAGTCGTACAGCGGGAGTTCGGGCCGCAGCCCGGACGTGTGGGTGAGCAGCTGCCGTACGGTGACGCCGCGCCGGGCCGCCCCCGTGAAGTCGGGCAGATACGCACCCACCTTCGCGTCGATGCCCAGCGTCCCGCGCTCGATCTGCTGGACGGCGGCCACGGACGTGAACAGTTTCGTGAGGGACGCCAGGTCGAAGGGTGTGCCGACGGTCATCGGGACCCGGTCCTCGGCGGGCAGCTCCACACCGGCGTCGGCGTCCTCGTCGTAGCCCGAGTAGCGCACTGCCCAGCCCGCCGCCTCCTCCACCGCGATCACTGGGCCGCGCCCGACGACCAGGACCGCGCCCGGTGCCCAGGGGCGCTGCCCGGTGGTGAGGACGTGGACCTCCCGGACGAGCCGGCGCAGTTCCGCGGGGTCGAGTCCGGCCCGTTCCGGCGTGCCGTCGCGCAGTCTCGGTGCGCTCAGCTGTCCGCTCCCTCCGCGCTCGCGGTCCTGCTCTCCGTCTCCGAGGTCTCGGAAGTCTTCGGGGTCTCCGAAGTCTTCGAGGTCCTCCAGGGTCGGCACATTCCCACGAAGCAGGCCACTGCCACCAGTGCGGCGGCCAGTTGGACGACGGCCATCGGGACGGCGGTGTCCTCGCCGGCGACGCCGACGAGCGGGGAGGCGATCGCGCCGATGAGGAACGACGAGGTGCCGAGCAGGGCGCTCGCGGAGCCCGCGTTGTGCTTGGTGCGCATCAGCGCGAGGGCCTGGGTGTTGGGCAGCGTGATGCCCATCGCGGACATCAGCACGAAGAGCGCGGCGGCGACGGGCGCGAGACCGACCTCGCCGAACACGCCCGTGGACATCAGCAGCAGCGCGGTCGCGGCGGTGATGACGATGGTCAGGCCGATCCCCAGCACCCGGTCCAGGCTGACCCGGCCGACCAGGATCTTGCCGTTGATCTGGCCGACGAGGACAAGACCGACGGAGTTGACGCCGAACAGCAGGCTGAACGTCTGCGGGGAGGCGCCGTAGATCTCCTGGATGACGAACGGGGACGCCGAGATGTAGGCGAAGAGCGAGGCGAAGGCGAAGCCGCCGGTGAGGGTGTAGCCGGCGAAGGACCGGTCGGCGAGCAGGCCCCGCATCGCGCGCAGGGCCTCGCCCACACCGCCGCTGTGACGCTCGGCGGGCGCCAGGGTCTCGGGCAGCTTCGTCCAGACCAGGACGCCGATCGCGATGCCGATGACGGTGAGGACGACGAAGACGCCCCGCCAGTCCGTGACGCGCAGGACCTGTCCGCCGATCAGCGGCGCCACGATCGGGGCGACTCCGGAGATCAGCATGAGGGTGGAGAAGAAGCGGGCCATGGCCATGCCGTCGTAGAGGTCGCGGACGACGGCCCGGGCGATGACGATCGCGGCGGCGCCCGCGAGGCCCTGGGCCAGCCGGAAGGCGACCAGGAGCTCGACGGTGGGGGCGAGCGCGCACAGGACGGTGGCGACGACGAAGACGGCGAGCCCGGCGAGCAGCGGGCGGCGGCGGCCCCAGCGGTCGCTCATCGGCCCGACGACGAGCTGGCCGAGCGCCATGCCGGCCAGGCAGGCGGTGAGCGTGAGCTGGACCGTCGCGGCGGGCGCGTGCAGGGAGCGGGTGACCTCCGGCAGCGACGGGAGGTACATGTCCATCGCCAGCGGCGGTACGGCCGTCAGGCTGCCGAGGAGGAAGGTGACCAGGAGCCCGGTGCGGCGGTGCGATGTGAGGTCGGGCGGCTCCGTCCCTGCTGCGGCCCCCTGTGCGGTGTTCGATATGGACGCCCCACCCTCGGGCATGAGTCCCTCCCTGTTCGATTCGATCGCCCCCTATGCTCTCAGCTCGTACGGACTGCTCGGGGTCACAAGGCGAAGGCGGCGCGGTATGACGGCGGACACGGTGCGGTGGGGCGTCCTGGCGACCGGTGGGATCGCGGCCGCTTTCACGGCGGATCTGATCGACCTGCCGGACGCGGAGGTCGTGGCGGTGGCGTCGCGGTCCGAGGAGTCGGCGAAGGCGTTCGCGGAGCGGTTCGGGATACCCCGGGCGTACGGCGACTGGAACGCGCTCGCGCGGGACGAGGACATCGATGTCGTCTACGTGGCCACGCCGCACACGGCGCACCGGGCCGCCGCCGGTCTGTGTCTGGCGGCCGGGCGGAACGTGCTGTGCGAGAAGCCGTTCACGCTGAACGTGCGCGAGGCGGCGGAACTCGTCGCGCTGGCGCGGGAGCACGGGCGCTTCCTGATGGAGGCGATGTGGATGTACTGCAATCCGCTGGTGCGGCGGCTGAAGTCACTGGTGGACGACGGTGCGATCGGCGAAGTGCGCAGTGTGCAGGCCGATTTCGGGCTGGCCGGTCCCTTTCCGCCCTCGCACCGGCTGCGGAACCCGGAGCTGGGCGGGGGCGCGCTGCTCGATCTCGGCGTGTACCCGGTGTCGTTCGCGCAGCTGCTGCTCGGGGAGCCGTCGGACATCGCCGCGCGGGCGGTGCTCTCGGAGGAGGGCGTCGATCTCCAGACGGGAGCCCTGCTGTCCTGGGAGAGCGGCGCTCTCGGCTCGGTGCACTGTTCCATCGTGGGCGGTACGGCCACCTCCGCCTCGGTCACGGGCTCGGCGGGCCGTATCGACATCCCGGACGGGTTCTTCTTCCCGGACCGTTTCGTGCTGCACCGGGACGGCCGTGACGCCGAGGAGTTCACGGCCGATCCGGCGGACGGGCCGCGCAACAGCCTGCGTCACGAGGCCGCCGAGGTGATGCGCGCCGTGCGCGCCGGCGAGACCGAGTCGCCGCTCGTCCCGCTCGACGGCACGCTCGCCGTGATGCGGACGCTCGACACGATCCGGGACCGCGTCGGCGTCCGCTACCCAGGGGAGACGGGCGAGTCCCCCGACGAGACGGGCGAGCCGCGCCTCACACCGGCTTGAGCCCCTGCTCCCCCACCTCCGTGACGAAGGACGCGGCCGTCGTGACCGGCGCCCCCTGCGTGGTCACGTACGGCACGGTCTTGAAGTCGGCCCGCGCGGACTCCTGCCCCAGCGCGACCGTCACATAGCCGCGCCGTCCGTTGAAGAACTTCAGGTGCGGGTTGGCGCCCATGTAGGTGTCCCAGGTCGGGGGCTTGTCGGCGCCGTCCCCGCCGCTGGAGATCGACGTCGCCACGATCTCCGTACCGAGGGTCGCGGAGGACGGGGCGTCGAAGTCGTCCTTGATGTCGAAGGCGTACGCGGAGTGCACGTCGCCGCTGAGCACCATCAGGTTGTCGACCCCGGCGGCCTTCGCGCCGTCGAGGACGCGCCGGCGGGAGGCGCTGTAACCGTCCCAGGCGTCCATCGAGACCCGTGACGGGGTGGTGGCGTCCATGTGCCGCCGGGCGAACATGACCTGCTGCGGTACGACATTCCACAGCGCCCGTGAGGAGCGCCAGCCGTCGAGCAGCCAGCGCTCCTGTGTCGCCCCGGTCATGGTGCGCGCCGGGTCGTCGGACTCGGGTCCTGGCACGTGCGCCTTGTCTCCGTAGGCCTGGTCGGAGCGGTACTGGCGGGTGTCGAGGACGTCGAACTGGGCGAGCCGGCCCCAGCGCAGGCGGCGGTAGAGCTGCATATCGGATCCGGCCGGGCGCTGCGGGCGCCGCAGCGGCTGGTTCTCCCAGTAGGCGCGGTAGGCGGAGGCGCGGCGCAGCAGGAACTCCTCCGGCGGGACGTTGTTCTCGGGGATCTCGTCGGCGTAGTTGTTCTCGGTCTCGTGGTCGTCCCAGGTGACGATGAAGGGGTGCGCGGCGTGCGCGGCGCTCAGGTCCGGGTCGGACTTGAAGAGGGCGTACCGCAGCCGGTAGTCGTCCAGGGTCAGCGTCTCGCGGTTGAACAGGTCGGGCAGCGCCCGGTCGGTGTACTTGCGCTGTCCGCCGACGGAGTTGACGGCGTACTCGTAGAGGTAGTCGCCGAGGTGGAAGACGAGATCGACGTCGTCGGCGGCGAGATGCGCGTACGGCGTGTAGTAGCCGTCGGTGTAGGCCTGGCAGGAGACGGCGGCGAGGGTGAGCTCCTGGACCCGGCTGCCGGGGTCCGGGGCGGTGCGGGTGCGGCCGGCCGGACTGACCCAACGGCCGACGCGGAAGCGGTAGTAGTAGCCGCGGCCGGCCTCCAGGCCGCTCGCCTCCACGTGGACGGTGTGGTGGAACTCGGGGTGCGCGGTGACGGTGCCGCGCCGGGCGATACGGCGGAACCGCTCGTCGTGGGCCAGTTCCCACTGGACGGTGACGCGTTCTGCGGGCAGTCCGCTGTCGGCCTGGAACGGGGCGGGTGCGAGGCGGGTCCAGAGGATCACGGAGCCGGGCAGCGGGTCGCCGGAGCCGACGCCCAGCGTGAACGGGTTCTCGGTGATGCGCGCGGCGTCGAGTTCGGCGGCGGCCGCGACTCCGGCCGAGGGCAGATTGGTCGCGAAGGCCAGCGCGGCGGCGGCCCCGGTGGTGGTGAGGAAGCCGCGTCGGCCGATGTGCCGGGCGGCCGCGCGGAGTTCGGGGGCGTGCTGGGACGGGCGTGCTGCGGGTGTCATCCGGTCCTCCCCTGGCGAATGGCTGCAAGGGGCATTGGAGTGGCCGGGGTAGACACCTGGTCGACGTGAACACCGCACGCACGTGACGGACGGATGAGTTCCGGATGGCGGGGCCTCCCGTACGCTGCGGGCCCATGAATGCCAAGGAAAATGCAGTCGCGGTGGTGACCGGGGCGGGTTCCGGAATCGGCCGGGCGGTCGCCGTGGAACTGCTCCGCGCGGGCTGGTCGGTGGCGCTGGCGGGCAGGCGCGTGGAGACGCTGGAGGAGACGGCGGCACTCGCGCCGGAGGGCGCGGCTCTCACCGTACGGACGGACGTCTCACGCCCCGAGGAGGTGGTTGCCCTCTTCGAGGCCACCGCCGGGCGCTTCGGGCGGGTCGACCTGCTGTTCAACAACGCGGGCACGTTCGGACCCGGCGGCGTGCCGGTCGAGGAGCTGCCCTACGACGCGTGGCGGCACGTGGTGGACACCAACCTCAACGGGGCGTTCCTGTGCGCGCAGGCGGCGTACCGGCAGATGAAGGAGCAGGACCCGCGGGGCGGGCGGATCATCAACAACGGGTCCATCTCGGCGCACGCGCCCCGGCCGCACTCGGTGGCCTACACGGCGACGAAGCACGCGCTGACGGGCCTCACCAAGGCGCTGTCGCTGGACGGGCGGCCGTACGGGATCGCGGTGGGGCAGATCGACATCGGCAACGCGGCGACCGACATGACGTCCCGTATGCAGACGGGAGCGCTGCAGGCGAACGGTGAGGTCGCGCCGGAGCCGGTGATGGACGTCGCCGACGTGGCCCGCACGGTGCGGCACATGGCGGAGCTGCCGCTGGAGGCGAACGTGCAGTTCGCGACCGTACTCGCTACGGCGATGCCGTACGTCGGGCGCGGCTGAGCGCCGGTCCTGCGGTCGTCAACTCGTCAACCTGCACAACCGGAATCGCAACGTCCGCACTATTGCGGCCGGTCGGCCGCTTATGCTCAACTCTCCTACACCAAAGCTTCACACTTGGAGCAGAGAGCTTCCGTAGACCACCCGTAGACCACATCCAGGGGGGGCGGCAGTCGTTCCACGGCACCGGGTGGGGGTGGACCCCGCGTGGGACCGCGGGGTACGCACCGGTACGTGGAACGACTGCCGCACAGTTCAACGGTGATCACCGCCCGAGCAACCGGTCGATCTCGGCCAGTTGCCCGCCGGTCAGTGCTCCCTTCGCCAGCGCGCCCGCGTTCTCCTCCGCCTGCGCGACCGAGCGGAAGCCGGGGATGGGGACGGTGGCGGGGCTGCGGGCCCACAGCCAGGCCAGGGCGCCCTGGGCGAGGGTCCGGCCCTCGCTGGTGAGGACGGAGCGGACGGCCTCGACACGGGCGAGCCACTCGGGGTCGGCGCCCGATCCGTCACCGAAGCCCTGGAGCCAGGCCGGGGGCCTGCTGCGGATGTCCCCGCTCTTCAGCGGCTGGTGGGCCCGGCGCTTCCCGGTGAGCAGCCCCATGGCGAGCGGACTGCGGTTGATGCTCGCCAGGCCCGCCTCCTCGCACAGCCGGAGCATGCCGGGCGCGTCCTGGAGGACGTTGAGGGCGTGCTGGACGGCGGCGCAGTGCGGGCCCTCGGCGAACACGGCGGCGCGGGCCGGATCGTCGGTGCTCCAGGCGTAGGCGCGGATCAGCCCTTCGCGCACCAGTTCCTCGCAGGTGTCGCGGAGCCGGGCGGCCTGCTCGGGTTCGGCGTCCCCGATGTGGAACTGGTACAGGTCCACATGGTCCGTGTCGAGGCGGCGCAGGGACGCGGTCAGCGCGCGGCGCATATGGGCCGGGGAGTCGTCCTGGCCGTCGGCGGTGCGCGTCCGCTCGTCGAAGAGGTAGCCCCACTTGGTGGCGACGACCACGTCGGCCCTGCGCTTGCCCAGGGCCCGGCCCAGCACCCGTTCGCTGTGCCCGGTGCCGTAGTTGTCGGCGGTGTCGAAGAAGGTGACGCCCAGGTCGAGGGCGCGCCGCACCGCCCGTACCGACTCCTCGTCGTCGACCTTGCCCCAGCCGAGCGGCTCCCCTTCGGGCCTCTGCCACTCCCCGCCGATCGCCCAGCAGCCGAAGCCCAGAGCGCTCACGTCGATGCCGCTGCGTCCCAGTGTGCGTGTGGTGTCCATGCCCGGGGACGCTATGAGTTGGAGCCCACGCGAAGGCAAGGCCCCGGGACAGGGTCTTTCAGGCCTGTCCGGTCTCGAAGCGGGAGATCCTGCCGTCGTCGTCGACCGTGAAGCTCCACCGGGTGCGCATCTCGCCCCAGGTGTCGTTGTTGTAGTGGGCGACCAGGGAACGGCCGTCGTTGGACTCGCTGTCGACCTGCATATGGCCGTGCGAGAAGAAGATCTCCCGGTCCACCCAGTCGGCGAGGTCGCGGTCGGAGCCGTCGTCCGCCATGGTCGCGCCCGGCGCGAGGAGCTCCATGAAGCCCTCGCGGTCGTGGTTGTTCACGGCGGTCACGAAGGCACGGACGGCCGGGTCACTGAGGCGCGTGGTCTGAATCGTCATGCCAGTCAGCCTCGTACCGGCCGGCGGACCACGCCACCCGTGCCACCCGAACGGCGTCCCGGGCGGCTCCGCCGGGTGTCGCGGCGGGCCGGCGGTGCGACGGTGGAAACGGAGGAGTGCTCCGCTGTTCCTGCTGTCTGCTCCGGGAGACGACGTGAGGCGTTACCACCGACGTGATCTGGGCCTGCTGCTGCTCCGGCTGGGGACGGGCGGTGTGCTGGCCGCCCACGGCACGCAGAAGCTGTTCGGCTGGTTCGGCGGGGGCGGCATCGAGGGCACCGGGCAGTTCATGGAGTCCGTCGGCTACGTCCCGGGCAAGGTGAGCGCGACGGCGGCCGGACTCGCGGAGACCGGCGGCGGCACCCTGCTGGCCCTGGGCCTGGCCACTCCTGCGGCCGGTGCGGCGGCGGCCGGCGCGATGGCGGGAGCGGCAGCGGTGCACACGCCGAACGGGTTCTTCAACCAGGGCGGCGGCTACGAGTACGCGGCGACGCTGGGCCTGACGGCCGCCGGCCTGGCCGTCACCGGCCCGGGGCGGCTCTCCCTGGACCAGCTGCTCGGGCACGCGGTGAACCGCGGCTGGATGATTCCGGCGGCGTTCGCCGCGACGGCGGCCGGGACCGTGCTGGTCGTGGGGGCTCGCACCAGTCGGCTGCGGAAGGCGAGGGAGGGCGAGCAGGAGGCTCTGTTCGAGGAGGAGTACCTGGAGTAGCGGCGGCTGCCGGGGGAGTACCTGGAGTAGCGGCGGCTGCCGGGGGCGTTGTCAGACCCTCGTGCCAGGCTGCGCCCATGAGCGACCAGAATCCGCCCGGGCCCGACCTGTGGACCACCGTCGACACCCTGACACAGTGGCTCGACTCCACTCGCCCGGTCGAGGGCCGCGAGGGCTTGCTCCTGCGCGTCCTGAAGCTGTCCGAGGAGGTCGGCGAGGTCGCCGAGGCGGTCATCGGCGCGACCGGCCAGAACCCGCGCAAGGGCATGACCCACGACTGGGACGACGTCCAGTCGGAACTGTGCGACGTGGTGATCACGGCGCTGGTGGCCCTGCGGACCCTGACGCCGGACGCGCGCGAGGTGTTCGCGGGACATCTCGAGCGGGTGCGGGATCGGTCCCTGGCCTCGCCGGGCTGACGTCCTCGGCCGCAATCGGCACCGCGCTGATCAGCGGATATTCGACAACGCCCCGCCCCCGCCCCTTCGTCGGGCTACGCTGCGGATGAATATGCCGAGCGGCCGGATCCTGGCCCTGCCGGGTTGAGGAGTCTGGTGACGGGGGTGGACTTAAGGTTCCGGTCCCTGGTGGTCGCGCACGCCGTGTCGGCCTACGGGACCTACCTGAACCTGATCGCGCTGAGCCTGTTCTCGTACGAGGTCACCGGTAGTGCCCTGGGCGTGGGCGCGGTGATGGCGGTGCGGCTGCTGGCCGGTGTCACGGCAGGTCTCACCGCCGGGGCCGTGACCGCGAGGGTCACGCGCCGGACCGTCATGGTGGCGACGGACCTCGCCCAGACCCTCGCCATGGTGCTGCTCGCCCTCTGGGCGTCGCGCACGCCGCTGTGGGTGCTGCTCGGGGCGGTGGTCGTGCTGGGCGCGGGGAACACGTTCTTCAACGTCGCCCTGCGCAGCGCGGTTCCGGTCATGGTCGGGCAGGACGACCGCGCCCGGGCGAACGGGGTGCTGGTCACGGCCCGGTCCATCGCCACGGTGCTGGGCTTCGCGTCGGCCGCGCCGGTCATCTCCCTCGGCGGTTTCGGCGTCGCGTTCGGGGTCAACGCCGCGAGCTTCGCGGTGTCCGCCGCCGCGGTGCTGATGCTCAGGCCGCGCACCGACGGCGAGGACGATCCGCGTACCGGCTCCGGCGGCGAGGACGAGAGGGATCCTCGTACCGACACCGGCGGCGAGGGCGGGGGCGATCCTCGCACCGGCACCAGCGGCGAGGGCGGGGGCGATCCTCGCACCGGCACCAGCGGCGAGGGCGGGGGCGATCCTCGCACCGGCACCGGCGGCGGCGACACGGTAAGCGACCCGGCGGCCGCGGAGGGCGGCGGGGAGAGGGCCGCGTCAGGGCGTGGCGGGCGGCTGCGACGCCGACTGGCGGGCCTCGCGGGCCCGTTGCTCGGCCTGATCGCGCTGCGGGGACTCGACGCGCTGGCGTCCGCGTCGCACAACGTCGCCCTGCCCCTGGCCGCGCACGCCGCCGAGCCGTCCGATCCGGCGGTGTTCATGGCCCGGTTCTGGGCGGCGTGGGCGGTGGGCACCCTCCTCGCCCACCAGGTCCTCAAACGCCGGTCGCACGGGACGTCCTGGGGCGAGCGGGCGTTCGCCGTCGGCACCTGTGCGATGTCGCTGTGCTTCGTGGCCGCGTTCACCGGACCGCCCGTCCCGGCCATGATCGCGGCGGCCGTGGCGGCCGGGTTCGCGGACGGCTGGACCGAGATCGTCTACACCTCGCGCCTCCAGGCGGCCCCCGACCGGCAGCGCGGTCGGCTGTTCGGGCTGTCCGCCACCGCCGAGCAGTCCGGGTTCGCCCTGGGCACGATCGCCGCCGCGGCCGCGCTCGAGGCCCTGCCCGCGCTCGCCGTCGTGGGCGTCTTCCACGGGGCGGCGGCGTGCGGGGCGCTGATGCTGCTCATGCTCACCGTCCGGCGGCGCGACGCGCGTAGAGACCAGGACCACTCAGACCGATCGTCCACCAGCGGGGAACCGGACCGATCGTCCACCAGCGGGGAAAAGGGAGAGGACACGCATGGAACGTCTACGGGGGCACGCCCTCTGCCGAGGCCCTGAGTCCGAGCGCACCGAGGCCGACCCGGTCGATGCCGTGCGGGCGCTGCTGAGCGCCGCCCGGTCCGCTTCCGGCGGAGCCGTCGTCACCGTCGCCGCCGACGGCACGACGGCCTCCCGGTCGTATCCCGAACTGCTGGACGCGGCCCGCCGTATGCTCGCCGGCCTGCGGGACCACGGGCTGCGGCGCGGCGACGCGGTGGTGCTGTGCGGGCTGCCGCTCGCCGAGTTCTTCCCCGCCTTCTGGGCCTGTGTGCTGGGCGGTGCCCTGCCGGTGGCCATCGCCGAGCATCCCGCGCCGGGCTCCCCGGCCGTCGAACGCCTGGGGCAGGCCTGCGCGTTACTCGACGGGCCGCTGGTCCTGACCGACGCGCCCGGCGCCGCGGCCCTCGCCCACACCCTGCCCGCGGCGCGCGTCGCCCTCGCCGGGGACTGCCTGAACACGCCGGCCAGGGACACCGACGACGACCACGTCATGCCGGACCCGTCCGACACCGCCCTGCTGATGCTGTCCTCGGGCAGCACCGGCGTCCCCAAGGCGGCGCGGCTGACGCACGCCGGGCTCGCCGACTTCGCGGCGAGCAGCCGGCGGATCCTCGACGTCCGCCCGGACGACACCATGGTGAACTGGCTGCCGGTCGACCACAGCGGCGCCTTCCTGCTCTACCACCTGCTCGCCGTCTTCACCGGCTGCACCAACGTCCACGCGCCCACCGAGCATGTGCTCACCGACCCGCTGCGCTGGCTCGACCTCCTCCACGAACACCGGGCGCGGCACAGCTGGGCACCGACCTTCGCCTACCGGCTGGTAGCGGACGCGCTCGCCGAAGCGGACGCGCTCGCCGAGCGGCCCGACGGCCACTGGGACCTGGGCGGCCTCAAGTCCCTGCTGTGCGGGGGCGAGCGGGTCGTGCTGCCGGTGCTGCGCCGCTTCCTCGACGCGACGGCCCCGTACGGGGTGCGCGAGGAGCACATCGCCCCGGTGTGGGGCATGGCCGAGACGGTCACGGCCGTCACCTACGGCCGGCTCGACCGGCCCGGGACCGTGCACCGCCTGCTCAAGAGCAGCCTGGGCGGGGACCTGGTCCCGGCCGGTGCGGACGCCCCGGACGCCGACTGCGTCACCTTCGTCGCGTCCGGTTCGCCCGCCCACGGCGTCACCCTGCGCGTCGTCGACGACCACGGCGACCTCGCCCCGCCCGGCCGCATCGGCCGGCTCCAGGTCCACTCCCCCGCGCGGCTCACCCCAGGCTACGTCGACAACCCCGAGGCGGACGCCGCGGCCTACCCGGCCGGGCGGGACTGGCTGGACACGGGCGATCTGGCCTTCCTCGACTCCGGCCAGGTCGTCATCACGGGCCGGCGCAAGGACCTGATCATCCTCAACGGCCACAACGTGTACTGCCACGAGGTGGAGGAGACCGCGACCGCCGTCGACGGCGTCCGGCAGGGCGAGATCGCCGCCTGCGGCATCCCGCACCCGGAGCGGGGCACGGAGGAACTCGCCGTGTTCTTCGTCAGCCGCGGCGCCGCCGAGGACACCCGGATCACCGCGGAGCTGAAGGCGGCGCTGTTCACCCGCCTCAGGCTCACCGCCGCGTACGTCCTGCCCGTACCGGCCGACGAGTTCCCGCGCACCCCGGCGGGCAAGGTGCGCCGCGCGGAACTCCAGAGCAGGCTGATCGACGGTGGCTTCGGCGCCACGGCCCCGGCTGCCCTGCCAGACGCGGACACCGTGACCCGAGCCGTCCGAGAGGAACTGGCCGCCGTGCTGGGCGGCCCCGTCGACGCGGACGTGCCGTTCTACGAACTCGGCCTGACCTCCGTACTGCTGGTGCGCCTGCGGAGCCGGCTGGCGGAACGTCTCGGCATGCCGGTCGCGCAGACCGCGTTCTTCGAGCATCCGACGGTCACGGCACTCGCCGCGCATCTCGCGAGCGGGCCGGGGGCGGCAGTCGTGCCGGAAACGGAGCCTTACGACGGCACGCCCGCGTCCGGCTCCCCCGAGCGACGGGTCGCCGTCATCGGACTGGCGCTGCGCTTCCCCGGCGCGCACTCGGCGGAGGGGTTCTGGGCCAATCTGCGGGACGGCGTGGACAGCGTCCGGGTGTTCGGCGTGCCGGGGCCCATGACCTCCGGCCACGCTCCCACGGCCTCCGGCCACGTGCCCGTCGCCGGAGTCCTCGACGGCGTCGAGGAGTTCGACCCGGACTTCTTCGGGCTGAGCCCCAAGGAGGCCGGGCTCACACATCCCGCGCACCGGCTGTTCCTGGAGTGCTGCCACCAGGCGCTGGAGGAGGGCGGCCACGCGGCGACCGCGCCGGGCGTCAGGGTCGGGGTGTTCGCCGGCTCGGGCATGCACCTCTACGGCCACCAGCAGACGTCCGTCACCGGCTCGCCGTACGACCCGTCCGACCCGGCCGCCGGAATGCAGACGGCCATCGGGCAGGAGACCGACTTCCTCGCCACCCGGGTCGCCTACCGCCTCGGTCTCACCGGCCCGGCGATCGGTGTGCAGACGGCCTGTTCCACATCGCTGGTCGCGGTGCACCTCGCGGTCCAGGCGCTGCTGACCGGCGAGACGGACCTGGCGCTGGCGGGCGCGGCGGCCGTGCATCTGCCCCAGGAGAGCGGCTATCACAGCCACCCCGGGTCGATCCTGTCCCCCACCGGACGATGTCGTGCCTTCGACGCGGAGGCCGACGGCACGGTCGGCGGCAACGGCGTGGCCGCCGTCCTGCTCAAGCGCCTCGACCGGGCGCTGGCCGACGGCGACACCGTGCACGCGGTGATCCTGGGCTCCGCGGTCAACAACGACGGCGCCGCCAAGGTCGGCTTCAGCGCCCCCGGCGTCGAGGGACAGGCCGATGTCGTGCGGCAGGCCCTGCGCAGGGCCGATGTACCCGCCGGGACGATCTCGTACGTGGAGGCGCACGGCACGGGAACGCGGCTCGGTGACCCGGTGGAACTCACGGCGCTGGCCCGGGTGCTGGGCGAGGGCGCGGGGCGCTCGGGCCGTTCCGGCGGTTGTGTCGTCGGCTCGGTGAAGCCCAACATCGGGCACCTCGACAGCTGTGCCGGAATGGCAGGGCTCATCAAGACGGTCCTGATGCTGCGCCACCGCACCCTGGTGCCGACACCGCATCTGAACCGGCCCAACCCGGAACTCCCGCTGACCGACGGCCTGTTGACTCTGGCCAGGGAACTGCGTCCCTGGTCGGTGCCGGACGGTGTGCCTCGCCGGGCCGGGGTCAGCGCGCTCGGCGTCGGCGGCACCAACGCCCATGTGGTGCTGGAGGAGGCCCCGCCCGCCCGCCCGCGTTCCGCTGAGGAACGGCCCGTCCTGGTCCCCGTGTCGGCTCGCGACCCCGAGGCCCTCGCCGAGCTGACGGCCGCGCTCCGCGAGCGGCTGCTGGCCCGGCCCGGCCTCCCGGCCGCCGACGTGGCCGCCACCCTGGCGCTCGGCCGGCCGCATCGCGCGGCACGCACCGCGGTGGTCGGGCGCACGGCCGGGGAACTCGCCCGCGCGCTGGAGGAGGACGCCCGCGCCGAGATCCCCGAGGTCTCCCCTCCCGGTCCGGTCGCCTTCGCCTTCGCGGGCCAGGGCAGCGCCCGCCGCGGCATGGCGAGCGGCCTGTACGCCACGCACCCGGCCGCGCGGGACACGCTCGACCGGTGCGAGAAGCTCTACGCCGGGGAGTTCGGCGGGAGCCTGCTGGAACGGCTCCTGGCCGCCCCCGGCCCCGCCGGTCCCTCCGGCTCCGCTGGTCCCGCCGGTCCCGCTGGTCCCGCTGGTCCCGCTGGTCTCAGTGGTCTCGCCGGGCCCTCCGCAGAGGACGACATCTGGCCCACCGAGACCGCGCAGGCCGCCCTCTTCGCCCATCAGGCGGCGCTGGCGGACGCCTGGCGGGCTGCCGGTATTCGCCCCGGGCTCCTGCTCGGCCACAGCGTCGGCGAGTACGCCGCCCTGTACGCGGCGGGCGCCCTGACCCTGGAGGACGGGCTGCGGCTCACCGCCTGGCGCGGGCGCCTCATGCAGGCCCGCTGCCCGGCCGGGGGCATGCTCGCCGTCCGGGCCGATCAGGACACCGCCCGACGGGTCGCGGACACCGCCGGTGCGGAACTCGCCGCGGTCAACGGCCCGCGCGCCCAGGTGCTCTCGGGCCCGCCGGGGGCCCTGAAGGAGGCGGCACGACTGCTCGACCTGGACGGCCTGCGGTGGCGTGCGCTGCCGGTCGACCGGGCGTTCCACTCCGCGGACGTCGACAGCGCCCTGGACGAGTTCCGGACCCGTGCGCGCGACGTGCCGTACCGGCCGCTGCACACGCCCTTGGTGACCACGGCCGACGGCGAGCCGCGCCCGGCGGGCTGGACGGTCGACGTGGACTACCTCTGCCGGCAGGCCCGGCAGCCGGTCCGCTTCGACCTCGCCATGGACACGGCCGTCGAGCAGGGGTTCCGGGACTTCGTGGAGATCGGCGCCGGGCGGACCCTCACCGGGCTCGGCCGGCACTGCGTTCCCGACAGCCGCTGGCTGAGCGGGCAGGGCGAAGGGGACGGGGCCGCCGAGCAGGCACACGGTTTCCTGACGGCGCTCGGCTCGCTGTACCGCGGGGGTGCCGACCTGGACTGGCGGGCGCTCCTCGGCGACGACGCCCGCCGGGTGCCGCTCCCCGGGCATCCCCTGCGGCGGAGCAGGGTGCCGTACCGGTCCGAGACACCGGTGGCGGCACCCGAGACACCGGTGGCGGCACCCGAGACGCCCGCACCGCCCGCCGATGAAGTAGTGGACACCATCCGGCAGTTGACGGCGGACAAGCTGGGCCGCCCGACCTCCGACGTCACCCCCGACAGTTCCTTCTTCGAACTCGGCGCGGACTCGCTCTCCCTGATGAGCATGACGACCGAGCTGGAAACGCGGTACGGCGTCCGCGTCCCGGTCCGGGAGGTGTTCGACTCGGCCGACACACCGCGCCGGCTGGCCGAACGGGTCGCGGGACTGCAACGGGTCGTGGGGCTGCAACGGGTCGTGGGGCTGCGGGACGACGACGCGCCGTCGGTCGCGCCGGTGGTGCGGGAGCCCGTGGCCGAGGACCCACCGGCGGCGCCCGCCGCTCCCCAGGAGGCGTCCCCGGACCTCCACGCCCTGTTCGGTCAGCAGCTACGGCTGGCGGAGCAACTGGTAGGCCAGGTCGGCGACATGATCTCCCGCCAACTGGACGTACTCGCGACAGCGCCCCGCACCACGACGGCACCTGCCCAGCCGCCGGCCCCCGTTGCCGAGCCCACCCTCGCCCCCTCCCCCTCACACTCGGATACGTTCGACTTCAGCCTCTACTTCTTCGGCGACTACCCCGAGCACACCGACAACGACAAATACGGCCTGATCATGGCCGCCGCCGACTTCGCCGACGAGCACGGCTTCCACGCCCTGTGGTTCCCCGAACGGCACTTCAACTCCTTCGGCGCGCTCTTCCCCAACCCCTCCGTGCTGGCCTCGGCCCTCGCCGCCCGGACCAGCCGGGTCCGGCTGCACGCCGGTTCCGTGGTGCTGCCGCTGCACCATCCCGCCCGGGTCGCCGAGGAGTGGTCGGTCGTCGACAACATCTCCGGCGGCCGGACGGGTCTGTGCTTCGCGAGCGGCTGGCACGCCACCGACTTCGCGCTCGCCCCGCAGCACTTCGGCCGGCACCGCGAGGTGATGTACGAGCACCTGGCGGCCGTACGGGACCTGTGGTCGGGGCAGGCGCTGAAGACGACGGCGGGCGACGGCACCCCGGTGGAGATCCGCCTGCATCCCCGCCCCGTACAGGAACGGCCGCCGATGTACGTGGCCGTCGTCGGGAACCCGGACAGCTACCGCCGGGCGGCCGCCGAGGACCTGGGCGTGGTCACCAATCTGATGACGCAGACGGTGGAGCAACTGGCCGAGAACATCGCCCTGTACCGGCGCTGCCGTGCCGAGCACGGTCTGGACCCGGCGGCCGGGCGGGTCGTGGTGCTCGTGCACACGTACCTGGAGGACGACGCGGAACGGGCGCGGGCCGAGGCGTACCGGCCGTTCCTGTCGTATCTGCGGTCCTCCCTCTCCCTCTTCGACCAGGTCACCAACAGTCTCGGCTTCCAGGTGGACCTGGAGAACACCCCGGAGGAGGACGTGGAGTTCCTCCTGGGGCGCGCCTACGAGCGCTACTGCGACTCCCGCGCGCTGATCGGCGACGAGCGGACGGCGGCGGAATCCGTGGGGCGGCTGCTGGCGGCCGGAGCGGACGAGATCGCCTGCTTCGTGGACTTCGGCGTACCGAGGGAGAAGGTGCTGGCGGCGCTGCCGGTGCTGGACCGGGTGAGGCGGAGCACGCCCAGGACGGCGGCGCGGGCCCTGCCCGAGCCCCGCCGTACGCCGCCCCGCACCGCCCTCACCCCGGCCCAGCGCCGTATCTGGTTCCTGGAGCAACTGCACCCGGGCACCGCCATGTACCACGAGCCCAAGGCGATCCGTCTCGACGGCCCGCTGGACGTACCCGCGCTGCGCTGGGCGCTGGACCGCGTCGCCGACCGGCACCCGGCGCTGCGCACGGTCTTCGGGGACACGGCCGGTGTCCCGTACCAGGAGATACGCGACCGTATGCCGCTCGACTGCCCGGTGGAGGACCACACGGGGTCGACACAGGAGGAGGCCCTGCGGGCGATGCTCGCGACGGACCACGGACTCGACCTCGCCTCGGGCCCTCTGGTCACGGCCCGCCTGCTACGGCTGTCCCCTGACCACCACCTGCTCTTCCTGATGGCGCACCACATCGTCTTCGACTCGTCGTCCACGGCCGTACTGGCCCGCGACCTGGCCGCGTACTACCGCGCCCGGCGGGGCGGAGGTTCCGCGCCGGGGCCGCTGTCCGAACCGCCGGCGGCCGCCGGACCGGATCCCTCCTCGCTCGGCTTCTGGCGGCAGCGCCTCGGCGGCGCACCGGAGCTGGCCCTGCCCACCGACCGGCCCCGTCCGCCGGTCAGGTCGGGAGCGGGCGCGAGCCTCACCCACTCCCTCGACGGGGAGCTCGTGGGCGGTCTGCGGACATTCGCCGCCCGCCACCGCGCCACTCTCTTCATGACGCTGACCGGCGCGATCGGCGCGGTCCTCGGCCGGTTCAGCGGGCAGCGGGACGTGGTGATCGGCACCGCGGTCGCCGCGCGTCCCGCCGGCGCCGAGGACCATGTGGGCCTGTTCCTCGACACCGTTCCGCTGCGCCTGGACCTCACCGGGGACCCGGACTTCCCGGCCCTGCTGCACCGGGTCCGCGAGAGCAGCACCTCCGCGTACGAACACAGCGGCGTCCCCTTCGACGAGTTGGTGGGCGCGCTCAACCCCCGTCGCGACCCGGGCCGCAATCCGCTGTTCCAGGTGATGGTGGAGTACGAGAACGAGGGCGAGGCCCCCTTCGACCCGCCGAGGCTGACGGCCACCCTGCTCGACGTGCCGAGCGCCCGCGCCCCGTTCGACCTCAGCGTCTACCTCACCCATCACGCGGGCGGCGTCCGGTTCATGGTCGAGTACGACACGGCCCTCTTCGACGAGACCACGGTGCGCCGATTCGTGGACTACGTCGAGCAGGTGCTGCGCCGCGCCCTCGCCACCCCCGACGCGCCCCTGCCCGAACTGACCGCCCTCACCGCCGCCGACGGCGAGACCCTGGCCCGCTGGGAGCACCCGGCGGGCGTGGAGGACCCGGCCGGCGTGGAAGACCCGGCCGGCGTGGAAGACCCGTCGTCCCCCGGCACCCTGCACGGCCTGTTCGAGCGGCAGGCCCGCCACACCCCGGGCGCCATGGCGCTGATCAGCGGGGAACAGCGGCTCTCCTACGCGGAGCTGGACGCGGCGGCCGACCGCCTCGCCCGGCAGCTCCGCACCCGGGGAGCGGCACGCGGGGAACGGGTGGCGGTGCTCCTGCCGCGCGGCCCGCACCTGATCACGGCCCTGCTCGCGGTCCTCAAGAGCGGCGCGGCCTACCTCCCCCTCGACCCGTCCCTCCCCACCCCACGCCTCTCCCTGCTGCTCGCCGACGCCACCCCCGTCCTCCT
Source organism: Streptomyces sp. NPDC050546 (assembly GCF_044457425.1). Classification (NCBI taxonomy): domain Bacteria; kingdom Bacillati; phylum Actinomycetota; class Actinomycetes; order Kitasatosporales; family Streptomycetaceae; genus Streptomyces; species Streptomyces sp. NPDC050546. Next base: position 182,775 of record NZ_JBITGX010000005.1, read on the forward strand.
GCTCACCTCCGATGCCGCCCTCACCGCACACCCGGAGCTGGCGACCGGACTGCCCGTCCAGCGGGTGGACCAGGTGGACGACACCCTGGTGGACGACACTCTCCCCACCGGGCCCGTACCGGAGGGAGCCCGCCCGGAGGATCCGGCGTACTGCATCCACACCTCGGGCTCGACCGGCCGTCCGAAGGGCGTCATAGTCCCCCATCGGGGCCCGGCGAACCTGGTCCGCGGCCACCTGAGCCGCCACCCGGCCCTCCGTACCCTGCAGTGGACGTCACCGGCGTTCGACGTCAGCGTGCAGGAGATCTTCACGACGCTGGCCTCGGGAGCCGCGCTGGTCCTCGTCGACGACGCCGTACGGCACGACCCGGCGGCGGTGGCCGAGGCGGTGCGCTGCCACGAGGTGCAGCGGATGTTCATGCCCTGCACGCCGCTGAAGTACCTGATGGAGACCGCCCCCGAACTACCGTCCCTGCGCGAGCTGTTCTCGGCCGGTGAGGCACTCCAGCTCACGGCCGCGTTCCGCCGCTTCCTCGCCGCGCACCCGCACTGCGCGCTGTACAACCAGTACGGCCCCACGGAGACCTCGGTCATCGTCACCTCGCACCGTGTCGACCCGGACGGCGAGGAATGGCCGCCGATCGGCACCCCGGTGCCGGGAGCACGCGTGCTGCTGCTGGACGGCACGGGCCGGCAGGTCCCGGTCGGGGCGGTCGGCGAGATCCACGTGGGCGGGATCCCGGTGTCGTACGGCTACCACGACCGCCCCGCCGAGACCGCCGCGGCCTTCCTCGACGACGGCACGGGCGGGGTGCTGTACCGCACGGGCGACCTGGGCCGACTGCGTACGGACGGCACCCTGGACTACCTGGGCCGGGCGGACGACCAGGTCAAGATCCGCGGCTACCGGGTCGAACCCGGCGAGATCCAGGCGGCGTTGACGGCGCTGCCGACCGTCCGGGACGCGGCGGTCCTCACCCGCCGCGACCGCCACGGCGACATGGAACTGGTCGCGTACGTGGTCCTGGTTCCAGCGGCCTCCTGCCACTCCGTACGCACGGCACTGGCAGCCGGACTCCCCGACCACCTGGTGCCCCGCCACTGGGTGCCCCTGGACCGGCTGCCGGTGAACGCCTCGGGCAAGCTGGACCGCACGGCCCTGCCCGAGCCGGGCGACGGCTCCGACGAAGCGACTGTGGCCGCCGTGCCGACCACGGCCCTGGAGAAGACGCTGCACGACCTGTGGTGCGAGGAGCTGGACACGGACCCGGTCCCGGTCACCACGTCGTTCTTCGAACTCGGCGGCCACTCCCTGAGCGCGATCAGGCTGCTGAACCGCATGCGGGACGAGGCGGGCGTCGACCTCACGATGGCCGGCTTCTTCCTGGATCCGACCATCCGCGGCATCGCGACACGGGGCCGTGTGGTGGACACCGCGCCGATGCCGTCCACCCTGCGCCGACTATGGCGCCGCCACCACGCGCTCACGGACCCGAGCGTCTACAACATCGCCCACCGCATGGACCTGCGCGGCGAGGTGGACCCCGGCGCCCTGCACCGGGCCCTCACCGACCTGGTGGCCCGTCATCACGCCCTGCGCAGCCGCTCCGTACGTCGGCAGGACGGGGAGTACGCGGTGGAAGTCCTGGCGGAGGTCCCGGTCCCACTGCCGGTCACCGACCTCACGGGGGCGTCGGCGGACGCGGTGGACCGCTGGTGCGACGAGCAGGTGTCCACTCCCTTCGCGATGGACCGAGCCCCGCTGCACCGCTTCCGCCTGGCGAGGCTCGCCCCGGACCACTGGATCCTGGTGACGGTCTTCCACCACGCGGTCTGCGACGGCTGGTCCCTGGGCGTCATCCGGCGCGACCTGGCGGAGCTGTACAACGCCCACCGGACGGGCAGAGCACCTCAACTGCCCAGCGAGTTGCGGCAGTTCACGGACTTCGCCCGATCGGAACACGCACTGCCGGACGACCGCAGGACAGTCCTGGAACGCTTCTGGCGCACGGAACTCGAAGGCATCCCCCTGCGCCCGCCCCTCCCCTACGACCAACCGCACCCCGGCACGCTGTCCGGCCGGGGCGCCCTGCACACCTGGGTGATCGACGACGACACCCCAGCTCTCCTGGCCGACACGGCGACCCGCCTGGGCACCACCACGTACACGGTCCTCGCGGCCCTGTTCGCCAGGTGGCTGGGCGAGCTGTGCGGCGAGGGGAACGACATCGTCCTTGCGGCGTCGAGCGCGAACCGTGTCCAGCGTGACCGCTCGGAGATCGTGGGCATCCTGGGCGATGCCGTGTTGCTGCGGGCCCGACTCGGCGAGGCCGAGACCTTCGGCGACCTGGTCGCACAACTCGGTGCTTCCCTCTTCACGGCCCTCGACCACCAGGAACTCCCCCTGACGGAGGTGGTGTCCCTGGTGTCACCCGACCTGAAGGGCGCCCTGTTCCCCACGGTCCTCTTCACGGTGATCACCACGGACCCACCGGCCTTGGACCTCCAGGGCGTGTCGACTTCCGTACACGCCCTCCCCGTCCGGGGCGTGGCCCGCAACGAGCTGTACGTCGTGATCGCCCCGGAGGCCGACCGCATCACGGTCACCTTCGAGTACTCGACGGACTTGTTCACGAGGGAGACCGTCGAGGGGTGGGCCGGGTCCTTCACCCGGTTCCTGCGGGGGTAGGCCGGGCGGCACCGCCGGGCGGCGTCCCTGCTGGGCGGTATCACTGCCGGGCGGCGTCACTGCTCGGCGGTGTCACCGCTGGGCGGAGCCAGCGGACTCCACGGACTCCACGGGCTCCACGGACTCCTCGGCCCGGCCGGCTTCCGCCGTCGGCTCGTCGTCGCCGGGCTTGCCCGTGGCCTTGCGGCCGGGCAGCACGGCGATGACGATCATGGTTCCGGCGGCCATGATGACCGCGCCGACGAGGCTGGTCTGCGCGATGGCGTGGGCGAAGGACTCGTGCACCGCGTCGATGAGTGCCTGGGCCTGCCGGGCCCCGCCGTCGGGGGTCTTCGCGACCTGCTCGGCGACGGCGAGGCCGCCGCCCACCGAGTCCTGGGCGGTGTCCATCGCGGTGGCCGGGAGGTGTCCGCCGACCAGGTCGGTCAGCTTGTCCTTGTAGGACGTGGCGAGGAGCGAGCCGAGGACGGCGATGCCGAGGGCGCCGCCGAGTTCCAGGGCGGTGTCGTTCGCGCCGCCGCCCACGCCCAGCTCCGACTCGGGGAAGGAGCCCATGATGGTGTCGGTGGCCGGGGACAGGCTCAGGCCGATCGCGAAGCCGAGCAGCAGCAGCGGCGCCAGGAAGTCGGTGTACGTGGAGCCCGACTCGATCCGAGTGAGCAGCAGGACGCCCACGGTGCCGAGCGCCATACCGGTCCCCACCACCAGCTTCACACCCAGCTTCGGGGCCAGCCGGCCAGTCACCGCGGCACCGGCGAAGACGGCTCCGGCCAGCGGCAGCAGCCGTACGCCGGTCTCCAGCGCGCTGTAGTCGAGGACGAACTGCAGGAACTGGGTGGAGTAGTAGATCGAGCCGAAGGTGCCGAAGAAGAAGAACAGCACCGCGAGCATCGAGCCGCTGAAGGGGCGCTCCCTGAACTTGCGCACGTCCAGCATGGGGTTGGGGTGGCGCAGCTCCCAGGCGACGAAGGCGAGCAGGCCGACGCCGGCGACCACGGCCGCGGCGATCGGGCCGGCGCCCCAGCCGAAGTGCGGGCCCTCGATGGCCGCGTAGACCAGGGAGCCGATGGAGACGATGGAGAGCAGGCCGCCGACGTAGTCGATCGCGCCCATCCGCTCCGCCTTGGACGGCGGTACGAGAAGCAGGGCGCCGACGACGCCGAGCACCGCGATGGGGACGTTGATCAGGAAGGTGGAGCCCCAGGCGTGGTCCTCCAGCAGCCAGCCGGCGGCGAGCGGCCCGGCGGCGATGGCGAGGCCCGAGGTGGCGCTCCAGGCCGTGATGGCCTTGGCCCGCTCGGCCCTCGGGAAGATCGCGACCAGCAGGGACAGGGTGGCCGGCATGACGACGGCGGCACCTATGCCCATGATCGCTCGGGCGGTGATGACCAGGGTGGTCTCGTCGACCATGCCGCCCATCACCGAGCCGCCCGCGAAGATCAGCAGACCGAGGATCAGCGCCCCGCGGCGGCTGTACTTGTCGCCGATCGCGCCCAGGACGAGCATCAGCGCGGCGTACGGGACGGTGTAGCCGTCGACGACCCACTGCAGATCGCTACTGGTCAGCCCCAGGTCCTTGGTCATGTCCGGCGCCGCCACGATCAGCGACGTGTTCGCCATGACGACGATCAGCAGGCTCAGGCAGAGCACCAGCAGGGCCCACCAGCGCCGTGGATAGGGGGCTGTCATCTTCTCGGCCGGTGTGTCGGCAAGCAGCGGCATCGGAGGCTCCTCGGGGCGAAGCGGCGGGCAAAGCGACGGGGCAGTTATTTGCCCAACGATGTGCAGACTAGTTTATTGCCCATCAGTGTGCAAATATCGAACCGCCCTCCCCCGGCGACCGTCGACCCTCGACCGGAGATCCGATCCGCCATGACCCGCCCATGCCGACCGGCCCACCCCACAAGGGCCCGCATCCTGGAAGCGGCGAGACGGGAACTGGGCCGCGACCCCGACAGCAGCCTCACGGACATCGCCGAGGCCGCCGGGGTGGTGCGCCGCACCGTCTACGGCCACTTCGCCGGCCGGGCCGCGCTGGTGGAGGGCCTCGCCACGGAGGCCGCTGAGGCACTGCGCGGCGCCCTGGCGGCGGTGGCACCCGACCCCGACGCGGTCACCGCCCTGACGCGCTTCGTCCAGGCGCTGTGGCCCGTCGGCGACCGCTACCGCATGCTGCTGAGACTCGGGCCGCAGAACCTGGAGACGGCACGCGTCGACGAAATCCTCGCCCCCGCCCGTGACATGGCGACGGCGATCATCGAGCAGGGGCAGCGGCAGGGCGCCTTCCGCACCGGCATCCCGCCGGTCCCGCTCGGCAGAGCGCTCGAGAGGTTCCTCCTGGCCCTCCTGGAGTGCGTGAACGCCGGCACCTGGAGCGACGACGGCACACGCAGCGCGGGGGCGGCGCTGATCGCGGTAGGGGCGGACGCCTCGACCGAGCCCACCGGATGAGCTCACACGCAGGTCAGCGGCTCATCACCGCCGCCGCGATCAACTGTCGGACGCGCCGCCGTCCCGCAGCTCCGAGGCCACGTCCCGGACGATCGACGTGGCCGCCTCGTCCGACACCCCCGCGGCGACCAGCGTGGCCACCGCCGTCCGGGTTCCGTCGTCCTCCCACGCGCCCGTGTTGACGCTCTCCAGCAGGGAGAGGGTGACGGCCTCCAGCGCCGCGCTCAGCACCGCCGCCGGCAGATGGTCGTGGAACACGCCCGCGCGCTGACCGCGCTCCAGGATCGCGGTGGCCTCGTCGCGGGCCGGGGCGAGGGTCTCGGACACCCGTTGCGTGCCCAGGTCCTGGCGGGCGAGGGAGAGGAGCAGCCGATAGCGGTCGCCGACAGGCCAGATCGACAGGACGAACCGGGCCAGGGCCCGCTCCGGCGCCTCCTCGGCGTCCGGGACTCCGGCCGCGATGCCGCGCAGGGTCTCGGACGCCTCCTCGGCGAGCGCCTCCAGCAGGGCCGCGCGCCCCGGGAAATGCCCGAAGAGCGTACGGCGGACCACCCCGGCGGCCCGTGCGATCTCCTCCAGGGTCACATCGGGGTTCCGGCCGAGTTCCTGCCGGGCGGTGGCGAGGATCCGGGCCCGGTTGGAACGGGAGTTGCGGCGCAGCGGTTCGCGGACGACGGGTTTGTTCATGGCGCTCAAGCCCCTGTCAGTCGAGGTCGGGCAAGGGGCGGCGGGCGACGTCACGGGCGTCCTCGGGCGGCACTCCCAGCATGCGCAGCAGCATCTCGGCCAGGTTGGACGCGGCCTCGTCGCCGTCGAGCTCCGGCCGGGCGAACCGCAGCTCCACCAGCGCCAGCAGCGAGCCACCCAGGGCGGTCACGGCGACGGTGGGATCGGCGATGGTGAACCGGCCGGAGGCGATACCGGCCTCCAGATCACGCACCGCGCGCGGCGCCAGGCCCGATTCCGAGTGGATGTGCCCGAGCCCGCGGTGGCGCAGCACCTGCATCAGCTCGGACCGGGACTCGGCCAGGCGCACACTGAGGCGGAAGCCGGCCGCGACGAGCTCCGCCGGGTCGTCGACGTCCCGCAGATGCTCGTCGAAGGCCTGGCCGAACTCTTCGAGGGCGTCCCGCACCGCCGCGTCGAACAGCTCCGTCTTCGACTCGAAGTGGTTGTAGAAGGAGCCGAAGCCGACGTCCGCGCGCTCCGCGATCAGCTGGATGCTCGCGCTGGTGTCCCCGGTCTCCGCGAGGATCTGCCGCGCGGCGCGGACGAGTGCCTGACGGGTCTCGGCACGGCGCCGTTCGAAGCGGTTGCGGGGCGGGGCTGACGACGGCATGCGCGCGAGTCTAGCAACGCCCCTCCAGTCCTGATGAAATCTTCAGTTTACTTGAGGCCGACTATTGACGATCGAAGAGTCAAAGCTGATGATTCCATCACTAAGGCAAATGTTGCTTGGAGGACGTCATGTCCAAGACGGCTCATCAGGACCTCCACAGCGAGCGGGGCGCCCAGCGCGGCGAGCACCCCGGCCGCTCCCGGAACCCGGTGATCAAGGTGGCCGACCTGGCCTGGCTGGAGTTCGAGAAGCCCGATCTGGACCGTGCCGAGATCTTCGCCCGGGACTTCGGCTTCGCCATCGCCGCCCGCACCGACCGGGAACTGTGGCTGCGCGGCACCTTCCCTGGCTCACCGTGCATGGTGATCCGGCGCGGCCGTACGTCCCGCTTCATCGGCCCGGCCTTCCGCGCGGCGGAGCGGGCCGACCTGGACCGGCTGGCCCGGGCGACGGGCACGGCCGTACGGGACTCCGACGTGCCCGGCGGCGGCAGGGCGGTCGATCTGCTCGACCCCTCGGGCCTCCCCGTACGCGTGACGCACGGCATCGAGGACCTGCCACCCCTGCCCGAACAACGACCGCTCCTCCTCAACTCAGGCACCGAGCACCGCCGTACGAACGCCACACAGCGGCCCCCGCGCGAGCCGTCCCGGATCCAGCGACTGGGCCATGTCGTCCTGGAGACCCGCGTGTTCACCCGGGCCCTGGACTGGTATCTGGACACGCTCGGCATGATCGTGTCCGACTTCCTCTTCCTGGACGGGCAGCGCGACCGCGGCCCGACGATGGCGTTCATCCGCTGCGACCAGGGCGGCCTGGCCGTGGACCACCACACCCTGGCGATGCATCTGGGGCCGGGCACGGGATACGTCCACTCCGCCTACCAGGTGACCGACCTGGACTCCATCGCCGCCGGCGGCGAGTACCTGGCCGAGCGCGGCTACCGGCGCAGCTGGGGCATCGGCCGGCACATCCAGGGCAGCCAGCTCTTCGACTACTGGCGCGACCCCGACCGCTTCATGCTGGAGCACTTCGCCGACGGCGACCTGTTCTCCCGCGACGTCGAGCCCGGCTGGGCGCCCATGTCGACGAGCGGCCTGGCCCAGTGGGGCCCGCCGGCCACCCGCGACTTCCTCGGCGCGAGCCCCTCCCCACGACGGGTCCGCGAAGTCGTCCAGGCCCTGCGGGGCGACAACGAACTGGACCCGGCACGCCTGCTTGGCCTGCTGAGGGCCGCGAACTCCTGACCCCAGCCCACGCCCCCCAGCCCCACGCCCCCAGCCCACGACCCCTGCCCACGAGACGAAGGCACAGACATGAGCACGAACATCCTGCGCACCACCGACGGCTGGTGGGTGGCCCTCGGCGACCGCGCCGTCCCCATCGACACCAAGGCCACCACGACCACCGAGCTGCTGGCCGACCGCCCCGCCGTACGGGAAGCGGCCCTTTCCGGTGCGGCGGGCACACCGGTCGCCGCCCTGACGCCGCTCTCCCCGGTCACCACGCCCTGCCGGGTGGTCGCCCAGATGGTCAACTACCGCAGCCACGCCCGCGATTCAGGCTTCACCGGCGACATCCCGCCCGCCTTCTTCCGCAAGGCGTCCGGTTCGGTCAGCGGCCCGCACGAGACCATCGTCCGCCCACCGCACGTACGACTCCTCGACTACGAGATCGAGCTGGGCCTGGTCATGGGCGCGCCCCTGCCCATCGGCACCGTCGTCGACGAACGCGACCTGCCGTCGTACGTCGCCGGACTCGTGATCACCAACGACGTCAGCGCCCGGGACGTACAGCTGACCAGGACGCAGTTCTACGAGAGCAAGTCGTACCCCACCTTCACACCGACCGGCCCCTTCCTCTCCCTCCTGGAACCGGAGGACTTCGCCCATCTCCCCGACCTGCGACTGAGGCTGTCGGTGAACGGCGAGCCACGCCAGGACCACACCCTCGCCGACATGATCGTCCACCCGGCCCGGGCACTCACCCTGCTCTCCCGCTTCCAGCCCCTCGCCCCCGGCGACCTCCTCCTCACCGGCACCCCCGGCGGCACGGCACTGAAGGCCCCACCAAAGCCGGTCGAGAAGCTCGCCGCACTGCTACCACCGGCGATGAAGTGGAAGGTGTTCTTCAACGCCCAGGCGAAGAACCCCCGCTACCTACGCCACGGCGACGTGGTGACAGCGACCATCGCGACGCCGGACGGACGCATCGAACTCGGGGAGCAGCGGACGCCCGTGACGCACGCGAGTTGACCGAGGCGAACCGACACCTGAGCCGGTCCGGTCCGCGTGACCTACCGCGACGACGCGTGCGAGCACCCGCTGCGGCGGATGCCGTCCTCGGCTGCGACGGCGCCAACAGCCTCACGCGCGAGGCCATCGGCGCCGGATGGCAGGACCTGCGCTTCGAGGGACGCTGAACCGCCATCGATCGGAAAGGGCCTCCGCCGCCGATCAGAGGCGGCTTACCGAGGCAAAGCCTCAGGAAGCGGCAGACGAGTCGGGCTGTACGCCGGGTTCTGTTCCCGGGGTTCCTCGCGGAGCCCCGGGCGACGGCCATCCATCTAGGGTCGGCGTTGCCGCCGGCCTCGTGCGGTCTACCCGCGGACTCGGGCGGGCAGCCCTCGGTCGTCCGCGCAGAGCCGCTTTTTACGGCGGCTCCTCTTGACCTTGCTCCGGGTGGGGTTTACCTAGCTGCCTGAGTCACCTCAAGCACTGGTGGTCTCTTACACCACCGTTTCACCCTTACCGAGGACCGAGGTCCCCGGCGGTCTGTTTTCTGTGGCACTGTCCCGCGGGTCACCCCGGGTGGCCGTTAGCCACCACCCTGCCTTGTGGAGCCCGGACGTTCCTCGGGAAGCTCCCCGTCAGGGGGACTCCACGCGGCCGTCCGCCCGGCTCGTCTGCCGTGTCGACCATGGTACCCGGCGGACAACACGCTTCGGCGCCGCCGCCGTGGCCAGTACCGAGCCCGCCAGGATCAGGGTGAACGCGACGCCGATGCCCAGCGTCAGCTCCTCGTCCAGGAAGAGCGCGCCCGCGGCGACCGCCACCGCCGGGTTGACGTACGTGATCACGCCGGCCCGCGTCGGGCCGACCTCCTTGATCAGCTCCAGGAAGGCCACGAACGCGATCGCGGTGCAGACGACGCCCAGGCCGGCGAGGGCTGCCAGGACCTCGCCCGACGGCATGGTGGCGGGCCTGGTCAGGAAGGCCGCGGGGGCGTAGACGGCGGCGGCCAGCGTGAGGCACGGGGTGATCAGCTGGAGCGTCGGGACGTCCTTGAGGTACCGGGCCGCTATCAGCGGGGCCGTGGCATAGCCGACGACCGTCACCAGCACCTCGGCCATCGACAGGGCGTCGCCGCCGGTGAGGTGCGGCAGGGTGAGGACTGTGACACCCGCGAGGCCGAGGGACAGGCCCGCGACGCGGCGGGCGCCCACGTGCTCCTCGGCGCCGAAGAAGCGGGCCAGCAGCAGGGCGACGATCGGCACGCCCGCGATGAGAAGCCCGGCGGTGGAGCTGGACAGGTGACGTTCGGCGTCGGTCAGGGTCCACCAGGGGCCGACGATCTCGATGACGGCGAAGGCCAGCATCGGCTTCCAGTGCGCCCGCACGGTACGGCCGAAGCCGCCCTGGCGCAGGGCGAAGGGGAGCAGGAGCGCGGCGCCGAGGGCGCAGCGTGCGAACACGACCATGGACGGGGACAGCTCGTCCACCGCCACCTTGATCATCAGGTAGGGGACACCCCAGACGACTCCCATCAGGGAGAACAGGAACCACCCGCGTGCAGTCATACGGCGAGTCTCGGCCGTCTCACCCCGCCGTGTCTTGAACGCTGTTGCGGTACGCCGCCGGGGTCACCCCCAGAACCCGGCGGAACCAGCGGGTGAGGTGCGCCTGGTCGGCGAAGCCGACGAGTCCGGCGACCTCGGCGGGGCGCAGGCCGGACTCCAGGAGGCCACGGGCCCTGGCGACCCGGTGCTGGGCGAGCCAGGCGTACGGCGGTACGCCCATGGTCGTGCGGAAGACGCGCAGCAACTGGTAGCGGGAGAGGCCGAGGTCGGTGGCGAGGGCGGCCAGGGAGGGAGGGTCCAGCAGTTCGTCGGCGAGGCGGTCGCGTACGGACCTGGCGATGTGGCCGGCGCCGGGCACCGTGTCCTCGCTCGCGCGGGCCGTGGAGTGGCGGCGGGCCAGGGCCGTGAGCAGCCAGGGCAGCCGGGACTCGGCCTCCAGGGGGTCGGGGCAGATGCTGATGTCCGTATGGGCGCGGCGGAGGGCGGTGGCCAGGTCCGGGTCGTGGAGGACGGCGTCACGGAAGTGCGGGAGCCCGCCGCCGAGGGTGCCGTCGGTGAGGAGGGACGGTTCGGCGTAGAGGGCCTGGTAGGCGTATCCGTCGGCGGCGGCCGGGCCGCCGGTGTGCATCTCGCCCGGCTCCAGGACGACGATCGAGCCGGGGTAGGAGTGGATACGGCCCCCTCGGTACGCGATGACCTCCGAGCCGCCGACCGTGACGCCGATGGTGAACTCGGTGTGCGCGTGGGGCGCGTAGACGTGCTGGTCGAAGTGAGCGGTGAGCAGGTCGAGGGGCGGGCCGGAGCGGCCCAACCTTGCCCTGGTCCAGCGGGCCTGTTCTCGCATGCGCTGCTGTGTGCTCACGTCGCCCCCCAGCGCATAGAGCATCAGAGGAAGCCGGTGGTGTCCAGGGCTTGTGCGCTTGACCTTGCCGCAACGTCAACGTCTTCACTGGTGCCATGCGGATCGGAGAACTCGCTGCCGCCGTCGGCGTCACCACGCGGGCTGTGCGGCACTATCACCAGCTGGGCCTGCTGCCGGAACCGGAGCGGCGGGCGAACGGGTATCGGGAGTACGGGCTGCGGCACGCCGTCGTGCTGGCGCGGATCCGGCGGCTGACCGAGCTGGGGCTCGGGCTCGCCGAGGTGCGGGACGTGCTGGCGGACGAGGCCGGGAAGGACCTGGTCGAGGTGCTGACCGAGCTGGACGAGGATCTGGCGCGGCAGGAGGAGGCCATCCGGGAGCGGCGGGGGCGGTTGCGGACCCTGCTGGAGGCGGAGGGCGGGTTGCCGGTCGAAGGGCCGGTGTCGCCGGAGCTGGCCGCGTTGTTCGCCGGGTCGGCGCAGTTCTCGGACTCGCCCATGGCCGCCAAGGACCGCGAGATCATGGCCTTCCTGGAGACGGCCATGCCGGACGAGGCACAGGAGCAGCTCGTGTCGTCGTTGGGTGAGGCCCTGGGGAGTCCCGAGGCCGTGGCGCGGGCCCATGAGGCGTACGCGCTGCTCGACGCGCTCGCCGGGGCGGAGCCGGATGATCCGCGTGTCGAGGAGGCGGCCCGGGCGCTGGTCGACTGCATTCCGCCCGGGCTGTTCCCGGAGGTCGGGGATCTCGACCACGACGACAGCGTGATGCGCGCCTTCTATGACGATCTGGCCCCGGCCCAGGCGGAGGCGATCCGCCGGACGCTGCACCTTCTCACCGAGGAGCGACGATGAGGACCGCGCGGCTGCTCATCCGGCACGAGATGCGGGTGCTCGTGAGTCTCGTGCTGTGGGTGGCGCGGCGGACGCAGGGGGCCGGGGGTGGGGGTCAGGCGTTCGGGTACGCGCGTGGGCAGGGCGCGATGATGTTCGGGTTCGGCTTCGTGTGTGTCGTCGAGACCGTGGCGATGTCCGTGCTGCTGAAGGACTGGCCGACCGTGCACGCCGCCTTCCTCTTCGTGGACGTGTACAGCGTCGTCTTCGTCGTCGGGCTGCACGCCTCGTCCGTCGTACGTCCGCACGTACTGGATGTGGAAGGCAGGGCTCTGCGGATCCGGCGGTACGTCCATGTCGATCTGCGGGTGCCGCTTGAGCTGATCGCCTCGGTGCGGCGCGAGCTGAGGATGACGCACGAGCGCGTCGACGGCGAGCTCAATGTCGAGGTGGGCGCACAGACGACCGTCACGATCGAGCTGACGGAACCCGTCACCCATGTCACCTTCTTCGGGCGCCGGCGCCCGGTCCGTGTCGTCCGGTTCCACGCCGACGACGCCGACGGGCTCGTCCGCGCCCTCGGCCAGGCGCGCGTCTGAGCTCCCCCTGAGCTCCCCGTACGCTGTCGGGCGGAGTTCGATCGAAGGAGTACGCGTGCTTGTCCTGCTGCCGCCGTCCGAAGGCAAGGCGTCGTCCGGTCGCGGTGCGCCGCTGAAACCGGAGTCGCTGTCGCTGCCGGGGCTGACCGACGCACGGGAGGCCGTCCTCACCGAGCTGGTCGAGCTGTGCGCCGGCGACGAGGACAAGGCGCGCGAGGTACTCGGGCTCAGCGAGGGGCTGCGGGGCGAGGTCGCCAAGAACGCGGAGTTGAGGACGGCCGGGGCGCGGCCTGCCGGGGAGATCTACACCGGTGTCCTCTACGACGCCCTCGGCCTGGCGACCCTGGACGCCGCCGCCAAGCGGCGGGCGGCGCGGTCGCTGCTCGTGTTCTCCGGGTTGTGGGGTGCCGTGCGGGTGACGGACCGGATTCCGTCCTACCGGTGCTCGATGGGGGTGAAGCTGCCGGGGCTCGGGGCGCTGGGCGCGCACTGGCGTACGCCGATGGCGTCGGTGCTTCCCGAGGCGGCCGGGGACGGGCTGGTGCTGGATCTGCGGTCCGCCGCGTACGCCGCCGCCTGGAAGCCGAAGGGTGAGGTCGCCGGGCGGACCGCGTCGGTACGGGTGCTGCACGCGCCGACGCGGAAGGTGGTCAGCCACTTCAACAAGGCGACCAAGGGGCGGATCGTGCGCGGCCTGCTCACCGCCGGGGTCGATCCGAAGGGCCCGGCCGAGCTGGTCACGGCGTTGCGGGAGCTCGGGTACGTCGTGGAGGCCGAGGCTCCGGCCAAGGCGGGGCAGGCGTGGGCGCTGGACGTGCTGGTGGACGAGGTTCACTGACCCGTCCAGCACCGCTGTTGCAGCATGCGCAATGAGCTTTGCGCATGCTGCTGGGTCGGCGGCAGGATACCGCCATGGACTCCCCCCTGCCCGCCTCCGTGCTGGACCTCGCGCCCGTCATCCCCGTCGTCGTCATCGAGGACGCGAGCGACGCCGTACCGCTGGCGCGGGCGCTGGTGGCCGGTGGGCTGCCCGCGATCGAGGTGACGCTGCGGACGCCGGCGGCGCCGGCGGCGATCCGGGAGATCGCCGGGCAGGTGCCGGGGGCGGTGGTGGGTGCCGGGACGGTGATCAGTCCCGGGCAGGTCGAGGAGTCGGTGGCCGCGGGCGCCCGGTTCCTGGTCAGTCCCGGCTGGACGGAACTGCTGCTGGACGCGATGCGGGCGTCCGGGGTGCCGTTCCTGCCGGGGGTGTCGACCACGTCGGAGGTTGTGGCGTTGCTGGAGCGCGAGGTGCGGGAGATGAAGTTCTTCCCGGCCGAGGCCGCGGGCGGTACGGCGTATCTGAAGTCGCTCGCCGGGCCGCTGCCGCAGGCCCGCTTCTGCCCGACGGGCGGGATCGGTCCGGCCTCCGCGCCGGACTACCTCGCTCTGCCCAACGTGGGCTGCGTGGGCGGGAGTTGGATGCTCCCGCAGGACGCGATCGCCGCCCGCGACTGGGGGCGTGTCGAGGAGCTGGCCCGTGCGGCGGCGGGGCTCAGCGCAGGTGGGACGTGTCGTTGAGGAGGCGGACGCTGGCGTTGCCGTCGGCGTAGTACGCCACGACCGACAGGGACGCGGCCGAGAGTTCCATGCGGAACAGGGACTCCGGCGGAGCGCCGAGGGCGAGCCGGACGAGCGTCTTGATCGGGGTCACGTGGGTGACGAGCAGGACCGTGCGGCCCGCGTACGCCGCGACCAGCTTGTCGCGGGTGGCGGCGAGCCGGGTGCCCGTCGCCGCGAAGCTCTCGCCGCCGCCGGTGGGTTCCGCGTCCGGGGAGGCCAGCCAGGCGTTCAGGTCGCCGGGGTGGCGTTCGCGCACCTCGGCGAAGGTCAGTCCCTCCCAGGCGCCGAAGTCGGTCTCGCGCAGCCCGTCGTCGACGCGCACCTCGAGCCCGAGCCGGTCGGCGACGATCCCGGCGGTCTCCCGGGTGCGGGCGAGGGGCGATGACACGATCGCCTGGATCGTGCCGCGCCGGGCCAGCATCGCGGCGGCCCGCTCGGCCTGATCCCGGCCGGCGTCGGACAGGGAGGGGTCGGTGCCGCCGCTGCCGGAGAACCGCTTCTGAGGTGTCAGCGGGGTCTCGCCGTGGCGCAGGAGGACGAAGGTGGCGGGGGCGCCCATGTCGGCTGGGGCCCAGCCGGGGGTGGCGACGGCCTTGGCGGCGCGGGTGTCGGCGTCCCCGTGAGCGGACCCGGTGGCGTCCCCGCGGCCGGACCCGGTGGCGTCCCCGTGAGCGGACCCGGTGGCGTCCCCGCGGCCGGACCCGGTGGCGTCCCCGCGGGCGGACCCGGTGGCATCCCCGTGGCCGGACCCGGTGGCGTCCCCGTGTGCGGACCCGGTGGCGTCCCCGTAGCCGGACCCGGTGGCTTCAGGAGTTCCGGAAGGGGCCGCGTCCAGCTCCGCCGTCGACGTCGACTCCGACCACTGCTCTCCCCTGGCCCCGGCGTCCATCGCCTCGTTGGCCAGCCGGTCCGCGTGCTTGTTCTGCTCCCGCGGCATCCACTCGTACGTGACCCGCCCCGGCGGGAACACCCGGGCCGACTCCGCCGCCAGGGGCTTCATGTCGGGGTGTTTGATCTTCCAGCGGCCCGACATCTGCTCGATGACGAGCTTGGAGTCCATCCGGACGTGGACCGTCGCGGCCGGGTCCAGTTCATGGGCGGCGCGCAGGCCGGCGAGGAGGCCGCGGTACTCGGCGACGTTGTTCGTGGCGACGCCGATGTACTCGGCCGCCTCCCGCAGGGTCTCCCCCGTCGCCGCGTCGCTCACCACGGCCCCGTAGCCCGCGGGCCCCGGATTGCCCCGCGACCCGCCGTCGGCCTCGACGATGAACTCCCGCACGGCCACCGCCCCTGTCACCTCTTACAACCCGACTACAGCCCGGACTCGGACGTGCGCACCAGGATGCGCCCGCAGTTCTCGCAGCGAATCACCGTGTCGGGCGCCGCCTTGCGGATATCGGCCAGCTCCGTGAGGGCCAGCTCCTGCCGGCAGCCCTGGCAGCTGCGTGCGTACAGCTTCGCCGCGCCGACCCCGCCCTGCTGCTCGCGCAGCCGGTCGTAGAGCTTGAGCAGATCGGCGGGCACCGACCCGGCGACGACCTCGCGCTCCTTGACCGCCGTGGAGGCATCGCCGTCGAGCTTCTCGAAGGCCGCGTCCCGGCGCGCGGTCGCGTCGTCGATCTTCGACTGGACGGAGGCGACCCGGTCGGTCAGCTCGGCCGCCCGCTCCTGCGCGGACTCCCGGCGCTCCATGACCTCCAGCACGACGTCCTCCAGATCGCCCTGCCGCTTGGCGAGGGAGGCGATCTCGCGCTGGAGGTTCTCCAGGTCCTTGGGGGAGGTCACGGCACCGGAGTCCAGGCGCTGCT
The DNA here is from genome assembly GCF_044457425.1 of Streptomyces sp. NPDC050546. Classification (NCBI taxonomy): domain Bacteria; kingdom Bacillati; phylum Actinomycetota; class Actinomycetes; order Kitasatosporales; family Streptomycetaceae; genus Streptomyces; species Streptomyces sp. NPDC050546. The sequence goes on from NZ_JBITGX010000005.1 coordinate 198,754, forward strand.
GGTCGCGGGTGGCGCGCTGGCGCACCTGGTCCACGTCCTGCTCGGCCTTGGTCTGCTCGCGGGCGGTGTCGCTCTCCTCGGTCTGCGCGGCCACGAGCAGGTCGCGCAGCTGGACGAGGTCCTTGGTCAGCGACTCGATCTCGGCGTGCTCGGGCAGCGACTTCCGCTTGTGCGCGAGCTGCTGGAGGCGGACGTCGAGGTCCTGGACGTCGAGGAGTCGGATCTGGTCGGCGGGCGCGGCGTTCAGTTCGGGGCTCCCAGGGGGTCAGAAGTGGTTGAGGCCGCGTGCGCGGTCCAGGGGTCGGTGACCGTCTTCGAGACGTGGACCCGCAGGTCCCATCCGTGCCGGTCGGAGATCTCGTCGAGCTGGCTCGCGGCCAGCTCGCACCAGGGCCACTCGGTGGCCCAGTGCGCCGCGTCGAGCAGCGCGAGGGGGCTGTGGGCCACGGCTTCGGACACCGGGTGGTGGCGCAGGTCCGCCGTGAGGAAGGCGTCGACGCCCGCCGCGCGTACGTGGTCGAAGAGGCTGTCGCCGGAGCCGCCGCTGACGGCGACCGTACGGACGACCGCCTCGGGATCGCCGGCGACGCGGATGCCCTGCGCGGTGGCGGGCAGCCGCCCGGCGGCGCGGGCGGCGAACTCGCGGACGGTCAGCGGGGGGTCCAGCGCGCAGACGCGGCCCAGGCCCCGGCGGCCCTCGGGGTCGGTGGGGTCCGGGACGAGCGGTCCGGTGACGCGCAGGTCCAGGGCGCCCGCGAGGGCGTCGGAGACACCCGGGTCGGCGGTGTCGGCGTTGGTGTGGGCGACGTGCAGCGCGATGTCGTTCTTGATGAGGGTGTGGACGACACGGCCCTTGAAGTGGGTCGCCGCGACAGTCGTCGTGCCGCGCAGATAGAGCGGGTGGTGGGTGACGAGCAGGTCGGCGCCCAGCTTCACCGCCTCGTCGACGATCTCCTGGACCGGGTCGACGGCGAACAGGACCCGGGTGACCTGCTGGTCCGGGTCGCCCACGACCGTGCCGACCGCGTCCCAGGACTCGGCCCGCTGGGCGGGCCACAGGTTCTCGAGCGCGGCGATGACTTCAGACAGACGGGGCACGGGAGCAAGGCTACCCGTCTGATCTGTGGCGTTGAACCGCCACCGCCGACGCCACCACCGGCACCACCACCCGCGCCACCACCCGCGCCACCACCCGCGCCACCACCGGCGCCACGACCACCGCCATCGGCCCCGTCGGCCGCCGGTCGCCCCGCCGAGCACAAATGCCCCCTTTCCCTCAGGCGAATCGTTCCTGGAACACCCTTATGTGTGAAGCCGGAGCGCCCGGATTCCCCGTCTGTGGGACGAAAACTACGTTCGTCACTGGAGGTGACCGAACGATGACTGCCTGTGCGATCGAGCCTTCGGCGGGACATGAGGACGGGGACGGGGCGGAGCCGACGGGCTGCGCCCTCTCCGCGGACGGTGCCTACGCCGCACGTCTGGCGTCGGCCGGCGACTCCTGGTTCCCGGAGCGCTGGACCCTGGACGGCCCCGAGCCGTACGCGGTGCCGCTGCCCCGCAACCAGCCGGAGGAGCCGGGCACCGAGGTGCAGCCGATGGCCGACGGACGGGTCCTCATCCACCGTCTGGTGGCCGGACGGCACGCCTTCTCCCTGCTCTACCCGACCGGGCCCGGCACCGGCGAGGTGCCCCTGGGCGCGGTCGAGTGCACGGACCCGGCCGCCCGGCTGCGGCTGCTGCCGCCCGCCCCCGGCGGCGAGCGGGCGTACGCCCTGGCGGTCGGCCGGCGTTCGACGGCGGTGTGGCTGGTGGCGGGCGGCTCCTTCGGACCCGAGCAGCTGGCCGAGCTTCCCGGCCGCTGCTCGGGCGGGGTCTGGCTGGACCCGGCGGGGCGGCTGCTGGCGCTTGACCGGGAGGCCGGCGGCCGCACCAAGGCCGTGGTGGTGGATCTGGAGCGCGGCGGCCAGGTGTCCCCGCTGCTGCAGATCGCCGCCGACAGCGACGACCGGCTGCTGCTCGCCGACCACGACAGCGGGCTGCTGATCGTCCGCTCGGACGCGCCGTCGCCGGGCCAGGACCGGCTGGGCTGGGGTGTCCTGGGCAGCACCCTGCCGGTGCGCTTCCCGGAGTGCCTGCGGCTGCGGGACTGCGCGGTCACGCCGTTCGCGATCCAGCCGGGGCAGGTGCTGACGCCGGAGAGCTGCGCGGTGGCGCTGCGCGTGGACGGGCCGGCGGGCAGCTGGGTCGCCGTGTGGCGGCCGGCCGAGCGGCGGGTGCACCATCTCCCGGCGCCCGAGGGGTGGTTGGCGGGCACCGGCCTGTGGACGCCGGAGGGAGTGCTGCGGCTGCCGTACGCGACAGAGGTCGTACCGTGCGGCGTGGCGCAGGTGAGCCCGCCCGCGGCGGCGGCACCGGAGCCCGACGCCGCGCCGCCGCCCTGCCCGGAGCCGGGCATGGGGCCGGAGCCGGGCATGGGGCCGGGGCCGCGGCCGGGGCAGGAGGCGGACGCGCGTTCCGCCGGCAGGACCGCCGCGCCGGGCCATCCCCCGGAACCGGCACCGAGTCCAGGACCGGGACCGAGACCAGGACCGGGACCGAGACCAGGACCAGGACCAGAAGTAGGACCGGCACCGGGTCCAGGAGCAGAACCGGCACCGGCACCCGGACCAGAACCAGCCCTCTCCACCCCCCGTCCGGTGCCGTTGCAGCAGGCGCCGTTGGGACGGCTTGTAACGAACTAGTGCCGGTTGGCGTGGCCGCCTGGATCCCGGGTGCGGGGTGCCGGTTACACTCGCCCGGCTGTAAGAAAGATCATGTTGACGGGGTGAATTCCATCCGATGAGCGACGCCAGCACGAACCAGTTGCACGCTGACGACGTCCAGGAGACCTCCGCCGGCCAAGGCCGGCACCGTGGTGAGGTCTCCACGCACGACGGCGAGACGGCTCCGCGCGGTCGCCACCGCAAGCCGGTGGCGGAGACCGAGCAGACCGAGACGGCGGCCTGACGGAACGTCAGTGCCCGAACAGCGAACGGCCCCACCCCTTGTATGACGGGCGGGGCCGTTCAGCGTTCCTCAGCCGCGTTTCAGTCCCAGCACCTCCGCCGCCGCGAAGGTCTCCCCCGTCGGCCGGTCCGCGTAGTACGGCCCGAGGACGGCCTCCAGCTCGTCGTACGTGAAGGTGTCCTGCTTGCTGTCGAACTTGGCGGCGACCCGCGGCCGTTCGACGACGGCGACCATCCCGCCGTGCACCACGAGGAGCTGCCCGTTCACATGGGCGGCCGCGGGCGAGGCCAGATAGCCGACGAGCGGAGCGACATGCTCGGGGGCGAGCGGGTCGAGGCCGTCGCCGTCGCCGGAGGCGCGCTCGATGCCCGCGAAGACGTCCTCGGTCATGCGGGTGCGGGCGCGGGGGCAGATCGCGTTGGCCGTCACGCCGTACTTGCCGAGGGCGAGGGCCGTGGAGGTGGTGAGGCCTACGATGCCGCCCTTGGCCGCCGCGTAGTTGGGCTGCCCGGCGGACCCGGCGAGGAACGCCTCCGAGGAGGTGTTCACGATCCGCCCGAACACCGGCTCCCCGGCCCGCTTGGACCGCTCCCGCCAGTGGGCGGCGGCGAACCGGGTGGTGTTGAAGTGGCCCTTGAGGTGCACGCGGAGTACGGCGTCCCACTCCTCCTCGGCCATCGAGAACACCATGCGGTCGCGCAGGATGCCCGCGTTGTTGACGAGGATGTCGAGCCTGCCGTACTCGGCGACGGCCGACTCGACCAGCTCGCCCGCCTGCCGGAAGTCGGAGACGTCACCGGTGTGCGCGAGGGCGGCCCCGCCCGCCGCCCGGATCTCGGCGGCGACCTCCTCGGCGGGCCCGGCGGAGGCCTCGCCGCTGCCGTCGCGGCCCGCCTGCCCGTAGTCGTTGACGACCACGGCGGCGCCGAGCCGGGCGAGTTCCAGCGCTTCGGCCCGGCCGAGCCCGCGGCCCGCGCCCGTGACGATCGCGGACAATCCCCGGAGAGGCAGCGACTGCGGCTGCGACATGGTGTACGCCCTCACATCTCGATGCACGTACGCAGGGCGGTCCCGGTCCGCATCTGGTCCAGGGCCTCGTTGACGTCGGCGAACGGGACCCGGTGGGTGATCAGGCCCGCCAGGTCGACCCGGCCCGCGCGCCACAGGGCGATGGTGCGTTCGTAGGAGCGCAGGACGTCTCCGCCGCCGTACATGGACGGCAGGATCCGCTTCTCGTCGAAGAACAGCTCGAACATGTTGAGCTGGAGGAAGTCGTCCATGGCGCCGGCGCCGACCACGACGAGGGTGCCGCCGCGCCGGGTGGTGTCGTACGCCGTGCGTGCCGTGGCGGACTTGCCGACGACCTCGAAGACGTAGTCGAAGCCCTCGCCGGCGGTGATCTGCTGTTTGGCGTCGGGCAGTTCGTCCGGGGAGACGGCCCTGGTGGCGCCGAACTTGAGCGCGCTCTCGCGGCGTGCGGCGATGGGGTCGACGGCGACGATCTCGGCGGCGCCCCGCAGCCGGGCTCCCTGGATCACGGAGATGCCGACTCCCCCGCACCCGATGACCGCCACCGACGAACCGGCCTCCACGTCCGCCGTGTTGAGCGCGGCGCCCAGTCCGGTCGTCACACCGCAGCCGATGAGGGCGGCGATGTCGAAGGGCACGTCGTCGGGTATCGGCACCGCGCAGCCGGCGTCGACGACGACCTCCTCGGTGAAGGTGCCGGTGCCGGCGAAACCGAAGACGTCCCCGCCGGGGCGCTTGAAGTTGGGCGTGCCGGCGTTCATGAACCCGGCGAGGCACAGTTCGGTCTGGCCGCGCTTGCAGGCGGGGCACGCGCCGCAGGCGGGCAGCCAGCACACGACGACGCGGTCACCGGCCTTCAGGTGGCCGACGCCCTCGCCGACTTCGAGGATCTCCCCCGCCCCCTCGTGCCCGGGCACGAACGGCGCGGGCTGCGGCAGCACCCCGCTCATCGCGGACAGGTCCGAGTGGCACAGCCCCGTGGCGCGCACCCTGATCCGCACCTTGCCGGGTCCGAACCCCACCGCCTCGACGTCGTCGAGGACCTCCAGTTTGTCCTGGCCGATCTCGTGCAGTACGGCTGCGCGCATGGTGCGGCTCCCCTCGTACGGCGTTCTGGACTCGGTTCTGTACTCAGGTGTGTTCGACGATGGTGTCGGCGAGGACGGGCGCGTCGTCCCGGTCCGCGGCGCTGACGGCGACCCTGGTGGACCCGTGCGTGTGCCACATGCGGATCCGCAGCGTCTCCCCCGGGTACACGACCCCGGCGAACCGGGTGGTGTAGGTGCGCACCCGGGTCACGTCCCCGCCGAGCAGTGTGTCGACGACCGCCTTGAGCGTCATGCCGTAGGTGCACAGCCCGTGCAGGATGGGCCGCTCGAATCCGGCGACCTTGGCGAACTCGGGGTCGGCGTGCAGGGGGTTCCAGTCGCCGGAGAGGCGGTAGAGGAGGGCCTGGTCCTCACGGACGTGCCGCTCGACGACCCGGTCCGGCTCACCGGCGGGCGGGTCGAGCCGGGCGGACGGACCGCGGTCGCCGCCCCAGCCGCCCTCGCCGCGGATGAAGATCTGGGCGTCGTTGGTCCACAACGGGCCGTCGGGGTCGCCGACTTCGGTACGCAGCACCAGGACGGCCGCCTTGCCCTTGTCGTACACGGCGGCGATCCGGTTGGTCGCGGTGGCGGTGCCCGCCGCGGGGATGGGCCGGTGGATGACGAGGCTCTGGCCGCCGTGCAGGACACGGGCGAGGTCGACCTCGACGCCGGGCATGGACAGCCCGCCGGTCACCCCGGGCTTTCCGCCGCCCGCGACGGTGGCGAAGCTCGGCAGGACGTGCAGCCGGGACTCCAGGGTGTAGCGCAGCTCGTCGGGGCCGGTGGCGGGGGTGCCCGCGCCGATGCCGAGGTGGTAGAGCTGGACGTCCTTGTGGTCCCAGGTGATCTCGCCGGTCCGGGGTTCGGCGGCGAGCGCCTTGGCTGCGTCGATGGGCATGGGGCTCCTGATCGCCGTAGGAAGGCCTCGGCAGTGCCGTGGGAAAGACCTCGGCACGGCCGTCCGCACCGTCGGCCGCACCGAGGCCGTCTGGGACCGGACCGGAACGGACCGAACTGGAACGGACCGAACCGGAACGGACCGAATCCAACTGGAACGCGTTCCACTCCCGCGCCCTCTGTATAGCCCAGGCCCCCACACTTGTGAAGTCTCCTGACGCTGTGTCAGATGTTGGGACTCCGGGACTCCCGGAGGACGGGCACCGGTGACTTTTGTCCTGCCGTACTCCGTACAACCGCCTCTGCCGCCGGGCCTCGGCGGATCCGTAGCGTCGTTGCCATGACCACGCAGACCCAGCGGGCCGTGTCCTTCACGCACACGGTCAAGACCTACGGCGAGGTGCGCGCCGTGGACGGTATCGATCTCGGCATAGCACCGGGCGAGACGGTTGCCCTGCTCGGCCGCAACGGCGCGGGCAAGTCCACCACGATCTCCCTGCTCCTCGGCCTCACCGAGCCGGACACGGGCACCGTCGACCTGTTCGGGGCGCCGCCGGAGGAGTCCGTGCGCGCCGGGCGGGTCGGCGCGATGCTCCAGGAGGCGCGGGCGGTCCCCCGGGTCACGGTCGGCGAACTGGTCGCCTTCGTGGCCGGCCGCTACCCCGCCCCGCTGCCGGTCGCCCAGGCCCTCGATCTGGCCGGGATCGCCGGACTCACGGGACGTCGTGTGGACCGTCTCTCCGGTGGCCAGATCCAGCGCGTACGGTTCGCGGTCGCGCTCGCGGGCAACCCAGGGCTGCTGGTCCTGGACGAGCCGACCGCCGCCCTGGACGTCGAGGCGCGGCACGCCTTCTGGGACTCCATGCGCGGCTACGCCCGCCGTGGCCACACCGTCCTGTTCTCCACCCACTACCTGGAGGAGGCCGACGCGCACGCCGACCGGATCCTCGTCATCGACCGGGGCCGGATCGTCGCGGACGGCACGGGGGACGTCCTGCGGCGCTCGGCGGGCGGCAGCCTGGTCGCGTTCGACCTGGCGGGCGAGGACCCCGAAGGGCTCTCCCTGTTGCCCGGCGTGCGGTCGGTGGAGGTGCGCGAGGGCCGCGCCCGGTTGCGCACCGACGACTCCGACGCGACGGTGACCGCGCTGGCCCGCCTGGGCGCGATCCGCAGGCTGGAAGTGGCCCCGCCGTCGCTGGACGACGCGTTCCTGGCCCTGACCTCCCTGGAGCCGGTGCGATGAGGGGCTACCTGGGGCTGGAGGTCCGCCGCACGCTCCGCGACCCCGGCTTCGTGATCGGCGGGATCGCGATGCCGGTGCTGATGTACCTGCTGTTCACCAACCTCGGTCAGGACGAGAGCGGCTGGCGGACCGAGGCGATGGTCGGCATGGCCGCGTACGGTGCGCTCGGCTCGGCGCTCAACACCGGGGGCGGGGTCGCCGAGGACCGGGCGATCGGCTGGCTGCGGCAACTGAGGGTGACCCCGATGACGCCTCGCCAGGTGGTGGTGGGCCGGGCCCTCACCGGCACGGTCACGGTCCTGCCGGCGATCATCGCCGTGCTGCTGGCCGGCGGTCTGCTGAACGGCGTACGGCTGGCGGTCTGGCAGTGGGCGGCGATCGCGGCGCTGCTGTGGCTCGGGTCGATCCCGTTCACTCTGCTCGGCCTGGGCAACGGCTACCGGCTGTCCGGTCAGACCACCGGCGTGGCGAACATGATGTGCAGCATGGGCCTCGCGGTACTGGGCGGACTGTGGTTCCCGGTGGCGCTGTTCCCGGACTGGCTGCGCGTCCTGTCCCGGTACACGCCGACCAACCGCTTCGCCCAGCTCGGCGGCTCGGTCGCGACCGGCCACGCACCGACGCCCGGCACGGTCCTCGTGCTGTCCGGCTGGCTGCTGGCCTTCGGCTCGTACGCTGTGCTGTCGTACCGCCGCCGCGCGGCGGACGTCTGATCGAAGGCGGAGACATGTCCTGGACACGCGTAGTCAGGTGCCGCTTCGAGGCGACACGGTCGGCCGTCCGGCAGGCCAGGGAGCATCAGCGGTACTACAAGGCGAACAGGGCGCGACTCAAGGCCGAGTGGCGGGACGCCCGGAAGTCGGGCGAGCCCCCCGAGAACCCCGGCCCGCCGCCCAGCGGTTTCACGCTGCTGCCGTGGCTGCTGCTGGGGATGGGCGCGTTCTCCAACCTCTTCCAGGACCGGACGACGGACCCGTGGATCGGCGGTCTTGGCCTGTGCACCTTCAACTCGCTGTACATCTATGTGGCGTTCCGCGCGTTCGACCGGGAGAAGCGCGAGGCGCTGTCCACCCGGGTGGCGCTCGCCGTGCTGGCGGCCGTGACCTGCGCGCTCGGCGCCGGCTACGGCGGCAGCTGGCTGCTGTTCTTCCCCCTGCTCGGGCTCGCGACGGGCGCGGCACTGCGGCTGTCGCAGCTGCGGCCCGCCGGTACGGCCGTGGCGGTGCTGGCGGGGGCGGTGTCCTGCTTCCACGACGGCTGGGGCGGCCTCGACATCGCGTACGCCACGTGGATCTCGGCGATGGTGACGGCCGCGATCATCCGCCTCTCCGAGGCAGTACGGGAGCTGCGCGCCGCCCGCGAGGAGCTGGCCCGCCGGGCGGTCGAGAAGGAACGGCTCCGCTTCTCCCGTGACCTGCACGATCTGCTCGGGCACACGATGTCGGTGATCGTCGTGAAGTCGGAGGCGGCCCGCCGCCTGGCCGCCCGTGACCTGGACGCGGCGCTGGCCCAGATCACGGACATCGAGGCCGTGGGCCGCCAGGCCCTGACGGAGATCCGCGAGGCCGTGACCGGCTACCGGCAGGGCAGCCTCGACACGGAACTCACCCGCGCGCACTCGGCCCTGACGGCGGCAGGCATCACCCTCGCCGTGACCCGCACCGGCCCCCCGCTCGGACCGCAGACCGAGGCCCTGCTGGGCTGGGTGATACGGGAGGCGGTCACGAACGTCGTACGGCACAGCGGCGCGAACCACTGCGAGATCACACTGGCGGGGGCCGGAGCCGGGGAGCGGGTGCGGCTGACTGTGGCGGATGACGGGGTGGCCGACGCCGGCGGGGGCGGGGCGGTCGCCACGGGCGAGGCCAGGGCGGGCGCTCCGGGCGGGGCAGGTGCGGTCGGTGACGGCGCGGGTGGGGTGGTCGGCACGGGTGAGGTCCGTATCGCCGGCGAGCTCGGAGCCATGAGCGGGCCCTGGGGCTTCGGTGGGCTCGGTGGCACGGGGCTGACCGGGCTGACGGAGCGGCTCGCGGTGGCGGGTGGATCGCTGACCGCGGGGCCGCGGGCGAGGGGCGGATTCGCGGTGACGGCGGAGCTGCCGCTCGATGTCGACACGGCGGATGCGCACCCGACGGTGGCCGAACCGGCGTGACGCCTCACCGTCGGCGGGCAGCCGGCCGCTGGGGCCGGGCCCCTGCCCAGCGGCGTTGCCGTGTACGTTGGCCGAGGGGTCGCGCCGTACCTCGACGGCGTTGGCAACGGCTGGGGGAATGGAGCACATGGGACGCGTCGCCGTCATCACCGCGCCGAACATCGGGTACCGCAACACGGGCATGCTGACCGTCGACTTGGCGTTCGAGTCCCTGCGGAGGCGGATGACCGCCGGGGGCGATCAGATCGACGCCACCTGGTTCACCCTGCACACACCTGAGACCGTGCCGCTGCGCGAGTGCGCGCGAGGCACCGGCTTCCCGTTCCGCTTCCTTCCGCTGGCCGAGCACCTGGACACGCTCCGCGACCACGACGCGGTCGTCTTCTGGGGCGACTTCCTGCACACCCGGCACTATCTGGCGCAGGACGCGACGAACCGTCTGCTCGACTTCGGCATCGCCGCGGACCGGGACGCCGCCCGAAACCTGCTGAACCGGACCCTGCTGTTCGCGGACCAGCCCGACGAACTCCTCACCCGGACCCTCAGCTACGGCGGGACCATCCTGCACAACACGCAGTCCGACTACGAGGACAAGGAATACGGCCCCCTGTTCGCACGCCTGGTGACGCGCAACCACCGCACCTGGGTGCGCGACCCGCTCTCGGCCGCGAAGATCGCGCACCTGCGCGGGGACCGTACGACCGACTACTTCGGTTCGGACGCGGCGCTGCTGTCCCGCCCGGGCGACCTCGACCACCTCCCGGCCACGGACTGGTCCCGTTCCCTCCCGAAGGGCGGCGCGATCGGTGTGTTCCTCGGCGCCAGGACGCCCGTCCCGGCGTGGCTGCCCGCCGTCTGCCAGGACCTGTCCGACCGCCTGGGCGCGCCCCTGGAGTGGCTGCCCTGGTTCGACCGGGACGTCCCCGCTCCGGTCGGCCACATCGCGGCCCGCCCGGGCGACCACACCATCGGCGACCTGGTGGGGGTCCTGCCCCGCTACCGGCTGGTCATCACGGACACCTATCACCTGGCGGTCAACGCCTGGGGCGCCGGCACCCCGGCGGTCTGTGTCGGCGCGCCCGAGCCGACCCCGAAGACCCACGACGACTACCTGACGCTGAGCGATGTGAAGAAGCACGTCTTCCACATGGCGTACGACGCGACGGACTTCTACCTGTCCACGCAGGAACCCCACGGACAGAGCGTCGACCGGATCGTGCAACTCGTGGAGGGCGGCGGAGCCGACGCCGTCGCGACCCGCATACGCGCACACGCCGACCACTCGGCGAAGGCCTTCACCGAAACGCTGGCCTCGCTGCTCGACTCGCCCCGGCCTACCCTGGGCGCGTGACCGACAGAACCATCCGTGTGCTGCTCGCGGAGGACCAGGGCATGATGCGCGGCGCGCTCGCGCTGCTGCTCGGCATGGAGGACGACATCGAGGTCGTCGCCCAGGTGGCGGCCGGTGACGCGATCCTGGACGCGGCGCTCGCCCACCGCCCCGACGTCGCCCTCCTCGACATCGAACTCCCGGGCAGGAGCGGTCTGGACGCCGCCGGCGACCTGCGGGCCCGGGTCCCGGACTGCCGGGTGCTGATCCTCACCACGTTCGGCCGCCCCGGCTATCTGCGCCGGGCGATGGAGGCGGGAGCCACCGGCTTCCTGGTGAAGGACGGCCCGGTGGAGGAGCTGGCCGCCGCCATCCGCCGTGTCCTGGCCGGCGAGACCGTGGTGGACCCGGCCCTCGCCACCGCCGCGCTCAGCGCCGGCCCCAACCCCCTGACCGGCCGCGAGTGCGACACCCTCAAGGCCTCGGCGGACGGCGCGACCGTCGCCGACATCGCCGCGCGGCTCCATCTCTCGGAGTCCACCGTCCGCAACTACCTCTCCTCCGCCATCGGCAAGACAGGCACCCGCAACCGCACGGAGGCCCTACGCGAGGCCCGCAGCCAGGGCTGGCTCTGAGCCCCGCGCCCCCGCCCCGCCGAACAGGGCCGTCCACAGGAACCCCTTCCCGAAGCACCCCGACTCCTCCGGCTCGTCCCGCATCCGCCGCAGTTCGACCTCGGTGAGCCCGGAGAAGATCCCCCGCAACGACTCGGGCGTGTACGCGAGCCCGCCCCGCAGTCCGGCCGCGTCCCGGTAGAAGTCGGCGTCGGACAGCTCCGACCCCATCCCCCCGGCACCGGCGGCGAAGCATGTGAGGCCGAACAGGCCCCCGGGGGCCAGGACGTCCTCCAGCAGTGCCAGATAGCTGATCCGCCGGTGCGGAGGCAGATGGTGGAAGCAACCGGAGTCGTAGACGAGGTCGTACGGCCCGGTGAGTTCCGTACCGGCGAGGGCGAACGCGTCACCGCGGTGGAACCGCACGCCCTCCACCCCGGCCTCCCGGGCTCGCTCCCGGGCCCAGTCGACGGCCGCCGGAGCCAGGTCGACCGCGTCCACCTCGAACCCCTGGGCCGCCAGATACAGCGCGTTGCGCCCCGGACCGCACCCGAGCTCCAGCGCGCGGCCGCCGCTGATCAACCCCCGTTCCGCCCAACTCACCAGATTCTCGTCCGGCTTCGCCACGAAGAACGGCACCGGCCGGGAACGGTCGGCGTAGAACCCGTCCCACCAGTCGGCACCCCGGCCCGTCCACCGATCGGTCTCGGGTGCGAACAGCCCGTCGAGCAGGGCGAGTACGTCGTCGACGGTGCGCATGCTCCGGTCCATCCGGCCCCCTTCCGCATCCGCCAACCCTACGCAGGGATCCGGCGAAGCCCCAGGTCAGAGCGGGTTGTTGGGCATCGGTGAACCGCCCTCCGCGGCCCACCGTGCCACCGGGACGCCCCTCGCCGACACACCGCATCACCCCCGGCCCGAAACACCGGCGGCACGCCGTCCCAGGGCCATGACGCCCCCTCCCCGGCCGGTGCGACGCACGCTGATTTCCGCACGCGACGCACACTGATTTCCCCACGCGACGCGCGCTGATTTCCGCATCGGCAGGGGCCGGCGGCCCTACCGCTCCCGCGGCATCCGCGGCAGCCAGACCCACATCAGCAGGACGCCCGCGATCAGCACCCCGGTCCCCACCCGGAAGGCCAGCGCGTAGCCCTCCGTCAGCGCCGCCGGTGTCCCGCTGCCCGCTGTCCGGGCCGCCGCGAGGGTGGACAGGACGGCCAGGCCGAGTGAACCGCCCATCGTGCGGGAGGTGTTGACGAGGCCGGAGACCAGGCCGGCCTCGCCGGGGGCGGCGCCGGAGGTGGCCAGGGAGGCGAGCGGTGTCGACGCGAGGCCCGCGCCGAGCATCATGAGGACGCCGGGGACGAGGATCGCCGTCACGTAGGAGCCCTCGGCGGTCATCCTGGACTGCCAGGCGAAGCCGGCCACGGCGACCAGGGTGCCCAGCACCGCCACGGTGCGCGGGCCGGCCGCCCGCATCAGCCGGGGCGCGAGCTTGGAGCCGAGGACGACGGCCAGGGAGCTGGGGGCCAGGGCCAGTCCGGCCTCCAGGGGTGTGTAGCCCAGGACGTTCTGCGCGTACAGGGTCATGAAGAACCACATGCAGAACATCGCGAAGCCGCACAGGAACATCGAGACGTTCGCCGACGCCACCGACCGCAGGCGCAGCAGCCCGAGCGGCATCAGCGGGCTCGCGGTGCGGGCCTCGACCGCGAGGAACAGGGCGAGCAGCACGAGCCCGGCGAGCAGCGGCAGCAGCGTGGCCGCCGCCGTCCAGCCCTCCGCCTCCGTCTGGGAGATGCCGTAGGCGAGCGTGCCGAGGCCGGTCGTCACGAGCAGCGCGCCCGGCAGGTCGAGCCGCCGCCGGTCCCCGGCCCGGCCCTCGACGAGGAACCAGGCGGCGGCGCAGAGCACCACGACACCCACGGGCACGTTGATCAGCAGCACCCACCGCCAGGACAGCGCCTCCACCAGGAGCCCGCCGGCCAGACCGCCCGCCGCGCCGCCGGCGCCCCCGACCGCCGTCCAGGTCCCTATCGCCCGGGCCCGGGCCGGACCCTCCGGCACCGACGAGGTGAGGATGGTCAGCGTCGAGGGCGCCAGCACCGCCGCGCCCAGCCCTTGTACGGCCCGTGCGACCAGCAACTGCCAGTCGTCCTGCGCCAGTCCGCCCGCCACCGAGGCCAGGGTGAACACACCGAGCCCGACGAGGAACATCCGCTTGCGTCCGTAGAGGTCTCCGGCCCGCCCGCCGAGCAGCATGAACCCGGCGAAGGCGATGGTGTAGGCGTTCACCACCCATTGCAGGCCCTGCTCGCTCAGCCCGAGCCCGGTCCGCATCGAGGGCAGCGCCACATTGACGACGGACACGTCCAGCACGACGAGGAACTGCCCGGCACAGGTGAGCGCCACCACGAGCCAGGTGGGGGGCGACGCGGTACGGCGGGGTGTTCGGGTCCTTTCGGCGGCTTCAAGCATGGGTGTCATGCTCTCAACCACTCCATGCTCCTGGCATCGGGATTTCGGCCTAGGCCCGGCGGGGCCGGACCTAGGCCCCCTCCCCAAGAGAAGGTCAAGAATTCGTTAGAGTGCCAAAGCAACGGAATAGTTGCCTGCACATACGAGTTCAGTCACCACGTAACCCCATGATCCGTAGCTCCCGCACACCTTCCCGGCCTGGAGGCCCCTCTCAATGACGCAGACGACGACAGACCGTCCCGCCGGCAGAGCGAGCGGGCCCGTGGTCCCGGTGCTCGCCTTCGCGGGCATCGTTGTCGCGGTGATGCAGACCCTGCTCGTCCCGGTCATCAAGGATCTGCCGCAACTGCTGGACACCGACCCCGGCAACGCGACCTGGGTCCTGACCTCGACCCTTCTCTCGGGTGCGGTGGCCACCCCGATCATGGGCCGCCTCGGCGACCTCTACGGCAAGCGGCGCATGCTGATCCTCAGCCTCGCCGTCATGGTCGTCGGCGCGCTGCTCAGCGCGCTCACCAGCGATCTGCTGCTCATGATCACGGGCCGTACCCTCCAGGGCTTCGCGATGGGCGCGATCCCGCTCGGCATCGGCCTGATGCGCGACATGCTGCCCCGGGAACGGCTCGGCTCGGCGATGGCCCTGATGAGCTCCTCCATAGGCGTGGGCGGCGGCCTCGCCCTGCCCGCCGCCGCCCTGGTCGCCCAGCACGCCGACTGGCACGCCCTCTTCTACGGCGCCGCCGGCCTCGGTGTGCTCTCCATCGTCCTGACCCTCCTCGTCGTACCGGAGTCCCCGATGCGTGCCGAGGGCTCATTCGACCTGCTGGGCGCGCTCGGTCTGTCCGCCGGTCTCGTGCTGTTCCTGCTGCCGATCACCAAGGGCAGCGACTGGGGCTGGACCTCCGGCACCACGCTCGGTCTGTTCGGCGCCGCCGCGGTCGTCCTGCTCCTGTGGGGCGTGATGGAACTGCGCCTCAAGGCCCCGCTGGTGGACCTGCGCACCACGGCCCGCCCGGCCGTCCTCTTCACCAACCTCGCCTCGATCATGGTCGGCGTCTCCTTCTACGTCGTCTCCCTGGTCCTGCCGCAGCTGCTCCAGCTGCCCAAGTCCACCGGCTACGGGCTCGGCCAGTCGATGGTCGTGGCGGGGCTGCTCGTCGCGCCGCTGGGCCTGACGATGATGTTCACGGCGCCCGTCTACGCCCGGCTGTCCGCGAAGTACGGCCCCAAGGTCACCCTGATCCTCGGCCTGCTGATCATCGCGATCGGCTACGGCGCCGGCCTCGGTCTGATGAGCGCCGCCTGGCAGAGCCTGGTCATCGCGGTCCTGCTGGGCGCGGGCATCGGCCTCGCCTACTCCTCGCTGCCCGCGCTGATCGTCGGCGCGGTCCCGGCCTCGGAGACGGGTGCGGCCAACGGCCTCAACACCCTGATGCGGTCCATCGGCACGTCGGTGTCGAGCGCCGTGATCGGCATGGTGCTGGCCAACACCGCGAACGACGTCGGCGGGGTCGCGATCCCGACGATGCAAGGCTTCCGGGTCTCCTTCCTGATCGCGACCGCCGCGGTCGCCGTGGGCCTGCTCTTCGCCCTCTTCCTGCCCGGCCGCCGCCCGGCCGCCCACCCGCAGCTGCGGGCCAGCAGCGAGGAGGACGCCAACCTGGAGCACGCCGAAGCGGTCCTGCGCGGCTTCCGCGGCCGGGTCCTGGGCGCGGACGGCGCCCCGGTCGCCCGGGCCAAGGTCACGCTGATCGACCGGCGGGGCCGCCAGGCCGGCGCGACCCTCTCCGCCGAGGACGGCAGCTACGCGCTCGCCGTCCCCGACCGGGGCTCCTACGTCGTCGCCGCCCGGGCCCCGGGCCATGCCCCGCTCGCCTCGGCGGCGACCCACACGGGCGACGACCGCCCGGTCGACCTGGACCTGCCCCTGCCGGGCGCGGCGGTCCCCGCCTGATTCCGTTACTGCTCGGTACCCCCTGTCGCCCGCCGGCAGGGGGTACGGCAGCATGGGGCGCCCACACAGTCGTACGACCGGAAGGAACCCCATGCCGCCCGCGGCCCCGAAGCCCGAGATCCTGGCCGCGTTCGAGGCGGCGAAGGGGTTCATGCCCGTGGACGAGGGGCTGGCCCTGTACGCGGCGGCGGTGGAGGCCGGGCGGCTGGGGCTGCCGCTGCTGGAGGTCGGGACCTACTGCGGCCGGTCCACGATCCTGCTCGCCGACGCGGCCCGTGAGGCGGGGGCCGTCGCGCTGACCGTCGACCACCACCGCGGCAGCGAGGAGCAGCAGCCGGGCTGGGAGTACCACGACCCCGAGACGGTCGACCCCGAGATCGGCCTGATGGACACGCTGCCCACGTTCCGCCGCACCCTGCGCAGGGCGGGCCTGGAGGACCACGTGGTGGCCCTGGTCGGCCGCTCCCCGCAGATCGCCGGGTTCTGGCGCACTCCCCTGGCCCTGGTCTTCATCGACGGCGGCCACACCGACGAGCACGCCACCGCCGACTACGAGGGCTGGGCACCGCACATCGCGGAGGGCGGCCTGCTCGTCATCCACGACGTCTTCCCGAACCCCCAGGACGAGTTCACCGGCCAGGCCCCGTACCGCGTCTACCTGCGCGCCCTCGCCTCCGGCGCGTTCACCGAGACCTCGGCGACGAACTCCCTGCGCGTGCTGCGGCGCACGGGACCGGGCATCTGAAGGCGAGCGCGGCTCGGCAGCCGCGCGGCTGGCCGGGTGAACCGCGCCCCCTGCTCCCTCTCCCGGTCGGCCCACGGGCGGCGTGGCGTGTCGGTGGGGAGCGGTCGCTGTCCGAGGATCCGGCCGCGTGGCACACACCATCGCATTCGCAGAGCTCGTGGAGAAGCAGCGCGCGGCGGACGAGGCGCACGCCCGTATGCGGAAACTGCGGGACGCCTACGGTCCGCCCACCCAGACCAAGTGGAGCGGCCAGCAGACCACGACCTGGGAGACCGCCTGGCGGGCCTGGCGCGACCTCGCCCGTGACGTCCAGGCGGCGGTGACCGCGTACGCGAAGCAGGAGGACACCCCGCGCCAGGAGATCGAGGCGGAGGTGAAGGAGGCGGTACGGCGCGAGGACCCGGACGGGAACGAGGGGTAGCCGCCACCCGCCCGGCCCTCCTCGGCCCGCGTCCGCCCCGGGACGGCCGCTAGGGTGAGGGACGTGTCGTACGTAGGCCCGGACTTCGAACCACCCCAGCCCCGCCGCCCCCGCCGCGGCCCTCTGACCGTCGCGCTCGCCGCGCTGGTGCCGGGGGCACTGCTCGGCTGGCTGCTGTACGAGACCGTGGGCGGCTCGGGCGACGACGGCGGCTCGGGACAGGCGACCGTACGGTCCTCCCCGCCCGCCGCGTCGAGCCCGCCCGCCGACGACGCCACCGACGACGGCAAGAAGCCGGGCGCCGACCCCACGCCCGCCGCGCCCTCGGCCTCCGCACCGGCCGGCGCCTCCGGTCCCCTCAAGGGCAAGGTCGTCGTCATCGACCCCGGCCACAACCCGGACAACTTCCAGCACCCGTCCGAGATCAACCGCAAGGTGAACATCGGGACGAACTGGAAGGAGTGCGACACCACGGGTACGTCCACCAACGACGGTTACACCGAGGCCAAGTTCACCCTGGACGTCGCACACCGGATGCGGGCGCTCCTCGAGGAGCAGGGCGCCACGGTGAAGCTGACGCAGGACGGCGACCGGCCGTACGGCCCGTGCGTGGACGAGCGGGCGCGGATCGGCAACGAGGCGAAGGCCGACGCCGTGGTCTCGATCCACGCGGACGGCTCGGGCACCGGCAATCGCGGCTTCCACGTCATCCTGCCCGGCGCGGTCAACTCGGGCGCCGCCGACACCCGCGCGATCGTCGCCCCCTCCCGCGACCTCGGCGAGCGCGTCGCGGGCCGCTTCGTGGCCGTCACCGGCAGCGCGCCGTCCAACTACATCGGCGACGGCTCCGGTCTCGTCACGCGTAAGGACCTGGGCGGTCTCAATCTGTCAACGGTTCCGAAGGTGTTCATCGAGTGCGGCAACATGCGCGATAGCAAGGACGCGGCATCACTGACCAGCGGCGCATGGCGGCAGAAAGCGGCGCAAGGGATCTCTGAGGGAATCGTGAGTTTCCTGCACGGGTAGCTCTCGACGGGCGGATCCGGGCGGACACCCTGACAGGGCGGACGATAGTGTCATCCCTACGATGAGGGGCCACCCCCGCGCTTCACACAGGGGCCTGACGGCGACATGGTGACAGCGACGCCTCTACCGACGATGAGACGACCTACGAAGGACCTGAAGTGAATATCCGCTCCCTCACTCGAGGCGATGGCGTGGTGCTCGGAGCAGCGGTGTTGCTCTTCATCGCGTCGTTCCTCGACCTGTACTCCTTCGAGAATGCCCCCGACGAACTCGCCCTCCCCATGCTGTGGGGCAGCGGCCCGGTCGTGTTCAGTGTCGTGCTGGCCGGGATCATCGGCGCCGCGCTCGTCGTCGTGGCCCGGGGCCTGCCGCAGGTCCCGAAGGTCGCCGGTCTCGACCTCGGCCAGTTCGGCGCCGCTTTCACGGTGTTCGCCGCGTGGAGCGCGCTCGGCAACATCGTCGACGTGCCGGGCGGCTTCGACAACATCGGTGACAACCCGGGCGACAACCTCCCGACTCCCGGCATCGGACTGATCCTCGCCCTCGTCGCGACACTGCTCATGGCCGGCGCCGCGATCGCCACCCCCCTCGTCCCGGCCCTCAAGGGCGCCCTCCTCCCGGCACCCCGCCCGGCGGCCCCGCAGCCCTACGGCGCCCAGCCCCCCGGTGGCTACGGCTACCCGGGCGCCCAGCAGCCCGGCGGCTACGGTCACCCGCAGCCCGGTCAGCCGGGCCAGCCCGGTCAGCCCGGTCAGCCGGGGCAGCCGTTCGGTGGTCAGCCGCAGCCGCAGCAGGCGCAGGCGCCGCAGGCCCCGGCCGGGGACTTCTCGCCGTTCTGGTTCGCGGTGCCGGTGCCGCGTCCGCTGTTCGCCGAGGACGGTTCGCCGACGCCGATCGCCGAACTCGCCCCGGGTACCTGGTACCTGGCCGTCGAGCAGCGCGGCCCGGCCCTGGTCGCGCAGACGCAGGACGGCCGCCGCGGCGTCCTCCAGGACACCTCGGGCATCCAGCGCGGCTGAGCCCACGCCCCCTTCACGGCCCCTCGCCCTTCCGGGCGGGGGGCCGTTGCCGTACAGTCGTCGCCCCAGTCGGCTGACACACCGTCAGGAGGCAGGTATGCGGCTCGGTCTCGCACTCGGCTACTGGGGCCGCGGCCCCTCCCCCGACCACATACCGCTGGCCCAGGAGGCCGAACGGCTGGGCTACCACTCCGTGTGGACGGCGGAGTCCTGGGGCTCGGACGCGTTCACGCCGCTCGCCTGGATCGCCGCCCACACCTCCACCGTCAAGCTGGGTACGGCGGTTGCCCAGATGGCGGCCCGTCCGCCGACCACCACCGCCATGCAGGCGCTCACCCTCGACCATCTCTCCGGCGGCCGCATGATGCTGGGCCTCGGGCTTTCCGGGCCGCAGGTGGTCGAGGGCTGGTACGGCCGACCGTTCCCGAAGTCCCCGCTCACCGCCACCCGCGAGTACGTCGACGTCGTACGGCAGGTGCTCCGCCGCGAGGCCCCCGTCGAACTGGCGGGCCGCTTCCACTCCCACCCGTTCCGGGGCCCGGACGCCACGGGCCTGGGCAAGCCCCTCAAGCCGATCACCCATCCGCTCCGCGCCGACCTGCCGGTCCTGCTCGGGGCGGAAGGTCCGAAGAACGTCGCCCAGACGACCCGGATCGCCGACGGCTGGCTGCCGCTGTACTGGTCGCCGACCCGGCCGGAGGTGTACGGCCCGGCCCTGGCCGAGCTGCCCGAGGGTTTCCTGGTCGCGCCGATGGCCCAGGTCCGGGTCTGCGACGACGTCGCCGAGGGCCTGCTGCCCGTCAAGATGATGCTCGGCTTCTACATCGGCGGCATGGGACACGCGGCCCGCAACTTCCACGCCGACCTGATGGCCCGCATGGGCTACGAGGACGACGCCCGCCGCATCCAGGACCTGTTCCTCTCCGGCCGTCGCGAGGAGGCCGTCCGCGCCGTCCCCGACGCCTTCGCCGACGAGATCTCCCTGGTCGGCCCGCGCGAACGGATCGCGGAGCGACTGGAGTCGTGGCGCAAGGGCCCGGTGACGGACCTGCTGGTGCTCAGCCCCGACCGCCACACGCTGCGCGTACTCGCCGAGTTGAACGCCTGAGCGAATCCCTGGGTTTCATCCAGAGTTCAAGGGCAACACGGAGGACATGTCCCCTCGATATCGCAACGGTGCGAATCAGGCCGGCACGATCGTCGCGGTCGTGGCCGACATCATGGCTCTCATCCTGGGTCTGTGGATCCTGATGTACCTGCTGGACGCCAACCAGGCGAACAGCTTCGTCCAGTTCATCCACGACGCGGCCCGCTGGCTCGCAGGCTGGTCCCACGACCTCTTCACCTTCGACGAGGCCTGGGCCCGAGTGGTCTGCGGCTACGGCCTGGCAGCGGTGGTCTACCTGTTCGTGGGCCACGCGATCGCCAACAGGGCCCACCGCCACTGAAAAACGCCATAAGGGGCTCGCCCTCAGGGGCGCGGGGAACTGCGCGATCAACCACACACAACCCGCGCCCCGCCACAAAGCAACAACCAGTCGAGCTCTCAGGCGCAGCAGTCCGAGTCCAGCCCACTGGGCAACTCATCCCCAGCGAACACCTGGCACGTGGCCTCATGCCCACCCAACGCGGCCACGGCCAGCAACAACGACCCCGCGGTCCACGTGGTCAACTCCCGCGGCCAGATCGCGTCGTCGTCAAACACATACCCGGTCCAGTACAGCCCGCTCTCGGCGTCACGCAGATGCTGGATCGACTGCAGCACCTCCAGCGCCCGGTCGGACTCGCCCATCGCCCACAGCGCGAGGGCGAGTTCGGCCGACTCCCCACCCGTCACCCACGGGTTGGGCACGACGCACCGCACCCCGAGCCCCGGGACGACGAACCGTTCCCAGTCCTCCTCGATACGAGCCTTGGCCTCGGCCCCGGTCAGCGCACCGCCCAGCACCGGGTAGTACCAGTCCATCGAGTACCGGTTCTTGTCGAGGAACCGCTCCGGATGCCGCCGTATCGCGTGCCGCAGGGCACCCGCCGCCAACTCCCAGTCCGGTTGCGCCTCTTCCCGCTGCTCGGCGATCGCCAGCGCGCACCGCAGCGCGTGGTGGATCGAGGAGCTGCCCGTCAGCAGGGCGTCCGCCGTGTCCGTGCCGTCGTCGTCGCGGCGCCAGCCGATCTGCCCGCCCGGCTGCTGAAGGCGCAGCACGAACTCCACCGCCGCGCACACCGCCGGCCACATCCGCTCCAGGAACGTGTCGTCGCCGGTGGAGAGGTAGTGGTGCCAGACGCCCACGGCGATATAGGCGACGAAGTTGGTCTCCCGGCCCCGGTCGGTGACGTCGCCGGCCTCTCCGTCGGCGTAGGCCGCGTACCAGGAGCCGTCCTCGTTCTGGTGCCGGGCCAGCCACACGTAGGCCCGCTCGGCGGCCTCGTGTTCGCCGGCCGTGTCGAGGGCCATGGCCGCCTCGACGTGGTCCCACGGGTCGAGGTGGTGCCCCCGGAACCACGGGATCGCACCGTCCCCGCGCTGTACGGCGAGGATGCCGGCGACGGTCGCGGCGGCCTGCCCGGCGGTGAGGACCCCGGGCAGGACGAGGTGTTCTGTCCGGGGGGTCGTCACTTGGCGTCCACCCGGGGGAGATGCGGCTTGGTCGCGTACGCCACGAAGCTCTTGCCGATCAGCGGGTTCAGCGCCTGCTCGGCGACCCGGGTGGCCAGCGGCTTCTTCATGATGTCCCAGACGAGGAGCTTGTGGTACGCCCGCACCGGCAGCGCCTTGTCGTTGTCGACGCCGAAGGCGCACTTCAGCCACCAGTAGGGCGAGTGCAGCGCGTGCGCGTGGTGGGTGCCGTAGGGCTTGAGGCCGGCCTCGCGGATGCGCGCCAGGAGTTCGTCGGCCTTGTAGATGCGGATGTGGCCGCCCTCGACCTCGTGGTAGGCGTCGGACAGGGTCCAGCAGACCTTCTCGGGGCCGTAGCGCGGGACCGTGATGGCTATGCGGCCGCCGGGCTTGAGCACCCGCACCATCTCCGCGAGGACGCCCTTGTCGTCCGGGATGTGCTCCATGACCTCGGAGATGATGACGACGTCGAAGGACTCGTCGGGGAAGGGCAGCGCCAGGGCGTCGCCCTCCATGGCCGTGGCGGTGGCGCCCTCGGGGGCCTCGCCGGCCTCCTTCATCGCCGCGAACCACTTGGCGACCTCGCGGATCTCCTCGGCGTTCTGGTCCAGCGCCACGACCTGCGCGCCGCGCCGGTAGCACTCGAACGCGTGCCGGCCGGCACCACAGCCGAGGTCCAGGACGCGGTCGCCCGGGGCGAGCGGGAACCGGGAGAAGTCGACGGTCAGCACGTGGCCCTGCTTTCGGAGTTGACGCCTTGTACATCTGTGGGGGCCGCGGAGCCGGCACCCTCGGGAGCCGCGGAGCCGGCACCAGCCGAACCGGTCGGCCCTGCTGCCGCCGAGACGGCGGAGCGGGCGGGAGCCAGGGGCGTGCTCGTCGTGGAGCCGCCGGAAGCCACCGGCCCGGAGCGTCCTGTCGCGCGACCGGCCCGGTCGATCGCCTCGCGGTACCGGGTCACCGTCCCTTCCGCCGCCCGGGCCCAGGTGAAGTGCCGCAGCACCCGTTCACGCCCGGCCGCGCCGAGCCGTGCCCGCAGCTCGGCGTCGCCCAGCAGCCGGCCCAGACCGGCGGCCAGGGCCCCCGCGTCCCCGGGCGGTACCGCCAGGCACGTCTCCCCGTCACGGCCCGCGACCTCGGGTATGGCGCCGCCGGTCGTGGCGAGCAGGGGCGTGCCCGTCGCCATGGCCTCCGCGGCCGGGAGCGAGAAGCCCTCGTACAGCGAGGGCACGCAGGCGACCTGCGCCGAGCGCACCAGGTCGACGAGTTCGGCGTCGGAGATGCCCTTGACGAACTCGACGGCGTCGGCGAGGCCGTACCGTTCCATCGCCTGGGCGACGGACCCCTCCGTGGGCCGCTTGCCGACGACGACGAGGTGCGCGCCGGGGTGCTCCGTGCGCACCTTGGCGAGCGCCTCGACCAGATGGACCAGGCCCTTCAGCGGCACGTCCGCGCTGGACGTCGTGACGATCCGGCCCGGTACGACGGGCACCGAGGGATCCGGCGAGAACAGGTCGGTGTCGGCGCCGATGTGGACCACGTGGATCCGGTCCTGGCGTACACCGAGGTGGTCGACGATCTCCTGCCGCGACGTGCCGGAGACGGTGAGCACGGAGGGGAGCCGGCGGGCGACGCGCTTCTGCATACGGGTGAAGGCGTACCAGCGGCGCACCGACAGGCGCCGCTTCCAGCCGTCCGCCGCGTCCAGCTCCAGCTGCCGGTCTACGGTGATGGGGTGGTGGATCGTGGTCACCAGGGGCGCGCCCACGTCTCCCAACAGCCCGTACCCGAGCGTCTGGTTGTCGTGGACGACGTCGAACTCGCCCCGGCGGGCCCGCAGATGGCGGCGGGCGCGCAGCGAGAAGGTCAGGGGCTCGGGGAAGCCGCCGGTCCACATGGTCGCCACTTCGAGCGCGTCGATCCAGTCGCGGTACTCGTCGCGCCCCGGGGTGCGGAAAGGATCCGGCTGGCGGTAGAGGTCGAGGCTGGGCAGCTCGGTGAGGCTCTGGCCGTCGGGGCCCTCGTCCAGGACGGGGTAGGGCTGGGCACCGATGACCTCGATGCGGTGGCCGAGGCGGGACAGTTCGCGCGAGAGGTGCCGGACGTAGACACCCTGGCCGCCGCAGAACGGGTTCCCTTTATAGGTGAGGAGCGCGATGCGGAGCGGTCGCAAGCCGTCGGCGGCGGGGTCCTCCGAGGGCCCGGCCTCCCTGGCCTCAGCGGTCACTCTGGCCCCCTTCTCCCTGCACTGTCCCGCGAGATTACGCCGGGACGCTAATCTAGAACAAGTTACAGACTTGATCGTTCGGAGGCTCTGAATCTACCGGCAGGTAGCGGCGCTGTGAGCAGTGGATCAGGTGATTCACGCCACGGCCGACCCCGTGCCATGCTGTCTGATCACTTGCCCTCACGGACCGTCACGGAACGGGACCCCAGCCCCGCGGAAGCCAAGGTGAACACAGTGGCCAAGGTGGAAGCCAGAGCCGCAGCCCCCGCCTCCCCTCCCCTCACGGAGCGACAGGAGGCCCGCCGTCGCCGCATCCTGCACGCCAGCGCGCAACTGGCCAGCCGGGGCGGTTTCGACGCCGTGCAGATGCGCGAGGTCGCGGAGTCCTCACAGGTGGCGCTCGGCACCCTCTACCGCTACTTCCCCTCCAAGATCCATCTGCTGGTCGCCACGATGCAGGACCAGTTGGAGCACATGCACGGCACGCTGCGGAAGAAGCCGCCGCAGGGCGAGTCGGCGGCCGAGCGGGTCGCGGAGACGCTGATGCGGGCCTTCCGCGCCCTGCAGCGCGAGCCCCACCTGGCCGACGCGATGGTCCGGGCCCTCACCTTCGCCGACCGCAGCGTGAGCCCGGAGGTCGACCAGGTGTCGCGGCAGACGACGGCGATCATCCTGGACGCGATGGGCCTCGAGGACCCGACGCCGGAGCAGCTCTCGGCGGTCCGGGTCATCGAGCACACCTGGCACTCGGCGCTGATCACCTGGCTGTCGGGCCGCGCCTCGATCGCCCAGGTACGGATCGACATCGAGACGGTGTGCCGGCTGATCACCCTGACGAAACCGGAGGGGCAGGGGCCGGAAGGGCAGAACTAGGACCTACGAGACGGGTTCCCTTCGCCGGCATGGTCCGGATCAGGTACTGGGGGTCGCCTTCCGGTCGCCCGGCCTCTCGGCCTTGCTTCCATCCGGCCTCTCAGCCCTACCGTCGCAGTCGGCAACGGCGGAAACCCAATCGTCCTGGCTTCCTGCCACTGTCGGCTACTCCGGTCGGACTCCCTCACTCGCCTCGTAGGCCGACTTCCAGAATAGAACACCCAACCAGGAATGAACCCCCTGGAAGCATGATTTTTCGGGCGTTGTTCGATCGCTCTTCGCGGCGCTCTTCGGGCGCTATTCCTCCGGCGGGAACACCGCTTCGCCACCACCTCCCAGCGTGATCACGATCGCCTCCACCGGGCAGCTCTCCGCCGCCTCCAGGACCCGTTCGTTCGCGTCCGTGTCCGGGGCGACCGGATGGGACTGGCGGGCCGGGTCCAGGCGGAAGCCGTCCGGGGCGTGGTGCACGCACTGGGCACTGCCGATGCACAGGGAGCGGTCGACCTCGACGTGCCAGCGGTCGCCCATCTCTACGCTTCCGCCGGGAGATGGATCATCTTGTGCTCCAGGTACTCCCCGTACCCCTCGGGCCCGAACTCCCGCCCCAGGCCCGAGTTCTTGTAGCCGCCGAAGGGGCCCAGCATGTCCAGGCTGAAGGTGTTGACCGAGTACGTGCCCGTGCGGACCCGCCGGGCGATGTCGATGCCGTGCTCGACGTCCCCGGTCCAGACGCTGCCGCTCAGCCCGTAGTCGGAGTCGTTGGCGATCTTCACGGCGTCGGACTCGTCGTCGTAGGGCAGCAGGCAGATGACCGGGCCGAAGATCTCCTCGCGGGCGATGCGCATGGAGTTGTCGACGTCGCCGAAGAGGGTCGGCTCGACGTACCAGCCGCGGTCCAGGCCGGCCGGGCGCCCGCCGCCGGTGAGGATCTTCGCGCCCTCCTCCTGCCCGATGCGGATGTAGTCGAGGTTGCGCTGCTGCTGCCGCCTGGCGACGAGCGGGCCCACCTGGGTGGCGGGGTCCAGCGGGTCGCCGACCACGAGCGCGCCGGCCGCCGCGGCGAGGGCGTCGGCGAACTCGTCGTAGCGGGAGCGCGGGAGCAGGATGCGGGTCTGGGCGACGCAGGCCTGGCCGTTGTTCATCCAGGCGGCGGGGGCGATGCCCGCGACGGCCGTCTCGACGTCCGCGTCGGGCAGGACGACGGCGGCCGACTTGCCGCCCAGTTCGAGCGTCACACGGGTGAGGTTGCGGGCCGCCACCTCCATCACACGCTTCCCTGCTGCGACCGACCCGGTGAAGGACACCTTGTCGATGCCGGGGTGCCCGACCAGGTACTCGCTCACCTCGCGGTCGGCGGGCAGGATCGACAGCACACCCTCGGGCAGCCCGGCCTCGCGGGCGATCTCGCCGAGCAGATACGCGTCGAGCGGCGACTCGGGGGAGGGCTTGAGGACGGCCGTGCAGCCGGTGAGCAGCGCGGGGGCGAGCTTGGCGGCGGCGACGAACTGCGGGACGTTCCAGGGCACGACGGCGGCCACGACCCCGACGGGTTCGCGCCGCACGAGAATGCGGCCGAGCACGCCGTCCCGGGACTCCTCGTAGGTGAAGTTCCGCGCGACGGTGATCGCCGAGTCCCAGACCATCACCGCGCCGAAGGCCTGGGCGAGGACGCTCCAGGAGTACGGCGAGCCGTTCTGGCCGGAGATCACGCGGGCGATCTCCTCGTGCCGGGCGACGATCCCGTCCTTGATCCGGCTCACGACCTCGATCCGCTCGTCGAGGCTCATACGCGGCCAGGGCCCCTCGTCGAACGCCCGCCGCGCCACCCCCACGGCCCGGTCCACATCCGCGGTCGAGGCGTGCGGGACGCGCCCGATGACCTCTTCCGTGTGCGGCGAGATCACCTCGATGACGTCCTGGCCCAGGGGGTCGGTCAACTCCCCGCCGATGAACAGCTGTCCGTGTTCCACGAGCTCGGTCATGGCACATGCCTCCCGGGGACGGCGCCCGTTCCTGACGGTGCTTCAGAACTGATACCAGTTCTAGTTGAAGTAGTCCACGGACAGGACGAGAATGCCTCTGACCTGCGGTTTCCCGGTGACCTTCTTCCGTGCGCCCCAGATCGCGACCGGCCGTTGCGGCCCGTTCTAGAGCTCCGCGTCCCAGCGCGCCTGCAATGACGCGCCGCCGGCGAGGATGTCGTCGAGAAACCCGGACAGTTCCTGGAGAGCGTCCAAGGCACGCTGGAGGTTCTGGCGCCGCTCACCGTTGGCGA
Source organism: Streptomyces sp. NPDC050546 (assembly GCF_044457425.1). Lineage (NCBI taxonomy): Bacteria > Bacillati > Actinomycetota > Actinomycetes > Kitasatosporales > Streptomycetaceae > Streptomyces > Streptomyces sp. NPDC050546. The sequence goes on from NZ_JBITGX010000005.1 coordinate 225,760, forward strand.
CAGCGAGGTGGAACCAGATGAGGGGGTCTGCCCATACACGCCGATCCGGCTGCGAAAGGAGTTCGCAGAATTCCCTGTAGCTCCTGAGTCGCCCTTCGGGTTCAAGGATGACGTCGACGCCGATGCTGGACTGTGTCGCGTAGTAGACATCACAGGCGGCGAAAGCCACATGGACCTTCAACATCAGGGCGGACAGCCTTGTGTCGTCCTTCCCCGGCAAGCGCAGGAACGGTATGTCGTGACGGGTGCGAGTCATCTGGGCGAACAAGCAGGAGGTCATCCAGACGCTGGAGATCAGCGGAACTCCGGTTCCGGCGAACCAACTGGCGCTCTTGTCGTCGATCTCCCGCGGTTCGTTGAGAACCTGAGCCGGCCGGTAACAGCCATGTCGATCGACAGAGGTGGCGTAGAGGGAGAGCCGGTGGTGTGCTTCAGCAGCGTGCCATCTGAGGGGGTTGAGGTGGGAGACGTTCTGAGTCTCGCGTTGAGCGCGTTTGTTGTCGCGCCGTTGCTGATGGCTGGTCAGCCACACGAGCCCCAGAGAGATGGCGCCTGTGGTCAACGCCGAAACCAGCGCTACCGAGAGGGTGTTCACGCGACTGTCTCCTTCACGCGTGTCCATACAGCGGCCCGAACAGGTCTGTCCTGAAGGGGCGCTGCGACGGACTGTCTGTCGAGGTCGTGGCCTGATGGCTGAAGCCGGCAAGCCTATGGGAGCGGTTGTGCTCCTTCTCCCTCACCGCACCTCGACTCCCTCACGGTGCAGTCCAAGACGACTCCGACGCCCTGATCACTGCGGTCACAGCGAGATCGTCCCACCGCCTCGGAGATCCGCACCTGCGTAGACCGTCACCTGCCGATTTCGTTGAACCGTCTCGTCGTCGGCCGGTACCGTGCGATGCGGAACGGAGAGGGGTGGACTGGTGCGCCCATTGCTGTTGGTGGATGTGGACGGACCGCTGAACCCGTATGCCGCGAAGGCGCATCGACGGCCCGAGGGCTATCAGACACACCGGCTTCTGACACCTCGCTGGGAGGCCGCCGAGCGGCGCCGACTGGCTGAGTTCGGGCTGCCGAACAAACCCGTAAAGCCGCTGCGGGTGTGGCTCAACCCGACTCACGGCCCGACACTGGAGGCACTCCCCTTCGACCTGGTGTGGGCGACAACGTGGGAGGACGAAGCCAACGCTTTCGTCGCACCAGTCCTGGGACTGCCCGAGCTGCCCTTCATCGCCTGGCCCGCACCGCGCGCCGAGCCCGGGAACGGTGTGTTCTGGAAGACGCCAGAGATTGTCACGTGGGCGAATGGTCGTGCGTTCGCCTGGATCGATGACGAGATCACCGAGGCGGATCGCGCTTGGGTCAACGGGCATCACAACGGCCCCGCCCTACTCCACCGGGTCGACCCCCGATACGGCCTTACCAGCAGCGACTTCGCCGCACTCACGGCATGGGCGACAGGCCTGCACTGACCCACGACCAGTCGACAGCCGAATGTCCTCAGACTGCATTGAAGCCTGCAAGCGTGGGTATAGACCCCCCTCAAAGGGGGGCCAATGACAGCGAATTCAACCTCAGGGGTATCCCAGAGTTCCCGGCAGTCCGGGAGAGGTACTCCTTCATCTGCGGGCGATAACGAAACAGAGGTCCGCCATTCGGGATTATCCGCTTGGGGGACTTTCTTCGCCGGTCTGGCGGCGTTGATGACCTTCTTCACCGCGGTGGCCACGTCGTACGTGGCAGTAGCCACCTACAACGACCAGCAAGAGAAGGATGCCAGGAAGGAGGAATCTGCCGCGTCCGACTTTGCGCAGAGGGTGGAATTCATACCAGCTGCGGATAACACCGTAACGCTTGACAATCCGAATCCATTTCCGTTGAGCGATGTCGTAGTTTTTTCCTTCTGGTACACGAAACGGCCTGACATGTCGGTCGTCATGTGGTCCGAGAAGTTCCTTCTTCCTGCATGCAGTCGAGTTACCTTCTCCAGTCCGGCCGACTGGAAGGGGAATGATTCCAGGTATACCTACGTTCTTCCCGGCAACGCCTCCCCGCGCGGCCAGGGTGCGTATTTCAAGGATCGCGCCAACCGGCCGTGGCTGTCTCAGGGAGTAAATGCATTTCGCCGGTCGGAGGAGATGAGCGGAAACTTCTGGAGTTGGGCAGAGAGGAATGGTATGCCCATGGCTTGGCACACACCTGATGCGGAGAAAGGGTATCTCTACGAGCTCTCCGCCGCAGGTGCCAAAATCAGCAAATCTCCTAGATGTAAGTAAGATGGCGGAGCGTGTGGCGTCGGCTATCGAGCAGCGGCGCCGGCTACAACGACCACGCGACCGAAGACGCCGCTTTCTCGTGACAGGGAATGCATGAGGCTGTGAAGTTGCGTCTCTACGTCCACCCGCCCAGTCAAGCCTGGCACGGTGGCGAGGCAGGACGACAGGAGCACCGCTCCAATCGCTGGGCCACCTCTGGGCCGTCCGGCAGTGACCGACGTCGACCAGCGAGGACCGGTAGCGCGCACATCAGCGCAGGTCAGTCCAACGCCTCATAGAATCAGTCGACTTGGGCGACCTTTGTAACCAGTTCTAGTTATAGTGGGCCATGGCCATGGGGCGCGGGGCGCGGGGTCGGAGGGCAGATGAAGAGCAGCCGGAGCGGGCCCGTGCACGACCATGGTGGAGGTGTCCGGTCTCTCCGGGTGCCCATCCCGGACAACCCGCTCGGGCACACGCTGGTGTACGTCGTCGACACCGACCGCGGGCCGGTGCTCGTCGACACCGGCTGGGACGACCCGGAGTCCTGGGACACCCTCGCGGACGGGCTCACGGCGTGCGGCACCTCCGTGGCCGAGATCCACGGCGTGGTCATCACCCACCACCACCCGGACCACCACGGCCTGTCCGGCCGGGTCCGCGAGGCGTCGGGCGCGTGGATCGCGATGCACGCGGCGGACACCGCGGTCGTACGACGGACCCGGGAGGCCCGGCCCGAGCGCTGGTTCTCGTACATGACGGCCAAGCTCACCGCCGCCGGAGCCCCGGAGGAGCACATCGCCCCACTCCGCACGCCCCGGCCCCGCGCCGTGCCCGGCCTCTCCCCCGCCCTGCCCGACCGCGACATCGTCCCGGGCGAACTCCTCGACCTCGCCGGCCGCCGCCTGCGCGCGATCTGGACCCCTGGGCACACGCCCGGCCACGTCTGCCTCCACCTGGAGGAGTCCCATCCCGCACAACTCCCGGGCCACGGCCGCCTGTTCTCCGGCGACCACCTGCTGCCCGGGATCACCCCGCACATCGGCCTCTACGAGGATCCCGACGACGCCACCGTGACCGACCCTCTCGGCGACTACCTCGACAGCCTCGAACGCGTGGGCCGTCTCGCCCCCGCCGAGGTGCTCCCGGCCCACCAGCACCCCTTCCCGGACGCCGCCGCCCGCGTACGCGAACTGCTCGACCACCACGAGGCCCGCCTCACCGCCCTGCAAGCCCTCCTCGCCGAGCCCCTCACGCCCTGGCAGCTCGCCGAACGCATGGAGTGGAACCGCCCCTGGGACCAGATCCCGTACGGCTCCCGCAACATCGCGGTCTCCGAGGCCGAGGCCCATCTGCGCCGCCTGGTCAAACTGGGCCGGGCGGAAGCGGTACCGGGGAGCGAGCCGGTGACATACGTGGCCGTGTAGGCGCCTGCGAGAGCATCCGGGCAGGGTGCTAGAACCAAGCCCATGGACCCCATCGAGCGCCTCCTCGCCGAACGCGCCTGCGAGCGTCTGATCCTCGGCTTCGTCCACCGGCTCGACCTGGGCGACCCCTCCTCCGTGGCCGAGTTGTTCACCGAGGACGGCGTCTGGCAGTGGCCGCAGGACGGGCGGCTGGTCAGGGGGCGCGACGCCCTGCGCACGTACTTCGGCTCCCGCCCCGCCGACCGGCTCTCCCGCCGCATGATGTCCAACGTCCTGGTCACCGTGGAGTCCCCCGACACCGCCAGGGCGATCTCCTACTTCACCACGTACCGCGTCGACGGCTACGACGGCGGTACGGTCCCGGCCGGGCCGCCGGTCCAGGTCGGGCACTACGAGGACGAGTTCCGGCGGACCGACGGACCCTGGCTGCTCGCTTCCCGGAGTCTTCACCTGCCCTTCGGCGGTCCCACACCGCGGACGAACTCGCCTTCGGCATAAGCGGGATGGGGTCAGGGCAGGGCCTCTAGGATGAACGAGCCGTGTCGCCCCCACGCGTGCGGCGTTGCGTACCACCGCAAGGAGATATGCCCATGGGCACCGATGAGGCCGCTCGAACGTCGCCCTTCAGCGGAGTCCTGGACGGGAGATCCGCCGGGCCCATGGTCCCCCGGCTGGCGCTGGGCGCCCGGCTGCGCAGGCTGCGGGACGCGCGAGGCATCGGCAGGGCGGAGGCGGGGGACGTCATCCGTGCCTCGCCCTCCAAGATCAGCCGCATGGAGGCGGGCCGCCACGGGTTCAAACTGCGCGACGTCGCCGACCTGCTCACGCACTACGGCGTCACGGACGAGGCCGAACGCGCGACCTTGCTGGCGCTGGCCGAACAGGCCAACACCCACGCCTGGTGGCAGTACTACAGCGACGTGGTGCCCTCCTGGACGCAGAGCTACCTCGGTGCCGAGCAAGCCGCGAGCGTCATCCGCTGCTTCCAGATACAGCGCGTCCCCGAACTGCTCCAGACCCCCGACTACGCGCGTGCCGCCGTCCGGCTCGCCCACACCGACGCCGAGGCGCGGGAGATCGACCGCCGGGTGGCGCTGCGGATGACCCGGCAGCGGATCCTGCACCGGCAGCCGGGCGCGGCCCAGCTCTGGGCCGTGATCGACGAGGCGGCGCTGCGGCGCCCGGTGGGCGGGCCGGAGGTGATGCGTGCCCAGCTCAGGCATCTCATCGAGGTCTGCCGGCTTCCGCAGGTCACCGTCCAGATCCTGCCGTTCCTCTCCGGCGGCCATGCCGCGGAGGGCGGTCCGGTCACCATTCTGCGGCTGCCCGGTGGCCAGTTGCCCGACGTGGTCTACCTGGAGCAGCTCACCACCGCGCTCTATCCCGACAAGGCGGCCGACATCGAGCGCTACTGGGACGCCATGAACCGGCTGGTGGTCGAAGCCGAGTCACCGGACGAGACTCCGACCATCCTGCACCGCATACTCCAGGAGACCTGAGCGAGGCCTGTCCGGGGTTCAGCGCTTGAGGGCGACACCGCCGTACTGGTGCACCTCCGCCGGCAGGCCCAGGGCCTCGGCGTCGGGACGCCAGCGCGAGCAGGACGTGACGCCCGGCTCCAGCAGCTCCAAACCGTCGAAGTAGCGGGCGATCTGCTCGGGGCTGCGCAGGATGTACGGGATCGAGCCGCCGTCGTTGTACTGCCCGATGGCCCGGAGGTAGTCCTCGCTGGTGTCGGTGGAGTCGTACTGCACCAGATAGCTGCCGGAAGGCAGCGCGTCCACCAGCTGCCGCACGATCTCGCGCGCCTCGTCGTGGTCCTCGATGTGGCCGAGGATGCCCATCAGCATGAGCGCGACGGGCTGGTCGAAGTCCAGCGTCTTGCCGGCTTCCCGGACGATCGTGCTCGGCTTGCGCAGGTCGGCGTCGACGTAGTTGGTGACGCCTTCCGGTGTGCTGGTGAGCAACGCGCGGGCGTGGGCCAGCACCAGCGGGTCGTTGTCGACGTAGACGATCCGGCTCTCCGGGGCCACCCGCTGGGCGATCTGGTGGGTGTTGTCCACGTTGGGCAGCCCGGTGCCGATGTCCAGGAACTGGCGGATGCCCTCTTCAGCGGCGAGATGGCGAACGGCGCGGGCGAGGAAGTAGCGGGCGGCGCGCGCCCCGGTCTCGATCCCGGGGAAGATCTCGCGGAAGGCGTCACCGGCCACACGGTCGACTTCGTAGTTGTCCTTCCCGCCCAGCCAGTAGTTCCAGATCCGCGCCGAGTGCGGAACCGAGGTGTCGATCTTGGAGAGCGGCTCCTGCTCGGAGTTCTCCACCTGCTCAGTCATGGACGCTCCTGCGTGTGGTCGTGGAGCTTCACGTTAACCGGTTTACCTCAGGGACAGGATCAACTCCTCGGCCGTGTCCAGCAGTTCGACCTCCTCCGGACTCATCGTCGGATTGGAGGCGCGGCGGCTCCGGGCCTCCGTCAGGGCGGGCCGTGTGAGCGGGGACGGGTCGGCGAGGAGGGCGGCCAGCATGGTGCGGGCGGCCGTGGCCAGGGGGTCGCCGGAGACCGCTGCCTGGGCGAGGACCACCGCCGAGGCCGCCCAGTCCAGCCCCGGGTCGCCCTCCTCCGTGTTGGACCAGTCGATGACGCGCGGCCCCTCGGGCGTGATCATCACGTTCTCCGGGTGGAGGTCCAGATGGAGGACGCGGGCCACCGGGTCGGTGGAGTGCAGGGCGGGGACGGTGTGCAGGTCGCGCAGGAGCCCGGCCAGGATCGAACCGGCCTCCGCCACCTCCAGCGTGCCCGCCAGGCAGGCCTGGAGCATGGTCGGGCCGGAGAGCCGTTCCATCACCAGGTCGGTGCGCGAGCCGGTCGGGCGGACGCGGGGCACCGGATAGCCGTGGGCGCGCACGTGCTCCATCACCGCGCCCTCCGCCGCCGCGTCTCCCCCGCCCTCCCGTTCGCGGCGCAGCACCCACATCTCGTCGATCTCGTACACATCGGCACGGCGGCCCGAGCCGAGGAGTCTTCCGGGCGGTGTGGTCGGCATGGGGCGAAGGTACTCTCGGCCGTTTTGCTACTTCCGGGTACAGTAGGCGGGTCGTCATCACCCGTACAGGGAGAAGCCGGTGTAATTCCGGCGCTGACCCGCAACCGTGAACCGCCCGCCGAGGCAGGCGGTGAGCCGGATCGCCCCGTACGGATCGTGACCGGCTCATGTGCCCGGCGCCCGCCGGTGCACGGCACCGTCGAGGTATACGGAGCCGAGCCGCCGGGGTGTCCCGTGCTGCCCGGCTCCCTCACAGGGAGAGGCACCCGCCGATCATGAACGTCCGCCGCAGCGCCGCCGTCCTGGCCGCCGCCACCGTGATCGGCGCCGCCACGCCGGCCGCCGCCGCACCGTCACCGACTCCGTCCCAGGCGTTCCCCTCCGCCCTGTACGGCGACAAGGACCCCAAGTTCGACGGCGTCTGGCGCCAGTCGCTCGCCCTGCTGGCCCAGGACACGGTGGGTGAGAAGCCGGCCGCCAAGTCCGTCGAGTGGCTGGTCCGGCAGCAGTGCGAGGACGGCGGGTTCGCCGCGTACCGGCCCGACCCCGCCGCCGCGTGCGACGCCAAGACCATGCTCGACACCAACGCCACGGCCGCCGCCGTCCAGGCGCTCGCCGCCCTCGGCGGACAGGACGCCGTCACGGACAAGGCCGTCGGCTGGCTGAAGTCCGTCCAGAACAAGGACGGCGGCTGGGGCTACGCGCCCGGCGGCGCCAGCGACACCAACTCCACGTCGGTCATCGTCGGCGCGCTCGCCGCCGCCGGTGAGAAGCCGGACCAGGTCGAGAAGGGCGGGAAGTCGCCCGACGACGCCCTGCTGAAGCTCGCCCTCCCCTGCGGTGGGGACGACGACGGCGCCTTCGCGTTCCAGCCGGACAAGAAGGGCGAGCTGACCGCCAACGCGGACGCCACGGCGGCCGGTGTCCTCGGCGCCCTGGGCAAGGGCATGGTGGTGGAGGCCGGGAAGAAGTCCGACGCCACATGCGCGGATCCGGCCACACCGCGACAGGCCGCCGACAACGGGGCCGCGTACCTCACGCAGACCCTCGCCAAGGGCGACGACCACCTCACCTCCGCCCTCGCCGGCGCGGACCCCCAGCCCGACCACGGCAACACCGCCGACGCGGTCGTGGCACTCGCCGCGCAGGGCGAGGCCGCGCAGGCCGGGAAGTCCGTGCGGTGGCTGGAGAAGAACTCCGCCGGCTGGGCCGAGCAGGGCGGCCCGGCCGCCTACGCCCAGCTGATCTTCGCCGCGCAGGCGACGGGCGCGAACCCGCGTGACTTCGGCGGCACGGACCTGGTGAAGCAGCTCAACGCGACGGGCCCGGCCCCGCAGGCCCCCGAAAAGACCTCGGCGGCCGACGAGAAGGACGACTCGGGGTCGGACTTCTTCGGCGTCTGGTGGTACGTCGGGGTCTGCCTCGTCGCCGGTATCGGCATCGGCTTCCTCTTCACCGGCCGCAAGAAGAAGCAGCAGTCGTGATCGGCCGGGCCGTTCTCCTCCTCCTGGCCTCGCTCCTGCTGATCGCGGGCGCGGGCCAGGCCCAGGCCGCCGGCTACCGGTACTGGTCGTTCTGGGACCGCGAAGGCGACCGCTGGGTCTACGCCACCCAGGGCCCGTCCATGGCCCGCCCCTCCGACGGCGACGTCCAGGGCTTCCGCTTCGCGGTGAGCGAGGACTCCGCCGAGGCGGCCCGGCCGCGCGGCACGGCCGACTTCAGGACCATCTGCGCGAAGACCCCCGCGCAGGACGGGAAGAAGCGGGTGGCGCTCGTCATCGACCCCGGCACCAAGGCGGACGCCCCCCAGGGCGAGACCCCGCCCCCCGCCCGGACGGCCTGCGCCCGCGTCTCCCCCGACGCGACCACGGCTGAGGCCCTCGCGACGGTCGCCAAGCCCCTGCGCTACGACACGAACGCCCTGCTGTGTGCGATCGCGGGCTACCCGGAGAAGGGCTGCGGAGAGCAGGTGGCGAGCTCCCGGGAGTCGACCCCGGCTGCGAGGAAGGACACGTCCGACGACAGCGGCCCGTCCCTGGGCCTGCTGGCGGGCATCGCCGTGGTGACGGCACTGGGGGCGGCGGCGATCTGGCAGGTACGGCGGCGTGACCAGGCTTAGCAGCGCGGACCGGCTCAGCGACGTGCCCTCCCACCCCCCGCGCCGGCCCCGGGCCCCTCTGCACCCCGGCGCCTGGTGGCTCTGGTCCCTCTCCCTCGGCACCGCGGCCACCCGCACCACCAACCCCCTGCTCCTCTGCCTCCTCATCGCGGTATCCGCCTACGTCGTGGCGACCTGCCGCCCCCCGACCCCCTGGTCCCGTTCCTACGGCGCCTTCGTCAAACTCGCCCTCGCCGTCCTGGTCATCCGGCTTCTCTTCGCGATCGTCCTCGGCTCCCCCATCCCCGGCACCCACACCCTCGTCACCCTCCCCGAGGTGCCCCTCCCCGACTGGGCCCAGGGCATCCGCCTGGGCGGCGAGGTCACGGCCGAGGCCCTCACCTTCGCGTTGTACGACGGTCTGAGACTGGCCGCCCTGCTCGTCTGCGTCGGCGCCGCGAACGCCCTCGCCAATCCCTCCCGCCTCCTCAAGTCCCTCCCGGGCGCCCTGTACGAGATGGGGGTCGCGGTCGTCGTCGCCCTCACGTTCGCGCCGAACCTCATCGCCGACGTCCAGCGCCTGCGCGCCGCCCGCCGGCTGCGCGGCCGCCCGGACAAGGGCCTCCGGGGCCTGCTTCAGGTGGGCCTCCCGGTCCTGGAGGGCGCGTTGGAGCGCTCGGTGTCCCTGGCCGCCGCGATGGACGCCCGCGGCTACGGCCGTACCGCACAGGTCCCGCCCGCCGTACGCCGTACCACCGCCGCCCTCACCCTCGGCGGCCTGCTCGGCGTCTGCGCGGGAACGTACGGGCTACTCACCGCCGAGGGCGCCACCTACGGCTTCCCGGTCCTGCTCGTCGGCCTCGCCGCCGCTCTCGCGGGTCTGCGGCTCGGCGGCCGGCGCTCGCTGCGCACCCGGTACCGCCCGGACCGCTGGGACCTGCGCGCGCTGCTGGTGGTCGCCTCCGGCGTGGCGGTCGCCGCGCTGCTCGTGCTCGCCTCGGTCCGTGACCCCGCGGCCCTGCACCCCGGCGTGGTGCCGCTCGTGGCCCCCACGCTCCCGGTCTGGCCCGCGGCGGCGATCCTCTTCGGCCTGCTGCCCGCGTTCGTCGCCCCCGAGCCCAAGGAACCGTCGTGATCCGCTTCGAGGATGTCTCCGTCACCTACGACGGTGCCTCCGAACCCACCGTCCAGGGCATCGACTTCGAGGTCCCCGAGGGCGAACTCGTCCTCCTGGCCGGTCCCTCCGGCGTCGGCAAGTCCACCGTCCTGGGCGCGGTCAGCGGCCTCGTGCCGCACTTCACCGGCGGCACCCTGCGGGGCAGGGTCACGGTGGCCGGCCGCGACACCCGCACGCACAAGCCGCGCGAACTCGCCGACGTCGTCGGCACGGTGGGCCAGGACCCGCTCGCCCACTTCGTCACCGACACCGTCGAGGACGAACTCGCCTACGGCATGGAGTCGCTGGGCCTCGCCCCGGACGTGATGCGCCGCCGCGTCGAGGAGACCCTCGACCTCCTCGGCCTGGCCGACCTGCGGAGCCGCCCCATCGCCACCCTCTCCGGCGGCCAGCAGCAGCGCGTCGCCATCGGCTCGGTCCTCACCCCGCACCCCAGCGTCCTCGTCCTGGACGAGCCGACCTCCGCCCTCGACCCCGCAGCCGCCGAAGAGGTCCTGGCGGTCCTCCAGCGCTTGGTCCACGACCTCGGCACGACGGTCCTCATGGCCGAACACCGCCTGGAACGGGTCATCCAGTACGCCGACCAGGTCGCCCTGCTACCGGCCCCGGGCGAGCCGCCGATCCTGGGCACCCCGGCCGAGGTGATGGCCGTGTCCCCGGTGTATCCGCCCGTGGTGGCCCTGGGCCGCCTGGCGGGCTGGACCCCGCTCCCCCTGACGGTCCGAGACGCCCGCCGCAAGGCAGGGGATCTCCGCGGGCGTCTTGAGGGACGCGAGGGCATCGCCCTTCAGGGGCGCGGGGAACTGCGCGACCAGCCACAACCAACCCGCACCCGCGAACAATCCACACCCCCCACCCCTCTGGGCGAGGTCCAAGCCCTCTCCGTAACCCGCTCCCGCATCCAGGCCCTGGCCCACATCAACCTCACCATCACCCCCGGCGAAACCATCGCCCTCATGGGCCGCAACGGCGCCGGAAAGTCCACCCTCCTCAACTCCCTGGTCGGCCTCGTCACCCCCACCTCCGGATCCGTCCGGCTCGGCGAAGCCACCCCCCACCGCACCACCCCCAAGGACCTCGTCCGCAAGGTAGGCCTCGTCCCCCAGGAACCCCGCGACCTGCTCTACGCCGACACCGTCGCCGCCGAGTGCACGGCGGCCGACCAGGACGCGGGAGCAACACCCGGCACCTGCCGTGCCCTCGTCACCGAGCTGCTCCCGGGCGTCACCGACGACACCCACCCCCGGGATCTCTCGGAGGGCCAGCGCCTCGCCCTCGCCCTGGCCGTCGTACTGACCGCCCGGCCCCCGCTGCTCCTGCTGGACGAGCCCACCCGAGGCCTGGACTACGCGGCGAAGGCCCGCCTGGTCGGTGTGCTGCGCGAGCTGGCCGCAGAGGGGCACGCCATCGTGCTGGCGACCCACGACGTGGAACTGGCCGCCGAGATCGCCCACCGCGTGGTGCTGCTGGCCGAGGGCGAGGTGATCGCGGACGGCCCGACCGCGGAGGTCGTCGTCTCCTCGCCGTCCTTCGCCCCCCAGGTCACCAAGATCCTGGCCCCGCAGCACTGGCTCACGGTCTCCGAGGTCCGCGCGGCCCTCCAACCAGGGACGGACGCGTGAACGCCCAGCGCCAGGCCCGGGCCGTCCGCCTCGGCCCCCGCTCCCTCACCGCCCTGCTCCTGGTCAGCGCCGTAGGGGTGGCCGCTTTCGGCTGGCCCTTCCTCGCCCCGCCCACCTCACAGCTCAGCGCCCACGCGCAGGACGCGCCCTGGCTCTTCGCGGGACTGCTGGTGCTGCTCGTGGCGGTGGTGGCCGCCGCGATCTCGGAGTCCGGTCTCGGCCCGAAGGCGGTGGCGATGCTCGGTGTGCTGGCCGCCACGGGGGCCGCTCTGCGGCCGATCGGCGCCGGTACCGCCGGGATCGAGCCGATGTTCTTCCTGATGGTGCTGAGCGGCCGGGTCCTCGGCCCGGGCTTCGGGTTCGTCCTCGGCTCGGTGACGATGTTCGCGTCCGCGCTGCTCACGGGCGGGGTGGGCCCGTGGCTGCCGTTCCAGATGCTGGCGATGGGCTGGTTCGCGATGGGCGCGGGCCTGCTGCCGGGCCCGGACCGCCTCCGCGGCCGGACGGAACTCACCCTGCTCGCGGCCTACGGCTTCCTCGCCGCCTTCGCCTACGGCACGGTGATGAACATGGCCGGCTGGCCCTTCATGAGCGCGCTCGCCTCGAACGTCGCCTTCGACCCGCAGGCGACGGTCCCCGCCAACCTGGCCCGTTTCCTCGCGTACTGCCTGGCCACCTCGCTCGGCTGGGACCTCGGCCGGGCGGTCGTCACCATCGTCCTGACACTGACCCTCGGCCCGGCGGTGCTCAGGGCGCTGCGCCGCGCCACACGCCGGGCGGCGTTCGAGACGCCGGTCACCTTCGACGCTCCCACGGCAGTGAAGCCGCCCACATGACCCACGTCACGTACGAAGCGAGGCCGTAGGTACCGGCCCCGGTCAGGGGCCGGACCACACCCCTGAATGCGGCCGCGCCTAGTAAAAGAGGACATTGCAGGCATCAGCGGAGGCTGCTTCTCTGGACGGCCAGGCGGCGGCCCCCTGATCCCCGGGGCCGTCGCCTTCGCTCCGCTCAGCCGCCCGTACTGACACGGAGCTCCTTCACACCGTTGATCCACGCCGAGCGCAGCCGGCGCGGGTCGTCGACCAGCCGCAGCCCCGGCATGGCGTCGGCGATGGCGTTGAAGATGAGGTCGATCTCCAGCACGGCGAGGGACTTGCCCAGGCAGAAGTGCGGGCCGCCCCCGCCGAAACCGAGGTGCGGGTTGGGATCGCGGGTGACGTCGAAGTCGTCCGGCTCGTCGAAGACCTCGGGATCGTGGTTGGCGGAGGCGTAGAACAACCCCACCCGGTCCCCCTTGCGGATGCGCTTGCCGCCCAGCTCGGTGTCCTGGGTGGCGGTGCGCTGGAAGGCGGCGACCGGGGTCGCCCAGCGCACGATCTCCTCCGCCGTCGTCGACGGCCGGTCCCTCTTGTACAGCTCCCACTGCTCGGGGTGGGTGAGGAAGGCGTGCATGCCGTGGGTGATGGCGTTGCGGGTGGTCTCGTTGCCCGCGACGGCCAGCATCAGCACGAAGAAGCCGAACTCGTCCGAGTTGAGGTTGCCCTCGTTCTCCGCCGCGACCAGTTGCGTGACGATGTCGTGGGCGGGGCACTGCTTGCGGTCGGCGGCCATGTTCATCGCGTAGGCGAGGATCTCGGTGGCCGACTCGGCGCCGACCTCCTCGGTGATGGCGTACTCGGGGTCGTCGTACGCGATCATCTTGTTGGACCAGTCGAAGATCTTGTCCCGGTCCTCCTGCGGGACGCCCATCAGCTCCGCTATCGCCTGGAGCGGCAGTTCGCAGGCGACCTGGGTGACGAAGTCGAACGGCCCGGTGTGCGCCCGGGCGTTGGCGACGATCGCGAGGGCCCGGGCCCGCAGCCGCTCCTCCAGGGCGCGGATCGCCCGGGGCGTGAAGCCGCGCTGCACGATCTGCCGGACCCGGGTGTGCTCCGGCGGGTCCATGTTGAGCAGGATGAACCGCTGGGCGTCGATGGAGTCCCGGTCGATGTGCTCGTTGAAGCGGATGATCGCCGTGTTGAGGTACGACGAGAACAACTCCGGGTGCGTGGAGACGTACTTGACGTCGGCGTGCCGGGTGACGGCCCAGTACCCCTCGTCCTGGAAGCCGGCGACATTGGCCGGCTGGGGCACCCAGCAGACCGGCTCGACCCGGCGCAGCTCGGCGAACTCCGGCAGGGGCACACGTTGATGGAGCAGGTCCGGGTCGGTGAAGTCGAACCCGTCGGGCAGCGCGGGACAGGGCATGGGCGGCTCCCACCACTCGTACCGACTCTTGTTCTGACGGCCCATCAGCTGTGCGGAGTTGCGGTGACGGTAGTAACGGGTTCTACAACTAGCAAGAGGCATGGACCCCTCAATTGCCCGCACGACCCTTGCGGTCACGGAGTGACCGTCAGCACACTGCTGACAGAACTAGAACGCGTACTAGTTCCGCGTAGCCTCCCGGAGAGGACCCGCACCCATGGCTGCCGAACCCGTGATCGTCGAAGCCGTACGCACCCCGATCGGCAAGCGCGGTGGCGCGCTCGCCCATCTGCACCCCGCCTACCTGCTGGGCGAGACCTACCGCGAACTCCTGGGCCGCACCGGCATCCCCGCCGACTGCGTCGAACAGATCGTCGGCGGTACGGTCACGCACGCCGGTGAGCAGTCCATGAACCCCGCGCGCACGGCCTGGCTCACGATGGGGCTGCCGTACGAGACGGCCGCGACGACCGTCGACGCGCAGTGCGGGTCGTCGCAGCAGGCCTCGCACATGCTGGCCAACATGGTCGCGGCGGGCGTGATCGACGTCGGCATCTCGTGCGGGGTGGAGTCGATGTCCCGGGTGCCGCTGGGGTCGGGCTCGAAGCACGGGCCCGGGAAGCCGTTCCCCGACGAGTGGAACGTCGACCTCCCGAACCAGTTCGAGGCGGCCGAGCGGATCGCCCGCCACCGGGGTCTGACGAGGGAGAACGTCGACGCGCTGGGACTCGCCTCCCAGGAGCGGGCCGCCCACGCCTGGGCGGAGGAGCGTTTCAAACGAGAGACCTTCGCCGTCCAGGTCCCGACGACGGAGGAGGAGCAGCACGCCGGGCAGGGCATGTGGCGCCTGGTCGACAAGGACGAGGGCCTGCGCGACACGTCGGCGGATGCGCTGGCTTCTTTGAAGCCGATCATGCCTACGGCGGTACACACGGCCGGCAACTCGTCGCAGATCTCCGACGGGGCGGCGGCGATCATGTGGGCGTCGAAGCGGATGGCTCGCGCCCTGAAGCTGAGGCCCCGGGCCCGGATCGTGGCCCAGGCGCTGGTGGGGTCCGACCCCCACTTCCACCTGGACGGACCGATCGACGCGACGAACGCCGTGCTGGGGAAGGCCGGGATGTCCCTGAAGGACATCGACCTGGTCGAGATCAACGAGGCGTTCGCGTCCGTGGTGCTGAGCTGGGCGCAGGTCTTCGAGCAGGACCTGTCGAAGGTGAACGTCAACGGCGGCGCGATCGCCCTCGGGCACCCGGTCGGGGCAACCGGGGCCCGGCTCATCACGACGGCGCTTCATGAACTGGAGCGCACGGACAAGGAGTTCGCGCTGATCACCATGTGCGCGGGGGGCGGTTTGGCCACCGGCACGATCATTCAGCGGTTGTAGTCGCCGTCGTCCAGTTGATGAAGGTGGAGAACGTGGCGGGGTCGAGGGTGAGGATCGGTCCCGCCGGGTTCTTGGAGTCGCGTATCGCGATGGTGGTGTGCGGGGTTTCGGCGACCTCCAGGCACTGACCGCCCTGGTCGCTGCTGTACGACGACTTATGCCACTGGATCCCCATAGCGTTCCTCCATCACGCGCCGGATGAGCTTCGCCGAGTCCTTGAGGGAGAGCGCGGCAGCTCGCAGATGATCGTAACGGAGCGAGCAGTTCTTGACGGTGTCCGGATTCGCAGTCGGATGACCACTGCCGTAGCTCTCCGTGTAGACGATGGTCGGATCGCTCGCAAAGTGGTAGAGGTCGAATGAGCCTGTCAGCCCCGCGTGCGCACCCGCCGAGAACGGCAACACCTGGATGTTGATCCGAGGGGCGTGCTCGAAGGACAACAAGTGGGCCAGTTGCCCCCGCATGACTTCCGGGCTCCCGATCTCCAAGTGCAGCGCGGCCTCGCTCAGGACCGCCCAGAAGACCGGCGGTTCCGCCTTCTCGAAGACCCGCTGACGAGCCAGCCGTACCGCCGTGCGGTCTTCGAGGTCGGTCTGGTCCAACGCCCCGAGTACAGCCCGCGCGTACCCCTGCGTCTGGAGGAGACCCAGGACCATGTGCGTCTGGAAGGAGCAGATCTCGGTGGCCCGCATCTCCAGCTCCGCCACCTGCTGGAACCAGGCCGGGAGCCGACTCCGCAGCACCAGTTCCACCAGCCGGGAGAACATCCCGTCCGTGCCCAGCGCCGCATCCGCCCGTTCGCTGAACTCCGGCGTCGGAACCTTCCGCGCTGTCTCGATCTGGCCCACCAGCGAGCCGGTGTAGTTGAGGATTCCCCCGAGCTGCTTCAGCGTCAGGCCCGCCGCCTCCCTGTGCCGCCGCAGCTCGAAGCCGTAGTAGTCCAAGGGCGAGGCACCCGGGTCAAGGGCGTTGATGTTGGTCACGCAGAGCCCCTCTCACGCAACTCAGTCCACTACGGGACCGGTTGTATCCGTTCCGTAGCCGAGAGTAGTCACTGCACGCCAAGCTCGTCTCGTGAACGATTACTTTCCCGCCCAGTACACGATCCGCCTCACCGTCGGTGAACACGCCGCCCGCCACATCCGCCGTATCGTCCGCTCGTTTCTCGGCGAGTGGGGTATGCCCGAGCTGTCCGACGCCGTAGAACTCGGCGTGACGGAGCTGCTCGCGAACGTCGTACGGCACGTCCCGGACCGGCGCTGCGCACTGCTGTTGCTGCGGCAGCCGCACGGCGTGCGGGTGGAGGTGTCGGACGGCAGCGATCAACTCCCCCGCACGCCGGCCTCCCTGGACGCCGAGTCGGAGAACGGCCGTGGACTGCTCCTGCTCGACGCGATGGCCGACAAGTGGGGCGTGTCGGCGTGGCGTGAGGGCGGGAAGACGGTCTGGTTCGAGTGCGAGGCCCCCGTGCCGGGTCAGAGCGGGGGCTCCGCCGTGCACACCCACGGCAGCCGGGAGATCAGCCAGCCGTCGCCCAGCGGGGCTCCCTCGGCGGTGAGCAGGGTTCCCGAGCGGACTCGTACGGCGTCCGTCAGTGCCGTACCGCGCAGCGCGGGAGCCTCGGACAGGGCCTGCGCGAGTGGCGTGACGGCGGCTCTGACCCGGCGTCCCGCGCACATCTGAGGGTGGACGGCCCACACTTCACGGTTCGATGCCGCAGGGCGCAGCCGAGCGAAGGAGACCAGCCCGCAGTCCGTCGGGGTGAGGACGGGACCCGCCCCCTGTGCGAAGCGCGCGAACCGGTCCTGCGGTGCCAGCACCGCCAGCGCGCCACCGGGGCCGGGCGCGAGCCCCGCCCGCCCGGCCTCCTCTCCGACCGCGCGCCCGAGCGCCGCCCAGCCCGGCTCCTCGTCCTGGGCGACGGCGAGCGCGTCCACCCCCAGGGCCAGCGCTCCCTCGACGATCCTGCGGGCCAGCGCGTCCCCGTCGGGTGCCCAGCTCAGTGCGGGTGCCCCGGCCCGGACGAAGGGCAGCAGACAGGGCAGCCCCGCGGCCTGGTACACCGGCAGGGCCCGGCGGGCCCCCTCCGCGTCGGTGTGGCCGACGACCGCGGCGTAGCCGGCAGCGGCGACCGTACGGGCGACGTCCGGCGTCTCGTCGTACACATGCCACTCAGCGGCGTCCGGGCGGGCCGCTCTGACCCGCTCCAGCTGGCCGAGAAGGGCCGCTCCCCAGTCCGTACGCGGACCGGTCAGCGGTGCGACGACGGCGACTCTCGGACCGGCCATCGGCTCATCCCCAGATCAGCGAGTCGCCGCTCGCGGCCACGGCCACGGCTTCGGTGCCGTTCGCCGTGGTGCTCGGCGCGCCACCGAGGACCAGGGCCGTGACGAGCACCGCGAACAGGCCATTGAGCAGGCGAGAAGGAGCAGACATGAGGGTCCCCCTGGATTGTCGTCCGACAGGTCGTCGTTCGACGGTCGTCGCGTGTGTGGTCAGCGGCGAACGCCGGGGGCTCAGCATGTTGTGGCGAGGTCGTTCGCGGCTACGGCGAGGGGAGTTCCGGGACCGGCCATGGCCAGGGGCGGACGACGGCCGGGGCTACGGCGTGGGACCGTCCGGCGGTCCGTATCGCGGACGGCGGCTTTTCCGATGGACGGAACCATTTCTAAGATCCTCGACGGAGCGTCAGGGGGATGGCGCTCGTGAACAACAGGGGGATGACATGGACGCACGCGCCCGAGCACAGGAGCTCTACCGACTCGCTCTCGACAACGCGGCCTGGCGCCCGGAGACCCTCACCGAGAACCACGGCTGGAGCGGGACGGAACTCGCCGAGGCGCTCCGGCTGCTCGGCGAACTCGGCCTGTTCGTACCGTCCTCGGACAACCACAACGGCTGGACGGCACTCGCCCCGGACACCGCGCTGCGCAAGCTGCTCCTCGACGAGGAACAGCACACGAACGCCCTGCTGAACAGCGTCCGGCAGACACGCTCCTCGCTCGCCCGGGTCCTGGCGGACTTCCAGCCGGTGCACGCCCGTGACCTGGCCTCCGTGCAGATGGAGGTGGTGAATGGTATGGCCAACGTGTCGGCGGTCCTGGAGGACGCCTCGCGGCGGGCGGAGGAGGAGGTTCTCTCGATGCACCCCGGCCGCGCGCTGCCCGCCGGGATCATCGAGGCCGGACTCGAACGCGACCGGATCGTGCTGGGCCGCGGCGTACAGATGCGTACGATCCATCTGAACTCGGCGGCCACCGCTCCGCACATGACGGCCTATCTGCGGCGGCTGAACGGCGCGGGCGCCCAGGTACGCACCGCGCACACCCTGCCGCTGCGGCTGATCGTGGTGGACCGCTCGCTGGCGATCGTGCCCGCGTCCCAGACATCGGACGGAGAGATCGCCGCCGTCGTGCTGCGCGGCGAGACGCTGGTCGGGGTGTTCCGGGGGATCTTCGAGCACTGCTGGGCCAGTGCCGCCGTGCTGACCGAGTCCGCGACCGACAGCCCCGAGGGCGACTGGCACCCGACCGGCCGCCACCGCGAGCTGGTGCGGATGCTCGGGGGCGGACTCACCGACGAGGCGATGGCCCGCAAGCTCGGGGTCTCCGAGCGCACGGTCCGCCGCCTCGTCTCCGAACTGACCGAACGGCTAGGAACGGCCAGCCGGTTCCAGGCCGGTGTCTGCGCCGTCCGGCTCGGCTGGCTCGACGACTGACGTCTGCCGCGGGGCGGCCGCGCTACGGCCCCATGCCGTGCCCGCGAGCACGAGGAGCGCGCCCAGCAGCCCCAGCCATCCCGGCCGGTCCCCGGCGAGTGCGATTCCGAAGACGGCGGCCCACACCGGCTCGGTGCCGAGCAGCAGGCTGACCCGGGAGGGCGATGTCCGGCGCACCGCCCACATCTGCACGAAGAACGCGAACAGGGTGCAGAACGCCGACAGGTAGAGCAGCCCGAGCCAGTCCCCGGCGTCGAAGCCCGCCGTGGCCGCCCACGGGGTGCTGCCGGTGCCGGGCGCCGCGAACAGCAACGCGAACACCATGACCGCGCTGCCCAGTTGCACCGTGGTCATCGACAGCGCGTCCGCACCCTGCACCGACCGCATGCGCGACATCGCCAGGACGTGCACGGTACGGGCCACGGCCGCGCCCAGCATCAGCAGATCACCGAGGGACGGTGCGCTGAACCCGGCGCCCTGGGTGAGGAGCAGGACACCGAGCACCGAGAGCCCCGCGGCCGCGGCGAACGACCGGGAGGGCCGGGTGCCGGTGAGCCGGCTCTCCGCGAGCGGCGTGAAGATCATGGTGAGGCTGATGATGAGCCCGGCGTTGGTCGCGGAGGTGTGCACGACGCCGTACGTCTCCAGGAGGAAGATCCCCGACAGGATCAGCCCGAGGACGCCGGCGCCCCGTATCTGTGTTCTGTCGAGCGCCCGCAGCTTGCGCCACCCGGTGACGACCAGGACCGGCAGGACCACCCCGAACCGCAGGACGAGCACGGCCAGGACGGTCTGGGTCGTGGTGATGTCCTTGGCGGCGAGATAGCTGGAGCCCCACACCACCGCGACCAGCAGGACGGGCAGATCGGTCAGCCAGGCGCGGCGGGCCGCGTTGACGGTCATGTGGGACTCCTAGGGCGGCGGACGATGAGATGTGGGGCTGGAGCGGCGGCTCAGCGCGCGGTGTAGGCGATCACCAGGACGTCGCGGTGAGCGGCGAGCTCGGAGTCCACCGGCCGCACCGGGGTCACCGAGTGCAGCGTGCGGCGGTCGTCGCCCAGCAGGAGGTCACCGGGCTCGGACAGGGTAGCCGTGAGCAGGTGCTCACCCTCGTCGGAGTAGACGCCGCTCTCGCCGCCGGTGACATTGCTGCGGCCGATCAGCAGCGAGGTGATGAAGGTGACGCCGTCCCGGTGCCGGCCCTCGGGCGCCGGCTGGCCCTGCTGGTCCGCGGAGGCGCTGATGCGGTACGGGTGCAGTTTCACGTTCCACGAGGCGGTGCCGTCGACGGCGGTGAAGATCCGGCCGAGTTCGACGAGGACGGAGCGCAGCAGCGGATCACCGGTGAAGGACTCGGTCAGCGGGTCGAATACCCGCTCGACGCCGCCGTTGAGCGGATTGATGTCCGACTCCTGTCGGTACGGCGCGTGCGGGAGCAGGGTGAGTTCGCCCTCGGCCGGGTCGAGCTCGAACTGTCCGTAGCGACGGAACCGGTACGTGCCTCCGTCGGCCATGTACGTGTCGAGGGTGAGCTCGTCCCAGTGGGCGGCGAAGCGCGCCCAGTCGGCGGCGCCGACACCGGCCAGCGCGGAGAGCTGTGCGGCGGGCATCAGATGACCGCCGGGCCCGGCGAGGGCGTTGACGGCGTCGACGGCGGCGGGGTGACGGACGGCGGCAGTGGTCATGGCGTACTCCATGGGGAGAGGAGAGGGCGAGGGGTGAGGACGAGAAGGGCGGGAGGGAACACTCAGACGGCGGCGAGAACGGACTCCGCCACCGGGACGAACGGCGCCGACTCCGCGGCGATCGCCCGCTCCTCCCACTTCTCCCGGTCTCGCAGATACAGCGGTGTTCCGACGGTGATGGAGCGCGTGTCGGCGCCGCCGGTGCGCAGTCGCCAGGTCACGGAGCCGGTGGTGCGGGCTGCGCAGGCGTCGATGAACACCTGGGCCGCGAGCCTCAGCTCGCCGAACCAGCGGCCCTCCAGGGCCTCCCGCGTCCAGACCTGTTCCAGATGCCGCTTCTCGCGGATGAGTTCGGCGTCCAGGCAGGCGCTCTCGATGTGCCGGTAGCCGCTGAGCAGGAGCCAGGCGGCGGGCATCTCACGGATCTCGAGGACCTTCTCGCCGTGATCGAGGTGTTCCAGACCGGAGTAGCGGCCGAGTCCGTACGCGCCGACCCGCCGGTTGAGCCGCTCGACCAGCGCGGTCAGCGGCAGCGGTTCTCCGTCGAGAGCGACGGGCAGCCCGTGTTCGAAGGTGACGGTCAGGGTGTCGGTGTCGCCGGGGCGGGCGGTCGGCCGGCTCCAGGTGTACATCTCCTCGGGGACCTCGTGGAGTTCGGGGTCGTCGAGGATGCCCGACTCGAACTCGCGGCACCAGAGGTTGGAGTCGCCGCTGACGATCCGCCCGGCGAGCAGGTCGATACCGGCGGCGCGCAGTTCGACGAGCTTGTCGTCGCGTGTGACGGGATCGAGATCGTACGGGCTGCCGAACGCGCCCTCGTAACCGAGCAGTGCCAGCGCCCCGTTGAGACGGCGCAGGGTGTTCTGGGAGCGGTTGGCGGTGTGCAGCACGGCCTGCGCGCCGAGCGCACGGGCCAGTCCGACCGCGCTGTGGGCGATCAGCGGGCGGCTCAGCGTGGAGCTGACCGGGTGGAGACCGAGGTAGACGGCCTGAGCGGCGATCGCGGGAGCCACGTAACGGTCGGCGAACTCGGCACGCCGGTCGAGGATGTGGATCGTCGCGCCGAGCGCTTCGGCCACCTGGCGTTTGTAGGTACTGGACTCGTCCTCGCCGATGTCGACGCTCACGGCGTGCACCTCGCGGACGCCCATCCGGCGCAGCCGCAGCAGCAGATACGAACTGTCGAGTCCGCCGCTGAACAGGGTCACGACGGGGCGGTCCGGGTCCAGGGAGCCGAGCTGCGAGAAGGAACGTATGAGCGGGGAACGCATGGCGTCTTCAACCTCTGCACTGGTCACAGGGCACGAGACTTCCGTGCCGGAAGGCACGCGACAACGGATTCCGGCGTCCGTGCCCGGCCATGACCGGACCCGGAAGCGCCGCGGAGAACCGACACACGGAGGGCGCTTTCGGTGGTTTTCCGACACCGGCGAGGCCGGCGCGCCGCTACGCGTCGGCGAACTGGCGCGTGAGGGTCCGGCGGTCGCGGCGGGCCACCAGGCGATCGGCCTCCGGGGTGCGCTGGTAGTACACCCGGCTGCCCTCCCGCGTCCGGTTGAGCAGCCCTACGCGATGCAGCCTCAGCAGGTGGTACGAGACCGTCGAGGCGCTCATCCGGTGCCGTTCGGCGAGTTCCGTGGTCGTGCGGGCGCTGCCCAGGTCGGACAGGAGGAGCAGCCGCGCTTCCCCGATCACCTTGCCCAGCGCGTCCGCCGCCGGTTCCTCCACCGGGAGGCCGCTCTCCGCGCCGTTCGGCCCGATCGGATACGCGAGATGGGTGCCGTCCTCGCCCCACGGGTCGTCCCGCAGCAGCCAGGTCGACACGAGCGGCGAGGGGTGCAGCACGATCCTGGTCGACTCGCACACCTTCCAGGAGCGCTCGTCGCGGATGTGCAGCGCGCCGGAGTCGTAGGAGACCGCGGGGTGCAGGGAGTTGAGCGTGGCGCTCAGTCCCCGTCTGGCCATGGAAGCGGCCCGGTGCCGGATGTCCGCCTCGATCCGGGACTGCGTGACATCCCAGCGGTCCGCGAGGAACGCCAGCCAGTACTGCGCGAGTTCCGACGCCACCCGCTCGACGAACGACCGCTCCCCGGCCTCCAGCGCGGCGGTGATCGTCCGCGTGTCCGCGGAAGCCCTCGACGGCCTTCCGTACTGCCCCCGCTTCAGGAAGCGGTCCATCTGGCGGGCGACCACGGCACTGGGTGTCGACGCCAGCTGATGCAACTCCGCGTCCAGTGAGCCGTACAGGTCGCGGTGGGCGAAGAGGAAACCGGGCGCATAGGTCCGGGTCTCCCGGCGCAGCGCCATCAGCAGGTGCAGGTCCTTCCGGAACAGGACCTCGCGTGCCGCGGAGCGTTCGATGCGCAGTCCCGCGCCGTCGGCGGTCCTGCCGAGCCCCAGCAGAAACACCATCTGCGCCAACGGAGACATCGCGAACGTCGCATCGGTCAGCGCATCGGCACCCAAACGTACAGAAATCACTCGATCCCCCCGCCGTCCTTGGGCGGCAGCCGTCGATCCGGTCACGATCGACAGCCCCCCGTCGGATCGAGATCCTCACAGACGCATCAGGCGCCCCGCCAGATCATTTTCTCGCACATCCGGGACATTCCATCAGTCTCGAAACGTGGCGGGGGCACCTCTTTCGGCCAACCGCCAAACGGAATGACGTGATCCGCCCTTCGACGTCGTTCCAAACTCTCATGTGAAGCGCTCTCTTCCGACGACCGCGGAGGAATACTCCGCATTTCACATCCGGCCAACACCTCGGTGCTTTGTTGACGCAGTCATGTTCAGCCTGTGGAATCAAAGCCGAAAGAGCCAAGCCACCCCCACTTCAGGGAGAGAAATGCGTCGCAGAATTGCCGCCGCCATCGGTTCCGTCGCGCTCGTGGGTGCGACCGCTTTCGGTTTCGCCCAGACGGCGACCGCCGCCGAGACCGGCCCCCAGGCCACCTACCTCTGGCTGTTCCAGCACGACGACTTCGGGGGCAGCAGCAAGAACTTCTCGGGTGACGACCACGACCTGAGCAACACCTTCTGGAACGGCACGTCGAGCCGAGTCGACAACGGTGCCAGCTCGATGAAGAACCAGACCAGCCGCGACGTGGCGCTGTACCAGAACGTCGGCTGCTCCGGCGACAACTACTTCGCCCGCGCCAACTCCGTCGACGCGGACTTCAGCAACAACTCGTTCGACAACAAGGCCAGTTGCGTGGACTTCCGCTAGACGCGACGAGGGCGGTGCAGAGATGTCTCCGACCGTGACACACCCCCGCGCCGCCCTCCTCACGGCGCTGGCGGTCCTGGCGACGGGCTGTGCGGCGAGTGCCGCGCCCCGGAGCGACAGCGCCCCCGAGCCCGTGGCCCCCACCGCCGAGGTACGGGGCCTGATCCTGCCGTTCGACGCCTACGAACCCTCCCATCTGGAGTCGTTCGTGGTCGCCGAGGCGCGCGACCTGCTGATGCGGTCGTGCATGCGGGCCCGCGGCCATGACTGGAAAGTCCTCGACTATCCCGCACATATCGACGACCTGAAGAACCGACGGCGATACGGGGTCATCGAAATAGCGGTGGCCCGGAAATTCGGGTACCACGCGAATGCGGCGGTGATGTCGGCGGGCACCGACATCACGAACCTGCGCAAGAAACGCGACGAACAACTCGGATCCGCCGGCATGCGAGCGGCCTACGACGAGAAGAACGGCTGCGGATACAAGGCGAACGACCGTCTTCAGCGCGACGGGGCGAATGCCGACTACGACCGTTTCAACCGACTGAGTTCCGAAATTCTGGCGCGGGCCAAGAAGGAGCCGGAGTCGCGCGCGGCGCTGAAGAACTGGGAAACGTGCATGCGGCAGAAGGGCTTCGACTACCGCACACCCGACGAGTCCATCGCCGATTCCCGCTGGTGGTCCCGGAAACCGCCCGGGGCGTCGCGCGAAGAGATCGCCACAGCCATGGCGGACGTCCGGTGCAAACAGCGCACTCGCCTGGTCGCCGTCCTGTTCGGGGCGGAGTCCCGGCTCCAGCGGCAGTCCGTGGCGAGTGACCGCGGCTACTTCGCCCGGCTCGCCGCCGCGAAGGCCAGGAACCTGGAACAGGCCCGGGAGATCATCGACCGGCACTGACGGAACGGCCCGCCTTCTCCGGCGCCCCTGCCGCGGCCCGCCCCGCGACGGCCGGCCGCGGCCCCGTCAGCACGTGGACGAGCCCGAAGCCCGCCCCGACCACGACCGCCCCGCCCACCGCGTCCAGCACCCAGTGGTTCGCCGTCACGACGATCGCGGAGCCGGTGAGCAGCGGGTGCACCAGCCCCAGCACCTTGATCCACCACCGGCTTGCCAGCATCGCGATCACCACCCCGCACCACAGCGACCAGCCGAAGTGCAGGGACGGCATGGCCGCGTACTGGTTGGTGATGTCCGTGAGCGTGCCGTAGTCGGGCTGGGAGAAGTCCTGGACGCCGTGGACGGTGTCGACGAAGCCGAGCGTCGGCATCAGCCGCGGCGGGGCGAGCGGGTAGAGCCAGAAGCCGGCCAGGGCGAGCAGGGTGGCGAAGCCGATGGCGGAGCGGGCCCAGCGGTAGTCGGCGGGGCGGCGCCAGTACAGGACGGCGAGGACGGCCAGCGGGACGACGAAGTGGAACGACTCGTAGTAGAAGTCGGAGAAGTCCCGCAGCCAGCCGGTCCGCGCCACGGCGTGGTTGGCCCAGTGCTCGATGTCGATGTGCAGGGCGCGTTCCAGGCCGAGGATCTGCCAGGCGTGCTCCTCCGCCTCGGCCCGGCCTGCCGAGATGCTTCCGCCGGTGGCGGCGAGCCGGACCTGGGAGTAGGCGGCGTAGGCGGCCCGGAGGAGGAGCAGCTCCAGGAGGAGGTTCGGCCGGGTGAGGGCCCGGCGCAGGAAGGGCGGTGGCAGATGCCGGAAGCGGGCCGGGGCGGCGGGCGCGTACGCGGTCGGTGTCGGCGACTGGTAGTACGGCGAGGCCCGGGACAGGAACGGCACGGCCACGGCGGCGGCCAGGGCGGCCAGCAGGACGAGCTCGGCGCGCAGCGGGTCCAGTGCCGCCATGTCCGGAAGCAGCAGCCTGGTCGGCAGGGTCATGACCAGGACGACGGCGACGGGCCATACGTACCGGTCACGGGCGCGCCTGCCGGCCCGGCCGACGACCGCGAGCAGCACCCACAGCAGCTGGTGCTGCCAGGCCGTGGGCGAGACGACGATGGCGGCGCAGCCGGTGATCGCGACGGCGAGGAGCAGTTGGCCGTCGCCGAAGTACCGCACGGCGCGGCGCAGGGCGAGGACGGCGACGGCCACGCCGAGGACCAGGAGGAGCGCGACCTCCAGGGGGCCGTTCAGGCCGAGCCGCAGCAGGGCGCCGTGCAGGGACTGGTTGCCGAGGTCGTCGGCCCGGCCGCCGAGGCCGACGCCGGCCAGGTGGTGGACCCAGTAGACGGAGGAGTCGTGCGGCATCGCCGCCCAGGCGAGCCCGGTGCAGGCGGCGAAGGTGACGCCACCGGAGAGCGCGGCGTGTCTGCGGCCGGTGCACCACAGCAGGGGCGTGAAGAGCAGCAGGGTGGGCTGGAGCGCCGCCGCGACCCCGATGAGCAGTCCGCTGGTCCGCTGCCCGTGGGCGACGAAGCAGCCGAGCAGGACGAGCAGGACCGGGATGATGCTGGTCTGGCCGAGCCACAGGGTGTTGCGGACCGGCAGGGACAGCATCAGCAGGCCGATGGCGACGGGGGCGGCCAGCAGCGCCGTGCGGCGGCCGATGGGCTGGGGCAGGGCGCGGGCGGCGATCAGGCCGAGGGCGGCGACCAGCAGCAGCGTGCCGAAGGTCCAGCCCCAGCCGAGTGCCTGTTCGGCCGAACGGGTGAGGGGCTTGAGGACGAGCCCGTTGAAGGGGGTGCCGGTGAAGCGGGTCGAGTCGTAGAGCGAGCCGTTCACATGCAGGACGCCGTTCGGCCCGACCCAGGTCTCCAGGGCCGTCAGCCGCTCCCCGCGGGGGGTGCCGAGGACGACTGTCACCTGCCGTGCGGCGAGGACGGCGACGATCAGCCA
Source organism: Streptomyces sp. NPDC050546 (assembly GCF_044457425.1). Classification (NCBI taxonomy): domain Bacteria; kingdom Bacillati; phylum Actinomycetota; class Actinomycetes; order Kitasatosporales; family Streptomycetaceae; genus Streptomyces; species Streptomyces sp. NPDC050546. The sequence goes on from NZ_JBITGX010000005.1 coordinate 252,483, forward strand.
CAGCCCGAGGCAAACCATGCGCAGGCGTGCGTGAGGCCTGCCGACGGCTGTCGCTCCGAAGGCTTCCGTCGGTCGTCCGCCGCGCTCCGCATTCGTCACGCCTCGTTGGCCTTCTGCCCGGTATGACCCTTACGCCCCCTTCATCCGGTTGACGATAGTGCGCGCGACGCGCGGTTGCCTCTCGTGAACGCGAGAAGGATCACATCAAGATCACGTGGGAACCGCTCCCAGCCGGGCATGCGTGCCTGCATAGCCGGTGTTTAGATGCACCCTGCAACGAAAGGCATACCGCCCGTGAGCGGGCATTCTCCGCCTATCGTCGCTTTCTCGGCCCGTTCGACAGCGCCGCCGCGCGGACCGCGTCCCTGTCCCCGATGAAAGGTAGGCGAGCGAGTCTTGTGACTGCCTCGGTCATTGCTCCCACGTCCGCGCTCAAGAGCCGCACGACGAAGGCCCACGACACCACCGTCACCGACCCCGCGCTCGTCAAGCGCGCCGTGAAGGCGGCCGCGCTGGGCAACGCGATGGAATGGTTCGACTTCGGTGTCTACAGCTACATCGCGGTCACTCTGGGCAAGGTCTTCTTCCCGTCGGGCAACCCCACCGCGCAGCTGCTCTCCACGTTCGGCGCCTTCGCCGCGGCCTTCCTGGTCCGCCCCCTCGGCGGCATGGTCTTCGGCCCGCTCGGCGACCGCGTCGGACGCCAGAAGGTCCTCGCGCTCACCATGATCATGATGGCCGCGGGCACCTTCGCGATCGGTCTGATCCCGTCGTACGCGACGATCGGTGTCGGCGCGCCGATCCTGCTTCTCGTGGCCCGCCTCGTGCAGGGCTTCTCCACCGGCGGCGAGTACGCGGGCGCCTCCACCTTCATCGCCGAGTACGCCCCCGACAAGCGGCGCGGCTTCCTCGGCAGCTGGCTGGAGTTCGGCACGCTGGCCGGCTACATCGGCGGCGCGGGCCTGGTCACCCTGATGACCGCCCTGCTCTCCGCCGACGACCTGACCTCCTGGGGCTGGCGCCTCCCGTTCCTGATCGCGGGTCCGATGGGCATCATCGGCCTCTACCTGCGGATGCGCCTCGAGGAGACCCCGGCGTTCGCCGCCGAGGCCGAGAAGGCCGAGCACAACCGGCCCAAGGTGCCGCTGCGCGAGATGATCACCGGCCAGTGGCGCGCGCTGCTGCTCTGCGTCGGCCTGGTGCTGGTCTTCAACGTCACCGACTACATGCTGCTGTCGTACATGCCGACCTACCTGACCGGTCAGCTGCACTACGACGAGACGCACGGTCTGCTCGTCGTCCTCGGTGTGATGGCGCTGATGATGATCGCCCAGCCGTTCGTCGGCGCGCTGACCGACCGCGTCGGCCGCCGCCCGGTGATCGCCACCGGCTGTGCGGGCTTCCTGCTGCTGTCCGTCCCGGCCCTGCTGCTGATCCGCGAGGGCAGTCTGCTCGCGGTCGGGCTCGGCATGGGCGCGCTGGGCATGCTGCTGGTGTGCTTCACCGCCGCGATGCCCTCGGCGCTCCCGGCGCTCTTCCCGACCCGGGTCCGCTACGGCTCGCTCTCGATCGGCTTCAACGTCTCCGTGTCGCTGTTCGGCGGCACGACCCCGCTGGTGGTGACGGCCCTGATCGGCGCGACCGGGGACATGATGATGCCCGCGTACTACATGATGGCCGCGGCCGTGATCGGCGGTTTCGCGGTGTGGCGCATGGCGGAGTCGGCGGGACGCCCGCTACCGGGCTCGGCACCGTCCGTCACGGAGGAATAAGACACGCCGGTCGAAACCCCCCTGACAGCGGACCGCCGCACCAACTATCTTCGACAGCGCCAGTAGTTAGGGAATCTAACTATGCGTACGAAAGGTAGAGGTGCATGAGCGAGTCGCACGTCTGGGACGAGGTCGACGCCTACTTCACCGCCCACCTCGCACCGGACGACGAAGACCTGGCGGCGGCGCTGCGCGACAGCGACGCCGCCGGGCTTCCGCACATCAACGTCGCGGGGAACCAGGGCAAGCTCCTCCAGCTCCTCGCCCAGATCCAGGGCGCCCGCCACATCCTGGAGATCGGCACGCTCGGCGGCTACAGCACCATCTGGCTGGGCCGCGCCCTGCCCGCCGACGGGCGGCTGGTCTCCCTGGAGTACGACCCCGTGCACGCCGAGGTCGCCGTCCGCAACATCGCCCGCGCCGGTCTCGACAAGCTGGTCGAGGTGCGGGTCGGCCCGGCCCTGGAGTCGCTGCCCAAGCTGGCCGACGAGAACCCGCCCCCGTTCGACCTGGTCTTCATCGACGCCGACAAGGCCAACAACCCGCACTACGTCGAGTGGGCCGTGAAGCTCACCAGCACGGGCAGCCTGATCGTCCTCGACAACGTCGTCCGCGGCGGCCGGGTGACCGACGCGGCCAGCTCGGCCCCGGACGTGGTGGGCACCCGCTCCGCGATCGAACTGATCGGCAGCCATCCGAGGCTGAGCGGGACGGCGATCCAGACGGTCGGCACGAAGGGCTACGACGGGTTCGCGGTGGCCCGGGTGCTGGCCTGAGGGGCCCTTGTGCAAGGACCCTGAGATCGGCGGGTCGCGGTCAGACCTCGTGGTAGAAGCCCACGTTGACGCTGCGCGGGGCGGTGCGGTCCTGGATGATGATCTCGCCGCTGCCGCCCCGTGGAAGCGGGACGGTGCCGCCGTAGGCGAGGGGCTGGGCGTACTCCCCGACCGTCAGCCGGACTTCGGAGGACGGGTCGGGCTGGGAGCCGCGCAGCCAGGTGAGCTGCCAGGTCCCCTCGGGGCCGCACAGGAACTCCAGATGGACCCGGGAGACGAACAGCCAGTCGTCCGGCGTCGAGAGCCGGCACACCGACTTGTCGCGGCCCACCCGCAGCACGGCACCCGGCTCGCTGGGCGCGTCGGCCATGAGCATGCCGGCCGTGGCACCCTCCTCCGCCGGGGACACGGCGGCCATGGTGAGTTCGAGCACGTGCGCTCCTCCTGAGACGTCCTGGTGGGCCTGTCAGGCCTGTGTGTCGGACAGGTCCTGAGCCCGCCGCATGATAGAACGCCCGACTGCACGCTGTCCGGCACAATGGCCTCATGACCGAGCGAAAGCCACCCGGCGTCGACTTCGAGTCCTGGGTCGACAAACAGATCCGTGACGCGGAGACCCGCGGCGAGTTCGAACGGTTGCCGGGGGCGGGCAAGCCGCTGCCGGCCGATGTGGACTCCACCTACGACGAACTGTGGTGGATCAAGCGGAAGATGGCCCGCGAGGGCTTCTCCGTCCTGCCGCCGGCACTGGCGTTGCGCAAGGAGGCCGAGGACGCGCTGACCGCGGCCCTCGCGGCGCCCTCGGAGCGGATCGCACGGAAGATCATCACGGAGATCAACGACAAGATCCGCGAGATGATGTTCAAGCCGCCGCCCGGCCCCCCGCTGGGCAAGAAGCCGTACGACGTCGAGGACGTCGTACGGCAGTGGCGGGAACGCCGGGCGGATCGGTGAACGGGGATCGGTGAACGGGGTCGCTCACACGTGCAGCAGCCGCTCCGCCAGCTCGCGGTAGTCCTTCAGGGCCAGCCGGAGCTGCTCGGTGTCGGAGCTCGACACCGGCTTGCCCTCGCCGCTCTCGACGGACTGCCAGGAGTGACGCAGGGTACGGCGACGCTGCGCCACGGCCTCGGTGAAGCGGGCCGCGATCTCCTCCAGCACATGGTCGGCCTCCTCTACGGAGGCCCGGGGCCCGTCGACGAACCCGGCGACGGCGTGCTGCAACTGCACGCCGAGCTTGTCGGACTCGTCGTGGGGGAAGAGGTGGGCGTGCTTGCCCTCCCGGGGGGTGCCGGTGGTACCGGGGGTGCTGGTGGTACCGGTGGTACCGGTGTCCTTGGGGACGGTGATCTTGTTGGTGGCGCTCGTGGCGGTGGCGCCTGTGCCGGTCGCGCGCTCGGTGCCGGTGCCGCGTCCGGTGCCCAGGGCGCTCTCGCCTCGGGCGTCGGGGGCGGCGGCGGTGTTCTCGCCGGGCGGTCGGGTCACGTCGGACATTTCCTCAACTCTCCTTCGCCTGACGTCGGTTGAGCGCCCACGGCGTATGTCCGCCACGGGTGTTCGCGGCCTTGCGGCCGCCGTTCAGTCCGGCACGGCGGTGTCCGTCCTCGTGCCGTCCGTCCTCGTGCCGTCCGGCGCCGCCGTCGTGGCGGGCCGGCCGTACCAGTTCCTCGAACAGGGCGCGGGCCGCCACCATGGCCTCCCGCATGTCTTCCGTACCGGTGCCGCCGTCACGGGCGTCCTCCGCGCGCAGATGTGCCGCACGGTGCACGCGCCGATAGCCGTCGACGTGATGGGCGTGGTGCACGGACAGCGCGGCGAGCTGTTCCTCGTACTGGCCGCCGTCCGGGAAGCCCCGGGCGCCGGCGAGTTCGGCGAGCAGCCGGTCCGCCTCGGCGACCGCCTCCCGCGGCGAGTCGACGAACCGCTCCTGGGCGGCCGTCCAGCGCGCCTCGTAGCGCTCGCGCTGCGCGGGGTCCAACGACCGCTCGCGCAGGTCGCCGTGGCGGTGCACCCGCTCGGTGAGTTCGCGCTCGGCGGCCTTGGCGTCGCCGTCGTGGCGTGCGACGGCCCGCTCGTACTCGGGTCCGAAGCGCCGCTTCAGGCTCGGGCCGCGACGAGGCCCGCGGGCGCGCAGGGTCATGACGGCCGCGATGATGACGACGACCGCCGCGATCACGATCAGGGCAATGATCAGGCCAGTGGACATGGATGCCTTCCGGGTTCTCGGCCCAACCGGCCCTCCTCGCGGACCGGTTCGCCGCACGGGTAGCCCGGAAACCGCCCCCCAAACGGCACACGGCGGTCACACGAAATCCGGTTGCGGGCGCGGTGCGGCACTGGCCGAGAATGCGCTCATGACCTGGACCGTGGCCCCGGAGCCGTACGACTCCCCCGTCGCCGCCGCTCTGTGGCGGGCGTACTACACCGAGCTCAGCGACCGCTGGTACCTGGTGCACGAGGGCCGCCGGACCGACCCGGAGGAGCTGGAGCGGGGGATCGCCGCCCAGCCGGGTGCCGATCTCGCGCCGCCGCGCGGGCGGTTGCTGGTCGCCCGGTACGGCGGTGAGCCGGCCGGCACCGCGGGCGTACGGCGGTACGACGGCACGACCGCCGAGCTCACCCGGGTGTTCCTGCACCCGCCGATGCGCGGCAGGGGCGGTGCCCCGCTGCTGGTCCGGGCCGCCGAGGACGCCGCCCGTAAGTTCGGCGCCGCACGGATGATCCTCGACACCCGCGGCGACCTCGTCGAGGCCCGCGCCCTCTACGCCCGGCTCGGCTACACGGAGACCGAGCCGTACAACGACGACAAGTACGCCGAGCACTGGTTCGCCAAGTCCCTCACCACCTGAACCGGCGTTCAGCCCAGCCGCACCGGCCGCCGCTCCTCCAAGGGCCCGTCGTCGTACGGCCGCTCCCGCCGGGACCCGCACAGTTCGGCGTTCAACTCCCGCACGAGCTGGACCAGATCGGCCGGCCGGTCGGGGCCCCACCAGTCGCCGAGCAGCTCGGCGAGGGACTCCTCGCGGGCCTGGGCCAGCCGCTCGGCGACTTCACGCCCCTGATCGGTCAGGACCAGGCCGAGGCCCTCGCGCACGGCGAGCCGCCGCTCCTCGACCTGGCGGGCGGCCTCGATGATCACGGTCAGCGGCACGGGCATGCTGTCGGCCAGCACGGCAGGCTCCACCTCGCCGTATCTCCGGATCCGCAGCAGCAGCCAGCTCGCCGCGGGCTGGAGGTCGTAGCCCGCCCGGTCGGTGATCTTCCGGTAGATCTCGCGCCGCCCCGCGCGGGTTCCGAGCACCGACAGCGCGCGGCACACCTCGTCGTACGAGGTCCGCTGGACGGGGTTGCTGGCCAGGGTCTCGGTGACGTCGGGCGCGGTGACCGAGCCGCGCAGCCGGTCCTCCTTGAGGAACCAGGCCAGCACGAAGCCGAGGAGCGCGACCGGGGCGGCGTAGAGGAAGACGTCCGTGATGGAGACGGCGTAGGCGTGCAGGGCCGGTGGGCGCAGGCCGGGCGGCAGGGCGGCGATGCCGCGCGGGTCGGCCTCCAGCGTGTCCACGGAGACGCCGGGTGGCAGCCGCGCGCCCCGGAAGGCGTCCGTGAGCTCGTCGCCGAGCCGGCCCGCGAAGATCGTGCCGAAGACGGCGACGCCGAACGAGGCGCCGATCGAGCGGAAGAAGGTCGCGCCGGAGGTGGCGACGCCCAGGTCCTCGTACGGGACGGCGTTCTGCACGATGAGCACGAGGACCTGCATCACCAGGCCGAGGCCCAGTCCGAAGACGAGGAAGAAGCCGCTCAGCTGGACGGTGGAGCTGTTCTCGTCGAGCTGGTGCAGCAGGAGCAGCCCGAGCGTGGTGACGCCGGTGCCGGCGATCGGGAACACCTTCCAGCGCCCGGTACGGCTGACGATCTGGCCGGAGGCCGTCGAGGCCAGCAGCAGGCCCACCACCATCGGCAGCATGTGCACTCCGGACATGGTGGGGCTGACGCCCTGCACGACCTGGAGGAAGGTCGGCAGGTAGGTCATCGCGCCGAACATGGCGAAGCCCACGACGAAACTGATCACGGCGGCGAGCGTGAAGGTACGGACGCGGAACAGCTTCAGCGGCAGCACGGGTTCGGCGGCACGCCGCTCGACGGCGACGAAGGCGACGGCGAGGACCACGCCCAGCACGGCGAGCCCGATGATCTGTGCGGACCCCCATCCCCAGGTCGTCCCGCCGAGGGAGGCGACCAGCACCAGGCAGGTGGCGACGGCCGCGATGAGGAAGGTGCCGAGGTAGTCGATGACGTGCCGTTGCGACCGGCGCGGGAGGTGCAGGACGGTCGCGATCACGGCGAGCGCGACGACGCCGACGGGCAGATTGACGTAGAACACCCAACGCCAGCTCAGATGCTGGGTGAACAGCCCGCCGAGCAGCGGCCCGAGCACACTGGTCGCGCCGAACACGGCCCCGAACAGCCCTTGATAGCGCCCGCGTTCCCTGGGCGGGACGAGGTCCCCGACGACGGCCATCGACAACACGATCAGCCCGCCCCCGCCCAGCCCTTGCAGGGCCCGGAAGGCGATGAGCTGGGTCATGTCCTGCGCGGTGCCGCACAGCGCGGAGCCGATGAGAAAGATCACGATCGCCGTCTGGAACAGCCTCTTGCGGCCGTACTGGTCGCCGAGCTTGCCCCACAGCGGGGTCGCGGCGGTGGCGGCCAGGAGGTAGGCGGTGACGACCCAGGACAGATGGTCCATGCCGCCGAGGTCGCTGACGATGGTGGGCAGCGCGGTCGACACGATGGTCTGGTCCAGTGCGGCGAGCAGCAGGCCGAGGAGCAGGGCGCCGATGGAGACCAGCACGTTCCCGGGAACCTGCTCCGGGGCGAGTGTTTCCGCAGGTGAGGGTACGGGTGACGGTGTCGTGTCGTGCACATCCCCGGCCATGCGACCTCCCGAGGGTCCTGTGACATTTTCCATCGTGACCGGTGTGACGGGGTATGGCCTGCCGAGTCCTTTTGGAAGCGTTCATTCCGGGGGCTCCCCGGCCGCACTGTGGAGAAGATCTGGATAATCTCTGGAGTTCGCGAGGGGAGGAGGAACGCGTGGAACCGCCTAATGGCCACCCGTGCCCGGAGTGCGGCGCGCCCAGACAGCAGGACAAGTCCCCTTCCTGCGTCTGCGCCCACCGGGCCACCGAGGCCCTGCGCGACACCCGCACCGCCCAGGCGGCGGCAGCGGAGGACTTCGACCCGCTGCGGATCCGCCCGTACGTCGAACTCGACGAAGGTGCCGGTCCCGCGGGGCCCGAGGACCCGCCCGCGCAGGACACGACGGCGAAGACTTCCCAGCCGCCTCTGACGGACCCTGCGGGGGGCCCGGGCCCGGGCGCTTCACGCGCGACAGCGGCACAGCCGCCCCCGCCGAGCACCCCGACCGTCCGCCCACTCGCCCAGGCCCCACACTCCGGAGACCCCGCCCAGGCGCCCGGCGGCGCCCCTCGGCAGTCACTCACGGATCCGGTGGGAGCCCCGCGACCGGTCTCGCGTCCCGGGAGCGTCGCGCCGCCGCCCTCCCCCGCTGACACGACCATGCCCCTGCGCCCGGTGGAACCGGATGCGACCACCGCGCCGCCGGTCACCCCGGCCCCGGACGCGACCACCGCGCTGCCGAGCGTCCCGGCCCCGGATCAGGACGCGACCACCGTGCTGCCCGTCGTCCCGGCCGTCTCCGCCCCGGACGCCACCTCCGTGCTCCCGACGCCCCTGGTCCCCGACGGGACCGAGCCGAGCGTCACCGATCTGCGGATGTTCGACCGTGCCGGGACGGCGGCCACGATGCCGAGCAGGCCGGAGTCGGCCGACGCCGAGGCCGAGGCCGGGGCCGGGGCCGGGGGCAGGTCCCGTCGGCGGCGGCGCACGGCCCTCATCGCCGCGGCCGGGGCATGTGTCGCCGTCGTGACGGCGGCGGGGTACGCGAGCGGGCTGTTCTTCTACGAGGGCCCCTCCCGGAACACCGCGCTGCCGGACGACATCCGGGCGAGCGTGCCGGACGCCCCGTCGAGCAGCGCGGCGTCCTCGTCGCCGGAGGAGAGCGCCCCGGCCACGCCGTCGACCCCCGCGGCACCGCCGCCGGCCCCGTCCCGCACCAGCAGCCCGTCGGCGTCCCCGTCACCGTCCGCGCCGAGCCCCTCGGCGAGCCCGTCGCGGACGGCCTCCCCCTCGGCACCCGAGACGTCCGCGTCGGCGAGCAGCCCCGGGAAGACACCGCCGGGCAACTCCCGCCAGAACGGCGACCCCACCGTCCTGCGCCTCGGCGACCGCGGCCCGGAGGTCACGGAACTCCAGTCGCGTCTGCGCCAGTTGTTCCTCTACGACGACGACACCGACGGCACCTTCGACAACCGGCTGCAGGAGGCGGTCCGCAACTACCAGTACTCCCGCGGCGTCCAGAGCGACGACCTCGGCGTCTACGACCGGGAGACCCGGACGAGGCTCGAGTCGGAAACCCGGGAGCCCTGACCCGCCCCCGCCCCGTACGGTGACGCCGTGACTACTCAGGTGATCGTTCTCAACGGCGGTTCGAGCTCCGGCAAGTCCGGACTCGTGCGGTGCCTGCAAGAGGTGCTGCCGGACCCCTGGCCGGCCTTCGGCGTCGACTCGTTCGTCGAGGCGCTGCCCGCGAGGATGAAGGGTTCGGACGGCGGGATCACCTTCGCGTCCGACGGCGGCGTGAACGTGGGCGCGGACTTCCGGGCCCTGGACGCCGCCTGGACCGAGGGCATCGCCGCCATGGCCCGCGCCGGCGCCAAGGTCATCATCGACGACGTCTTCCTCGGCGGCGGAGCCTCCCAGCAGCGGTGGCAGAAGGCTTTGGCCGGGCTCTCCGTGCTGTGGGTCGGCGTCAGGTGCGACAGCGCGGTCGCCGCGGCTCGTGAGATCGCCCGGGGAGACCGGGTCCGGGGCATGGCCGCGGCACAGGCGCGCCTCGTGCACGAGGGCGTGAGCTACGACCTGGAGGTGGACACGACCCACACCGAGTCCCTGGAGTGCGCCCGCACCATCGCCGCCCACATCGGCTGACCGGCCGGCCCCGGGGCGTCACCGGCCCCGGTGTCACCTACGGCCCTCCTCCGGTGTCCGCGACGACGGCCAGCCGGTCGGCGATCCGGCGGCACGCGTGGGCGAGTTCGGGCGGGTGGAGCTCGGTGAGTTCGGTGTCGAAGGTGGCGAGGATCCCGGCGACGCCGGCCCAGGACCAGGCGCCGAGGGTGAGGCGGCAGTGCTCGGCGTCGAGGTGCTCGACGACCGAACCGCCCGGTGCCCAGCGGGCGACGACACCGGCCGGCAGGTTGAGCCGGGCGCTGCCGGTGCACGGCCACTCGGCGGGGGTGTCGCCGCGATCGTGACTGCTCATGACGAAGTGAGCGAGGTCGTCGTAGGGGAGTTCGCGCGGACTGAAGCGGTGTGTCGTGGGGCGGGGGCGGAGCCGGTCGACTCGGTGCACTCGCCACTGGTGGTCTTCGAGGTCGTAGGCGACCAGGTACCACCGGCCGGCCCAGACGACCAACTGGTGGGGCTCGATACGGCGGGCGGGCAGGAAGTCGTCGTCGCCGGTTCCGGGGCGTGAGCCGTCGGCGCGCAGCGTTTCGGTGACGAGTACCTGGCGGTGGCGCGCCGCGGCCCCCACGGCGGTGAGCGCGGCCGAGTCGATGGGCGCTCCAGGGAACTCCCAGTAGTTCCGCAACCTGGTCAGGCGCAGGGACTTCATCGATTCCCGCAGCGCGGCGGGCATGGCCTGTTCCAGGGTGACCAGCGCCCGCGCCGCGTCGTCCCTCAGGCCGAACACCGTGCTGGGCGCGGCCTGCAGGGCCACCGCGACCGCGAGTGCCTGATCGTGGTCGAACACCAGCGGGGGAAGGGTGTGTCCGGCGCCGAGCCGGTAACCGCCGTCGGGCCCGTGGACGGTGGTGATCGGGTATCCGAGCCGGCGCAGGGTCTCGATGTCACGGCGGACGGTGCGCTCACCGACCTCAAGCCCGGCGGCGAGTTCGCGCAGTGGCCACAGCCGGCCCGCGCCGAACAGGGACAGCAGCCGCAGTGCCCGTTCCGAGGTGCTCGCCATCGCCCCATCATGCCCCGGTGGTGGCCACTCGGTGTCCACCACCGGTGTCACTGTGGACTGCCCGTGCGGGCAGTAAGTGGCAGAAAAGGACGGATTGGCATGCGTGTTGTCGTGGTCGGTGGCGGGATCGGTGGACTCGCGCTGGGGGCGGGGTTACGCCGCAGGGGGTTCGAGGTGGCGGTGTTCGACCGTGACACCGACGTGGCGGCGACGGGCGGTTACCACATCACCCTGGACGAGCGGGCCCAGTCGGCGCTGCGGAAGCTGGTGACGCCGGAGACCATGCGGCGGCTGCTGGCGTCGGCCTCGGCGCTGCGGCTGCGCGACCGCGACGCGTTCTGGGACCGTCGCGGCCGGCTGCTCGGCCACGGACCGGATCTCAGCGGCGACGCCGGCATCGACGTCGACCGGATCACCCTGCGCATGCTGCTGGCCGGGGAAGTCGGCGACGACCTGCGTCTGGGGCGGACGGTGTCCGGCGTCGGCCGGGCCGAGGACGGCACACCCCGGGTGCTGTTCACCGACGCCGCTCCCGTCCCGGCGGATCTGGTGGTGGGCGCGGACGGCACCCACTCCCTGGTCGCCCAGCATCTGGCGGGACGCCGGACCAACAGCCCGGCGGGCATCATCGGGTTCTCCGGCCGTACCCTCCGCGCTGATCTGAGCCCCGGTGAGCGGCGACGGCTCGGACCACGGTCAGCGCTGGCGATCGGCCCACGGGGTGCGGCGCTGTATGTCGGCTTTCTGGACCCGGTCGGCAACGCCGCGCTCGACGCCCCCGAACTGCGGATGTCCGTCACCACCGGCCCCACCTACATCTGGGGCGCCATGTTCCCCGAGTCCTCCGCGACCGACTCCCTGCGCGCACTGCGCGACAGCGAGTTGCGGGCCGCGCTGTCGCGACGGTTCCGTGAGCAGGGCTGGGCCGAGCACACGCTTGAAGTCATCGCCCGCGCCGACCCGCACAGCGTGGCCGCGTACCGCTTCAACGCCGCCTCGACCCGTGCCGCCGAGCTCGCGCCCTGGCCCGCGGGCCGTATCACCGCGCTCGGCGACGCCGTCCACGCGACGCCGCCCACCGCCGGAATGGGGGCCGGCGCGGCGATCCGTGACGCCGCCGCCCTGCTTGAGCACCTGGGCGACGTCAAGGACGGCGGTACGACGACGGCCGAGGCCGTGAACCGCTTCGAGGCGGGCATGCGGCGGCGCGGCAGCGAGGTCCTCGGCCTGGCCATGAGAACGGTCCGCTTGATCCTGGCCACGGACACCACGCTGGGCGCCGCCGCCACCGCCGCGGCCACCCCCGTCCTGGCTGCCGCCGCCCGGCTGCGTCATCGATGACCAGGTGTCAGAACCAGTGCAGGCAGTGCGGGGGGCGCTCGGTGCGGAAGAGGGCGTCGGCGAGGGTGGCCGCGCCCGGGTGGTGGGCCCGGATGTGTCCGGCACGCACCAGCGTGCTCGGGGCGGTGCCGCCGAGGTAGACGGAGCCCAGGTCTCTGATGTCCAGGGACAGGTCGGGATCCCGGTCCGTCGGGACGCAGTCGGCCTTGCCGTCCCGGACGGTCAGCAGCCAGCGGTCGTGTCCGCCGAGGAACGGGTCGTCGACGTCGAGGACGAGCTCGCCGTCCGTGCACCAGCCGCGCGCGGTCAGCGCACGCGGTACGTCCAGCAGCCGCACCCAGAGCCAGTCCATGACGCCGCTCACCTCGCCGGCGCGGAGGTCGGCGAGCTGCCAGCGCAGCGGGTGTTCGGGCGGGACGTGCTTGAACACCACCTGAGAGACCAGGTCGTGTTCAAGCACGAACCGGGCCAGGGCCGTGAAGACGGCGTCGTCGGTGGCGATGGTCTCGTCGACCGTCAGGGTGCCGGACTCGATCGAGTAGCTGGCGTACCCGTCCGGGGCGCCGCCGGCGTCCCGGTGGACGGCGACGTAGCGCTGCGCGGGCGAGATCGGGGGCTGTCCCGCGCGCAGGGCCCACCAGCGGTGCGGCCGGGACAGCGCGCCGGGCTGGGCGCGGCGGTACCGGTCGTAGACCTCTTCCAGGATCTCGCCGCACTCGGCCCGCCGCAGCACCTCGACCGAGCCGGCCGCCCGGTCATCGGCCGTTCCACTCGCCCGGTCATCGGCGGTTCCGCTCGCCCGGTCATCGGCCGTTCCGCCCGCCCGGGGGAGGGCGGGGGCGGCCCTGTGGCGAGACACCTTCAGCTCCGCCGTGTGGGTCGCCGGTCCGTAGCCGAACCTGCCGTAGATCGAGGCCTCGGAGGCCAGCAGCACGGAGAGGAACTCCCCGCCGGCCCGCAGCTCGGCGAGCTGATGCCGCATCATCGCGGTGAGCACGCCCTGCCGCCGGTGCGAGGGCAGGACGCCGACGGCCGTCACCCCGGGGACCGGGACGAGGGTCTCACCGGGCAGGGTGAGCTCGAAGGAGTACCTGGCGGCGGTGCCGACGGGCCGCCCGTCCGCCGTCAGGGCGAGCAGACAGCGGTCCGTTTCGAGCGCCGACCACCAGAGCCCGCCGCCCTCGACCGGGGTTTCCGGGAAGAGGCCGAACGCGGCATGAAGGGTGTCGACGAAGACGTCGAGATCCTCGTCGGTCGTAGGACGGATCTCCATCGCTGCCGCTACCTCCTCGTGATACCGGAACCACGACTCGTGGCCTGGCCACAGTGCAGCGTCGCCCCGCGACAAGAGCAAGCGAATTACGACCGGCCCCGCGACCGCGTCGACGGCCGCCGCCCGGTGGGGGCAGGGCGCACCTACCCGACGTACAGGCGGATCGCCCCGTCCCCCGCCGCCTCCACACGCACCCGTGTGAGGTCCTCCACCACCACGTCCGGCTCGTGGACGGCGGCCCGGGGGCCGACGCCCACCACGGTCATCCCGGCCGCGCGTCCCGCCGCGATCCCGGCTCCGGAGTCCTCGAACACCACACAGTCCGCGGGTTCCACGCCCAGTTCGGCGGCGCCCTTCAGGAAGCCCTCGGGGTCGGGCTTGCTCGCCCCGACGGACTCCGCCGTCACCCGCACCTCGGGCTGCTCGAGACCGGCCGCGGCCATCCGTGCCGTCGAGAGCGGTACATCGGCGGAGGTCACGAGCGCGTGCGGCAGCCCGCGCAGCGAGGCGAGGAACTCCGGCGCCCCGGGGATCGCGACGACGCCGTCGGTGTCCGCCGTCTCGTCGGCGAGCATCCGGGCGTTGTCGGCGTAGTTCTGCTCCATCGGCCGCCCGGGCAGCAGCAGCGCCATCGAGGCGTAGCCCTGGCGTCCGTGGACGACCTTCATGACCTCGTCCCCGTCGAGCCCTTGCCGCTCGGCCCAGCGCCGCCAGACGCGTTCGACGGCGGCATCGGAGTTGACGAGGGTGCCGTCCATGTCCAGCAGGAGGGCGCGGGCGGTGAGCACGGCGGTGGCCGTCATCGGCTGCTCCAAGGCTCAGGACGCGAGAGGCGCGGCCTGCGCCTCCGGCACGTCAAGCGCGGTAGAGGGGGCAGACGACGGATCGCGTCCGTCACCCCCGGAGGGACAAGGCGGCCCCGCCCGCCGGTCAGGGAAAACGGACGGGAGCCACTTTGTTCCCCCACGGTACAAAACAATGCCGCCTTCGCGCCAGAGGGCCCGGCGGACGTTCACCCACCGTTCAGCTCGCCCGGTCCGGTGCTCGCACTCACCCGGCCACGGCCTCCCACAGGCTCCACACGCCGAGCGCCAGCATCACCAGCGCCGCGATCTGCGTGATCAGCCGCAGCGGCACCTTCCTCATCAGCGCCTTCCCGCCGACGATGCCGATCCCGGCCACCGCCCACAGCGCGAGCACCGCGCCCAGGCCGACGGAGAGCGGGTCGTCGTAGCGGGCGGCCAGGTTCGCCGTCATGATCTGGGTGAGATCGCCGAACTCGGCGACCAGGATGAGCATGAAGCCGGCCCCCGAGACCTTCCAGAAGGACTGGTTCTCCGGCTTGCGGACCTCTTCCTCGTCCTCGCCCTTCCGCAGCAGGAGCACCGCGGCTCCGCCCAGGAAGAGCACACCCGTCAGCGCCTGCACGAGCTGCTGCGGCAGCAGCGTCAGCACACTGCCGGCCGCGACGGCGAGCGCGACATGCAGGGCGAAGGCGGCGGCGACACCGGCGAAGACGTAGGAGGCGCGGTAGCGGGTGCCGAGGACGAGGCCGGCGAGGGCGGTCTTGTCCGGCAGTTCGGCGAGGAAGACGACACCGAAGACGACGGCCGTCACGGTCAGGCTGATCAAGGGTTCCTCAATCGGTCGGGGCTGCCCCACCGAGAGTGCTGAACCTTCACGCGACACACCTCGGCACGGCAGCGCACACGGCACCCGTGCCGTGGAGCACGGGTGTGCACTGCTTGCCGAAGGTCTCGCTGGCGGGGCCCCTGGATGGACCAGAGGATCCGCCTCCGGGCGCCGGCTCAGACGAGCTGAGCAGTATGTCGACGGTCCGGCGAAGAGCTACTCCCCTTCTGCGCCGTCCATGGTACGCGACCCCCCTGGAGCGAAAAGTTCCGCCTTGAACCTTGTCATGTCATGAACTCGTCACTACCTTCTCACCGCACGCACACCTCCCCGCAACACGGTGCGGCGAGCATTCTCGCGCTCGCTGCCCAACGCCCCCACCCCACAAGGGAGTTCGTATGCCGAAGTTCTACGCGCGTCGACGGCTCAGCATACTCGCGGGCCTCACCGGCCTCATAGCCTCGGCCGGACTGATCAACGGTCCGGCCGCCTCCGCCGCCCTCCCCACCCCCGTCAGCGCGGCCACCGCCCGCAGCTACCTCGCCTCCCTCACCGTGGCCACCGAGGACCGCACCGGCTACGACCGCGACCTCTTCCCGCACTGGATCACCCAGTCCGGCTCCTGCAACACCCGTGAGGTCGTCCTCAAGCGCGACGGCTCCAACGTCCAGCAGGACTCCTCCTGCGCCGCCACCAGCGGCAGCTGGTACTCCGTCTACGACGGCGCGACCTGGTCCGCCGCCTCCGACGTCGACATCGACCACCTGGTCCCGCTGGCCGAGGCCTGGGACTCCGGCGCCGACTCCTGGACGACGTCCCGCCGCCAGTCCTTCGCCAACGACCTGACCCGCCCGCAGCTCATCGCGGTCACCGACAACGTCAACCAGGCCAAGGGCGACCAGGACCCGGCCACCTGGATGCCCTCCCGGACGGCGTACCGCTGCACCTACGTCCGCGCCTGGGTCCAGGTGAAGTACTACTACGACCTCTCGGTCGACTCCGCCGAGAAGTCCGCGCTGACGAACTATCTCGCGAGCTGCTGACCCCAGGTATTTTCCGGCCGGGATCTCCCCGCTGACCTCAGTCGTTCCGTACCGTACGGGGCGACGGAGAGGGGACCATCATGGCCGGACTGCGCCTCGGACCACTGCTGAGGTACACGGACGGCTCGTCCGCGACCGTATGGGTCGAGACGAGCCGTCCGTGCTCCGCCGAGGTGCGCTGCGCCGACGGCGCGGGAGGCTCGGCCCACACCTTCCAGATCGCGGGCCACCACTACGCGCTGGTCCCGGTGACCGGCCTCACCGCCGGTACGACCACGACGTACGAGGTCCTCCTCGACGGCACCCGCGTATGGCCGCTGCCCGGCTCCCCCTTCCCGCCCTCGGCGATCCACGCGCCGGGCCCGGAGGACGGCCTCCGGGTCGCCTTCGGCTCCTGCCGCTGGGCCTCCCCTCCGGCCGGTGGCCACGATCCCGTCGGCCCGGACGCCCTGGACGCGCTCGCCACCCGCCTCGCGGCCGACCCCGAGGGCGAGCGGCCCGACGTCCTGCTGCTGCTCGGCGACCAGGTGTACGCCGACGAGACCTCCGACAGCACCCAGCGCTGGCTGGCTGCCCGCCGCGACCTGAGCGACCCGCCGGGCGACGGGGTCGCGGACTACGAGGAATACACGCACCTCTACTACGAGTCGTGGCTCGACCCGCGCATCCGCTGGCTGCTGTCCACCGTGCCCAGTTTCATGATCTTCGACGATCACGACGTCATCGACGACTGGAACACCTCCGCCGCCTGGCTCACCGACATGCGGGCCACCGACTGGTGGCAGGAGCGGCTGCTGAGCGGCCTGATGTCGTACTGGGTCCACCAGCACCTGGGCAACCTCTCCCTGGAGGAGCTGGCGGCCGACCCGGTGTACGAGACCGTCCGCGAGGTCCCCGACGGCACCGACGCGCTGCGCGCCTTCGCCGCCCGGGCCGACGCGGACGCGACCACGGCCCGCTGGAGCTACCGGCGCGACTTCGGGCGCGTACGCCTGCTGATGGTGGACAGCAGAGCGGCCCGCGTCCTCGCCGAGGACAGCCGCGCGATGCTCGACCCGGCCGAGGAGGCCTGGCTGCGCGAGCAGGTACGCGACACCCCCGAGGCCTACGACCACCTCCTCATCGGCACCTCGCTGCCCTGGCTGCTGCCGCATCTGGTGCATGACGCCGAGGGGTGGAACGCGGCGCTGTGCCGGGGCGAACGGGGCGAGCGCTGGGCACGGTTCGGGGAGAAGGTGCGGCGGGCCGCCGACCTGGAGCACTGGTCGGCGTTCCCCGAGTCCTTCGCCGGGCTGGCGGAGCTGATCGCCGAGGCCGGCTCGGGGCGGGACGCGCCCGCGACGGTGTGCGTGCTGTCCGGGGACGTGCACCACGCCTATATCGCCGAGCCCTCGTGGCCGGGCCCCGGGCCCGACGCCCGGGTGGTGCAGCTCGTCTGCTCCCCCGTCCACAACTCCGTCCCGCCGTCGATCCGGATGGGCTTCCGTATCGGCTGGACCGCGGTGGCGCGCGCCCTCGGACGCGGCCTGGCCCGGCACGGCAGGCTCCCCCGTCCGCCGGTCACCTGGCGCAAGACGGGCGGCCCCTGGTTCGGCAACCAGCTGATGACCCTGACCCTGCGCGGCCGTTCGGCACGGCTGCGGCTTGAGCAGGCCAAGGCACGTCAGGGGGCGGGCCCCCGTCTGACGACGCTCCAGGACTCCGAACTTGCCCCGTGACACACCCGTTTCACCGGTTTACTCCCGGCGTGTCCCACGATGTCAGTGACGCATGCCACAGCCGACGTCAATCCTTCCCCACGAGCCTCGGTTCCCGCTCCCGGCGACGGCATGATGAGGCGGACCGTCCGCTTCCCGCCCGGCGGACCTCCGACACGCGCCCCACACGCCCGGGAGTACCACCCTTGTCTGCGTCGACCGAGGAACCCGTTCCGGCCGATCCGCCCCCACCGGTCTCCGTCGCCCTGGTCGGCGCCGGGCCACGGGGCACCAGCGTCCTGGAGCGCCTCTGCGCCTCCGCCCCGGAACTGCTCCCTCCCGGTGCCCGGCTGACGGTCCACGTGATCGACCCGGACCCGCCGGGACCCGGCCGCGTCTGGCGCACCGCGCAGCCGTCCGAGCTGCTGATGAACACCGTGGCCTGCCAGGTGACCCTGTTCACCGACGACAGCGTGGACTGCTCGGGCCCGATCCGCCCGGGGCCCAGCCTGTACGAGTGGGCGCGCGGCACGCTGGACCCGGACGAGTACCCGACCCGGGCCGACTACGGTCGCTATCTGGAGTGGGTGTTCGCCAGGGCCGTAGGGGACGCGCCGCCGAACGTGCGCGTCGAGACGCACCGGGCCCGCGCGGTCCGGCTCGACGACATCCCGGGCGGCCGGCAGGCCCTCACCCTGGACGACGGCCGGACCCTGACCGGCCTGTCCGCGGTGGTCCTGGCGCAGGGGCATCTGCCGGCGGCCGCGGACCCGGCCGGGCGGCGCCTCGCGGCCCACGCCGCCCGTCACGGACTGCGCCACATACCGCCCGCCAACCCGGCCGACGTCGACCTGGCCTCCATACCCGCGGGCGAGCCCGTCCTGCTGCGCGGTCTCGGCCTCAACTTCTTCGACCACACGGCCCTGCTGACGACCGGCCGCGGCGGCCGTTTCGTCCGGGACGCCCAGGGCGGCGGCCTGCGTTATCTCCCCTCCGGCCGGGAACCACGGCTGTACGCCGGTTCGCGGCGCGGTATCCCGTACCAGGCGCGCGGCGACAACGCGAAGGGGCCCTACGGCCGGCACGTCCCGCTCGTCCTCACGCCGGAGACGATCGCGGGCTTCCGCAAGCGCGCGGACTCCGGGGAGGCGCCGGACTTCCTCGCGGAGATATGGCCGTTGGTGGCGAAGGAGGTCGAGACGGTCTACTACGCCGCGCTGCTCCGGCGGTCCGGTGCCGCCGCGCGACGGTGCTCGGAGTTCAACGGCCGCTTCCTGGCCGTGCCGCACGGCGACCCCCGGGAGGCCCTGCTGCTGGACGAGTTCGGTGTGCCCGGCGCCGACCGCTGGTGCTGGCAGCGGGTGTCCCGGCCGCACGCGGGACGGGACTTCGCGCACCCCGGCGAGTGGCGCGACTGGCTGCTGTCCTATCTGCGCGAGGACGCCGCGCAGGCCGCCCTGGGCAATGTCCGGGGCCCGCTGAAGGCGGCCCTCGACGTGCTGCGCGACCTGCGCAACGAGCTCCGGCTGATCGTCGACCACGGGGGCCTGGCCGGCGCCTCCCGCCGGGACCACCTGGACCGCTGGTACACCCCGCTCAACGCCTTCCTGTCCATCGGCCCGCCCCGGCGCCGTATCGAGGAACTCGTGGCCCTGATGGAGGCGGACGTGGTGCGGGTGCTCGGGCCGCGCCTGGAGGTGGCGGAGGAGGACGGCGCCTGGGCGGCGCACTCACCCGAGGTGCCTGGCTCGGCCGTCCGTGTGACAACCCTCATAGAGGCCCGCCTGCCGGAAGCCGACTTGCGGAGCACGGCCGACGGGCTCCTCGCCGAGCTGCTGCGGACGGGCCAGTGCCGTCCGCACACGGCCGACGGTTATGAGACAGGCGGACTGGACGTCACACCACGCCCCTACCGTCTGATGGATCGTCAAGGTGTTGTACACGCAAGGCGGTTCGCCTTCGGAGTGCCGACGGAAGGTGTGCACTGGGTGACCGCGGCGGGGGCTCGCCCGGGTGTGGATTCGGTCACGCTTTCGGACGCGGACGCGGTCGCCAGAGCCGCTCTACGTGCGGCTGCGACCGAGAGTGACACCCAAACGGAGGTAAACCAGTGGCCAAATGTTGAACTTGCAAGCATCAATTAGGCACACCTAACGTGGGCTACTCATCGGTTCTGTCCCCCGACCGGCCTTCCCCTGGCCGGCCGCCCGAAGGAGTCCCCCACATGACCGCACGCCTCAACGGCGCCCAGCCGTACGCTCTCGGGCTGTTCCGGATCGTCATCGGCCTGCTGTTCTCCTGCCACGGCGCCGTCGCGCTCTTCGGCGTCCTCGGAGGCGTGGACGGCAAGGGCGGCACCGCGGCGACCGGCGCCTGGCCGAACTGGTACGCGGCTGTCATCGAACTCGTCGGCGGCATCCTGGTGCTGCTGGGCCTGGGCACCCGCGCCGCGGCCTTCATATCCTCCGGCGCCATGGCCTACGCGTACTTCAAGGTCCACCAGCCCGAGGGCCTGTGGCCGATCGAGAACAGCGGCGAGGGCGCGGCCATGTACTGCTGGGCCATGTTCCTGCTGATCTTCACGGGCTCCGGCGCGTTCGGCGTGGACCGGCTGCTGGCGCGGCGCACCTCCGCGCAGGGGCAGCGCTCCACGGAGCAGACGCCGGTGGCCGCCTGAGCCGCCCGGACACCACCACGGAGGACGGCGCCTTCCCCGCCCGGGGGAGGCGCCGTTCCGCTGTCCTGCGGCGCGTCGCCACTCGCCCGTTCCGCTGCCCTGCGGCGCGTCGCCTACTCTCCCCTGTCCACCGGCCCGAACGGCACCGTGAAGCAGGCCGCCCGTACCCCCGCGCCGCCGGGCACGTCGTGGATCACGACCGAGGACGCCTCGCCCGGCCGGAAGCCCCAGTCGTGCCGGGCACTCGCCGCGCCCGCGCCGCGCCGGTCGGCCGTGAAGTCCAGCCAGACCTCGTTCTCCGGGCCGACATGGTGCGGTTCGCTCGACGGCCGGTGCTGGTAGTGCCCGCCGGCGGCCTCCGGGTCGGCGCCGCAGGGCTTCTGGTGCACATGCACGCCGTAGGCATGGCCGGGCTTCATCCCGGCCACCTTCAGCCGTACGGTCGTCGCACCGCCGGGCGCGGTGTGCTGGCGCACCTCGATCCAGGAGCCCACCGGCACAAGACTCCTGTCGTACGTCAGCGCCGCCGACCGGTCCGGCGCCCCGGGCACGACGAACCGGGCCTCCGCCCGCACCGAGTGGCTCTCGACAGCCCCGGCACCGCCCGGACCACCGGCGAACAGAGCGGCCGCGACGGCGCTCGCGCTTATCCCTGCCAGCATGATGTGTACCGTTCCTCGCCTTGTGTCTGATTCAGCCCCTTCTGTTGCTACGGGACACCCGCGCCCACCGCCCTCCGGGACACGCAGCCGGGTGACGACCCGGGACGAGGTGAACAGTCGGTACCGAACGTACGAGCCCCCCGTGAACCGCCCGTCACACCCCAGGCGTACGCTGTATGGCTGTCATGGTCACTCCTGCCGCTCCCCGCCCGACACCGCGGCACGGTCTGGCCCACGGGGGATTCACGGGGAGTCGCGGTGCTGGAGCAGGTGGGGTCGCTGATCGGCAGCCCATGGATCTACGCGGTGGTGGCCCTGTCCATCCTGCTCGACGTGTTTCTGCCGGTGCTGCCCAGCGGCGTCCTGGTGATCACGGTCGCCACGGCGGCGGCCGCGAGTTCGGCGACCGATGTGCCCGACATCCTGGCGCTGATCCTCTGCGCGGCCACCGCCTCCGTCCTCGGTGACCTGGTCGCCTACCGGCTCGCCTGGCGCGGCGGCGCCCGTCTGGACCGGGCCATCTCCCGCTCCCGGCGTCTGACCACCGCGCAGGAACGTCTCGGCGCGGCGCTGGCCCGGGGCGGCGGCGCGCTCGTCGTCCTCGCCCGCTTCGCCCCCGCGGGCCGCTCGGTCGTCTCCCTCGGCGCGGGCGCCGCCCACCGCCGCGCCCGCGACTTCCTCCCCTGGTCCGCCCTGGCCGGCCTGACCTGGGCCGCGTACAGCGTCGCCCTCGGCTGGTTCGGCGCCCACTGGCTGGGCGCCAGCTGGCTGGCGACGGCGGTGTCGGTGGGGGCGCTGTTCGGGGCGGGGGCGGGGGCGGCGTACGTGATGCGCAGGGAGCCGCGGGCGTCGGAGGCGTCGTAAGAGCCGCTTTCGCGACGGCTGGGACCTCAGCTCGCGCGGCGAGTGGCGGCGCCCCGGATCTCCAGTCCGTCGAGCAACTCCTCCGTGGCCTGGGCGACGGCCTCCACGGCGCGGTCGAACACCTCCTGGTTGTGAGCGGCGGGGGCACGGAATCCCGAAACCTTCCGCACGTACTGCAACGCGGCAGCCCGAATGTCGTCCGCCGTGGCCTCCTCGGCCATCGCGGGGGGACGAAGTGTCTTGATGCTCCGGCACATGCCCCCAGTCTCACCCTTTCGGCCCCCGGACGACAGCGACCACTGCCATGATCTCCGCGAGGCGGCCACCACCGTGGGGCCGACCGACGAGAGGAACCCGACATGGGGAACGAACTCACCGTGGCCGTCCTGGGCCCCGGCGGCGTGGGCGGCCTGCTCGCCGCGCTGCTCTCCCGCGCCGGCCACCGGGTGATCTGCCTGTCCGGCGAGGAGACGGCCCGGACCCTGCGCAGGGACGGCATCCACGTCCGCAGCACGCACTTCGGCGACTTCACGGCCCCGGTCGAGGCCGGCACGCAGCTGCGCGAACCGGTCGACGCCTGCCTGGTGACCGTCAAGCACACCTCGCTCGACGCCGCCCTGACACGCGTCCCCGCCCCTGCCCTGGCCGACGGCCTCGTCGTGCCGTTCCTGAACGGCGTCGAACACCCGGCGACCCTGCGCGCCCGCTACCGCCCCGACCTCGTCGCCCCCGCCGTCATCCGCGTCGAGTCGACCCGTCTGGCCCCCGGCGTCATCGAACACGGCAGTCCCTTCGCGGAGATCGACCTGACCGGTACGGCGGTGCCACGCGCCCGCCTCGACACCCTCGCCGAGGCGCTCACCGCCGCCGGCCCGGCCACCCGCGTCCAGCACGACGAGGCGGCGGCCCTGTGGGCGAAGATGTCGTTCCTGGCCCCCTTCGCGCTGCTCACCACGCACTACTCCCTCCCCCTCGGCGAGGTCCGCACCCGCCACCGCGACGAACTGACGGCCCTGGTGGAGGAGACGGCCGCGATCAGCCGCGCGTGCGGCGGCCCGGCCGACCCGGCCCAGGCCCTCGCCCGCTACGACGCCTTCCCGCCGCGGACGAGGTCGTCGATGCAACGCGACGCCGAGGCGGGCCGCCCCCTCGAACTGGACGCCATCGGCGGTGCGTTGCTGCGCGCGGCCGAGCGGCACGGCGTTCCGGCTCCGGTGACGGCCCGGGTGGTGGGCGAGCTGGAGAGGGAACACATGTTCGCGTGAACCACGGGAAGGGACTCGCCCCTCTAATTCGAACAGGCGTATCATTGGGGCGTGGCTACGACCTATGACTTTCCGAGTGACCTCCTCGCCGGTCAGGAGGAACTCCATCAGGTCCGGGCCGAGCTGTCGGTCCTGCTGAAGCGGCTGCCCTGGTCGGTGGAGCCGGTGGACGGCTTCAGCGACGACAACGGCTGGCGCAAGGTCGAACGCCCCGCCTCCCCCGGCTGGAGCGCCGACGAACAGGCCGAGGTGGAGAAGCTCCGGCGGCGGGAGCACGAGCTGGCGGTGTTCGTCAGCACCCACCGCTACTGGTCCGAACTCACCGGCTCCGAGCGGGTGACGGCCCGTTCCCAGCTGAAGCACGCGCACGAGGCTCCGCCGGAGGAGACCGACGGAGCCTCGTAGCCGCGGGGGCGTCAGCCTCGGTTCTTGCCCAGGAGCTTGTTCATCTGGCCGATCTCGGCGTTCTGCGCGGTGACGATGTCACCGGCCATGGCGGTGGCGGGTCCGTAACGGCCCTTGCTCTTCTCTACGGTGGCCATCTCCACGGCACCCTCGTGATGCTCGACCATCAGGGTCAGGAACTGCGTGTCGAAGGCCTTGCCCGTTAGCTTCTCCAGGCCGGCCATGTCCTCACCGCCCATCATCCCGGGCATGCCGGAGTGGCCGGAGGCCGAGTGGTCCATGCCCTTGCCGGACCCGGGGGCGTCCTCGCCCCAGGCCTTCAGCCAGCCGGTCATGGTCTTGATCTCCGGGTCCTGCGCCTTCTCGATCTGCGCCGCGAGGTCCTTGACCGCACCGGAGGTGGCCCGGTCCTCGGCCAGCCGCGCCATCTCCAGCGCCTGCCGGTGGTGCGGGATCATGCCCTGCGCGAAGGACACGTCCTGGGCGTTGTGCGCGGCGCCGCCGCCGTCATCGCCGCCGCTGTCACCGCCGCACGCGGCGAGGACGAACGCCGCGGCGCCGGCCGCCACCACGAGCGCGCCCCGGCGCGCCAGGGTACGGATGCTGTACGTCCTGCTCGTGCTGTTCGTGCTGCTCATGCTGTTCGTGCTGTTCGTGCTGCTCATGCGTGAACTCCTGCTTCTGCAAGGAGGGAAAGGGGATTCCGGACACGTCGACGCACCACACCGGCAAGGGCGTCGGCCCCCGGCGCGATGCGGGCGCGGTGTCTAGATCCGCAGAAGCTGGAGTTCGGCGAGGGAAGGCGGGGCACGCGCACCATCCGCCTCCGCGACCGCCGACACCCGTACGACGCCCTCCCGCACGCCCGCGGGGACCGGATCGGGAACCAGCTGGGGCAACACCGGCCCACCGCTCAAGGCACCCGACGCACAAGTCGCGTCGGCATGCTGAACGGACCCGCCACCGCAGTGCCCGTACGACATGCCCTGGGAGTGGGCCTGCGCCGCGTGACTCTGGTGTGAGTGCGCCTCCTGCCCGTGCGCCCCCTCCGGGACAGCACCCCCGGGCGCCAGCCCGTGCATCCCCAGCAACCCCACCAACAGCCCCAGCACACACAGCACACGCCACCGCCGGACGACTGACCGCGGGGCACGCTGGACGGGGCTGTTCACGGTGACCATCGTAGAGAAACGCCCCGGGCCGATATCGGCCCGGGGCGTTTTTCGATGCCCATGTGTGCGCGGACCGCTACTGGACCGGGCCGGCCAGGGTGCTGATGCGCAGCGGAGGGCACGTCTCCGGCGGCCGGGTGAGGTCGACCAGTTCCTCCGGCGGCTCGTCTCCGTCTCGGACAGCCGTGACATAAGCCTTCGCCTGCTGCAGCCCCAACAGCGGGGCCTGCTTCCGCAGGTGGCGCATCGCGGCCATGGTCCCCTCGGAGTGCACGAGCGCCTCAACGGCCGCGATCAGCGGGTCGGGCGGCCGGCCCCCCCTGATCTGCTGGAGGTAGAGATCTTCCCAGACACCGGCTACGTATGTGGTGGCAGGGATGTGGTGGATACTCCCGTCCTGCCGGTCCACAAGGTAGGGCCCGTGGCCCACCAACATCTTCCCAATGTCGCGGCTGCGGATGTACTCCACCGATTGCCAGACGACCAGCCACCCGAGAGCGTGCTCCTTTACGTCGCAGACTGCTAGCTCGGGTAGTCGTGCCATCCATGGTGACTCCTGCCGCTGTCTCGACAGCAGGGCTTTGACCAGCTGCACGGCGCGCTCCTTGGTAACCACGCTGCTCATCCTTCACCACGGCTCATCCGGTCCTCGATCGAGATCTCCAACGCGGCCTAAGCTTGCCGTTTGACCTCGACCGCGTCCTGATCACGTGGAACGGAAGAGTTGCTCGCGCACCCATGCAGGATCGGGGTTGGTGTGCGGCCGGCCCGTCACGATGACGGTCGGCACGGTCTCGTTGCCGTCGTTGGCCGCCCTCACCGCTGCGGCTCCGGCCGGGTCGCGCCAGATGTTGACCCAGTGCACGTGTTGGGCGCTACGGCCCAGCCGGATGCGCAGTCGGATGCAGTATTTGCAGCCTGGCCGCCAGAAGACGACCGGTCGGCCGTCCACGGCGCTGCGGCGTTGTGCTTCCAGCGTGCCGACCGACCTCGGGAAGATCAGAGGTGAGTTCACGCATGCGAGCAGCACAAAGACCAGCAGGATGGCTGCCGCTGCGCCGGGGGTCCCCCTGAGGGTGAGCCCAGTCGCGAGGGCTGAGCCGCAGAGCACCAGCAGCATCGGCAAGGTCCAAGCGCGGGTCATGAAGACGAAGGCTATCGATGAGTCGAAAAGGGCCTCGCCCAGGCCGCCCACCTGTGCATTCGGGGGACGTTGAGACGGCCTTCGTCTGCTCGGTCGATGTCAGCCACTGGCTGCGCCCTGACGCGGCGCTTCTGCAAGGCCTGACCACGAGAAGGAACTGAAGCACAGGCCAACCACAGCTGTGGCTCGGCTGGGAGGGAAGCGCAGATTTGGGTCCTGGTCCGCCTGGCCCGCTCGTGGTGGGGGCTGGGCCCGAGCCGCCGCCAGTATCCCTGAGCTTCTTGGCCCTCTCGCTGTCGCCTTCGCGCGGGAGGGGGCCTTCCTCGTGCCTGGACTCAGCACGTGTGCAGCCCTTGGCGGACCCGGCCGATCACGTTCTGTGCGCCTGCGCCGTAGACGGCGGACTCGCTCAAGGTGTCCCACACGCGTCGGTAGGAGGCCACCGACTCATCGTCGTCGAGCCACAGCTCGGCGTGCCAGTCCTCGGCGATGACGAGGCTGTCGTCGAGGATCCAGAACCCGTTCGCGGTGGGGATCCGCAAGGATGCGCCGAGGGGGATGATCCCGAGTTCGATCGTGTCCATTCCGACCTGGCCCGCCAGACGGTCCAGCTGCGCAGCGAGGACAGACGGCGGGCAGACGAGCGCGTGCAGCGCGGCCTCCCACACGAGCGCGTGGAACCGCCGCCCGCCGTGGTACAGCCACCTCTGCCGCTCCATCCGGGAGCGAACGGCCTCCTCCGTGTCCCGCACCGTGCCTTGCAGGTCGGCGTACCGCAGGAAGATGTGCCGGGCGTAGTCGGCGGTCTGAAGCATGCCCGGGACGACGGCCTCTTCCCACGCGCGGATGACACGGGATCGGTCGACAGCGACGTTCCAGGTGTCCTGTACGGGCCGGTGCCCGGCGGCGAGCTGGCGGCGCCACGACCGGATGTGAGACTCGAAGCCCTTGAGGCGGGCGTCCAGTTCACCCACCACGTCGGGCTGCCCGACGGCGTGGCTCCAGGCACGGAGATCCTCGCTCGTGGCGGTCTGCCGGCCGCCCTCCAGCTTGTAGACCTTGGAGTGCGGCCAGCCGAGCCGCTCGGCAAGCACGGTGCCGGTGAGACGGCCCCCAGGAGCGGACAGGCGTAGTTCCCTCAGCCGACGGCCGAGGGCCTCCCGGGCCTGCTGGTAGTCCGTGCTCACCGGCGGGGGCTGCTACTTCGTGCCGAGCTGAGCCGCGAACTGGTCGTACGGCACGGACGCGTGGACCGCGGCCTCGCGCACCTGGCAGTACCGCAGCACCTCGGCGGGCTCAGTGATGATCTCGACGTCGTGGAAGACATCGTCGTCGTCGAAGCGGAGGATCGCCACGAGACGGCTGTCGAAGAGCCAGAAGTCCTCGGCGGGCAGCTGCACCCGCTCCGCGTCCTCCCTCCAGATGTTGCGCGCGTCTTCTCCGGTGGCCGCGTTGCAGCGGGCGTAAGAGAGAAGGAACCGCTGGCCTTCGGTCGGCGGGTCGTCCACGACACGCACGCGACCGACGTACTTGCCGGCTTGTGTCTGCCGGTGGATGTTCTGGCACCAGTCGCTGTCGAGGTCCATCGAGGACCGGCCGGTGGCAAGGAACTCGGCATACCCCTCGTCTTCTCGGTCGGAGGCGTAGCCGCTCCGGGTCTCCAGGTGCCACGCCGAGTGCTCGAAGTGATGGAACAGCCGGCCGAACTCCTCGAGACCGATCAGCTCGGGCACGCGGTCCATCTCCTTCGGGCCGTGGTTGACGAGCAACTCGCGGGGGACGGCCACCGCGGCGTCGTCCGGTCCGAAGTGCTGCAACTGCCGCAGGTCCGCAGGGTCGGTGAGGGGCCGGCCCTGGACGATGATCTCTCCGCTGTCGAGGTCCTCGTGCACTGCTGGGCACCCGCCGTTCTTGCTGTCTGTGCCGTTGAGTCGCAGCCGTCGCGCCATGGGCGTCTCCCTCGTGCCGGGTCGAGTCGTGTCGCCTTCAGCATCACCGGGCTCCAGGCCTCGTACAAAGAGTGTCAACACCGCCTCCCTACCGTCCTGTTCATGGCCGAAGCACCCGCGCAGGACTGAGCGGCGAGGCTCCTGCGCTGCACGGTCGTTGAGACAACAGCAGCGACCGGCGATCGGAGACCCATGGCAGGCATTGAGTTCGAAGTGAAGGCCCTCGACGTCGACCCCGCGAAGATCGAACGGCTCATCACAGACGCGGGCGGCACCTGCACCACTGGAACCCGCCTCATGCGGCGGTACGTGTACGACACCGTCCCGGCCGTCCCCGGCCGTTGGGTGCGGCTGCGCGACACCGGAACCGACGTCACCCTGTGCGTGAAGCAGATCACCACGGACGCCGTCGACGGGACCCACGAGACCGAGGTAACCGTCGACAGCTTCGAGGAAGCCGCCGCGCTGCTGCGGCTCACCGGCCTGACGCCGCGCAGCTACCAGGAGAACCGGCGCACCTCGTACACCCTCGGCGCTGTCCGCCTCGAGCTCGACGAATGGCCGCGCATCCGGCCGTACCTGGAGATCGAGGCAGACGACGAAGCGCAGGTGTGGACTGCCGCTGCCGCGCTGGGCATCGACCGCGACCAGCTCACATCGATCAACACCACGAAGGTCTACGGCCTGTACGGCATCGACCTGGATTCCATCGCCGATCTGCGCTTCGAGTAGGCGGCGCCTGCTGCTCCGGCCGGAGCACCGCGCCCTGGCCGGCACCGGAGAGGGGGCACCATGCACGACCTGAGCGACGTGCCGGTGGAAGTGAAACCGGACCGTACCCTGCGCGTGAAGATCATCGACGCGTGCGGTCTCGCCTGTTCGTTCTGCCACAACGAGGGAACACCCGTCGCCGCACCGGGCCGCACCGGACGCGTCTCCATCTATCTCCGCACCAACGGCGCCGACTTCCTGCCCGGCCGGATCGCCGCCGACTCCGACTTCGCCCTGGCCCTTGCCGCCGTGCGCGGCAGCCTGCCGACGAATGAAGTGCACTTCACCGGTGGCGAGCCGACGCTGCACCCCGACCTGCCCGGCCTGATCGCCATCGCCCGGCGCCTCGGACTCACGGTCGGGCTCACCTCGAACGGCGAGAACGGCGCCGCGGTCCTGCCCGCCGCGGCGGCAGCCGGCCTCGACCGCATCAATCTGTCCGTGTTCGGCACCACCCCGGCCGAGCTGGCCGCCGTGCAGGCTCCGCGTCTCGCCTCACCGAAGCTCGCTGAGCGCAAGCTGGCTGCTCTCTACGCGACGATCGAGAGCGCGACCGCGCACGGCGTCAAGGTCTCCGCCAACATCGTGATCCCCGGCCGTGACCACGTCGACCGCGTGCTCCGCATCATCGAACGGCACAGCCGCTCCGTAGTGGTCAGGATGCTCGTGTCGCTGGAGGACGGGGGCGCCTCTCTGGCCGCCATGCGGGAGGTCGTCAACCACCTGGGCGCCGTACCGGTCCGCCGCATCATCACGGCCGGGGCGTCCGACCAGCGGGTGCGGTACGGCCTGCCGGACGGGCACACGCTGTACGCGAAGAGCATCCGGCCCGTGCGCCTGCCCAAAACCTGCGCCGACTGCCGGTTCAACAACCCGGACGACTGCCAGGAGGGGTACTACGGCGTCCGGTTGTACCGCGCTACGGACGGCCCGTTCATGGTCGGCGTCTGCATCCAGCGCATGGACCTCTGCCTGCCGCTCGGCGAGTTCGTGATGAGCCGGCGCTGCCACGAGGTAGCGACCTTCCGCGACGACGAGGCAGCACGACTGACCCGGCTGCACGCCTCGACGGCAGCGACCGGCGAAAGGCCCCCCGACTCGCGGTCGGAGGGCCTCTGGCCTGCTACTTAGTTACGTGGGCGCGGACGGTTTCGAACCGCCGACATCCTGCTTGTAAGGCAGGCGCTCTACCCCTGAGCTACGCACCCGGCTCCCGGGCCACGCGCCCAGGACGAGTCGACAGCCTACATTGCCCGGGGCGCGGACCGGCAATCCTGTTGCCGTGGGGCGGGCCGGGGGTTATCCCCCCTCCGGATCCGGGAGTGGCCCGGATCCCTCTGCGGGCCCCGGATCCATACGGTCGTAGAGCGCTCGGGGAGCGCCCGTCGTCCGCCCAGGGGGAGATCGTCATGGCCAGCACCATCCGTACCACCGGCACCGGCAGCGGCACCGGCACCGGCACCGGCACCGGCACCATCCGTACCACCGGCACCAGCCGCACCACGCGCACCACCCGCACCGCTGCCGCCCGCGCGATCGCCCTCGCCGGTGCCGTGGCCGTTCTCGTCGGCGGGCTCAGTGCCTGCGGGGCGTCCGCCGGGGACGACACCGAGCCCGAGCAGCGGTCCTTCGGCCTCCAGGGGCGCACCCTGACCGTCGACTCCGACGACTCGGCCCTGGAGATCGTCGCCGCCGACGAGAACCCGGCGGGCAGGATCGAGGTCACCCGGTGGTTCCAGGGCTCGGTCGTCGTCGGCAACGAGCCCGAGGTCACCTGGTCGATGCGGGACGACCGGCTGGTGCTGCGGCTGAAGTGCTCCGGCGTCGTGGCCGACTGCGCGGCGAAGCACCGTATCGAGGTGCCCCGGGGCGTCACCGTGAAGGTCCGGGAGGGCGACGGCAGCGTGCGCGCCCGGGGGTTCCGGGACCCCCTGAGCATTCGTACGGGCGACGGATCCGTCCGCGTCACCGACACCACCGCGCCCCTGGAGCTGCGCACCGGCGACGGATCCATCCGGGCGGACGTCTCCTCCCGCGACGTACGCACCCACACCGGCGACGGCTCGGCCCGTCTGGAGCTGGGCGTCGTTCCGGACCGCGTGGAGTCCCGCAGCGGCGACGGTTCCGTGACCATCGCGCTGCCCGAGGCGACCTACCGCGTGACCACCGAGACCGGCGACGGCGGCGTGGACGTGTCCGTGCCCCGCGACGAGAGCAGCGCTCACGTGGTGTCCGCCCGCACCGGCGACGGCAAAGTGACGGTCCGGACAGCGAACTAACCGGCCCGTGTGTTCGTCCTTAACCGGTGGGAGAATGACACCGGGCAGGGCGGACAACAGCACGGGAGAGGGATGTGACGGCGACACCAGGGCAGCCGTACTCGCCGTCGGTGCCGCGCGCACAGAGCCCGCGCCACCCCGTTCCCCGCCGCCCCCGTCCCCGCACCCCGGGCCGTCCGCTGCGGGACGCGCTCACCCTGATGGCGCTGCCGCTGGTGGCCGCGCTGGCACTGCCCGCCGCCTTCGCGGGCGGGGGCACCCGGCGCTGGTTCGGCGGCCGTGCCGAGAACCAGCGGGCCGAGGCCCAGGCCGCGAAGGACGCAGCGGCCGCCGCCTTCTACGAGCTGGACACGGCCCAGCGCGACCTGCGCATCTCGATAGAGACGATCAACGCGGTCGACGACTCCCCCGCCGCCCGGCGCGCCGTCGCTGATTTCGGTGCCCTGGGCAGCCGTATCGACGAGGTCAGCCACCGGTACATCAACGCCGTCGACGCCCACGACCTCGACCGCGACGACCTGGAGGCCTCGGTCGCCTCCCGTGCCCGGGGCGAGCTGACCGCCGCCAAGGAGGAGCTGGGCCGGGTCAAGCAGGAGCTGGACCGGTTCGCCGACGGCCTCGGCCCCCTGCTCGGCAAGGCCGAGACCCAGCTCGCCCGCCTGGCACCCGCCGTCGAGCGGGCCCGCCAGGCCCTGCTCGGCGCCTCCAACGCCCTCGACTCCGTGCGAGCGTCGAACCTGAAGGCGGACGACCTCGCCGCCCGGCTCGCCGCTCTCTCCCCGGAGCTGACCAAGCTGAACCAGGGCGCCGGCCGGCACGGCGTGCCGGAGACCCTGGAGCGGGCCGAGCGGGTCACCCGCGAGGCCGAGGCGATCCGCGTGGAGGCCGAGCGGCTGCCGGACCGCGCCGCCGAGATCGACCACCGGCTCGTCTCCCTGCGCACCCGTGCCCAGGCGCTCACCACCCGCTCCGAGCAGGTGGACCCGATCCTGAGCGAACTGCGCCGCCGCTTCACCGCGGCCTGCTGGCAGGACCTCCAGCGCGTCCCCGACGACGCCGCCGAGCACGTCCGTCAGGCCGAGACCAAGCTGGCCGAGGCCCGGTCCGCCCGTGCCGAGCAGCGCTGGGCCGACGCGACGGCCCTGCTGTCGACCGTACGGGCCCTGCTGAACAGCACCGACGAGGCGGTCTCGGCCGCAGGAGACCGCCTGCACCGTCTGAACGCGGTGCAGAAGGACCCCCAGCAGGAGATCGAGCGCACCCGCTTCGCCATCCGCGACGCCCAGCGCCTCGCCATGGCCGGCCGCAACACCCCTGACCCGCAGCACGCCCGCCCCCTGGACGACGCCGTGTCCCGTCTGGATCGTGCGATCACAGGCCTGGAGGGCCGGCACCCCGACTACTGGCACTTCCTCATGGAGACGGAGGGGATCCGGCGGACGGTGGCCCGGGTGGTCGACGGGATCCGCGAGGAGCGAGGGGCCGGACACTGAGCCCGGCCCCCGCCCGGTCTCAGGTGCGGTAGGCGTAGTAGTACGCGTTCGGGTCCGACGCGACGAGGCTCGCCACCGACCTGCGGAGGGTGTTGGTGGAGTGGTAGGTCAGGTAGGGCACACCGCCGCTCTTGGACGTGACGATCATCGTGTGGTCCTTGGACCCGTCCCGGTCGAAGTCCATCTGGAGGACGTCACCGACCTCGAGCTGGTAGACGTTGGCGAGCGGCTTGGTCCGCTTGGAGTTCTGGGCGAACCAGGACCACTCGTTGACGCCGACGAACGAGTGCGACTGGATCTCGGCGTTGCCGAACCACTTGGTGTAGTCGTACACATAGCCGGGGGCGTGCTTCCAGCCGCCCGCCTTCAGGGACTGGCTGACGAAGTTGGTGCAGTCGCCGCCGGCGCCGCGGCCGCTGAAGTCCGGGTAGTCCTTGTTGTAGACCTTCCAGTGCTTCTCGGCGTAGGCCGCCATGGCCTTGTAGTCGTACGTCGTGCCGGTCTTCGGGACCGCGGCCGGGTTGCGGGTGGTCGCCGCTCGCGGGGCGTTCGGCATGGTGTCGGCGGCTGCGGTCGCCTTGACGGGGGCCGGCTTGGAGAGCGTGTTCACCGCGAGGCCGCCCTGGCCGGTGTCGCGGATGCCGGTCAGCCGCCAGTCGCCCTGCCGGTCGGCCTTGAAGGTCAGCTCGTGCCGGGACTGGAAGCCGGTGGTCGTCGGCGCGTCGCCACGGGCCCCCGCATAGGTCAGGGTCGTGGTCTCGGTGACCGTCGCCTTGGCCGTACGGCCCGTCACCCGCGTGGCGTCCAGGGTGACGGTGGTGCCGGCCTTGCGGTACGTCTCACCGGCCCGCGCCAGCCGCTCCTTGCGCTGTCCCAGCGCGGACCGTGTGGCGTCCTCGGAGCGGGCCGTGCCGGAGGACAGGGTGACGTCGCCGGAGAAGCCGTCGGTCAGCGGCTTGTCCGGGCCGGTCTGTCCGCCGTCGACGAGGGCGTTGGTGCGGTCGGTGAAGACCGCGTCCGCCAGCCGCTGGAAGGTGGCCTTGGTCCGCGCGTCCACCGTCGGGTCGTCGAGGACCGCCGCGCCGGCGCTCCAGTTGGGCAGCAGGGCGACTCCGGCGACGACCGAGGTCGCGGCCGCCCCGAGTATCGTGGCGCGGCGCCGCGTCCCGTTCAACTTCCTTGATTTCACTGGTGTGTTTTCCCCTCTTGCCCCGGCCAAGGGTTGCCGAGGTAGGAGATCTTTGCATGAAGTGTGTGGCTGTTGTGAAGAGGGTTGCCCCTGTTACTTCACGACTCACTTCACGACGGTCGACCAGTCGGGCGACTGCGCCGGGTCCAGGCCGCGCAGCCGCTGGAGCGTCCCGGGCTTCTGCGCGTCGAGCCAGTCGGCCAGCTCCCTGAAGGACACGCACTTGACGTCCTTCTTCGTGCACACGTCCCTGATGACCCGGTCGACGGCCCGCATGTAGATGCCGCCGTTCCAGTCCTCGAAGTGGTTGCCGATGAACAGCGGGGCGCGGCTGCCGTAGTACACGCGGTTGAAGCCGGACATGTAGGAGGCGACGGTCTCCTGTTCCCACTCGGGGTACTTCGCCGGGTCGCCCTCGGTCTGGCCCTCGGACTGGTTGTAGAGGAAGTTGAAGTCCATCGAGAGGCCCTGGTACTTGCCGCCCTCGTACGGGAGCATCTGCAGCGGGAAGTCCCAGATGCCGTTCTTCTTGACGGGCCATATCTGGAAGTCGCCCGCGGAGCTGGCGTCGTAGCGCCACTTGTAGTTCTCGGCGGCCTTCAGCAGGTTCTTCTGGCCCTCCAGGCAGGGGGCGCGGCCGCCGGTGACCTCCTTCCTGATGTCGAACGGCAGCGGGTCCACGTCCTGGAAGCCGGTGTTGGTCTTCCACTTCTCGACGAAGCCGTAGAACTGGTCGATCTCGCTCTTCCACTCCGCGACGCTCCAGTCGCCGCCGCCCTTGTCGCCGCAGAAGTGGCCGTTGAAGTGGGTGCCGATCTCGTTCCCGCCCTGCCACGCCTTGCCGAGCTGCTCCAGCGTGGTGCGGATGTGCTCGTCGGTGGCGAAGCTGATCGCCGCCGAGCCCTTCGCGTGCTGGGGCGGGGAGTAGAGGCTCTTCTTGCTCTTGGGCACCAGGTAGATGCCGGTGAGGAAGAAGGTCATGTGGGCGTCGTACTCCGCGGCCAGCTCCCGGTAGTGCGAGAAGAGCCCGTCGTCGCCCTGGAGCGCGCCGTCCCAGGAGAAGACCACGAACTGGGGCGGCTTCTCGCCCGGTTTGAGCGGCACCGGCTTCAACTGCCCCTTCTGCGGGCCGGTGTAGGAGGTGGAGCCGTCCCCCAGGACCTTCGTCCTGCCGTCCCACGGGGGTTCCCGGTCCGGTTGGGCGGAGGGCCCCGTGCGGGTCCCGGAGGCGGCGGTCGGGGTGGTGGTGTCCGAGCGGTTCAGGGCCAGATAGCCCGCGACCAGGGACGCGACGACGAGCAGGGCCGCCAGGGTCAGTATCCCGGGGGGTGTGGCGCGGCGGGGTGCGCGAGGTCGACGGCGGCGGCCGGACGGCTGCTTCATGCGCGGCTCATTCTGCGAGGGGGGTGGGGGGTGTTGCGGTGGTGCCGGGCGCGGGGGTCAGCCGATGCCCCGGGCACCGGACCAGATGCGGTACGGGACGCTGTCACCGGGAGAGCCCGCGATCCCGTCCAGCGGCAGTGGTTCGAGGCTCTTGGTGAGGTCGATGCGATAGGCCACGACGGCCGTCGACACGGAGTCGGCCGTACCGACGTACCAGGCCGCGGTGTCGTCCTGCGAGGTGCCGGCCTTCCCGGCCACCGTGGCGGTGGCGCCCGCCCCGGGTCGGGCGGTGCGGAAGGCGTCCGTGAGGGCGGACTGGACCGCCTCGGCCACCCCCGCCCCGACCGCACGGCGGGAGGCGGGCTTCGCCAGCGTGGCCTCGGAGCCGTTGCGGGTGATCCGGGCCACCGAGTACGGCTCGACGTGCGTGCCGGCGGCGGCGAACGTGGCGTAGCCGCTCGCCATGCGGATCGCGCTGGGCGTGGCGCTGCCCAGGGACATCGCGGGCACCTGCGGGCCGAAGCTGGAGGAGAGCAGGCCTGCCCGCTGGGCGGTCGCCCGCACCTCGTCCAGGCCGGTGTCCATGCCGAGCTGCATGAACGGCGTGTTCACCGACAGGGCGAGCGCCCGGCTCAGACTGATCCGCCCGTAGGACTTCCCGCCGTCGTTGCGGGAGGTGACCTTCTTGCCGCCGCGATCCCAGTAGGGGCCCTCGGGTGTCGTGACGGCGATGCCGTCGTCCCCGTCGTACAGCGTCTGCGGGGTGACCTCGGCCACGGCGCCGTCACGGGTCTTGCGCACCCCGTTCTCCAGGGCGGCGGCGTAGACGAACGGCAGGAAGGCCGAACCGGCGGGCACGGTGGTCGCGTTCGACTCGTTGTAGCCCTGTGTGCGGTGGTCGGGGCCGCCGTGGACGGCGAGGATCCGCCCGTCGGTGGCCACCGAAGCGGCGCCGAAGTGCAGGGCCTTGGCCTTGGCCGCGTCGTCCTTCCGTGCCTGCTTGCGGGCTCTGTCCACGGCGCCGGTGAGCGCGGTCTCCTGCTTGCGGTCGAAGGTCGTGTAGATCTGGTAGCCGCCGAGGTCGAACTCCTTGGCCGAGAGGTGCGCGGCCTTCTTCGCGTACTGGGCGGCCAGTTCCACGAGGTAGTCGCTCTGCTTGCCGGTGTCGAACCCGGGCGCCCGCTTCAGCGGCTCGGGGAACTCCTTGTACTCGGCCCGCTCGGACCTCGACAGCGTGCCGACCTCGACCATGCGGTCGAGGGTCCAGGACCAGCGCTCCACCGCCCGGGCGTGGTTGGCCTCGCTCAGGGCCGGGTCGTAGAGCCCCGCCCCCTTGAGGAGGGAGGCGAGGAAGGCGGCCTCGCCTGCGTCGAGTTCGCCGACGTCCTTGCCGTAGTAGGCCTGGGCGGCGCGCTGGATGCCGTAGGTGCCCCGGCCGAACCAGCTGGTGTTGAGGTAGCCCTCGAGGATGTCGTCCTTGCTCATCCCGTTGTCGAGCTTGAGGGCGAGCATGGCCTCGGTGAACTTGCGGCCGACGGAGCGGTCCTGGTTGAGATAGACGTTCTTGACGTACTGCTGGGTGATGGTGGAGCCGCCCTGGGTGTCTCCCTGGCCGACGGTGCGCCACAGGGCGCGGGTGAGGCCGCTGAGGGAGATGCCGGGGTCGCTGTAGAAGCTCGCGTTCTCCGCCGCGAGCACCGCGTCGCGGACGTCCTCGGGTATGTCCTTCAGCGGCATCGCCTGCCGCCGCACCCAGCCGGTGCGTGCCATGGGTGTCCCGTCGGACCAGTAGTAGACGTTGTCCTGCTGGGTGGCGTACGAGTTGAGGTTCTCCGGGATGTCGGTGGCGGCATAGGCGACTCCCAGGAAGCCGACGGCCAGGCCGGTGAGGGTCAGCGCGGCACCGAGCCACTGCCGCCAGGAGGGTGCCCAGCGACGCCAGCCGGTGCGGTCGGCGTGCGGGAAGCGGGGCCGGACGCGGGCCAGCGGGGCCAGCAGGGGGCCCACGGCAGCACGGAGACGGGACAGGGGGGTGCGCCGGGGGGCCCGGCGCCGACGGCGCGGCCCGCCGGATCCGCTCCCGCCGGATCCGCTCCCACCCGATTCCGAATTTCCCGACCGGCGCGCATATTGCGCATTCTCCACATTTAAGGAAGCGGGAGCCTTCAATTGCATGGTCTCTTCCGGTTCCCACCCAGCCCTGGTCACGGCTGCGTCACCCTCCCCGCTTACTGTGGTGCTCGCGGGAAAGTTACCAGCGGCCTTTACAACTCCTCCACACCGGTACGGCAGAAATGATCGATTAATCTGGTCCCATGCCTCGCTACGAGTACCGCTGCCGGACCTGCGGCGACACCTTCGAACTGAGCCGCCCCATGGCGGAGTCCTCCGATCCCGCCGCGTGCCCCTCGGGCCACGACGACACGGTGAAGCTCCTCTCCACGGTCGCGGTGGCCGGCTCGGCCTCCGCCCCGGCGCCGGCCCCCCGCGCGGGCGGTGGCGGTGGCGGTTGCTGCGGTGGGGGCTGCTGCGGCTGACCCCGGCGACGCCCCGGACCGTGAGCTTCCTCAGGAAACCTTCAGGTCCGGTTTTCTAGCGTGGTCGGCATGACAGCCATCGCAGCCGCCGCGGACGCCGGACCGCAGTGGGTCAACGACCTCATGGACGCGCTGGGCGCACCGGGTGCCGGTCTCGCCATCGCCCTGGAGAACCTGTTCCCGCCGCTGCCCAGCGAGGTGATCCTGCCCCTCGCCGGGTTCGCCGCGAGCAGCGGACGGATGAGCCTGCTCGCCGTCCTGCTGTGGACGACGGCCGGCTCGGTGATCGGCGCGCTCGCGTTGTACGGGGTCGGTGCGCTGCTCGGCCGTGACCGGACGGTGGCGATCGCGGCCCGGCTGCCGCTGGTGAAGGTCTCGGACATCGAGAAGACGGAGGCCTGGTTCCTGAAGCACGGCACCAAGGCCGTGTTCTTCGGCCGGATGATCCCGATCTTCCGCAGCCTGATCTCCGTACCGGCGGGCGTCGAGCGCATGCGGCTGCCGGTGTTCCTGGGCCTGACCACGCTCGGCAGCGCGATCTGGAACACGGTGTTCGTCCTCGCGGGCTACTTCCTCGGCGCGAACTGGCACCAGGTCACGGACATCGTCTCCACCTACTCCAAGGTGGTCCTCGCCATGGCGGCGCTGGCGGTGGTGGTCTTCGCCGGAGCACGGCTCCTACGACGCCCCAAGGGAACACGCCCTCAAGGGGCGCGGGGAACTGCGCGAACGGCCACGACGGCGCCGCACCCGCACCACGACCAGGACACCCGAGTCCTCAGGCGCCCCGTACCGCCTCCAGAAACTCCCGCAGGATCCGCTCCCCGGCAAGGACGCCCCGGTCGGGAAGCACCCTGATCGACGGCGCCGTGAAGCCGGTGTCGGCCAGCTCCCCGTGCCCGGGCCGCCAGCCCTGGTCCGCCGCGAGGAGCAGGTCAGCGTCGAGCAGGGAGTCCCCCGCGGCGAGGGTGAGATCGGCGCCCGTCCGCCGGGCGACCTCACGCAGCGCCGCGCTCTTGGTGAGCGGCTTGGGCACCGCGTAGATCTTGCGGCCCTGGAGGGAGACGGTCCAGCCGCGGTTCTCGGCCCACACCGCGAGTTCCTTCACCCAGTCCTCGTCGAGCAGTTCCCGCTCGACGACGAGGTAGGCGAAGAGGTCGTCGGCGACGCGGTGCTTGCGCACCCAGACCGGGTCGGCGGCCCTCAGCAGGTGTTCCTGCACCTCGGCGAGGGGCGCGCACTGGTCGGCCAGCCGTGCGGTCACCTGGGCGTGCCAGTCGGGGTCGGAGACCCCGTCCACCAGCAGGTGGCCGCCGTTGGCACAGATCGCGTACGTGGGCTCGGGGCCCGGCAGGTTGATGCGCTGGTACTGCTTGCGCGTCCGGGTCGTCGTCGGCACGAACACGGCCGCGTCGCCCAGCTCGGTGAGGAGCCGGGCCGCCGTCTCCGTCATGTACGACAGCGGCTTGCTCTCGTGCACCTCCACGCACAGCAGCCGCGGCGCCCGGGCGTCCGGCATGGTCAGCGCCAGGGCGGCGGCGGAGTAGATCAGGGTGCGATCGAGGTCGCTGGCGACGAGTGCGGGCATCAGACCGACACCGCCTTGCCGTCGGCGCCGGTCGCGCCCCGGGTGTACTTGGGGTGGATCAACCCGACGCAGGTGTAGGGCAGTTCGGCGGCCTCCTCGACGGGCACGCCGCGTTGCTCGGCCAGCAGGCGTACATGGTCGAGGTCGCTGCCCGCTCCGGCACGGGCCAGGATCTTCCAGGGCACGCGGCGCAGCAGCACCCGGGTGGTCTCGCCGACACCGGGCTTGACGAGGTTCACGTCGTGGATGCCGTACTCCTCACAGATGCGTTCGACGGCGGCCCAGCCCTCCCAGGTGGGCGAGCGGTCGGCGGCGAGCAGTTCCTTGGCCTGGGCGCAGGCGGCGTCCTCGACCTCGGGGAAGCGGTCGGACACGGCGTCCAGGAAGGCCACCGAGACGTCGGTGCCGGCGAGTTCGCGGTAGAACTTCGCGCCGTGGAAGTCGTGCGGACCGACCAGGTCCGCCCGCAGCACGGTCCGCGAGATCAGGCCGGACACGGTGGAGTTGAGGCAGGCGGAGGGGATGAGAAAGTCCTCGCGGGTGCCGTAGGTCCGTACACAGGAGCCCGGGTCGGCCAGGACCGCGATCTCGGGGCTGAAGCCGGTGATGCCGTCGGACTTCTCGAACTCCTCCAGGGCCTGGGCGAGTTCGCGGGTGATCGCGCCCTTGCCGGTCCAGCCGTCGACGAAGACGACGTCCCGCGGGTCGTGGTGCGCGGCGAGCCAGCGCAGCGCGTTGGCGTCGATGCCGCGTCCCCGGACGATCGAGACGGCGTAGTGCGGCAGGTCGAGGCCGTGGCGGTGCTGCGCCCAGCGGCGCATGAGGATGCCGACGGGGGTGCCCGCGCGGGCCAGGGAGACCAGGACGGGACGGGGACCCCGTTCGGCGAGGACCGTCTCCGTGACCACGCCGGTCGCCTGGGCGATACGGGCCGCCGAGTCGTCCAGCGCGGCGTGGAACAGCTCCTGGTACCGCTCGCTCGGCTGGTACTCCACGGGCAGCGACTCCGCGTAGTGCGCGCCGCCGCTCTGGATGGCCTCCTCGCGCTCCTCGGTCGGCGCTTCCAGTGTCACGTCCGAGAGGTCCCGGAGCAGCCAGCCGACCTCCTCGGGCGCGTACGAGGAGAACGCGGGGCCGCGCAGGGGCTCGGGCAGCATGGAGGGCCTTTCGGGGACGTACGACGGTATGACGGCGAGCAGGACGCACGGCGTGTGCGCGGCGAGCCGGGCCGGCAGACCGTCCGGCGCGTGCAGCGCGGGGGTGTCCCCGGCCGAGTCGACCACCACGACGACGGCGTCGAAGCCCGCGCCCGCGACGTTGTAGGCGTACCGCTCGCCCGGCCCGTCGGCGGGGTCGTCGTGGGCGGGGAAGGCGAGGCGGGTGCGTATCGCGTAGCCGGGGTCGTCGACGGCCAGGACGGGTGAGCGGGTGGTGGTCGAGTAACGGACCTCGACGCCGGCGGTCCGCTCCAGCTCGCAGGCGAGCCTCAGCGGGGCGTACATCAGCTCCTCGAAGCCGAGGATGTGCACGCGGCGCGCGTCTGCGGGCAGCGCGTCGGCGATCCTGGCCGCCATGCCGGGCAGGGCGGCCTCCAGCTCTTCCCGATGGGCCGGGGTGAACCCGTGCCGGGCGCCGTCCGGCAGGTTGGCGGGCCAGTGCAGGTCTATGCGGTTGCCGGCCGAGTGCCGGCCGGTGGGGGCCGGTCGCGCAGTTCCCCGCGCCCCTAGGGGGGTGACCTCCTGGTCGGCTTCGACGGCGACGCCGTTGTTTGGGGGCGCGGGGAACTGCGCGACCGGCCACGACGGCGCCGCAGCCGCAGCACGACCTTCCGCCCCGCTCTCGGACTCGTACCGCGCCACCAGCTCCTGCCCCTTCTCCAGCACCCCCTCGGGCAGCCGCACAGTCCCCGAAGCCGCAGCCACCAAGTCCACCCGCGCCCCGATCTCGCGCGCGAACGCCTCCAGCCGCCCCGCGTCATCCGCCGACCGCATGTCCACCAGCGCCACCACGACGTACCTCCGCCGCGGATACCGCTCATGAAGATCCCGCACGGTGTTCAGCACCGTGTTCCCCGTGGAGAACTCGTCGTCGACCAGGACCAGCGGCCCGTCCCCGGCCAGCAGCGCGGGGTCCTGCGGCAGGAGCAGATGCGAGGTCGCGTGCGAGTGGGCCTCCTCGAAGCCGCCGGCCGCCGCGATACCGGCGACGGGGCGGCGCGTGGAGTGCAGGTAGGGGGCGAGGCCCAGCCCGTCGGCGACGGAGTGGCCGAGGCCGGTCGCGGTCTCCGCGTAGCCGAGCACGACCGCCCGGCCCGCCTCCTCGTCGCCCAGCAGCTCCCGCACCCGGCGGCCGAGCTCGACGCCCTGGCCGTAGACGACGGACGGCGACTGCGGCACATGCTTGCCCAGCACGTTCGACACCAGCAGATGGGCCCGCTTGGGGTTGCGCCGCAGCGCCAGCCCCAGCAGCTCGGTCAGCCGGTCCTCGCCGACGAGCTCGACGCCGAGCCGCTCCGCGACCCAGCTGCCGGACCAGACGCCGCCGGGTTCTTCGCGCACCTCGCCGTGCACCCCCTCGTTCACTGCCTTCTCCACCAACCGTTCGAATTCTTCGGATGCCGTGCGTTCAGCCGGGCAGGCCGGCGGCGAGCAGTTCCACGAAGCCGATGTCCTCGTTGGCCACGCCGAAAACCTCGGCGCGCAGCAGGGTCCGCTCGGCCCAGGCCCGATGCGGCTTCACCTCGTTCATCTTGTTCGTGTACGCCGATCGAAGCACACCCCCGCCGCCGCGCTCGGGGCGCAGGATGTCCTGGGCGTCCGAGAACTCCTCGTGACTGACGACCGACAGGGCGTGCACCGGAAGCACGTGGGAGGGGTGGATGCAGGTCTTGCCCAGCAGGCCGTTGGCGTGGTCCAGGGAGATCTCCCTGAGCAGGCCGTCCATGGCGTGCTCAATCAGCTTCTCGCGCAGTTCCGCGGCCTGCACCTCAAGGAAGGGGCTCTGCCGCAGCAGCGGCTTGAACATGCGCTCCTGGACGCGGAAGTACTCCCACACCGGCCCGGTCACGGTGAAGCCGGTCCCGTCGGCGCGGCCCAGCATGTTCACCACGTCGGCGATCACGGAGGCGACGATCTGCACGTCGTACGCCGTCATGTCGGGGCCTCTGCGCAGCCCGTAGGAGGAGCAGAAGTCCGTCACGCCGAGGCGCAGGGCGAGCACGCGGTCGCGGTACTTGTCGACGGCCCGGGAGATGCCCTCCAGGGTCTCGACGCGGGACTCGCGGTAGAGCAGCTCCGGCGACTCCAGCACCGGCATGGCGAAAAGGCGACGGCCGCTTTCGGCCTCGGTGGTCGCCATCGCCTCCAGGAAGGGGATGCCGCGCTCCTCGGTGAACTTCGGCAGTACGAATCCGGAGAGCAGCCGGGCGGACGGGCCGAGCCGTCGTACGAGGTCGGGGATCTGCTCGGGGGCGCGGACCCGGATGAACAGCAGGGGCAGGTCCGCGTCCGGGAGACCGGCGAGCGCCTCGAACTGGCGGACGAGGTTCTCCTCGCCCGGGCCGACGTCCGCGTCGTCGATCGAGTCCTCCAGGCACAGCACCATCGAGACGACGCCGCGTCCGGCCTGCTTGAGGACGTCGTCGGCGAGGCGGGGCCGGGTGGCCGGACTGTAGAGCGTGGCGCCCAGGGCCGCCGCGAGCAGCCGGGCCGGGGAGCCCGGCGTGAACACACACGGCTCGCGGTGGAAGAGACGCTTCCGCACCTCAGGCGCGATGTGCCCGAAATGACGCATGGAACTCCCCCGTGGTTGTCGTGCGGCCTGCGAATCGTCGAAAGGTGGCCGGTAATAGTACGTAGAAGTCCATGTCAGAGGTTCCCGTCAGGCATGAATTTCAGGTAACGCGGGCAAGCACAGCCAGGCCCGGCCATGACGACGGTAGTCCGCGTCGGCCGTCGGCGCCGCTCGTGGCGCCCGGCCCCCGCGTTGTCGTGAGCAGGACCGAGAAGGCAGGATGACCGCATGACGCACGCGATGCTGAAGGGGTCGAACGTCCCGCTGGAAGCCACCACGGTGCGCGCCGTGCTGCGCTGGACACCCGGACAGGGGGTTCCGGACGTCGATGCCTCCGCGCTGCTCCTCGGCCCCGACGGTCGTGTGCGCTCCGACGAGGACTTCGTCTTCTACAACCAGCCCCGGCACCCCTCGGGGAAGGTGTGGCGGCTCGGCAAGAAGCGGGCCGCCGAGGGCCTGACCGACACGATCCAGACAGAGCTCACCGGTGTCGAGTCGGGAGTCAGCCGGATTCTGCTGGTCGCCTCGGCGGACGGCGTCTCCTTCGACCGCGTACAGGCGCTGCGCATTCTGCTGTACGACGCGGCGGGCACCGAGGCGGAAGCGCTGGCGTACTTCGACGTCAAGCCGGAGACGGGCGAGGAGACCGCGCTGATCTGCGGCGAGCTGTACCGGCGCGGCGAAGGCTGGAAGTTCCGGGCCCTGGGCGAGGGCTATTCGAACGGGTTGCAGGGGCTCGCGACCGACTACGGCATCTCGGTGGACGAGTCGGAGGCGGTGGAGGAGCCGACC
Source organism: Streptomyces sp. NPDC050546 (assembly GCF_044457425.1). Classification (NCBI taxonomy): domain Bacteria; kingdom Bacillati; phylum Actinomycetota; class Actinomycetes; order Kitasatosporales; family Streptomycetaceae; genus Streptomyces; species Streptomyces sp. NPDC050546. The sequence goes on from NZ_JBITGX010000005.1 coordinate 296,092, forward strand.
ACGACGGTCCCCGCACCCCCCACCACGGCCGGTCCCACGCAGTCGCCCTCCCCCGAGGTGTCCCGGCCGCTGCCTCCGGAGCAGCCGACCGCCGTCCCCGCGCAGCCCGCGTACGGGTATCCGCCCCAGCAGCCCGCGACGACCCAGCCGGCGTACGGCTACCCGCAGCCCGCGAGCCAGCCCGCCTACGGCTACCCCCAGGCGCCGGCCGCGGCGGGCGTCACGGGGGCGCAGAGCGGCTACGGCTACCCGCCGCCGCTCACCGCGGCCCCCGACCCGGACTTCCGCCTGCCCCCGCAGGGCCCGCAGTTCATCGGACGCTGAGCAGGCCCGGAACCGGGCAGCCCGCACCCGCCAGGGCCCTCAGCGCTCGACCTTCGTCTTGTAGCCCCGGCCCCACTGCAGGCCCCACCCGTACAGGCGGTCCAGCTCGGCCTGGAACCCGTAGACGAACTTCGCCTCGCGGCGCACGATGATCTCGTCGTTCTTGATCTTCTCGATCATGACGACGGCGCAGGAGCGCGCCTGCGGCTGGCGTTCGTCGAGGTGGATCTCGATGCGCGGACCGCTGCTCGGGTAGAGGGTGACGCTGGCGTGGGTGCGGTCAAAGGCGGGTGTCTGGTCGTAGATGTAGACGAAGACCAGGAGCCGCTTGATGTTCTCGCGGTGGTCGAGGTTGATGTACATCGTCTCGCCGGACCCGGAGCCGAACCGGTCGTCGCCGCTGAGCTTGACGTACGGCGGGGCGTTGACGTCGCCGAAGTAGCCGCCGAGGGGCTGGACGACGCCCTTGGTGCCGTCCTGGAGCTCGTAGAGGCAGCCCAGGTCGAGGTCGACGTTGACCATGCTCTGGCTGTGGCCGACGACCTCCGGTGGCTTGAGGGCCCGGAAGGGGTGCCGCAGCAGGCTCTCGCGCTGCGGGCCGCCGATGTCGGACGTGCGCATCCGCCAGCTCAGGTTGACGCGCAGATGGCCGTTGGCCGCGTCCTGCTTGGTGAGTGATATCTGTGCGCGCCGCTTGGTCAGCTCGATCGCGTTCGTCGCCGCGTGGCCCGAGTCGAACTGCACATCGCGCCCGCGCCGAAGTCCGTCGAACAGGCCCATTCCGCCCCCCACCTCACTTGGAGACCGCAGGTCATCGCATTGCCCACGGCCTTGACGACCGACGGGGCGGCGCCGAGGACTCGCCTCGGCAGCCGCCCCGCACAGAGCGTTCCTCACCCGGAGGGGTGTCACACCCCGGACGAGACCTCAGTCTTCTCGTCCGAGCCGGCTTTTCCCTCGGCGGCCGCGATGGCGCGGTTGCGGCGGACGGAGGACCAGAACGAGGCGCCGATCAGGACGACGCCGATGGAGCCGGTGATGAACTCGTTGATCTCGTACTGGATGGTGACGAGGAGGACCATGGCGAGGGCGCCGATGGCGTAGTGCGCGCCGTGCTCCAGGTAGACGTAGTCGTCGAGGGTGCCCTCGCGGACCAGGTAGACCGTGAGCGACCGGACGTACATGGCGCCGATGCCGAGGCCGAGGGCCATCAGGACGATGTCGTTGGTGATGGCGAAGGCGCCGATCACGCCGTCGAAGGAGAAGGACGCGTCCAGGACCTCGAGGTAGAGGAACATGAAGAACGCGGCCTTGCCGGCCAGCTTGACCGCCGACTTGGGCTTGCCCTCGCGGGCGGCCTTCTCCTCGGCCTCGTGCTCGCGCTCCTCCTCCTCTTCGAGCTTGTCCTCGAAGTAGCCGGAGAGGCCGCCGACGATCATGTAGGTGATCAGACCCGCGACACCGGAGAGCAGGACGGTCTCCGCCTTGTCGGCGTGGGTGCCGCCGTGCTGGTGGGCGTTGGCGCCGAAGGTGATCGAGGAGATCAGCAGGACGATCAGGGCGATGCAGACCGACAGCATGTCGACCTTGCCCAGCTTGGCCAGCGGGCGCTCCAGCCAGCCGAGCCACTTGATGTCCCGGTCCTCGAAGATGAAGTCCAGGAAGATCATCAGCAGGAACATGCCACCGAAGGCGGCGATCGACGGGTGGGCGTCGGTGACGTACTGCTGGTACTGGTCCTTGTCGGTGAGAGCGAGGTCGACGGCCTCGATCGGCCCGAGCTGGGCGCTGAGCGCGACGATCACGACGGGGAAGACCAGTCGCATACCGAAGACGGCGATCAGGATGCCGATAGTGAGGAAGATCTTCTGCCAGAAGGCATTCATCTTCTTCAGGATCCCGGCGTTGACCACCGCGTTGTCGAAGGACAGCGAGATCTCGAGGACGGACAGGATCGCTACGACGCCGAACGCGGTCCACCCTCCGTAGAGAACCGCCGCGACCAGGCCGAGCGCGGTGACCGCGAACGACCACCCGAAGGTTTTCAGAACCACTGGCTACCCAATCGTGTGTGTACGGGGCTCCCCCGCGCCGTACCCGGCTTTACGAACTTTTGAAGCCGAAGTCTAGTCCGGCCCCCTCCATACCCCACCGGGCCCCGGATTTTGCTCATATCGCGTTATGAGACGTTGACTCCGAAGTCCAGCGCGATCCCCCGCAGCCCCGACGCGTACCCCTGCCCCACCGCCCTGAACTTCCATTCGCCCTGGTAGCGATAGACCTCACCGAAGATCATCGCGGTCTCCGTGGAGGCGTCCTCGCTCAGGTCGTAGCGGGCGAGCTCCTGGCCGTCCGCCTGGTTCACGACGCGGATGAAGGCGTTGCTGACCTGGCCGAAGGTCTGGCCGCGCTCGTCGGCCATGTGGATGGAGACGGGGAACACGATCTTGTCGCACTGCGGAGGCACCTTGGAGAGGTCGATCAGGAGCGACTCGTCGTCGCCGTCGCCCTCACCGGTGAGGTTGTCACCGGTGTGCTCCACCGAACCGTCCGGGCTCTTGAGCTGGTTGTAGAACACGAACCACTCGTCCCCGAGCACGCGCCCGCCACTGCACATCAGGGCGCTGGCGTCGAGGTCGAAGGGGGCTCCGGTGGTGGAGCGCGCGTCCCAGCCGAGCCCGATCATCACCTGCGTGAGATCCGGTGCGGCTTTGGACAGGGAGACATTGCCTCCCTTGGCGAGCGTGACGCCCATGATTCCCTCCCCTGTGGTCTTCCTCAGGTGGTCCTGCGCGTCCGGCGCCGCACGTAAACCGTGCGGCGCCGGATGGTGTGACCTTGGGCCCTCAGGGCCTGCCGGTCGCGGCTCAGACGTTCACGCCGAAGTCCTGCGCGATGCCGCGCAGGCCCGAGGCGTAGCCCTGGCCGATGGCGCGGAACTTCCACTCCGCGCCGTGCCGGTACAGCTCACCGAAGACCATGGCGGTCTCGGTGGAGGCGTCCTCGCTCAGGTCGTACCGGGCGATCTCGGTGCCGCCGGCCTGGTTCACGACGCGGATGAACGCGTTGCGCACCTGGCCGAAGGACTGCTGGCGGGTCTCGGCGTCGTAGATCGAGACCGGGAAGACGATCTTCTCCACGTCGGCCGGAACGGTGGCGAGGTCGACCTTGATCTGCTCGTCGTCGCCCTCGCCCTCACCGGTGAGGTTGTCGCCGGTGTGCTCGACCGAGCCGTCCGGGGTCTTGAGGTTGTTGAAGAAGATGAAGTGCTGGTCGTTGCCGACCTTGCCGGAGTTGTTCAGCAGCAGCGCACTGGCGTCCAGGTCGAAGTCGGTGCCGGTCGTGGTGCGGATGTCCCACCCCAGACCGATGATGACCGCGGTCAGGCCCGGCGCCTCCTTGCTAAGCGATACGTTGCCGCCCTTGCTGAGGCTGACTCCCACGAGTCCTCCATTGGTGTTCTGGGGCAGGATGCCCCGTTGTGCTCGGATGTCGGATCAACGAGTCGATCCTAGTGACGGGTTCCCGCCCCACCCAGGCCCTGAAGCCGGGATTTCGGCGGGTGTCGGGCACATGACGCCCGACCGGCGTCACAGGGAGTCGAGCGCCTTCACGTAGTCGTTCAGGTCGCGCGCGTCCGGCAGGCCGTTGACGACGGTCCACCGCACGACGCCCTCCTTGTCGATGACGAAGGTGCCGCGTACGGCGCAGCCCTTGTCCTCGTCGAAGACGCCGTAGGCCCGCGAGACGTTGCCGTGCGGCCAGAAGTCCGACAGCAGCGGGTACTCCAGACCCTCCTGCTCGGCGAAGACGCGCAGGGTGTGGATGGAGTCGTTGGAGACGGCGAGCAGCTGGGTGTCGCGGTCGGAGAACTGCGGCAGGTTGTCACGCAGCTCGCACAGCTCGCCGGTGCACACACCGGTGAAGGCGAAGGGGTAGAAGAGCAGCACGACGTTCTTCTCGCCGCGGAAGTCGGACAGCTTCACGCTCGCGCCGTGGTTGTCCTTGAGCTCGAAGTCGGGGGCCTTCTCGCCGGCCTGGATCGCCATCGTGGTGGGTGTCCCTTCGTGCGGCTTCTCGGGTGGGGACCACCCTACGCAGGCACCGGGGCAGGCCGATGGGCGGGCCGACGGCTGTCGGCCCGCCCCGTCCAACGACTAACGCTTGGACTTGGCGGCCTTCGGCGTGGCCAGCCGGCTGCCGCTCCAGTCCTTTCCGACGCTGACGCTCTTGGACGCCGTCAGACCCGCCGTGGTGGCGGCCTCCGAGATGTCGCTCGGCTCCACATAGCCCGAACGGCCGGTCTTCGGCGTGAGGAGCAGGATCGCGCCGCCCTCTTCGATGTACGTGGTGGCATCGACCAGCGAGTCCGTCAGGTCGCCGTCGTCGTCACGGAACCACAGCACAACGGCGTCGGCCACGTCGTCGTAGTCCTCGTCCACCAGGTCGCTCTCCACAATGCCTTCGATGGCCTCGCGGAGTTCCTGGTCCACGTCGTCGTCGTAGCCGATCTCCTGGACCACCTGCCCGGGCTGGAACCCCAGCCTGGCGGCAGGGTTCGTCCGCTCCTCCGCGTGGTCCGCGGTCGCGCTCACGGGTTGCCTCCTGATCATGTTTTGGGAATGTCTCAGCCACGCGCGTGCGCGAAGCATTGGCCGTAGTCCACACGGGCGGGGCGGATCGCGCAAGTACCCGGCCGTTCAGACCGCCGAAACGGTGACGATCCTGGCCGTGTCACCGCAACTCCAGGCACACCATCACGGTCCGAGGTGACGTACACCACACCTTTCTGCCCTGTTTGGGCGTTTGGGAATCGTCTGTGGGTACGAGACTCGAATGTATTCACCCCATACGTCACAGAGCCGAGCTCCCGCTCGGGTTACCGCTCGGTAGAGATGACGTTTACGGCCCCGAGGTAGACCATGGGTGGCGGCGCAGCCCAGCGACATCGCCCAGCGACTCCAGCGAAGCAGCGGCCCCCGCACGGCCCTCCGACAGGTAAGGAACAGCGTGGCTTCCGCATCCGATCGCAACCCGATCATCATTGGCGGCCTTCCGAGTCAGGTTCCTGACTTCGACCCCGAAGAGACGCAGGAGTGGCTCGACTCCCTCGACGCCGCTGTCGACGAGCGGGGCCGTGAGCGTGCCCGCTACCTGATGCTGCGGCTGATCGAGCGGGCCCGCGAGAAGCGCGTGGCCGTGCCGGAGATGCGCAGCACGGACTATGTCAACACCATCCCGACCAAGAGCGAGCCGTTCTTCCCGGGCAACGAGGAGATCGAGCGGAAGATCCTCAACGCGACCCGCTGGAACGCGGCCGTGATGGTGTCCAGGGCCCAGCGCCCCGGTATCGGCGTCGGCGGCCACATCGCCACGTTCGCGTCCTCCGCGTCCCTCTACGACGTCGGCTTCAACCACTTCTTCCGCGGCAAGGACGAGGGCGACGGCGGCGACCAGGTCTTCTTCCAGGGCCACGCCTCGCCGGGCATCTACGCCCGCGCCTTCATGCTGGACCGGCTCAGCGAGGAGAACCTGGACGGCTTCCGCCAGGAGAAGTCCAAGGCGCCCCACGGTCTGTCGTCGTACCCGCACCCGCGTCTGATGCCGGACTTCTGGGAGTTTCCGACGGTGTCGATGGGCCTCGGCCCGATCGGCGCGATCTACCAGGCGCGGATGAACCGCTACATGCACGCGCGCGGGATCGCCGACACCTCCAAGTCGCGCGTGTGGGCGTTCCTCGGCGACGGCGAGATGGACGAGCCGGAGTCGCTGGGCCAGCTCACGCTCGCCGCCCGCGAGGGCCTGGACAACCTGACCTTCGTCGTGAACTGCAACCTCCAGCGGCTCGACGGCCCGGTGCGCGGCAACGGCAAGGTCATCCAGGAGCTGGAGTCGGTCTTCCGCGGCGCCGGCTGGAACGTGATCAAGCTGGTCTGGGACCGCAGCTGGGACCCGCTGCTCGCCCAGGACCGCGACGGCGTGCTGGTCAACAAGATGAACACCACGCCCGACGGACAGTTCCAGACGTACGCCACGGAGACCGGCGCGTACATCCGCGACCACTTCTTCGGTGACGACCACCGGCTGCGGGCGATGGTCGAGGGCATGACCGACGACCAGGTCCTGCACCTGGGGCGCGGCGGTCACGACCATAAGAAGATCTTCGCGGCGTACAAGGCGGCGGCCGAGCACAAGGGCCAGCCGACGGTGATCCTCGCCAAGACGATCAAGGGCTGGACGCTGGGCCCGAACTTCGAGGGCCGCAACGCCACGCACCAGATGAAGAAGCTCACGGTCGACGACCTCAAGCGCTTCCGCGACCGCCTGCACCTGCCGATCCCGGACCGGGAGCTGGAGTCCGGCGCTCCGCCGTACTACCACCCGGGCCGGGACTCGGAGGAGATCCAGTACATGCACGACCGCCGCAAGGGACTCGGCGGTTACGTCCCGACGCGTGTCGTGCGGTCCAAGCCCCTGGCTCTCCCCGAGGACAAGACGTACGCGACCGTGAAGAAGGGCTCGGGCCAGCAGTCCATCGCGACGACGATGGCCTTTGTCCGGCTCCTCAAGGACCTCATGCGGGACAAGGAGATCGGCAAGCGGTTCGTGCTGATCGCGCCGGACGAGTACCGCACCTTCGGAATGGACTCGTTCTTCCCGAGTGCGAAGATCTACAACCCGCTCGGCCAGCAGTACGAGTCCGTCGACCGCGATCTGCTGCTCGCCTACAAGGAGTCGCCGAACGGCCAGATGCTGCACGACGGCATCTCGGAGGCGGGCTGCACGGCCTCGCTGATCGCGGCCGGCTCGGCCTACGCCACGCACGGCGAGCCGCTGATCCCGGTCTATGTCTTCTACTCGATGTTCGGTTTCCAGCGCACCGGTGATCAGTTCTGGCAGATGGCCGACCAGCTGGCGCGCGGTTTCGTACTGGGCGCGACCGCGGGCCGTACGACCCTGACCGGTGAGGGCCTCCAGCACGCCGACGGCCACTCCCAGCTGCTGGCCTCCACGAACCCCGGCTGTGTGGCGTACGACCCGGCGTTCGGCTTCGAGATCGCCCACATCGTGCAGGACGGCCTGCGCCGGATGTACGGCGGCTCCGAGGAGCACCCGCACGGCGAGGACGTCTTCTACTACCTGACCGTCTACAACGAGCCGATCCAGCACCCGGCCGAGCCGGCGAACGTGGACGTCGAGGGCATCCTCAAGGGCGTCTACCGCTTCAGCGAGGGCACGCAGGGCTCCATCCCGGCGCAGATCATGGCGTCCGGTGTCGCGGTGCCGTGGGCGGTCGAGGCGCAGAAGATCCTGGCCGAGGAGTGGAACGTCAAGGCCGACGTCTGGTCGGCGACCTCCTGGAACGAGCTGCGGCGCGAGGCCGTGGACTGCGAGCGGCACAATCTGCTGCACCCCGAGGAGGAGCAGCGGGTGCCGTATGTGACCCGGAAGCTGGCCGACGCGCAGGGGCCGGTCGTGGCCGTGTCCGACTGGATGCGAGCGGTTCCGGACCAGATCGCGCGCTGGGTGCCGCAGACGTACCAGTCGCTGGGCGCGGACGGCTTCGGCTTCGCCGACACCCGTGGCGCGGCCCGCCGCTTCTTCCACATCGACGCGCAGTCGATCGTGGTGGGGGTGCTGACCGAGCTGGCCCGTACGGGCAAGGTCGACCGGTCGGTGCTCAAGCAGGCCATCGACCGGTACCAGCTGCTCGATGTGGCGGCGGCCGACCCGGGGGCCGCGGGCGGCGACGCATAACACGCTGAACCCTGTCAAGGGGTGGTGCGCATCACGGGCACACCGTGGGCACACCACCCCTTCACGTTTCCTACGATGCGGCCATGCAGCAGCAGTCGGCCCAACTCCGTTGGGAACAGCACACTCAGCGGCCCCTCTTCGGACTGGCCCTGGCCTTCGCCGTCGCCTACGCCGTGCCGATCGTCCGGCCGGACGCGAGCCGGGACGTGGTGGAGCTGTGCACCGCGGTGGAGTGGGTGGTGTGGGGCGCCTTCGCGCTCGACTACGTGATCCGGCTGGGGCTCGCGGAGCAGCGGCTGAGGTTCGTACGGACGCACTGGCTCGACCTGGGCGCGGTGTTGCTGCCGGTGATTCAGCCGCTGCGGTTGCTGCGGCTGGTGTCGACGCTGCTGCTGGTCGGGCAGCGGGCGCGGATGGCCTCGCAGATACGGCTGACCACGTATGTCGGCGGGGCCGTGGTCGGGTTGCTGATGTTCGGGTCCCTTGCGGTGCTGTCGGTGGAGCGGGACTCGCCGGACGGGAACATCAGGACGCTGGGTGACGCGGTGTGGTGGTCCTTCACGACGATGACGACCGTCGGGTACGGGGATCACGCACCGACCACCGGTCTGGGGCGGATGCTGGCGGTGGGGTTGATGCTCTCCGGGATCGCGCTGCTGGGTGTGGTGACGGCGAACATCGCGGCGTGGTTCATAGCGCGGTTCGAGAAGGACGACGTCGAGGAGCGGCGGCAGACGGAGGCGATACGGGAGCTGACGGAGGAGGTGCGGGCGCTGCGGGGGGAGTTGGCGGCGCTCAAGGGGACGCCGGTGGACTAGGACGGAACACAAAGGTGGGCCCCCGGCTGAACCGCCAGGGGCCCTTCCCTTGTTCACTTCGTCCGGGTCAGAGCATGCCCATGCCCGGTGTGGTCGCTCCTGACAGCCAGATGATGGCCAGGAGCGTGTCGATGGCGCCCAGGACCAGTGCCACCACGGCCGTGGCCGGGCGGGAGCCCGACCAGGTGCGGCCCATGGCGAGCCAGCCGCAGACGATCGCCGCGGGGCCGAGGATGATCCCCAGCACGAAGAATCCGGCGACCGCGCAGATGACTCCGATGATTCCGAGCGTCGCGCGATCCGTCCCGGCCCGTGACCACGTCCGGCCACGTGAGCGGGGGTGCCTGCGCGTACCGTGTCCGAAGCTCGCCATCATCAACTCCCGTAAACCCTCGGTCGGTTGGGGTTTGGTGCGGGTACGACATGGCGAGTTCCCACGCTGCGAGGCTCAAACCCGCTGCCTGCGCGCTGCCCCCCTCCGGCAGCGCGCCGCAGCGACCGTCCCCCATGCCCTGCGGAGGACTTGACCCACTGTGACCTGCGATGCCCGCCGGAGGGGAGGGGTCAGCGGTCTTGTTCACCCTGATAGGCGAACACCCCGTCAGGGGCCGTCAGATGTGCGCCGCTCCCGCGCCGGCCTCCGCGTTCTCACCGCGCTTGGTGAGGAACGCCACCAGCACCGCGACCACTGCGACCCCGGCGGCCACGAGGGACGCCGCGCTCATGCCGGAGATGAACGTGTCGTGCGCGACGCCCGTGATCTTCGCGGCGATCGCGTCCGGCGTGCCCGGCGCCAGCGGCGGGACACCGACCTGGACCGCCTCGGACGCCTGGTGTTCCTGCTCCGGCGTCAGCGGAGGGAGCCCCGCCTTCTCCCAGTTGCCCGCGAGGTCGCTGTTGACCTTGGAGGCCATCACCGCACCCAGCACGGCCGTACCGAGGCTGCCGCCGATCTGCATGGCGGCCTGCTGAAGACCGCCCGCCACGCCCGAGAGCTCCATCGGGGCGTTGCCGACGATGACCTCCGTGGCACCGACCATGACCGGCGCGAGGCCGAAGCCCAGCATGGCGAACCAGAGCGACATGACGCCGCTGCCGGTGTCCGTCTCCAGGGTCGACATCCCGTACATGGCGATCGCGGTGAACGCCATACCGCCGGCGAGCGGGACACGGGGACCGAACTTGGTGATCATCGCGCCGGCGAGCGGCGAGCCGACGATCATCATGCCGGTGAGCGGCAGCAGGTGCAGCCCCGCGTCGATCGGGCTCATCCCGTGCACGTTCTGGAGGTAGAACGTCACGAAGAACAGGCCGCCCATGAAGGCGATGGCCATCAGGACCATCAGCACGACACCCGCGGACAGGGCCACCGAACGGAACAGCGCGAGCGGGATCAGCGGCTCCCTCACCTTCGTCTCCCAGAAGGCGAAGAGCACGAAGCACAGCACGGAAGCACCGAGGAACGACAGCGTCTTGACGTCGCCCCAGCCCCACTCGGACGGCGGGGCCTTGATGAGCGCCCACACCAGGCAGAACACGGCCGTCGACAGCAGGGCGATGCCCAGGATGTCGAAGGAGCGCGGGGCGTTCTCGGCGCGGTGGTCGAGCAGGATCACCACACCGAGGACGACGGCGAGGACGCCGACCGGCACGTTGATGAAGAACACCGACTGCCAGTTGACGTGCTCGACGAGCACACCGCCGAGGATCGGGCCGCCCGCGGTGGACGCGCCGATGACCATGCCCCAGATGCCGATCGCCATGTTCAGCTTCTCGGCCGGGAAGGAGGCCCGCAGCAGGCCGAGCGCGGCCGGCATCAGCAGCGCGCCGAACAGGCCCTGGAGGACGCGGAAGACGACGACGAACGCGATGCTGTCGGACAGGCCGATCGCGCCCGAGGCGGCGGCGAAGCCGACGACGCCGATGAGGAAGGTCTGCCGGTGGCCGAAGCGGTCGCCGAGCTTGCCCGCGGTGATCAGGGAGACCGCGAGGGCGAGGAAGTATCCGTTGGTGATCCACTGGACCTCGGCGAAGGTGGCGCCGAGGTCCTTCTGTATGGCCGGGTTGGCTATGGCCACGATGGTGCCGTCGAGGGCCACCATCATGACCCCCACAGCGACGGTGATGAGGGTGAGCCAGGGGTGTCCCCGCAGCCCCTTGCCCGGCGTCGCGTCCGACGGCGCCGCCGGCGGCTTGCCCCCCGACCCCGTCTTGTCGATGGTGGTCTGACTAGTCATGCGCCGAGGCTAATGACAGCCACTGACAATTGACAAACCAATTCACTAGTCGGTAACTGACATGACATCCCCGTATAGCCTGAACTGGGAAAACACTTCAGACGAGAGGAACGGAACGCCTTGAACCTGCGTGAACGGAAGAAGCAGCGCACCCGGGACGCGCTGCTGCGTGCCGCTCTGGAGCTGTTCGCCACGCGCGGGTACGACGAGACCACCGTCGACGACATCGCCGCCGCCGTCGACGTCTCGCAGCGCACCTTCTTCCGGTACTTCGCCGGCAAGGAGGAGACGGCGTTCTTCGTGCCGCGGCTCGCGGAGGGGCTCGTCGTCCAGGCCCTTCAGGTGCGCCCGCCGGACGAGGGCCCGCTGGAGGCGCTGCGCCGGGCCGTGCTGGAGAGCTGGGACACGATCAACGAGGCCGTGGAGGAGATCGTGCCGATCGACCTCCATCTGCGCGTCTACCGGGTGATCGAGTCGACGCCCGCGCTGTTCGCCGCCCATCTGCGGCGGTCGGCGGAACTGGAGGAGCAACTCGCGCGCATCATCGCCGAGCGCGAGGGGCTGGACGTGGACGCGGATCCGCGGCCCAGGATCGTCGTAGCCCTGTTCGGCGGGGTGATTCGGGTCACCGAGCGACTGTGGTCCGCGGGGGACGAACTCAGCCTCGCGGGAATGCGCCAACTCACCACGACATACCTGGATCAGGTGGGTCCGGCGCTTGCCGGGAACTGGCGTACAGGGCAGTCCCCTTAGCGCATACACCGAAACGTGATCCCGGTCACTTGGTTAACGCGAGACCCTCTCGTTCTCCTAGTGTGTCCTTTCAGTGACTTCCTTCGACACCTCCCCGCAATTGAACGTCTGGCGCGCACTGCTCGCTCTGGCCGTCGTGTTCGTGATGCTGGCGACCACCGGCTGGACGGCCCTGCGCAACCAGCGGGGCGACACGCCGCTCCAGGCCTCGCTCTCCGCCTGGGAGCACGGCCGGATCGGCGGCCACGGCCTGCCGGACCCGCAGGCCCAGCCGAAGAAACTCGCCCGCTTCTTCGCCTCTCTCACCGAGCACGACCGCGCGAGCCTGGTCCGCAAGTATCCGCTCGCGGTCGGCAACATGAACGGCGCCCCGGTCGAGCTGCGCTATCGCGCCAATCGCGTCGCGCTCGAGCAGGCACGCAAGGTCGAGCGGGAACGCATGCACGACAGCCGCCTCACGGCGGTCGGGAAGCATGAGGCCGGCCGAAGGATGCACCGCTTCGAAGACCTCCTGGCGCAGGGCCGCCACATCCTCGCCTTCGACCCGGAGGGCTCGGGCCGGGTGGCGGAGGTCTTCGGCGATCTGCGCAAGGCGGACCGGGTCTCGGTCGTCGTGCCCGGCGTGGACACCGACCTGCTCACCTTCCAGCGCACCCAGCGCAAGTACTCGGCGCCCGTCGGCATGGCCGAGTCCCTGCACGAGGCCGAGCGGGCGGCGAGCCCCTCGACGCGTACGGCCGTGATCGCCTGGGCCGACTACACGGCACCCAGCGGACTCGGCATCGACTCGGCCACGGCGATGCGCGCCGCGGAGGGCGCCGTACGGCTGAACTCGCTGGTGCGGGCGCTGCCCGGCGACAAGCCGGTCTCGCTGTTCTGCCACAGCTACGGCTCCGTGGTGTGCGGGGTCGCGGCGCGTTCGCTGCCGGCCAAGGTGTCCGACATCGCGGTGGCCGGCAGCCCCGGCATGCGCGTCGAGAAGGCCGCCCAACTGCACACCGGCGCCCGGGTGTGGGCCATGCGGGACGCCGACGACTGGATCCAGGACGTGCCCTACCTGGAGGTCGGCGGTCTCGGCCACGGGGCCGACCCGGTGTCCGCCGGGTTCGGCGCGCGGGTGCTGTCGGCCCAGGGCGCGAAGGGGCACGCCGGCTACTTCGAGCCGGGTACGGCAAGTCTGATGAATTTCGCAGAGATCGGCGTTGGCGCATACCGCTCGGTGCACTGCGCGCACGAAGACGGCGTCTGCCGGACCGGTTTGTCCGGCACGGCGGCGGCCTGACGCGCGTAGAGGCGAAGGAATTGCGGTCTGCTCGGGAGGGGGACGGAGGAGCGTGTGCCGCATACGATGAGCCGCATGGGTGACGTACTGGCCGGATTTCATGCCGCCTGGGAGTTCGAGTCCGACTCCGTGCTCATCCGCTACGAACGGGGGATTCGAACACCTAAGCTCTTTCAGGCACTCGGGGAACGCCGTGTCCCGCTGGACGCGATCGCCGGGGTGACGCTGACCCGGGGGAAACGCGGCACGGTCGTGCTGCGCGTCGAGCCGCGGCCCGGCGCGGACCCCTTGATGGAGGCGGCCGCCGGGCAGCTGAAGGAGAGCGGCGACCCCTACCGGCTGGTGATGCCCGCCGAGCGCGAGGTTCTCGCGGAGTACTACGCCGACGAACTGCGGGCGCTGCTGGCGAAGTCCGAGTCCGGGCCCGCGGAGCGGTTCCTGGTGGAGCCGCCGAAGGGGCCGTTGTCGTTCAAGGCGTACGACGGGAAGGCCTCGTTCGACGGGCGGACCGTCAACTTCCGCTGGTTCTGGACGGGGGCGTCGTCGGCGAAGTGGAAGGCCGGCGACCAGAACTTCCCCGTCGGGGAGCTGAACGGGGTCGAGTGGCGCTCGCCCGAGGTGTTCGAAGGGCATCTGCGGTTGCTGCACCGGGACGCGGGCGGGGCGGCCGCGCAGGCCGACCAGGATCCTGCCGCGGTGGTGTTCGGGCTGGGGTACGGGCCGGTGCACGAGTCACTGCCGTTCGCTGCGGCGGTGTTGGCGGCGGTGCGGACGTCTCAGCCGGTGGCTGCTGTGTCCGCGGCTGGGCCGCGCCGTGATCCCGCGGATATCGCCGAGCGGATTCGGCATCTCGGGGAGTTGCATCAGGCCGGGCTGGTGACTGATGAGGAGTTCTCTGTGAAGAAGGCCGAGTTGTTGGCGGAGCTTTAGCGTCTGCGTGGTGCGGTGCGGTTTGCGGGCGCGGGTTGTGCGTGGCTTGTCGCGCAGTTCCCCGCGCCCCTTAAGTCCGCTTCACTCACGTCCGGCAGAAGTGAAGGCCATGTCCGCGTAGCGGTTGCCTGCCACCTTGGACGCGATCGGGTCCAGGAGGGCCAGCTCGTCGTCGGTGAGGACGATCCTGGTCGCCGCCGTGTTCTCCTCCACCCTGGTCGGCTTGCGGGTGCCCGGGATCGGGATGACCGGCAGGCCGTGGACGGACGACTGCTGGTGGGCCCAGGCCAGGGCGATCTGGCCGACCGACGCGCCGTGGGCCTCGGCGACCGTGCGGACGGGCTCCAGCAGGGCCCCGTTGGCGGCGGCGTTGTCCCCGGTGAAGCGGGGCTGCTGGCGTCGGAAGTCGCCCGACGACAGGTCCTCGGCGCTGGCGAACGAGCCCGTGAGGAAGCCGCGTCCGAGAGGCGAGTACGAGACCAGGGTCACACCCAGCTCACGCGCCGCCGGGACGACGTTCGTCTCGATGTCCCGGCTGAAGAGCGACCACTCCGACTGCACGGCGGCGATGGGGTGGACGGCGTGGGCGGCGTGGAGTTCGCCGGCCGTGACCTCACTCAGGCCGAGGTGCTTGACCTTGCCCTCGCGGACCAGCTCGGCCATGGTGCCGACGCTCTCCTCGATCGGCACGTTCACATCGCGCCGGTGCATGTAGTAGAGGTCGATGACGTCGACGTCCAGGCGCTTCAGGCTCGCCTCGACGGCCTGGCGGATGTAGGGCGGGTCGTTGCGGATGATCCGGCGTGTCGGGTCGTCCGGGGGGATGGCCAGGGCGAACTTGGTCGCGATGACGAGTTCGTCGCGGTGAGCCTTGAAGAACGGCGAAAGGAACCGCTCGTTCTCGCCGGCGCCGTACGCGTCGGCCGTGTCGTAGAGGGTGACGCCGAGTTCCAGTGCCCGTTCCAGGGTCGCCCGGGAGGCGTCGGCGTCCGAGGGGCCGTAGCCGAAGTTCATGCCCATGCAGCCGAGGCCCTGGACGCCCACCTCGGGGCCGTCGTCGCCGAGCTTCGCCGTCGTGATCCTGCCGTCCGTCATCGGGACCTCTCCGACGCCAGGGCACGCCCGGCGTCCGCGTAGAAACTGATCTTCCGGTCGAGCACGGCGAGCGTGCCGCGGAGTTCGTCGATCCTGGCCAGGACGTCCTCGCGGGTCGTCTTGAGCAGCTCGAAGCGCTCGCCGTAGGTGTGGTCGCCCTCGCGCACCAGTTCCGCGTACCTGACCATGTCGGCGACCGGCATGCCCGTCAGGCGGAGCTTGCCGACGAGGTCGAGCCAGTCGAGGTCGCGGTTGGTGTAGCGGCGCTGGCCCGTGTGGGACCGGTCGATGTGCGGCATCAGGCCGATGCGCTCGTACCAGCGCAGGGTGTGTGCCGTCAGGCCGGTGAAGGCGACGACCTCGCTGATCGTGTAGCGGTCCTCACCGTCCGGGCGCCGGTCCTGCCGCGGCGGGCCTGCGCAGGTGTCGGTCCTGGTCCCCGTGGTCTCCATCACCGTCATGACCCCAACGCTAGAACCCTGGAGTGCACTCCAAGCAAGCGCGGACGGTAAGAAATGGGCAGGACGTTTCTTGATCCGTCTGGTTAGCGTACGGAGTCATGAGTTCTGTACGCCGTGCCCTGCCCGAGGACGCCGAGGAAGTCCTGCGGCTGCGCCAAATCATGATCGACTCGCTGTTCGCAAGCGACCCCTCCACCCGCTGGCACGGGGAGTCCCTCCCCACCCTGAAGACCAAACTGGGCGAATCGGGCGGGGACTTCGTGGCGTTCGTCGTGGACCACCCGGAGCGGCCCGGGGCGCTGGCGTCGCTGGTGGCCGGGACGATCGACTACCGCATCGGGAAGTCGGGCGATCCGCAGGGCAAGGTGGGCTTCGTGTTCAGTGTCGCCACCGACCCGGACGCCCGGCGCCGCGGGTATGCCCGCGCCTGCATGCAGACCCTGCTGGACTGGTTCCGCACACACGGCGCCCGACGCGTACAGCTCACCGCCTCACCGGAGGCCGAGCCGCTGTACGTCTCCCTGGGGTTCCGGCCCAAGCCCGACCCGTTGCTGGAGCTGACGCTGTGAGCGCATAGGCTCGAACGCATGTCGTTGAAGAGCCTCGCGTTGATCGAGAACTGGCCGGTTCCCACCGCCGCGGCGGGTGTCGTCCGGGCGGACGGCTCCGTCCTCGGCACCCATGGGCCGGCCGGACGGCGGTTCCCGCTCGCGTCGGTGACCAAGCCGCTCGCGGCGTACGCGGTGCTTGTGGCGTACGAGGAGGGGGCGGTCGAGCTCGACGAGCCCGCCGGCCCGGCCGGGTCGACGGTCCGGCACCTGCTCGCGCACACCTCGGGCCTCGCCTTCGACGAGCACAAGGTCACGGCCCCGCCCGGGGAACGGCGGCTGTACTCGAACGCCGGTTTCGAGCAGTTGGGCGACCACATCGCGAAGGCGACCGACATCCCCTTCGGGGAGTATCTACGGCAGGCCGTGCTGGAGCCGCTGGGGATGACCTCGACGGCCCTGGAGGGCTCTCCGGCCAAGGACGGGGTGTCCACGGCCGAGGACCTGCTGCGGTTCGCGGCCGAGGTGCAGGCACCGCGCCTGCTGGACCCCCGTACGGTCGCCGAGGCGATGACGGTGACCTACCCGGGCACCAAGGGCGTCCTGCCGGGGTACGGCCACCAGAACCCCAACGACTGGGGGCTCGGCTTCGAGATCCGCGACTCCAAGTCGCCGCACTGGACGGGATCCTCGTCCTCACCGCGCACGTTCGGGCATTTCGGGCAGTCCGGTACGTTCCTGTGGATCGACCCCGACGCGCGTGCCGCGTGTGTCGCGCTGACGGACCGCGCGTTCGGGCCCTGGGCGGTCGAGGCATGGCCGGCGTTCACGGACGCGGTGCTCGCGGAGCTCTAGGCCGCGGACCCTAGGACATCTCCCAGATCAGCAACTCGGCGTCGGACACGCCCTCGGCCTCCAGGGACTTGGCGTCCGTGACGCGGGCCGCGTCGCCCGCGCCCAGTTCCTCGCCGTCGAGGCGTACATCACCCCGTACGACATGCACGTACGCGTGCGCCCCGTCCGGCACCGCCGTCCGCTCCCCCGCCGCGAGGCGCCGCACGTGCAGCATCGCGCCGGCTTCCGGGACGGCGTAGGGCGTCGAGTCGGCGATGCCGTGGACGACCTCGTAGTACGGGTCGCCGCCGGGCCGGAGCGGGGCCAGCCACATCTGCACGAAGGTCAGCGGGGCGGGGCCGTCGTTGCGCTCCACGTGACGTACCCCACCCGCCGAGCTGAGCCGCTGCACGTCCCCGTGGCGCACCACCGACTCGTGCCCGGTGGAGTCCCGGTGCGTCAGCTCGCCCTCCACGACCCACGTCACGATCTCGGTGTGGCTGTGCGGATGCTCGTCGAAGCCGGCTCCCGGGGCCAACCGCTCCTCGTTGCAGGCGATCACCGCGCCGAAGCGGAGGTTGTCCGGGTCGTAGTGGGGCCCGAAGGAGAAGGCGTGCCAGGTCTCGATCCCCGCGGCGGGTTCCCCTCCGGGGTAGCGCTCGTGAGCGCGCCGTACGTCCATCACGGAGACCACCGTAGACCCGCCGACGCACCTTCCCGTCCGGATAAGGCAGTCTTGTCCCCGTGCCCGAACCCGAAACCAGCAACAACGCAGCCCCAGCACACGACGCCCACCCGCATTCCGCGACGCTGAAGCGGTTGGTGGAGTCGTCCGGATCGCTCGCCGCGCAGGCCATCGCGCGGATGGACGAGACGCTGCCCTGGTACCGGGCCATGCCCCCGGAGAACCGTTCCTGGATCGGTCTGGTCGCGCAGGCGGGTATCGCCGCCTTCACCGAGTGGTTCCGGCATCCGGACGCCCCGCAGGCCATCTCCACCGACGTGTTCGGAACCGCGCCGCGCGAGCTGACCCGGGCGATCACGCTGCGGCAGACCGTGGAGATGGTGCGCACCACCATCGAGGTCATGGAGAGCGCGATCGACGAGGTCGCGGCCCCCGGCGACGAGAGCGTGCTGCGCGAGGCGCTGCTCGTCTACGCCCGGGAGATCGCCTTCGCCACCGCCCAGGTGTACGCGCAGGCCGCCGAGGCACGCGGTGCCTGGGACGCCCGGCTGGAGTCCCTGGTCGTGAACGCGGTGCTCAGCGGCGAGGCCGACGAAGGAGCCGTGTCGCGGGCCGCCGCCCTCGGCTGGAACTCGCCCGAACACGTGTGCGTGGTACTCGGCACCGCACCCGACGGCGACTCCGAACTGACCGTCGAGGCCATCAGGCGCGCCGCCCGGCACGCCAAGCTCCAGGTGCTGACCGGTGTGCTCGGGGACCGGCTCGTGGTCATCGCGGGCGGCAGCGACAACCCGCTGGCCGTCGCCAAGTCGCTCATCGGCCCGTACGCGGCCGGACCGGTCGTGGCGGGCCCGGTGGTGCCGGACCTGCTGGCCGCGACCCGGTCCGCGCAGGCCGCGGCGGCGGGGCTGAAAGCGGGTTCTGCCTGGCAGGACGCCCCGCGCCCGGTGCTGGCCGACGATCTGCTCCCGGAGCGCGCGATCGCCGGTGACCCCGCGGCCCGTGAGCAACTGGTGGAGGAGATCTACAGACCACTGGAGGAGGCCGGGGCCGCGCTCCTGGAGACCCTCAGCGTCTATCTCGAACAGGCGAGCAGTCTCGAGGGCGCCGCCCGCATGCTGTTCGTGCATCCCAACACCGTCCGCTACCGGCTTCGACGTGTGACTGACGTCACCGGCTGGTCACCCTCCGATGTACGCTCTGCGTTCACGCTGCGGATCGCTCTGATCCTGGGGCGTCTGGTCGATGGAGATCTCCAGCCCTAAGGTTTTGTCGGAGCCCGACAAAACCCCCTCGTGTTCTTCGTCCCTGTCCCCACGGGCGGCCGTGCCCGTACCCAAGAGAGAGTGTGAGAGTGCTCGTACTCGTCGCTCCCGGCCAGGGCGCCCAGACGCCCGGCTTCCTGTCCGCATGGCTCGACTTCCCCGGTGTCCGCGGTGCCCTCGAGGCATGGTCCGACGCCGCGGGCCTCGACCTGATCCGTTACGGCACCGAGGCCGACGCGGACGAGATCCGCGACACCGCGGTGGCGCAGCCGCTGCTGGTCGCGGCCGGACTGGCGTCCACGTACACGCTGTTCGACGACCCGGCCGAACTGCCCCGCAAGGTCGGCGCCATCGCCGGGCACAGCGTCGGCGAGTTCACCGCCGCCTCGCTCGCCGGTGTGCTCCCGCACGAGGAGGCCGTCCGCCTCGTCCGCACCCGCGGGCTCGCCATGGCCGAGGCCGCCGCCGTCACGGAGACCGGCATGGCGGCCCTGCTGGGCGGTGACCCGGAAGTGACGGTTTCGCACCTGGAGAAGCTGGGCCTGACCCCGGCGAACATCAACGGCGCGGGCCAGATCGTCGCGGCCGGTACGAAGGAGCAGCTCGCCGCGCTGGAGGCGGACAAGCCCGATGGCGTGCGCAAGGTCGTCGCGCTGAAGGTCGCCGGCGCCTTCCACACGCATCACATGGCCCCCGCGGTCGACACGCTGGCGAAGGCCGCCGAGGCCCTGACGCCCGGCGACCCGCAGGTCACCTACGTCTCGAACAAGGACGGGCGGTCCGTCGCCGCCGGCACCGAGGTGCTGGACCGTCTGGTCGGTCAGGTCGCCAACCCGGTCCGCTGGGACCTGTGCATGGAGACCTTCAAGGAGCTCGGCGTCACGGCCCTGATCGAGGTGTGCCCCGGCGGTACCCTCACCGGTCTCGCCAAGCGTGCTCTGCCCGGTGTGAAGACGCTGGCCCTGAAGTCCCCCGCCGACCTCGACGCGGCTCGCGAGCTCATCGCCGAGCACGCCTGACCGCCGCCCCCAAGGAGCCGTCCGCATGGCGAAGATCAAGCCCAGCAAGGGCGCCCCGTACGCGCGCATCCTCGGCGTCGGCGGCTACCGTCCGACCCGGGTCGTGCCGAACGAGGTGATCCTCGAGACGATCGACTCGTCCGACGAGTGGATCCGCTCGCGCTCCGGGATCGAGACGCGGCACTGGGCGAACGACGAGGAGACCGTGGCCGCGATGTCGGTCGAGGCCTCCGGCAAGGCGATCGCCGACGCCGGGATCTCCGCCGAGCAGATCGGCGGAGTGATCGTCTCGACCGTCTCGCACTTCAAGCAGACCCCGGCCGTCGCCACCGAGATCGCCGACAAGCTCGGCACGAACAAGGCCGCCGCCTTCGACATCTCGGCCGGCTGCGCGGGCTTCGGCTACGGCCTGACCCTCGCCAAGGGCATGATCGTCGAGGGCTCAGCCGAGTACGTCCTCGTCATCGGCGTGGAGCGCCTGAGCGACCTCACCGACCTGGAGGACCGGGCGACGGCCTTCCTGTTCGGCGACGGTGCCGGCGCGGTCGTCGTGGGCCCGGCCCAGGAGCCCGCCATCGGCCCCACGGTCTGGGGCTCCGAGGGCGACAAGTCCGAGACCATCAAGCAGACCGTGCCGTGGACGGACTACCGTTCCGGCGAGGTCGCCAAGTTCCCCGCCATCACGCAGGAGGGCCAGGCGGTCTTCCGCTGGGCCGTGTTCGAGATGGCGAAGGTCGCCAAGGAGGCGCTGGACGCCGCCGGCATCTCCGCGGACGACCTGGACGTCTTCATTCCGCACCAGGCCAACGAGCGGATCATCGACTCGATGGTGAAGACACTCAAGCTGCCGGAGTCCGTCACGGTCGCCCGTGACGTACGCACCACCGGCAACACCTCGGCCGCCTCGATCCCGCTCGCGATGGAGCGGCTCCTGGCGACCGGTGAGGCGAAGAGCGGCGACACCGCGCTCGTCATCGGCTTCGGGGCGGGTCTCGTCTACGCCGCGACTGTCGTTACCCTCCCCTAGGCACTCCGTGCCGGATCATGCGGTCCGGCACGAAGGAAACACCTGCCACACCCTCTGGATATCTACGAAGGAGCGCCAACATGGCCGCCACTCAGGAAGAGATCGTCGCCGGTCTCGCCGAGATCGTGAACGAGATCGCCGGCATCCCGGTTGAGGACGTCCAGCTGGACAAGTCCTTCACCGACGACCTGGACGTCGACTCGCTGTCCATGGTCGAGGTCGTCGTCGCCGCCGAAGAGCGCTTCGACGTCAAGATCCCGGACGAGGACGTCAAGAACCTCAAGACCGTCGGCGACGCGACCGACTACATCCTCAAGCACCAGGGCTGATCGTCCGACCAGGCCCTGGGCCTACTGCCCCGCCACCCGGCGGTGGCGCCGCTTAATCCTCGTATCCGTTGGAGAAAGAATTCCCGTGAGCCCGACCAATCGCACCGTGGTCGTCACCGGTATCGGCGCAACCACACCGCTGGGTGGCGACGCAGCCTCTACCTGGGAGGGCCTGATCGCCGGACGTTCCGGCGTCAAGCCCCTGGAGCAGGAGTGGGCCGCCGAGCAGGCGGTCCGTATCGCGGCCCCGGTCGCCGTGGAGCCGACCGAGGTCATCCCCCGGCCGCAGGCCCGCCGCCTGGACCGCTCGGCGCAGTTCGCGCTGATCGCGGCCAAGGAGGCCTGGGCCGACGCCGGTTTCGAAGCGAGCGCCGACGAGGACCCGAACGTCGACCCGGACCGGCTCGGCGCGGTCATCGCCTCCGGCATCGGCGGCGTGACGACCCTGCTCGACCAGTACGACGTGCTGAAGGAGAAGGGCGTTCGCCGCGTCTCCCCGCACACCGTGCCCATGCTGATGCCCAACAGCCCGTCGGCCAACGTGGGGTTGGCCGTGGGTGCCCGGGCGGGCGTGCACACGCCGGTCTCCGCCTGTGCCTCGGGCGCCGAGGCCATCGGCTACGCCATCGAGATGATCCGCACCGGTCGCGCCGACGTCGTCGTCGCGGGTGGCACGGAGGCGGCGATCCACCCGCTGCCGATCGCCGCGTTCGGCAACATGATGGCGATGTCCAAGAACAACGACGACCCGCAGGGCGCGTCGCGTCCCTACGACGTGGCCCGCGACGGCTTCGTCCTCGGTGAGGGCGCCGGTGTCGTCGTCCTGGAGTCCGCCGAGCACGCCGCGAAGCGCGGTGCGCGGGTGTACGCCGAGGCGGTCGGCCAGGGCATCTCGGCCGACGCCCACGACATCGTGCAGCCGGAGCCGGAGGGGCGGGGCATCTCGCAGGCCCTGCAGCACCTGCTGGAGCGCAACGACCTGGATCCGGCGGAGATCGTGCATGTCAACGCGCATGCCACGTCGACGCCGGCCGGTGACATCGCCGAGCTGAAGGCGCTGCGGAAGGTGTTCGGTGACGACGCCGACCATTTCGCGGTGTCGGCGACGAAGTCGATGACCGGGCATCTGCTGGGTGGTGCGGGTGGTGTCGAGACGGTTGCGACCGTGCTCGCGCTGTACCACCGGGTGGCTCCGCCGACCATCAATGTCGAGAACCTTGACCCGGAGGCCGAGGCGAACGCGGACGTGGTTCGTGGTGAGGCTCGGAAGCTGCCGGTGGATGGGCGGATCGCCGCGTTGAACGACTCGTTCGGGTTCGGTGGGCACAACGTGGTGCTGGCGTTCCGGACGGTTTGATCGTCTTTACGGCGATTGGCCCGGACTCCCTGAGGGGGGTTCGGGCCAATCGCCGTTTCTGACGTGTTGTGTGCCGAGTGACGGCCGGTGGGGGTTGTTCGCGCAGTTCCCCGCGCCCCTGAAAAACGCGTTGTGTGTCGCGCCCACGCGGCGGAGCCGCACATCGAAACAGCCCCGCGCCCCCAAGAAAAGAAGGGCGTCACACCACCTGGTGGAGCCAGCGGACCGGGGCGCCTTCTCCTGCGTAGCGGAACGGTTCCAGTTCGTCGTCCCAGGGCTTGCCGAGGAGTTTGTTGAGCTCGGCCTCCAGGTCGGTCTCGCCGCGCTGGGAGCGTTGCAGGGCCGCGCGCAGGCGGTCCTCGGGGATGAGGATGTCGCCGTGGATGCCGGTGACGGCGTGGAAGATGCCCAGGTCGGGGGTGCAGCTGTAGCGTTCGCCCTCGGCGGTGGGGCAGGGCTCGGCCGTCACCTCGAAGCGCAGCAGCTGCCAGCCCCGCAGGGCGGACGCCAGCTTCGACGCCGTGCCCGGCTGGCCCTGCCAGGAGAACTCCGAGCGCCAGGTGCCCGGCGCGGCGGGCTGGCGGATCCAGTCCAGGCTGACGCGTGTGCCGAGCACCCCGGCGATGGCCCACTCGACGTGCGGGCACAGCGCGCGCGGCGCGGAGTGCATGTACAGAACTCCACGGGTCGTCACCGGAACCTCCGGGCAGAGCGGACCATCTTTGAACGGGCGGAACGGCTGTGACCGGGCGGGTCACGTTGATGGCGAGGCTACCGTGCGGTGGCGCAAGGAGTGTGACGTACGGTCGGTCCCGGTGCCGGGAAACGCCCGCCATTCACCCAGGGGGACGCTTGTACGGGTGTGAGCCGTTGCACCTGATCGGTCGGGAACCCTCGTGCGTTGTTAATGGGTGGGGAGACAGCCATGGCGCGGCGAGGGGATGGAACAGGCATGCGGAAGCGAAGCCACCGCTCACGGATCGTTGCCGCCGTGGCCGTGGCGACTGCCCTGGGGGTCACGGGATGTGACGCCGTGGGGGGCAATTCTCCCGCCCCGTCCGCCAGCGCCAAGCCGTCGCCCAGACCCACGCCCCTGTGGGACCGGAGCCCGAGTTCCGTCGCGGCCGTCGGTGACTCCATCACGCGCGGTTTCGACGCCTGTGACGTGCTGCAGGACTGTCCGGAGGCGTCCTGGGCGACCGGCGCCAGCCCTCAGGTGGACTCTCTCGCCGTCCGGCTGCTGGGGCGGGCCAGGGCCGCCGAGCGGAGCTGGAACTACGCCGTGACGGGGGCCCGGATGGCCGATCTGCCCGGGCAGATGACCCAGGCGGTGCGGCGGAAACCGCAGCTGGTGACGGTGATGGCCGGGGCGAACGACGCCTGCCGGTCCTCCACGGCGGCGATGACCCCGGTCTCCTCCTTCCGCAGCGACTTCGAGGACGCGCTGCGCACCCTGCGCGAGGCTCTGCCCAAGGCACAGGTGTTCGTGGCGAGCGTGCCGAACCTGAAGCGGCTGTGGTCGCAGGGCCGCAACAGCCCGTTGGGCAAGCAGGTGTGGCAGCTGGGCATCTGCCCGTCGATGCTGGGCGACGCGGACGCCCTGGACTCGGCGGCGACCCTGCGGCGGGACACGGTGCAGAAGCGGGTGGAGGACTACAACAAGGTCCTGAAGGAGGTCTGCGCCGAGGACAAGAGGTGCCGGTACGACGGAAACGCGGTGTACGACTACCGCTTCGGCACGGCTCAGTTGAGCCGCTGGGACTACTTCCACCCCAGCGTGAACGGACAGGCCCGGTTGGCGGAGATCGCGTACCGCACGGTCACGGCGAAGGACCGCTGACGCAGGCCCTGCCCTAGAGTTCCGCACATGAACGAACTCTTCGGCACACTTTCCGACGGCACGCCGGTGCACCGCTGGACCCTGGAGCGGGCGGGCGTGCGGGTGCGGGTGCTGTCGTACGGCGGGATCGTGCAGTCCGTCGAGGTGCCGGACCGGGAGGGCCGGGCCGGGAACGTGGTGCTGGGGTTCCCGGATCTCGAGGGCTATCTCGCCCACCCCGGGCCCTACCTCGGAGCCCTGATCGGGCGGTACGCCAACCGGATCGCGGGCGGCCGTTTCCCGCTGGACGGTCGGACGTACGCCCTGGAACCGAACAACGCGCCGAACTCGCTGCACGGCGGGTTGCACGGCTTCGACAAGCGGGTGTGGGACGCGGCCCCGGTCGAGCACGGTGTGCGGCTCAGCCGGGTCAGTCCGCACGGTGAAGAAGGGTTCCCGGGGCGGCTGGAGGTCTCGGCGACGTACACGCTGCGGGAGAGCGGCGCGCTGCGGATCGCCTACGAGGCCGTGACGGACGCGCCGACCGTGGTGAACCTGACGAACCACAGCTACTTCAACCTGGGCTGTTCCGGCGACGCGGGCGGCCATGAACTGCGGCTGGCCGCCTCCCGGTACACGCCGGTCGACGCGGACCTGATCCCGGCCGGCGGCCTGGACGACGTGACCGGCACGCGCTTCGACTTCCGTGAGGCCCGCAAGGTCGGCTCCGGCTACGACCACAACTTCGTGCTGGACAAGGGCGTGGCGGACGTCCCGGTGGAGGTCGCCGAACTGCACGACCCGGCGTCGGGGCGGGTGCTGACGGTGGCGACGACCGAGCCCGGACTCCAGCTGTACACCGCCGACCATCTGAGCGAGCCCTTCGCGCCCGGCGACGGCATCGCGCTGGAGACCCAGCACTTCCCCGACTCCCCGAACCGGCCGGACTTCCCGACCACGGTGCTGCGGCCGGGCGAGGTGTTCCGCTCGGAGACGGTGTACGGGTTCGGCACCCGCTGAGTCACAGGCCGGGAAACCGTCGCGGCCCCGGAAACCCACGAGCCCCGGTCCAGGGGTCAGGTCCCGGACCGGGGCTGCTCAGTGGGGAACTCGTCCCGGATCAGACGTTAATCGTCGCGGTGATCCTGCGGTCGGTGATCGAGCGCGCCACCTGGATCTCGTACGAACCCTTCACAAACGACCACGAGGCGTTCGTCTCGTCCCAGCTCTCGAAGGCGCGGCGCGGCAGTTCGACGGTCGCCTCGGCGCTCTCGCCCGGTGCGGCCTCGACGCTCGCGAAGCCGGCCAGCCAGCGCGCCGGACGGGTGGGGTCGGGCTCGCTCGGGGCGAGGTAGAGCTGGACGACCTCGCGGCCCGGGCGGTCGCCGGTGTTGCGGAGGCGGACCTTCGCGGTGGTCCCTTCGGCGCTCCCGGCGACCTCGACCGACTCGTAGGTCCAGTCGGTGTAGCCGAGGCCGTGGCCGAAGGGGTAGGCGGGGGTGCGGCCCTGTTGCTCCCAGGCGCGGTAGCCGATGAAGACGCCTTCGTCGTAGGGGAGTTCGCCGCCCTCCGGGACGACCTGGGTGACCGGGGCGTCGGTCAGGGAGCCCCAGGTGGTGGGCAGGCGGCCGCCGGGCTCCTGGGCGCCGGTGAGCACGTCCGCGAGGGCCGCGCCGCCCTCCTGGCCGGGGAACCAGCTCAGGAGCACGGCGGCGACGTCGTCGCGCCAGGGCAGTTCCACCGGGGAGCCGGAGTTGACGACCACGACGGTGTTCGGGTTGGCGGCGGCTACGGCACGGACCAGGTCGTCCTGGCGGCCGGGGAGGCGCAGGTCGGTGCGGTCGAAGCCCTCGGACTCGACGCGGTCGGTGGTGGCGACCACGACGACGGCCGTGTCGGCGGCGCGGGCGGCAGCGGCGGCCTCGGCGATCAGCTCGTCGGGGTCGCGCTGCGGGTCCTGGTGGGCCAGGGTGAAGCCGATGACCCGCATGGGGTGGCCGTCGGGCGGCGGGACGGTGTAGGTGAGGGAGACCTCGACCGGGTCGCCCGCGGTGAGTTCGACGCGGGCGTGGGGCACCGGGGCGCCGAAGAAGGCGGCGAAGGGGTCGCCGTCCTCGGCGGGGCGCTGGACGTCGTCGAAGTACGTGGTGCCCGCGACGGTCAGCCTGAAGAGGCCGAGCCCCTTGAAGCCGAAGGTGTGCGTGCCGGTCTCGCGCGGGGTGAGGGTACCGGTCAGTTCGACGCTGTGCAGGGTGTCGTGGGTGACGCCGTCGGGCAGGTCGGCGCCCATCCACTGGATGTGGCCGCTGGGCGCCGAGCGGGTGCCGATGACGGTGCCGTCGCTGTCGCGGCAGACCGCGCGCAGCTCGAAGCCCGGTCCGGCGACGGGGAGTTCGGTGTTGGGGTCGGCGCCGAGGGCAAAGGTGACGCTGCCGTCGGGGAGGGCGGCGGTGAGGCCGTCGAGCGGGGAGACGGTCCGGGCGGGGAAGACCGTGGCGGAGCCGCCGCCGAGGACGCGGGCGTCGCGGGCGGCGGCGCCGATCAGCGCGACGCTGCCGGGCTTCAGCGGCAGCGCGCCTGACTCGTTGCGGACGAGGACGAAGGAGCGGCGGGCGATCTCCCGGGCGAGTGCCTCGCCGTCGACGGGTGCGGGCGGTTCGGTGACGACCGGTTCGGCGCCGTCCAGGATGCCGACCCGGGCGGCGAGGCGCAGGACGCGCCGGACGGCCTCGTCGACCTGCGCCTCGTCCGCCTCGCCGTCCCGCACGGCCTGCGCGAGGGCCTCGCCGTAGACGGTCCGCGGGCCGGGCATCGCGATGTCCAGGCCGCCGGTGAGGGCGCCGGTGGTGGAGCGGGCGGCGGTCCAGTCGGAGACGTTGATCCCGTCGAAGCCCCACTCGCCACGCAGGACCTCGTTGACCAGGTGGTGGTGCTCGGTCATGGTCGGGCCGTTGACGGAGTTGTAGGCGGTCATGATGCCCCAGGGGTGGGCGCCCGCGACGATCGCCTCGAAGGGGGCCAGGTACAGCTCGCGCAGGGCGCGTTCGCTCACCAGGTTGTTCACCGTGAGGCGGTCGGTCTCGGCGTCGTTGGCGACGAAGTGCTTGACAGTGGTGCCGACGCCGCCGGACTGGACGCCCCGGACGTACTCGGTGCCGATCCGGCCCGTGAGGTACGGGTCCTCGCTGTAGGCCTCGAAGTGGCGGCCGCCCAGCGGGGAGCGGTGCAGGTTGACCGTGGGGGCGAGCAGGACGTGGACGCCCTTGCGGCGGGCCTCCTGGGCCAGCAGCACACCTGCCCGGCGGGCGAGTCCGGGGTCCCAGGTGGCGGCGAGGGCGGTCGGTGAGGGCAGGGCGACGGACGGGTCGTCGGCGCTCCACTGCACCCCGCGGACGCCGATCGGACCGTCGGACATGACCAGCGAGGCCAGGCCGACCTGTGGCAGCGCGGGCAGGCTCCACAAGTCCTGCCCGGCCAGCAGCCGTGCCTTGGCGTCCAGGTCGAGCTTGCCGAGGGCCGCCTCGACGGCGACCTCACGGGCTGCGTCCTGCATCGCCTGTGTTCTCTCCGCCACGCCGGCCTCCTGGTTGAAGTCGATGTACGTCCTCCTCATCCTGCCTCGGCAGCATGCGAAGGACTCGCGACCGCAACCAATAATTGAGCAACCCACACGGCGAGCAACCACGTCCGCGAGAGCGGCGGCGGTTTAGCCGCAAAGGGAGGAGGCACTGCTGGTCGCGGTGCTCCAGGAGCGGGACCGCTGGGACGCGATGCCCGCCGGGCGGCTGCGGCTGGACCTGCTGGCCTCGCTGGTCGAGTACAACGCGATGCGTCCCGCCATCATCCAGACCTTCTCGGCGCTGCTCGGCGAGAGTGTCACGGAGGACCATCCGGCCCGCGCCTACTTCACGGAGCGCTACGTCGGGGTCCGCGCCGGCATGGCCGAGGTGCTGCGCGCCGAGTACGGCGACCGCCTGCCGAGCGGCCTCACCCCCGAGCGGGCCGCGCCCCTGCTGGTGGCGATCCTGGACGGCCTGCAGTACCAGTGGCTGCTGGACCCGGAGTCGGTGGACATGGCGTCGGCGTTCCGGGACTTCCTGACGCTGCTGGGCGAGAGCACCGACTGAGCACCACTCCCCCATCGACCCATGGCGTAGATCACTCCCGTCACGCGATACTGCGGCCGTCCGGCACCAAGCCACCGCAGCACCCCCACCGTGACGGAAGGCCTGAACCTCCTTGAACTCCATACGTGTTCGCCTCGGCGTCCTCGGGCTCGCCCTGCTGACCGGCCTCACCACCCCGACGGCCGCGAGTGCCGCCCAGGCGGCCCCCTCCCCCACCGTCGAGGAGCAGCGGCTCGGCAAAGCCGTCCCGCAGGAGATCCTGCGCCGCTCCGGGTTCGACACCGTCGCCCCGCGGCTGGCCAGGGAGCTGGGGGCGGCCCGTTCCTACGCGGAGGCCCGCCGGGCCGTCGCGCGGGAGGGCGCGCGGTTGTGGCGGCGTGCGGTGGACCGGGCGCAGGGCCGTGGACCGGCGGCCGGTGATCTGAGCCGGGACGACGACCGGCCGCTGTACTGGGCCCGGCTCGGCATGACGCGTGAAGTGCGCACCTGGGATCCGGAGTTCGGTCTGACGGACGGACAGCGGGCCACGCTGCTCGACGAGCTGGAGCGCACCTCACGCGGCCAGACGACCATCGGCTACCCCCACGGCAAGGGCCTGAAGCGGATCCTGCTCACCGGCTTCGACCCGTTCACCCTGGACCGGGACATCCGGATCTCCAACCCGTCCGGCGCCACCGCGCTCGCCCTCGACGGCACGGTGATCGAGACGGCGGACGGCCCGGCCCGGATCGAGACGGCCGTGTTCCCGGTGCGCTGGCAGGACTTCACGGACGGGACGGTGGAACGGACGCTGCGGCCCTATCTGCCGAAGGTCGACCTGTTCACCACGGTCAGCCAGGGCCGGGTCGGGAAGTTCGACATCGAGCGGACCAACGGGGCCTGGCGGGGCGGCTTCGGGGACAACGACAACATCGGCCGCACCGAGACCGTCCCCGTCACCGACCCGGCCTCACAGCCGCAGTGGACGACGACCACACTGCCGTACCGGGCGATCGTCGCCGCGGAGACCGGCCGGTTCCCCGTGTACGACAACACGAGCGTCACCGAGATCCCGGCGGGCGGCACCCAGCCCGTCGTACGCCCCGAAGGGCCGACCCCCGGCTCGACCGCACGGCAGGGCGGCGGCGGGGACTACCTCTCCAACGAGATCGCCTACCGGGCGACGCTGCTGCGCGACCGGCTCGGGCTGCACGACCGGCTGCCGGGCGGGCATGTGCACACGCCCGTGCTCCAGTTCGGCGCCGGGAACACCACCGAGGTCACCGACCCGGAGTTCGTGCGGAACCGGCTGGACATCATCGCCCAGGTGAGGGCCATCCTGAAGGCGGCTGCGGAAGAGCGCTGACGTCCCCGTCGCCCTCCACGGCGGAGCCACCCTCCTGAATCTCCTCACCGAGCAGTTCCCGCGCCATGAGGGTGGCGCCCGCGACCGCGCCCGGCATCAGGAACACCGCCACGACCGGCACCAGGAAGGCCACGGCCAGGGGCGTGCCGAAGCCCCAGACCAGGGTCTTGCGGGAGCGGAGCAGCGTCAGGCGGGTGCGCAGGTCGACGCCGCGGCGCTGGAGGGCGACGGCGGTCAGCTCCTCGGTCAGGAAGAACCCGGTGACGAAGAACCCGAGCACCGGTACGGCCGTCTGGCCGACCACCGGGATGAAGCCGCAGGCGAACAGCAGCACGCCCCACAGGGCGGCCCGCACCACGATGCGCAGACTGTCGCGGCCGGAGATCCACAGCTCGCGCCAGAGCGGCAGGCCCGACTCGGGGGCGTGGCCGTCCGGGGACACGTCCCGGTCGACCTTCTCGGAGAGGTTCTCGTAGAAGGGCTGCCCGATCAGCAGCGTCACCGCCGTGAACGTCACGACGGCGAGGAGCAGGGCGAGGGCGAACAGCACGGCGGTCAGGAAGCCGCGGAAGAGGCCGAGCCAGGGGCTCGACCAGTCGTCGGCGAACGGGGTCGCCCAGGTGACGGCGTCCTCGCCCCACAGCGCCAGCGCGACCAGCGCCGCCGCGTACAGGACCAGGGTGATCAGACCCGGGAGCAGCCCGAAACCGTACTGCTTGCCGTGCCGGGCCACCCATCGCTGGCCCTTCAGGAGGTACCGGAACCCCGCCCCGAGATCGCTCATGGGAAAACCCTATCGGTGCAGGCCCGGACGCACTCCGCAGGGGCCATCCGGGTCATCGGTGACACCAACGCGCTCTTGTTGCCGTTGAGTCGAACCGGTACACCTCGCCGTACCGATCTCAGGAAGCCCCGGAGGAGGTACGCGTGCGCACCACGAGAACCGTTCCTGCGAGACCTGTACTGATCGTCACCCTCAGTCTCGCGACGGCGGGCTTACTCCTGCTCACCCCCCACACCGCCGGCGCGGACCCGAGGCCCGTCACCCGGGAGGGCCCGGCCGTCGACGACCGAGCGGCCCAGGCGCCCCCGAGCGCGGCCCGGCGCGCCCTGACCGCCGAGGCCTCCACCGGCCCCACGTCCGCCACCCGCGGCTACCCCCGCCGCCAGCTCCTCTCCCCCGACCCCGAGAACCCCCGCGACAAGTCACTGAAGCTGGGACTCACCCCGTACCACGCGATCGCCCCGAAGCTGAACGCCCTGCAACGCCTGGGCGACCGCGTCAGTGTCGAGGTGACCGGCCGCTCCGCCGGCGGCCACCGCCTCTACCTGGTCACCGTCACCGCCCCGGAGACCACCCGCCAGGCCCGCGCCCAGGAGCGGATGCGCGAACTGATCGAGAACGCTCCCGCGTCCGCCGCCAGGTCCCGCGAGATCAAGCGCGCGTACAAGGCCCCGGTCTTCGTCAACAACAACATCCACGGCAACGAGTGGGAGGGCACGGACGCCTCCCTGAAGATCATCGAGCAGCTCGCGACGGCCAAGGACGCGAAGACGCGCGACCTCCTGGCGCACAGCCGCCTGTACTTCAACGTCACGGCCAACCCGGACGGCCGTATCGCCGGCACCCGCGCCAACGCGAACGGCTTCGACCTGAACCGCGACTTCGTCACGGCCTCCCAGCCCGAGACCCGCGCGATGCGGCAGATCGAGCTGGACAAGCAGCCGGCCGTCCTGCTCGATCTGCACGGCTACGTCAACGGCACCCTCATCGAGCCCACGACTCCCCCGCACGGCGAGAACTACGAGTACGACCTCTTCCTGAAGAACTCCTACGCCAACGCCCTCGGCATGGAGTCCGCCGTGAACGCCCTCGGCTACACGTCCGCGAAGGACGGCGTGGAGCCGGCGCAGATCCCGTTCCGCGACCAGGAGGAGGGCTGGGACGACTGGCCGCCGATCTTCACCCCGCAGTACGCGGCCTTCCACGGCACGGTGGCCGCGCACACGGTGGAGATCCCGCTGGCGGTGAACAACGAGGAGTACGACACCCTCCCCGTCCCGGAGCTGCGCCGCCGCTCGGCGGTCAACACGGCCGTGGCGGGCGCGGCCGTCCGCGCGACCCTGAACCACGTCCGCGAGCACCGCGCCACCCTCGTCGCCGACCAGATCGAGACCTTCCGCCGCGGCGCGGCCGGCGCCCCGCAGGTGCCGGTCTCGCCGAAGACGGTCCCCGGCGTCCCCGGCATCGGCCCGGAGGACGTCTACACGACCGACTTCCCGCGCGCCTACGTCATCCCGCCCGGCGGCTCCCGCACCCAGCGTTCGGCCCCGGCAGCGGCCCGCCTCGTCGACCACCTCCTCGCCAACGACGTCCGCGTCACCCGCGCCATCCGCCCCTTCCGCCTGGCCGGACGGACGTACGCCCGGGGCTCGTATGTCGTAGACCTGCGCCAGCCCAAGCGCGGCATGGCGAACGTCCTGCTGGCCGACGGCCGGGACATCAGCGACAAGGTGTCGGTGATGTACGACATCTCCGGCTGGAGCCTGGGCCGGCTGTGGGGAGCCACGGTCGAGCGGGTGACCTCGGGCAGCCTGCGGGGCGCGCCCCTGCGCCCGGTCACCGAGGCCGCGCCCGTCGCCCATGTGCCCGCGCACGGCACCCTCCGCCTGCGCCTGACCGACCCGCGCGAGATCGCGGCCCTCAACTCCCTCCTCGGGCAGGGAGTCCGGGTCCGGCAGGCCCCGGACGGCAGCGCGATCGTCCCGGCGTCGGCACGCCGCCAGGCCCTCTCAGCCGCCCGCACGCACGACGTCTCGTTCACCGCGACGCACCTCAAGGGCGGCACACCCCTGCACCGCCTCCGCATCGCCGCAGCCGTCACCCCGGGTGAGCTGTTCGCCCTGCGGGAGATGGGCTTCGACGTCACACCGGTCTCGACGGCCGTCCTGAACAAGGGCTTCAACTGGTCAGCCACAGACGTGCTGTTCGTGTCGGCCGACCTGGACCACGCCTCCCTCACCACCCCCGCCCGCAAGGCCCTGGACGCCTTCCTCGACGGTCACGGCCTGGTCGGCCGGGGCGCGACGGGAGCGGCCCTGAACGCGGCGGCGGGCCTGCTGGCCGTCAAGCCGGTCGAGGGCAACCCGGACGCCAACGGCGTCGTACGCGCGGTGAACTCGGGCCGCCTCACCCAGCACGCCCCCGCGCACACCTTCGT
The DNA here is from genome assembly GCF_044457425.1 of Streptomyces sp. NPDC050546. Taxonomy (NCBI): domain Bacteria; kingdom Bacillati; phylum Actinomycetota; class Actinomycetes; order Kitasatosporales; family Streptomycetaceae; genus Streptomyces; species Streptomyces sp. NPDC050546. The sequence goes on from NZ_JBITGX010000005.1 coordinate 329,326, forward strand.
CTACGCCCCGCTGTGGTTCACCGACCTCGGCCCGGGCGTCCGCGCGGAGCAGTCGTACGCGAACGGGAACCCGCTCCTCTCCGGGCACTGGCGTCCGCTCGGGGACGGCACCGGCGGCCCCGCCGAGGCTGCGGGACAGGCCTCGGTGGTCAGCGGCGGCAGGACGGTCCTGTTCGGCACCGAACCCCTCTTCCGGGACCACCCCAAGGGGGAATTCCCGCAGGTGGCGAGGGCATTGTTCACAGTGGCACACAGCGGTTCAGCGAAGGAGAACGGATGACGCAGGAGATCCACGGCACCGTGGCCGACGGCTTCGAGGGGGTACGCGAGGAGTTCGCCGCGTTCGTGGCCGGGGACCGCCCCGACTACGAGGGCCAGCTGTGCGCCTACGTCCACGGCCGCAAGGTCGTCGACCTCTGGGCGGGCACGGACGCGGACGCCCTCTACGGCGTGTTCTCCTCCACGAAGGGCGCCGCCTATCTGGTCGTGGCTCTCCTCGTCCAGGACGGCACACTCGAACTGGACCGCAAAGTGACGTACTACTGGCCGGAGTTCGCGGCTGAGGGCAAGGGCGACCTGACTCTGCGCGATCTGCTCGCGCATCGCGCAGGGGTGGTCGGCACGGACACCGGCTTCAGCCTGGCGGAGCTGGCCGACGACCGCCAGCTCGCCGAACGCCTTGCCGACCAGCGGCCCTTCTGGCGCCCCGGCACGGCGTTCGGCTATCACGCGCTGGTCAGCGGCGCCCTGACCGGCGAGGTCGTACGCCGCGCCACGGGCCGCACACTCCAGGAGATCTACCAGGAGCGCGTCCGCACCCCGTACGCCCTGGACTTCCACCTGGGACTGCCCGCACCCCAGGAACCCCGCTTCCGCACCACCCAGCCGATGGCCCCGACCCCGGACCAGCAGGCCCTCCTCGATGCCACGCCCACGGGCCCGCACACCCTCGCCTCGATCGCCTTCAACCGCAACGCGACGGAGGCCACCGACCTGGCCTCCCTCCCCAACATGCCGCTGGTCCGCGCCAAGGGCCCGGCATCGGTGGGCGGAGTGGCGTCCGCGCGGGGTCTGGCCGGGATGTACGCGGCGGCCATCAGCGGGGTGGGCGAGCAGGCGCCGCTGCTGAAGCCGGACACGGTGGCGGAGTTCGGCCAGTTCCACTCGGTCGGCTACGACCTGGTGGCACGTGCCCACAAGTCGTTCGGCCTCGGCTTCCAGACGACGGCTGACACGTGGCACCCGTTCCTCGGCGCCGGGACGATCGGGCACAGCGGCGCGAGCGGCTCGCAGGCCTTCGCGGACCCGTGGAGCGGACTGGCCTACGGCTACACCCGCCGCCGTTTCGCGTTCCCCGGCGGGGCCGCCCCCGAGAACAACCGCCTGGCACAGGCGATCCACCGGGCGGCACTCGCCGCCTGACCCCGCGCACGAGCGGAGGCCGCACCCCACGTCCAAGGGTGCGGCCTCCGTGTAGCCAACGACCGTGGTCAGGCCAGCGTCACGGTGATGTTCCCGCGGGTCGCCTTCGAGTAGGGGCACACCTCGTGCGCCTGCTCGACGAGCGCCCGCGCGGCACCCCGCTCCACCTTCGGCAGGTCGGCCGAGATCTCGACGATGATCCCGAAGCCGTCCCCGTTCTTCCCGAGGCCGACGCTGGCGGTGACGGTCGACCCGGTGAGGTCGGCGCCCGTCTCCCGGGCGACGACGCCGAGGGCGCCCTGGAAGCAGGCGCTGTAGCCGGCGGCGAAGAGCTGCTCGGGGTTGGTGCCGGCGCCACTGCCTCCCATGGCCTGCGGTGGATTGACGACGACGTCGAGCCGGCCGTCATCGGTGGCCACGCGCCCGTCGCGCCCGCCCTCCGCGGTGGCGACGGCGGTGTACAGGACGTCGGACTGCTGGATCGGCATGCGGTTGTGTTCCTTCGGTCGTCCGCCGCGGCTCGCGCCCGGGCCGAGCGGATTCGGAAAAAACTTACCGCATGCCGAAAACCAACAGAAGGCGTCAGAGCTTGACGATCATCTTCCCGGTGTTGTCACCGCGCAGCACGCCCAGGAACGCCTCGAGGTTGTTCTCGATGCCCTCGACGACGGTCTCGCGGTACTTCAGCTCACCGGAGGCGACCCACGGGGCGACCTCGCGCACGAACTCCGGCTGGAGGTCGTAGTGGTCCCCGACGAGGAAGCCCTCGATACGGCCACGCGTCGCGATCAGGCGGGCGAGGTTCCGCGGGCCCGGGGCGGGCTCGGTGTTGTTGTAGACGGAGATCATGCCGCAGACGGCGATCCGACCACCCTGGTTGAGGGACCCGATGGCCGCCTCCAGGTGGTCACCACCCACATTGTCGAAGTACACGTCGATCCCGTCCGGAGCGGCGGCACGCAGCTGCCCGCTCACGGGCCCGTCCTTGTAGTTGAAGGCGGCGTCGAAGCCGTACTCCTCCACGAGGAGCTTCACCTTCTCCTCGGACCCGGCGGACCCGATGACCCGCGAGGCGCCCTTCAGCCTGGCGATCTGCCCGACCTGGCCGCCCACGGCACCGGCGGCACCGGACACGAACACGGTGTCGCCCTCCTTGAAGGAGGCGGTGCGCAGCAGCCCCGCGTAGGCGGTGAGGCCGGTCATGCCCAGCACACCGAGGTACGTCGACAGCGGCGCGGCGTCCGCGTCCACCTTGACGGCGTTCTTCGCGGCCACGACGGCGTACTCGCGCCACCCGAGGAAGTGCAGTACGTGATCCCCGACGGCCAGCCCGTCGACGTTGGAGGCCACGACCTCGCCGACGGCGCCACCCTGCATGACCTTGCCCAGCTCGAACGGGGCGACGTAGGACTTCGCGTCACTCATGCGGCCACGCATGTACGGGTCCACGGAGAGGTACTTGTTCCGCACGAGGACCTGCCCCTCGCCCGGCTGCGGGACCTCCGCCTCGACGAAGGCGAAGTCCTCGGGCTTCGGCCAGCCGACGGGGCGGCTCGCCAGGTGCCACTCGCGGCTGACGGCGGGGAGGGTGGGGGTGTCGGTCATGATGCGCCTGTCCTCACTGGTCGATGCGGATGTTTCAGTAACTGAAACAACCATGCTCCTGAAAATTTCATGTTGTCAAATAACCGGGTACCCTCGATGTCATGGTTTCCACCACACCGACCCCTGACTCCCGCCCCGACGCACTGACCCTCGAGGTCGTCGAGCTCATCGGGGAGGTCGTGGCCCGGTTCCACGAGGACTACGAGGAGGCGGCGGCGGAACACTCCCTCACCGGGGCGCAGGCGCGGCTGCTGAGCCTGCTGTGCCTCGAGGCGCTGCCCATGCGGAGGCTCGCCCAGCGGTTGAAGTGCGAGCCGTCCAACGTCACGGGGATCGTGGACCGGCTGGAGGCGCGGGGGCTGGTGGAACGGCAGCCGGATCCCGCGGACCGGAGGGTGAAGGTGGCGGCGGCGACGCCGGAGGGGCGGGCTGTGGCCCGGAGTCTGCGGGAGGCGCTGCGGTTCGCGCGGGAGCCGCTTGCCGGGTTGTCGGAGGGGGAGAGGGTGGCGTTGCGGGATGCGTTGCGGGGGATGCTGGGGTAAGGCTTGCCGGGGCTGCCAGGTGCTCGGCGTGGATGCTGGGGCCGGGTGGGTGCGCAGCCCGGCGGAGCGGGGTGCCGCTGCGCCCACCCGTGCCGCCCCTAGCGGCACGCATGCCCGCAGCGGCGGGCGCCGACGGACGTAAGGGGACGTGTCGGGGGGTGTTCGCCCGCAGTGGTTGGCGCGTCAACGCCAGTGAGTCGGTGTGAGGCCCCATCGCGCCAATCCGAGGACGGACACCCCCCGGCGCGGCCCCGACCCACCACGACCCCTCAGGCGACTACGTGCACCACCACAAGAAGCGGTTGCACGTCTTCGTAGGGGACGGTTCCGGAGTCGGAGCCGGGGTCGTCGGGTCCGGGGTTCGGGTCGGGGCCGGAGCCGGAGGCGCCGCCGTGGGGGTCGAGGCCGGGCGGCTCGGGGGCGTTTCCGCCGTGGGAGACCGAGTCGGTTCAGGGGCCTTCGACTTCTCGTCGTTCGGGGATGCGGAAGCCGACGGCGAGTCAGACGCCCCTGGGGAAGGGGACCTCGACGCTCCCTCGACCCCAGGCGTGTCGCCCGCAGGGCGGACCGTCTCGCCCGCCTCCGCCGGCTCACCCTCCGCCTCCGCCGGCTTCGACGTCGACTTGGGTGCGTCCATGCCCAGTTCCGCGAGGCTCAGCCCACCCGCCGCCAGCACGAACCCCGCCGCGATGAACAGGGTCCGCCGCCGCCGCCGGCGATGCGCGGCCGCCTTCCGGTCCCGTCGGCTCGCGCCACCTGGACCGTCAGCGGCAGGCCCGCGCCCTCGCCCGGTGCCACGCCGCCGAGCGGCACGCCCCACCGGCTCACCACCGTCGGAGTCGTCATGCTCCCCGTGCTCACGGCCCCCGTGCTCACGCTCCTCGGGCTCGGGTCCATACTCCGGCTCACGCCGCCGCAGCGCATCCGCCGAGGTGCCACACCCCGGGCACGCCAGCGCGCCGTTGAGGTGCCGTCGGCACGGGTCGCAGTAGTCCATGACGCGGGAAGATTAAGTTCCGCGCCGGTCACGTTCCTAGATCCAGCTGTGAAGGTTCTGTACGGACACGCCTCACCCATGGTTTCGAAACTGTCGAAACCGTTATGCGCGCGACCCATTGACACCCCGACCACCGCATCCTTACTGTCACGCCAGCATTTCGAACGTGTGCCGAAATCTCGAACACGTCGAACTGGCTGAACGAACCGAATGACTGACGGAACTGAGCCGACGAAGCTGCGAGGGACAACCGCCGTGCGCATCACCGGAATCAGCACACACGTGGTCGGGACGCCGTGGCGCAACCTGACCTACGTCCAGGTGCACACCGACGAGGGGATCACCGGAGTCGGCGAGACCCGGATGCTGGGACACACCGACGCCCTTCTCGGATATCTGAGGGAGGCCGAGGCCAACCACATTCTCGGCTCCGACCCCTTCGCTGTCGAGGACCTCGTCAAGCGCATGAAGTACGGCGACTACGGCCGCGCGGGCGAGATCGTGATGTCCGGTATCGCCGTGATCGAGATGGCGTGCTGGGACATCAAGGGCAAGGCCCTCGGCGTCCCCGTCTGGCAGCTGCTGGGCGGCAAGGTCACCGACAAGGTCAAGGCGTACGCCAACGGCTGGTACACCACGGAGCGGACGCCCGAGGCGTACCACAAGGCCGCCCAGGGCGTGATGGAGCGCGGCTACCGGGCGCTCAAGATCGACCCGTTCGGCACGGGTCACTTCGAGCTGGACCACCAGGGGACCCTGTACGCCGTCTCCCTCATCGAGGCCGTCCGGGACGCCATCGGCCCCGAGGCGGAGCTGATGCTGGAGATGCACGGCCGCTTCTCCCCCGCCACGGCCGTACGCCTGGCCAGGGAGCTGGCGCCGTTCAACCCGGCGTGGCTGGAGGAGCCGGTCCCGCCGGAGAACCTCAAGGCGCTGGAGAAGGTCGCGGCCAAGGTCGACATGCCGGTCGCCACCGGTGAGCGCATCCACGACCGGATCGAGTTCCGGGAGCTGTTCGAGAGCCAGGCCGTCGACATCATCCAGCCGGACGTCGGCCATATCGGTGGAATCTGGGAGACCAGGAAGCTCGCCGCGACGGCGGAGACCCACTACATGCTGGTGGCCCCGCACAACGTCGGCGGCCCGGTCCTCACCGCCGCGTCCCTCCAGGTCGGCTTCACCTCCCCGAACTTCAAGATCCTGGAGCACTTCAACGACTTCGCGGACGCGGAGATCAAGAAGGTCGTCAAGGGCGCCCCGCAGGTGAACCCGGAGGACGGCTGCTTCCACCTCTCCGACGCCCCCGGTCTCGGCGTCGAGCTGGACACGGACGCCGCTGCCGAGTTCCCGCAGCAGCAGGCCCGTTTCGACCTCTGGGCGGAGGGCTGGGAGCAGCGCAAGCCCAAGGGCAAGCAGTGACCGTCCGGCCCCCGGAAACCCGGAACCGGCAACCGAAACCTTCGAAAACCGGAGGAGCGACGTGAGCACCGCGGTAGTGATCGACGCCCCGGGCGAGCACCGGCTCGTCCCGCACGAGCCCCGGCAGCCCGAGGCCGGCGAGGCGCTGGTCCGTGTCCACGCCTCCGGCATCTGCGGCAGCGACCGCGAGGTCTACCAGGGCAACCGCCCCGAGGGCTACGTCCGCTACCCGCTCACCCCGGGCCACGAGTGGTCCGGGACGGTCGAGGCGGTGGGCGCGGGCGTCCCCGGGTCCCTCGTCGGCCGCAAGGTCGTCGGTGAGGGCTTCCGCAACTGCCAGGTCTGCGACCGCTGCCACGCGGGCGACACGACGCTGTGCACGGCCGGTTACGAGGAGACGGGGTTCACCCAGCCGGGCGCGATGGCGACGACGCTGACGCTCCCGGCCCGGCTGCTCCACACCCTCCCGGACGACTGCGACCTGACCGCCGCGGCCCTCCTGGAGCCCGCCGCCTGCATCGCGGCCGCCGCACTGAAGGCGAACGCGCAGCCCGGCGAGCGGGTGGCCGTGGTCGGCACGGGCACGCTCGGCATGTTCGCCGTGCAGTTCCTGAAGGCGAACTCGCCGGCCGAGCTGCTGGTGGTCGGCACCCGCAGGGACCGTGAGGCGCTGTCGCGGCAGTACGGCGCGACGGACTTCCGGACGAAGGACCAGGAACTCCCGGACGACATCGACGTGGTGATCGAGACGGCCGGTTCGGCGGACGCCGCCCGGATCTCCGCCGCCCTGCTCCGGCGGGGCGGCCGGCTGGCCCTGACGGGCATCCCGGCGCCGGGTGCCGACGGCCTCGACCCGACCGATCTCGTCGTGAAGCAGCTGGAGGTGCACACCGTCTTCGGTGCTCCGCCGGACGCCTGGGCGCACACGGTGCGGGTGTTCGCCGCCGGTCTGCTCGATCCGCTGCCGCTGGTGACGCACGAGCTGCCGCTCGCCGAGTTCTCGCAGGCCATCGAGCTGGTGGGAGCCGGTGATCCGAAGGTGGGCAAGGTGTTGCTCCGCCCGTAGACGTACGCCGGTACGGGGGCAACCTGACGGCTCCCGTACCGGCGTACACCCCAAGCCTTGCCGTACCCAGAGCCGCGAACCTCGTCCGAAATATCGAACCGAAGGACTTTCCTGTGACCGACGCTCCCGCCACGGCAGCCCGCAGGCCCGGTGAGCAGGCGCTCGCCGACCTCGGCCTGAAGGCGCCCGCCCTCGACCCCGCCGACGCCTCGCCGCACTCCTTCCCCGGCGGCGGCCGCTGGCGCACCGAGATCCCCTCCTGCGAGGGTCCCGAGGCGCTGGCGGTGGTCCTGAAGGAGGCCTCGCGGCTGGACGTGCCGATCCACCGGATCAGCCAGGGCAGCGGTGTCTGGATGCTGACCGACGCCGAGATCACCGAGATGGTCGAGTCGACGGCCGAACGCGACATCGAGCTCTGCCTGTTCACCGGCCCGCGCGGCACCTGGGACATCGGCGGCTCGACCCGGACCGACTCGCGCGGCGCGGGCCTCAGAGCCCGCGGCCACGACGCCGTCGCCGGATGTGTCGAAGACGCCGTCCGGGCCACGGAGTTGGGTGTCAAGTGCCTGCTCGTCGCCGACGAGGGCGTGCTGTGGACCCTGCACCGGGCGCGCGCGGCCGGCATCATCCCGGCCGACACCACGCTGAAGGTCTCCGCGCTCATCGGCCCGGTCAACCCGGCGGCGTACGCGGTCTACGAGCGTCTCGGCGCCGACTCGGTCAACGTGCCCAGCGACCTGACGCTCGATCACCTCACCGAGATCCGCCGGGTGTCGGGCGCTCCCATGGACATGTACATCGAGGCCCCCGACGACCTCGGCGGCTACGTCCGGATGTACGAGGTCGCCGAACTCATCCGGCGCGGCGCCCCGTTGTACCTGAAGTTCGGCCTGTCGAAGGCGCCCGGGATCTACCCCTACGGGCACCACATGCGGGAGTTGACGCTGGCCACCGCCAAGGAACGCGTGCGCCGCGGCCGGCTCGCCCTGGACCTCCTGGCGCGCCACGGGGCGGACGGCGACATGGCGCCGCTCGGCTCGCGACTGCCGGGCGATCTGCAACGGTTCGAAATCTCGGCATAACGTTCCGGAAACTCGGCTTCACAAAAGAAGACACAGCCGACCACAATCCGACACATCTCTTCTCGGTCTTTCCGGCACGACCACCCGGAGCGACTTCGCGCCTCCCAGACCGAGCCCTGCACACAGATCAAGGATGATCAATATGCGTAACCGCAGAGCCGCTCTCGCCGCCATAGCCGGAGCCGCGTCCCTCGCCCTGACCCTGTCCGCCTGCGGCCAGAGCAGCGAGGGCGGCAGCAAGGAGAGCGAGGGAGACGCCAAGGGAGGCACCATCGGCATCGCGATGCCGACCAAGTCCTCCGAGCGCTGGATCGCCGACGGCAAGAACGTCGTGACGGAGCTGGAGGCCAAGGGCTACAAGACCAAGCTGGTCTACGGCGAGGACGACCCGGACCAGCAGGTCTCGCAGGTCGAGAACCTGATCACGCAGGGCGTCAAGGCGCTGATCGTCGCCGCCATCGACAACAAGTCGATGAACAACGTGCTCCAGCAGGCCAAGGACGCGAACATCCCGGTCATCTCCTACGACCGCCTGATCCTCGGCACGCAGAACGTCGACTACTACGCGTCGTTCGACAACGAGAAGGTCGGCGAGCTCCAGGGCAGCTACATCGTCGAGAAGCTCGGACTGAAGGACGGCAGCAAGAAGGGCCCCTTCAACATCGAGCTGTTCGCCGGCTCCAACGACGACAACAACACCCGCTACTTCTTCGGCGGCGCGATGAAGGTCCTCCAGCCCTACATCGACAAGAAGCAGCTCGTCGTCCGCTCCGGCCAGACCAAGCTCAACCAGGTCACCACCCTGCGTTGGGACGGCGGCACCGCCCAGAAGCGCATGGACGACATCCTGACCTCGGCCTACAAGAGCGAGCGCGTCGACGCCGTCCTCTCCCCCTACGACGGCATCTCCATCGGCATCCTGTCGGCGCTGAAGTCCGACGACTACGGCTCCAAGGCCAAGCCGCTGCCGATCGTCACCGGCCAGGACGCCGAGGTCGCCTCGGTGAAGTCGATCATCGCCGGCCAGCAGTCGATGAGCGTCTTCAAGGACCTCCGCAAGCTCGCCAAGGTGTCCTCGAACATGGTCGACGCGCTGCTGAACGACAAGAAGCCCGAGGTCAACGACACCAAGACCTACGACAACGGCGCGAAGGTCGTCCCGGCCTACCTGCTGGAGCCGGTCGCCGTCGACAAGAGCAACTACCAGAAGGAGCTCGTCGACTCCGGCTACCTCAAGGAGAGCGACGTCAAGTAGTCCCCGCCACCGACCGACGATTCACCACTGATTGGAAGGCACGACCATGGCGGGACCCGTCCTGGAAATGCGCTCGATCGTCAAGACCTTTCCCGGCGTCAAGGCGCTTTCGGACGTCACGCTGACCGTCCGGCAGGGCGAGGTCCACGCCATCTGCGGGGAGAACGGCGCCGGCAAGTCGACCTTGATGAAGGTCCTCTCCGGCGTCCACCCGCACGGCACCTACGAGGGCGACATCCTCTTCGAGGGAGAGGTCTGCCAGTTCAAGGACATCCGGGCCAGCGAAGAGCGCGGCATTGTGATCATCCACCAGGAACTGGCCCTGGTGCCCTACCTCTCCCTCGCGGAGAACATCTTCCTCGGCAACGAGCACGCCACCCGGGGGATCATCAGCTGGACCGAGACCCTGCGGCACGCCACCGAACTGCTGCGCCGGGTCGGTCTCACCGACCACCCGGACACCCGCGTCGCCGACATCGGCGTGGGCAAGCAGCAGCTCGTGGAGATCGCGAAGGCCCTGTCGAAGAAGGTGAAGCTGCTCATCCTGGATGAGCCGACCGCCGCGCTGAACGACGAGGACAGCGGCAAACTCCTCGATCTCATCCTGGAGTTGAAGAAGCAGGGCATCACCTCGATCATCATCTCCCACAAGCTCAACGAGATCCGCAAGGTCGCCGACTCGGTGACGATCATCCGTGACGGCCAGAGCATCGAGACCCTCGATGTGAAGGCCCAGGAGACCACCGAGGACCGGATCATCAGCGGCATGGTCGGGCGCGACCTGGAGCACCGCTTCCCGGAGCGGTCTCCGCACCAGCCCGAGAAGGGTGTGGCGCCCGCCCTGGAGATCCGGGACTGGACCGTGCACCACCCGATCGACCAGCAGCGCAAGGTCGTCGACGATGTGTCGCTCCAGGTGCGGCGCGGCGAGATCGTCGGCATCGCGGGCCTGATGGGCGCCGGCCGCACCGAACTCGCGATGAGCGTCTTCGGGCGGACGTACGGCCGGTACGCGGGCGGCACCGTCCTCAAGGACGGGACCGAGATCCGTACGAAGACCGTCCCCGAGGCGGTCAAGCACGGGATCGCGTACGTCACCGAGGACCGCAAGCACTACGGCCTCAACCTCATCGACACCATCAACCGGAACATCTCGCTGAGCGCCCTGGGCAAGGTCGCCAAGCGCGGTGTGGTCGACGAGCACGAGGAGCGGCAGGTCGCCGAGGGCTTCCGCAAGTCCATGAACATCAAGGCGCCGACCGTCTTCGAGCCGGTGGGCAAGCTGTCCGGCGGCAACCAGCAGAAGGTCGTCCTCAGCAAGTGGATCTTCTCGGGTCCGGACGTGCTGATCCTGGACGAGCCCACGCGCGGTATCGACGTCGGTGCCAAGTACGAGATCTACACGGTCATCGACCAGCTGGCCGCCCAGGGCAAGGCGGTCGTCTTCATCTCCTCCGAGCTGCCCGAACTGCTCGGCATGTGCGACCGCATCTACACGATGGCCGCGGGGCGGCTGACCGGTGAGTTCTCACGGGCGGAGGCCTCCCAGGAATCGCTGATGCGTCAGATGACGAAGGACAAAGAGGTATCCCGATGAGCACGGACGTGACCGCCAAGACGCCGGCCCCGGCGCCGACCGGCAAGGGAGGGGAGGGCGCCGGCAACGGACTGCTGCAGCTGATGCTGGACGGTATGCGCCGCAACATGCGGCAGTACGGCATGCTGTTCGCCCTCGGCCTGATCGTGGTCCTGTTCGCCGTGTGGACCGACGGCGACCTGCTGCTGCCGCGCAACGTCTCCAACCTGGTGCTGCAGAACAGCTACATCCTGATCCTCGCGATCGGCATGATGCTGGTCATCATCGCGGGCCATATCGACCTCTCGGTCGGCTCGCTGACGGCGTTCGTCGGGTCGATGGCCGCCGTGTTCATGGTCAAGCAGGACTTGCCGTGGCCACTGGCCGTGGTGCTGTGCCTGGCCGTGGGCGCGGTCGCGGGTGCCATCCAGGGGTTCTTCATCGCGTACGGCGGCATACCGTCGTTCATCGTGACCCTGGCGGGCATGCTGATCTTCCGCGGTCTGACCGAGATCTTCCTGGAGGGGCAGACGCTCGGCCCGTTCCCGGAGGGCCTGCAGAAGGTCGCCAACGGCTTCCTGCCCGAGGTCGGCCCGAAGACCAACTACCACAACCTGACGCTGCTGCTGGGCTTCGCGATGATCGCCTTCGTGGTCTTCCAGGAGGTCCGTGACCGCAAGCGGCAGCAGGAGTTCAACCTGGACGTCCCGCCGGCCAAGCTGTTCCTGCTGAAGCTGGTCGCGCTCGGCGCCGCCATCCTCACCCTGACGATGCTGCTGGCCAGCTACAAGGGCGCCCCGATCGTCCTGCTGATCCTCGGAGTGCTGCTCGTCGGCTTCGGCTACGTGATGCGCAACGCGATCATCGGCCGCCACATCTACGCGATCGGCGGCAACCTGCCCGCGGCCAAGCTGTCGGGTGTGAAGGACAAGAAGGTCACCTTCCTGGTCTTCCTGAACATGGGCATGCTCGCGGCCCTGGCGGGTCTGGTCTTCGCCGCCCGCTTCAACGCGGCCTCTCCCAAGGCCGGCCTCAACTTCGAGCTGGAGGCGATCGCGGCCTCGTTCATCGGCGGTGCGTCGATGAGCGGCGGTGTCGGCACCGTGCTCGGCGCGATCATCGGCGGCCTGGTCCTGGGCGTGCTGAACAACGGTATGAACCTCGTCGGCATCGGCACCGACTGGCAGCAGGTCATCAAGGGCCTGGTCCTGCTGGCGGCGGTCGGGTTCGACGTGTGGAACAAGCGCAAGGTCGGTTCGTAAGTCAGATCGGGGCCCCGCCGGGAAGGCGGGGCCCTCTCCTTATACGGGAGCCGCACGCATGGAACTGAACAGACGCACGGTCATCGCCGGAGCAGCGGCGGCGGGAGTCGCCGCCACCACCCTCGGCGGCACGGCGCACGCCACGGGAGGCAGGAAGCCGGTGAAGACGCTCTTCGGCAAGCTCGCCGACGGCACCAAGATCTACAGCTGGGCCCTGGAGAACGGCGGCACCCGCCTGAAGGTCCTCTCCTACGGCGGCATCGTCCAGTCGCTGGAGATACCCGACCGCCGCGGCCGCTACGCCAACGTCTCCGCCGGCTTCGACAACGTCGAGGACTACGTCGCCAAGAGCCCGTACTTCGGCGCCCTGATCGGCCGCTACGGCAACCGCATAGGCAAGGGGAAGTTCACCCTCGACGGCAAGGACTACCAGCTCTCCGTCAACGACGGCGAGCAGAGCCTGCACGGCGGCGCCAAGGGCTTCGACAAGCGCGTGTGGGACGTCGAGCCGTTCACCAAGGGCTCGGACGTCGGTCTGCACCTGTACTACACGAGCGTCGACGGCGAGATGGGCTACCCGGGCACGCTCAAGGCCAAGGTGACGTACACGCTCACCCGGCACGGCGACTGGCGCATCGACTACGAGGCCACCACCGACAAGGCCACCGTCGTCAACCTCACCAGCCACGTGTACTGGAACCTCGCCGGTGAGGGCAGCGGCACGATCGAGGACCACGAGCTCCAGATCGCCGCCTCCCGCTACACGCCCACCGACGCGGGCCTGATCCCCACGGGCGAGCTGGCCAAGGTCGCGGGCACGCCCTTCGACTTCGGCCGTGCCAAGCCGATCGGCCGGGACATCCGGGTCGCGCACCCCCAGCTGGTGACCGCCAAGGGCTTCGACCACAACTGGGTCCTCGACAAGGGCCTCACCGCCCGGCCCGAGCACGTCGCCACCCTGCGCGACCCCGCCTCCGGCCGCACCCTGAAGATCGCCACGAACGAGCCGGGCCTGCAGTTCTACTCCGGCAACTTCCTCGACGGCACGCTGACCGGCCCGTCCGGCCGCACCTACCGGCAGGGCGACGCGCTCTGCCTGGAGACGCAGCACTTCCCGGACTCGCCGAACAAGCCGAAGTTCCCGTCGACGGTGCTGCGGCCCGGGCAGACGTACCGGACGACTACGATCCACACGTTCGACTGCTGATGTCCTGGGTGCCGTCCTTGGCACCACTGACAAGCCTTCACAGGTTGGACACAAGTTCTGGCCGGATTCCCAACGGTTGAACAGTGTCACCACAGTCTCCGTATGTAAGGGCGGCCCGCGCTCCCCCGCGCGGGCCGCCCTTAAACGTCGGGTCCGGCCGTCCCCAACGGACCCGCCTCATACGGAGGTTCCATGGCCGACAACGTCACGTCGCTGTTCCGCAGTACCGCGGCACACAGCCCGTCGATGGCGGCTCTGACACGCGAGGGCGGCGAGGGAGCCGGCCCCGTGGACTTCTGTATCCCCTGCAACCCGTACTTCCCCACCCCGGCCATGTTCGACGACATGTCGGCCAGACTCCGCGACATCATCACGTACTACCCGAGCGGCGCCGACACCATCACGGCCGAGCTGTGCAGCCTGCTCCAGCTGCCGCCGCAGTGCGTGGCCATGGGCAACGGCTCCACCGAGCTCATCACCTGGATCGACCACCTCCTCGTCCGCGAGTCCCTCGCCATCCCCGTCCCCACCTTCGGCCGCTGGACCGACCAGCCCATGGAGACCGGCAAGCGGGTCGACATGTTCCCGCTCCAGGAGTCCAGCGGCTTCGCCCTCGACCTCGCGCAGTACGCCGAGTTCATCCGCGCCCGGGGCACGCGCGTCGCCGTCATCTGCAACCCGAACAACCCCGACGGCGGCTTCCTCCACAAGCACGCCATCGTGCAGTTCATGGACGCCATGGCCGACCTCGACCTGGTCGTCATCGACGAGTCGTTCCTGGAGTTCGCGGACGCCGAGGCCGAGCCGTCCGTCGTCCAGGAGGCCATGCTGCGGCCCAACGTCATCGTGCTGCGCAGCCTCGGCAAGAACTTCGGCCTGCACGGCATCCGCTTCGGCTACCTCGTCGCCAACCCGGCGCTCGCGGGCCGGGTCCGGTCGATGCTGCCGAAGTGGAACCTCAACTCCTTCGCCGAGCATGTGGTGTTCATGCTCAAGGAGCACGGCGCCGAGTACGCGCAGAGCCTCCAGCAGGTCCGCCGCGACCGGCTCGACATGGCCAGCCAGCTCTCTTCCCTGCCCGGTCTTACGGTCTACCCGTCGCAGGGCAACTTCCTCTTCGTGCGCCTCCCCGTGGGCGCCGAGGGCACCGTGGTCCGGGACAGGATGCTCACCGAGCACCGGATCCTGGTCCGCGAGTGCGGCAACAAGATCGGCTCGTCCAGCCGCTTCCTGCGTCTCGTGGTGCGCCCCCAGGTGGACGTGCGTCGCCTGGTGTCCGGCCTGGAACAGGTGCTCTACGGGACGTCCAGGAGGGGAGCCGCCGTACCGGAGCTGGGCAACGGGACCAGCTACAGCTCGGGTACGGCGGCCGTGGACCGCCTGGTGAGTGAGACCAACGGGTCGGGCATGCGGGGGCTCGCCGCTCAGGCCACCGGTTTCGGTGGTCCGGTGCCCGCCGCGGCCCCGGCCGCCGCCGGCACCGGCATGCCGCTCCCCGCCGCCGCGTCCGCTGTGCCGGCGGGCCCGGGCGGAGGGATGCCGATGCCGGCGGCGGCGCAGATGGGCCAGATGACGCAGCTGGGTCAGATGGGGCAGCAGCAGATGCCACAGGCTGTGCCGCAGCCCGTGCCCCAGCAGGTGCCGCAGCCCGCCCCGCAGCCCATGGCGGCCCCGGTCCAGCAGCCGCTGGCACCCGTGGCCCAGGCGCCGGCTCCGGTCCCCACCCCAGCCCCAGCCCCGGCGCCGGTCCCTGCTCCGGCGCCGGCTCCCGTGCCCACACCGGCCCCCGGGCCGACCCCGCCGGGTGTTCCCGCCCGGGGTGGACTGACCGCCGCGCAGGTCAGGGGGACGAACGGGTTGTCGCCCGCCCCGGCCACGGGCTGGCCGGGAGCGCAGGCCGCCTGGCCGAACGCGGCGGGGATGGGGCAGGCCGGGTAGCACCGCACACGTCGGATCAGCACTCCGGTTCACGGCCCAGGGGTCCGCTCACATACTCGACGCGCACCGAGTCGCTCTCACGCACCACCCACAAGGTCCCCTGGGAAGGGCGCCACTTCCGGTCCACGAGATACACCCGGTCGCCGGAGACGTAGAACAGCCGGAGGCCCGAGTACCGGAAGGCGTATGCGCTGTTCTCGGCCTTCACGCGCTGGTAGCAGGCGCCGCCCCCGCGAATCATCAGGTCCTTCTCACTGAAGACCACGACGCTGGGGAAGGCGGGCGTGTTCACCGCCCGCGCGGCTTCCTCGGCGCGGCCTCGGCCGACGATTCCCGCGTACGAGGAGACGGCCCAGAAGAGGGAGAGCAGGCACAGGACGAGGGCCAGCGCCCAGATGTTGAGGCGCAGCCGCCGTTGGGCGGTGTCGGTCGCGGCCGGCTGGGCGGGCCGGGTGAGGGCGTAGGCGGTCGCCAGGAGTCCGGGGATGGCGACGAGGGGGAGGACCAGCTCGAAGAGGGCCGGGTGCAGAACGTAGAACGGCGCCAGGGCGACGGGAGGCAGCCACCCCCAGCGCATACGGCGTACGGCGGTCTCGGCCCGCCCGGGGGAGCTCGTGACCCAGCGCTGGAGCCCGATGGCGGCGAGCAGGGCTCCGACGGCCAGGAAGGCGGGCAGGAAGAGGGCCTCGACGCTGCGCAGCAGGTACTCGCTGGTGGAGAGACGGAAGATGCTGTCGCGCAGGCCGAGGGCGCGGGTCTCCGCGTCGGTGCTGGCCCAGCCGAAGTAGAAGAGCACGGCCGCGAGCAGGGACACGAGTGAGCCGATGGTGCCGAGGAGTTCCATCCATCCAGGCCGTTGAGGACCGTCCGGCGCGGACCCGGGTTCCGGTGTGCTCGCTGGACGGACGGGGGGCGTCGGGGTCGGTGGTGATGCGGGACCAGGACCGGGCGCGGGATCAGGTAGCGGTTCGGGTACGGGATCAGGGCCGGACGCAGGGGGCGGCACGCGCCGCAGGCGGGCGGTCAGCGATCTGAGCCAGGATCCGTCGGTGGGGGCGGCCATGGTCAGGGGGCGGTGACCGTGAGTTCACCGGCGTCCAACTCGACGCTCCGGGTCTTCAGAGTGATCCGCACGGCCCCGGCGGGCGCGTCCGCGGGGACCTCGAACGTCACGGTGGCGTTGAGGCAGCAGACGGGGTCCCTGCCGTTGGCGTTGTCGACGAGGCGGACCTCACGGCCGTCCGCGTACACCGTCGCCGCGCTGGGCCAGGTCCCCTTGACCTCCACCGTGGCTCCGGGCGCCGCCTGCCTCGGGGACATGCCGGTGATGACCGACGGGCAGGCCTGGACTCCGTTGCCGGCCGGGCGAATTCGAATTCCGGCGTCGGGATGCGCGGCCCTGAATTCGGCGAGTTGCCCGAGGGTGCGGCGCGCCGCCGTGTACTTGCAGTCTCCCGACGGCTGGTTCTTGACGACGGCGTACGCGTCGATCGCCTTCTGCCATTCGCCTTCTTCTCCGCCGACGGCGTAGCAAGCGGCGATCAGCCCTTCCAGTACCTTCCAGGCAGCGGGTCGCGCCTGCCAATTCCTCGGGCCCGCGTTGTCGTACCAGCGCTTGGCCTCGGGGCAGTTCCTCGCCTGTACCAAGTCGTAGACGTGGTCCGTGTTGATTCCGTCCCACTCCGGTGAACTGGGCCCGAACGGGGCCCAGGAGAACTCCCGGTCGGGAGCCGGGTCGGTGGACTTCTCGCGTTCTTCGCCGGAGCCGCCGTTGCCACGGCCCCCGCTGGTCCGGCCGGGCTTCCACGTGGAGCTCCCCTTGTCACCACCGGTCCAGGTCTCGCCCCCGCTGCCCGAGCCGCCCGAACTGGAGGAGGAGCCGCCTGCTCCGCCGCCCGTCGAGCCACCCCCCGTCGAGCCACCGCTGGCGGAACCGCCGCCCGAGCCGTCCCAGGAACCGCCGGAGGAGTCCGTGCCCTCGCCCGTGCCATCCGCACCGGGCGCACCCGTCGTGCCGGTCGGACCGGCGGGGACACCAGCCCGGGGCTCCTCCGACGATCCACACCCCGCGGTCACCAGAACGCCTGCGAATGCGACTGCGGCGAGGGTCGACATCGACCTCCGCCGAGTCGAATCGGCACGCCTCGACAATCCGTCGAGAAACACGTTCACCATCCGCCCCCCCCCCCGCCCATGGCACAACGCACCTGACGATTCAGGCCGCATATTATCCGCCTGCGGAGATCGACAAACCGGGGGAAAGGAAAGGAAAGAAACGGGACTTTATCGAACGGGGTTCAGTACGCGACAGGCCATCCGCTGCTCCAGTTCAGGAGGTTGATGCCCAGCTTGGGTGTGCCGTTGTCGTTGCCGTCGTAGTAGTGGTAGACGATCAGGTCGCCGTCGACGTCCTTCAGGATCGACTGTCCGCCGGGGCCGATGACGTTGCCGTGTGACTCCAGGACGGGCGTGCCGCCGTTGTTCATCATCGAGACGCCGTTCCTGTCGACGTACGGTCCCGTGATGCTGGAGGCGCGGCCGACCTTGACCTTGTACGTCGAGCCGGTGCCTGCGCAGCAGGTGTCGTACGAGGCGAAGAGGTAGTAGTAGCCGCCTCGTTTGACGATGAAGGGCGCCTCGACGGCTTTGGTCCCGGTGGGGCGGGAGGCCAGCGAGTAGCGGGTGGTGTGGGAGGAGAGCTGCTTTCCGGTGGAGGGGTTGATCTGGATCATCTTGAGCCCGGTCCACCAACTGCCGAAGGACAGCCACCACTTGCCGTCGTCGTTCACGAAGAGGTTCGGGTCGATGGCGTTGAAGTCGCTGGAGGAGTTCGACGTGTACACCGTGCCCTGGTCGGTCCAGCTGCCCGGCCGGCCGGTGCTGGAGGTCGCGAGTCCGATGGCGGACGTGTTCGAGCCGAACTTCGAGACCGAGTAGTACATCAGGTACTTGCCGCCGTGGTACGAGATGTCCGGCGCCCAGGCCTCCGGCACGGAGGAGTAATTCCGCCACCAGCTCGGCCTACTGGAGAAGGCGTCGCCGCCGTTGCGGAAGGCGGTGCGGTCGGTGGAGGTCTTGTTGGCGATGCCGCCGCCGGTGGCGTAGAGCAGGTACTGGCCGGACGAGGTGCGGATCATCGACGGGTCGTGGGTGACGATGTCACCGGTGACACGGCCCGGGTTGGGGTACGCGGACGCCGTGCCCGGGACGAGGGCGAGCAGGAACGCGGCGGGGAGGGCGAGCAGGGCGGTTCTCTTGCGCAGGATGGAGCGGCTCATGCGGATCCTCCTTGCGGTGGGGGTGCTTGCGGTGCGGGTGCTTGCCGTGGGGGTGCTTGCCGTGGGGGTGACAGCACTGTTCGGAATCACGAACAGCGATCGCAAGTTCGAACGGGACCGTAGAATCGAACCCCTTGCGCGTCAATGGTCCGCGCAGCAACCGGTGTGACCGGCCTGGGAGATCCGTTGAAGATCCGTTGAGAGACCGTTTAGGGCCGCGCTGAACGATCGAGGCTGGACAGGGGGGAAGAGGCCAGGGCACGGCACGAAGGGGGGAGACCCTGTGGAGTTCCGGTTGCTCGGGACCGTGGAGGCCCACCTGGGTGCGCGCCCGGCGGATCTCGGCCATGCCAAGCAACGATGTGTGCTGGCCGTGCTGCTGTGCGACGCGGGCCGGGTGGTCTCGACGGAGCGGCTGATCGACCGGGTGTGGGGCGAGAACCCGCCGGGCTCGGTCCGCAACATCCTGTCGGGGTACGTCGGACGGCTGCGTACAGCCCTGCGCGCAGCGGGCGCCCGTGGCGTCCGACTGACGCGCGGCTCCGGCGGCTATCTGCTCGATGTCGCCCCCGAGTCGGTGGACGTCCACCGCTTCCGCCGGCTGGTGGCCGAGGCCCGCCGTACCGCCGACACCGGCCAGGCCGCCGAACTGCTGCGCGACGCCCTCGGCCTGTGGCACGGGGAAGCCCTGTCGGGCCTGCTCGGCGCCTGGGCGGAGGAGACCCGCGCCGCGCTGGGCGCCGAACACCTCACGGCGGAACTCCAGTACCACGAACTCGGATTACGGCTGGACCGCCACCCCCAGGCGCTGGAGCGACTACGGCAGCTGGCCGCCGCGCACCCGCTGGACGAGCGGGTCGTACGGCACCTGATGACCGCGCTCTGCCGCGGCGACCGCCAGGCCGAGGCGCTGGAGGCCTACGAGGACACCCGGCACCGCCTCGCCGAGGAACTCGGCGTCGACCCCGGCACCGAGCTGCGGGCCCTGCACCGCCGGATCCTGCGCGGCCCGGCCGCGGAGGCCGACGCGGACCCACCCGTCGTGCCCGCCGAACTGCCGCACGACGTGGCGGGGTTCAGCGGCCGTACGGAGGTCCTGGCGCGGCTGGGCACACAGCTGGACGTACCCGCCGGGGAAGCGGTCATGATCTCGGTGATCAGCGGCGCGGCGGGCGTCGGCAAGACCGCGCTGGCCGTGCACGTCGCCCACCAGGTGCGGGACCGCTTCCCCGACGGCCAGCTGTACGTCAACCTGCGCGGCTACGACCACGAGAGCGCCCCCATGGACCCGCAGCAGGCCCTCGGCCAGCTGTTGCGCAGCCTGGGTTTGACGCCGCAGCAGATCCCCTCCGACCCGGACGAGCAGGCCCGCCGCTACCGCTCCCTGCTGGACGGGCGGCGGATGCTCATCCTGCTGGACAACGCCGCCTCCGTCCGGCAGGTCCGTCCGCTCCTGCCCGGCAGCCCCACCTGCCGCGTCCTGGTCACCAGCCGCCACCGGCTGACCGGCCTGGTCGCCCAGAACGGCGCCGAGCCACTGCGCCTCGACGTCCTCGCCCCGCGCGAGGCCCGGGCGCTGCTGGCCGCCGTACTGGGCGAACGGCGAGTGGCCGCCGAACCGGAGGCGGCCGGGGAACTGGCCCGCCGGTGCGGGCTGCTGCCGCTGGCCCTGCGGGTGGCCGCCGCGCATCTGCTCGGCGACCGGCACCGGCCCCTCGCCGACCTGGCCGCCGAGCTGGCGGACGGCGACCGGCTGGCCACGCTGGAGCTGGACGACGACCGCTCCTCCGCCGTGAGCGCCGCCTTCGGCCTCTCCTACCGTGCCCTGGCCCCGGATGCCCAACGGCTCTTCCGCCTCCTCGGCCTGGTCCCCGGCCCGGACCTCACCCGGCCCGCCGCGGCGGCGCTCCTCGACACGTCGGAGGCCAGGGCGGGGTCGTTGCTGACGACCCTGGCGACGGCCCACCTGATCGAGTCCCCCGCACCCGACCGGTACCTCTTCCACGACCTGCTGCGCGACTACGCGCGCGAGCGCGCCACGGCCGAGGAGCCCCCGCCGGAGCGGGCGGCGGCCGAGGAGCGCCTGTTCGCCTCCTACCTCCGCACCGCCGAGACGGCGGGCGGCGCCCTCCCCTGGCAGTACCCCCAGCTCCCCCGGGATCCGGCCGGCCCGGACGGATCCCCCGCCGCCGCCCCGGGCGAGATCACCGCGGCCCGGAACCGGCTCGACTCGGAACGGGCCAACCTGCTGGCCGCCGTGGAACACACCGCCGACTCCGGCCCGCGGCACATCGCCTGGCACCTGATGACCGCCCTCCTGCGCTACTGCTGGCTCGACCTGCCGCGCGGCGTCTGGCAGTCCGCCGCCCAGGCCGCACTGCGAGCGGCGGAGGCCGAGGAGGACAAGCGCGGCCAGGCCGCCATGCACCGCAGCCTGGGCATCGCCCACTGGGACATGGGCCACCACCCCCAGGCCATCGACCACCACACCCGCGTCCTGCGCCTGCACCGCGAGACCGGTGATCTGCTGGGCCAGGCCCTGGCCCTGGGCGGACTCGGCCTGGTGGACGCGGAGGCGGCCCGCCTCGACGACGCCCTGCGGCACTTCACCGAGGCACTCCGGCTGTCCCGCGAGGCCGGACGCCTCGACGCCGAGGCACAGGCACTGACCGGCCTCGGCCTGGCCTACCGGGACCGCGGCCGGCTGGAGCTGTCCGCCGGGCATCTGGAACAGGCGCTGCGCACGCTCCGTCGGGCCGGAGCCGGTGACGAGGCCCATCGCCTGCCCGCGCTCAGCGCGGTGTACTGGGAACAGGGCAGGCTGCGGGAGGCGACCAGGGCGCTGGGCGCGGTGGCCGACGACAGCACCGGGACAGGCATCGGGGCAGGCACCGGGGCAGGCACCGGGGCAGCGGTGCCCTCCGAACCACGGAACGCCAATCCCACGACCCTCGACATCACGGCCAGGATCGCGCTGGACCTCGGCCGCCACGAGCAGGCGCTGGCCTACGCCGAACGCTCCCTGCGCCTCGCCGAGAACACCGGCCGCAACCGGCTGCTGGCGATCGCCCTCACCACACTCGCCGACGCCCGCCTGCGCACGGGCCACCCGGAGGAGGCCGCCCGCACCCACGAGCGCGCCCTGTCCATCGCCCGCGAGGTGGGCAACCAGCGCACCGAGGCGGAATCCCTGCTCGGCCTCGCCGAGGCCCACCGCGCGCTCCGGCACCACCGTGAGGCGCTGGACCACGCCCGCCAGGCACTGGCCCTGGCCCACCGGGGCGGCTTCGACGTCGTCAAGGCCCGGACCCTGACGGAGCTCGCGGCCGTCCACACCGCACGCGGACACCCGTCGGCGGCACGCACGCGCGCCCACTCCGCGTTCGCCCTCAGCCGCCGCACCGGATACCGCCTGGGCGAAGCCAGAGCCCTGGCCGCCCTGGCCCGCGCCCTGCACACCCTCGACGACCCCACCGCCGGTTCGGTCCGACGACGAGCCCGGGCCCTCTACCTCGACACCGGCGCCCGGCCTCCCGGCGACCTCGTGTGAAAGCCGGCGGGGGTGGCGGCACCAGCCACCACCCCCGCCGCGCTGCCACCTGCCCCCGATCAGCACATCTCGACGCGCGGGCTGTACTTCTCACCGCCCGCGCTGTCCTGCGTGTAGGTGTAGTAGAAGCCCTTGCCCTTGCAGGTGCCGCGGGCGGTCAGGTCGACGTTGGCGGCGGACTGGGTGGCGGATCCGACCTTCACGTCCGATCCGTTGTTGACCCACTTGTACGTCGTCACCGTGACGGTCTGGGAGTCGTCACCGGCACAGCCCCGGCGGCCTCCCGCGCCGGAGAGGTCGTTTCCGGTCTGCACCACATTGTCGGCGTACAGCTCGCAGGCCTTCACCTTCGGCTGCGGTGCGGAGGCCTGCGCGGACGGCGCGGCCGCGGCCATCGGGGTCGCCAGACCCGCCACCGCGACGGCGGCAAGGGTTCCGGTCAGAATTCGGCGCTTGATCATGTTCAGCTCCCCGTAGTCGTGTCGGGCTTTCACCGGGTACACGAACGAGGCCGCCGCTCCGCATGTCAGGCATTGCTGTGACGCCCATCACTCGTGAGGCCTTTGCCGGTGTCGGCATCACGGCCGAGCAGCCGCCGGAGCCGCCGCACGGCCCGCGTCCGGTACCGTGCCGCCGTCCCCCGCCCTATCCCCAGGATCCGCGCCGCCTGCTCGGTCGTGTAACCGTCCAGGTCGACGAGGATCACCACGCTGGCCTGCTGACGCGGCAGTTGATCCAGCAGCCGGACGGCCTCGATCTCGGCCGTACGTTGCTCGACGCCGCCGTCCCAGACGCCGAGGGTTCCCCGGTGCGACTCGCCGCCCTCCTCCGCGGTCGGCACCTGCCTGCGCTCACGCCGCCAGGTGTCCCGGGTCGCACTCGCCAGCGCGGAGAAGGCGTACGCGGCCGGCTCCGGATGCTCCAGGAACCTCCGGGGCCGCGAGGCCAGCTTCAGATACACCTCGTGGACGGCGTCCTCACCCCACTGCGCGGCCCCGCTGAGGGCGGCCGCACGGGCGTACAGCTTGGGCAGCATCCCGCAGAACACCTCGTCGAACGACGTGCCGTGGGCTTCGATGGATGACTTGTTCATTGATCCTGCAATCCCCGTGAGTACGTGCTGAGCGTTGTGCGGGGGACTCTTCTCCGCGCGCGTGGAAGGGGGATTGAGGAAATGTTGAGCGGCGGCTGCGGCTAGGGCTACGGCTACGGCTACGGGGTGGTGCCCGGCAGATCGACCTCGGCACGAACGGTCTTGCCGGGCTCCCGCCGCAGCACTTCCCACCGGTCGGCGAGCGCGTCGACGAGGAGGAGACCCCGGCCGTGTTCGTCGAGGGGGCGCGGAGGGAGCACCTCTCGCGGCCCGGGCGGGTCCGACCCGGCACGCGCGTCACTGACGTCGATCCGCACGCCACCGGTGACGAGACTGAGCCGCAACTCGAAGTCCCGCCCTGGCACCCGCCCGTGCGTCACGGCGTTGGCGGCCAGCTCGGCGACGATCAGGGCGACGGTCTCGGAGGCGTCGGAGCCGTGGGGGATGCCCCAGCCGTGCAGCTGGTGAGCGGCCAGGCGCCGAGCGAGACGGGCACCGCGCGGGGTGGCACTGAGACGCTGACTGAACACACGTACGGTAACCGGAGGTTGGGGAGTCGTGGGGGTGGTCGGTGCTGTCATGCGCCCAATGTGGCGGGTGCCGGCCGGAGTTCTCCAGGTCGACGCCGCGTACGCCGCGGCAGCGTACGCGGTGACGGACTGGACAGTACTGGTGACGTCCCGTAACCATGCCTCCGGGAGGTGACCGACAGTGGTCGATGGCGCGATGGGGACGGGCACGGGCGGCGAGCCGGAGTCGTCGGACAGTCTGCGGACGTTCGGAGCGGTGGTCCAGGGCTTGCGCGAGCACGCGGGTCTGAGCAGGGAGGAGTTCGGAGAACTGGTGAGGTTCTCCAAACACACGGTGGCGTCGGTGGAGCTGGGGAGGCGGATGCCGGATCCGGAGTTCGTACAGCGGGCGGAGGAGGTGTTCGGGAGGACCGGGGCGTTACGGAAGGCAGCGGGCTGTCTGGAGCGGCAGCCGGGGTTGGCCGCTTGGTTTCGGCGGTGGGCTCATCTAGAGGCCACGGCTATCACGCTGTATACGTACGAATGCCGTTTGGTGCCGGGCCTGCTGCAGACCGAGGCATACGCGCGGACGCTGTTCACCAACCAGCTCCCACCACTGAGCGACGAACAGATCGAGGCACAGTGGGTGGCGCGAGCGGAGCGGCAACGGCTGCTGCGTGAACGGCCGAACACGGCATTTGGCTTCATCCTGGAGGAGCACCTTTTCCGGCGGCGCACTGGCGGTGTAGAGGTCACACGGGAGCTCATCGATCACGTGCTGGCGATCGCCGAACTGCGCAACGTGGAGATCCAGATCATGCCGACGGAGCAGGACACACACGCGGGACTGGACGGACCCATGCAGTTGCTGGAGTCCCCGGAGAACAAGTGGTTCGCATACTGCGAAGGGCAGGAAAGCGGGCAGTTCATCACTGACCGAAAGGTGGTCAGCATGCTCCAGATGCGGTATGCCAGGATGCGCTCACAGGCTCTCACTCTCAAGGACTCCCTGAGCCTGTTGCAGCGGATGCGAGGGGACCTATGAGCACCGTCGAACTGACCTGGTTCAAGAGCAGCTACAGCAGCGGCGGCTCCGGAGACTGCGTAGAAGTCGCTCTCGCCTGGCACAAGTCCAGCCACAGCAGCGGCGGCGACGGCGACTGCGTCGAGATAGCCACCTGCCCCGACGCCATCCACATCCGCGACTCCAAGAACAAGCAGGGCCCCCAGCTCACCCTCTCCCCCACCACTTGGACGGCCTTCCTCACGCACGCCACCAAGTAACAACTGTCGGGGCCGCCCGCTTCTCAGCCAGTGTCGTGCTTCCACGGCCCGCCTCAAGGGCGCTACGCGTCGCCTTCGGCGATGGCCCTCCGGGCCACCCTTGACCCAGGCCGTTCCAGCACGGGAGAGAAACGAGCGATCGGCCCGGAAATGCGGGTGGCCAGGGCAGACGGCCCCTGAGGTCGGCTGTCCGGTCACTCGGCGTGAGGGAGCGCGCGCTCGCGCCTCGCCAGCACGCCGGCTCGGCTCAGCGGCTGTCGGCGGGTGGGGCGGGCCCAAAAGCGGGAAGTGGAGCACTTGGGACAGAGGTGGAGGGCGACGGCCGGGCGGACAGCCCGGGCGAAGGCCTAAACGCTCCACCCACGCACACCACCCACGCCCCCTCACCACCGCCCACCATCCACCGTTCGCCGCTGAGCCCGCCCGGCGTGCCGGCGAGGCACGAGCGCGCCCCCTCTCGCCGGTCAGCTACGCAGCCGACCGGAGGGGCCGATGTCCTTGGCCACCCGCTCTCCCCCGGCCGCCCGCTCGCTTCTTCCCCGTGCTGGAGTGAGCCGAGTCAAGGGTCGGCCGGAGGCCGATCGCCGAAGGCGACGCGCAGCGCGCCCTTTACTCGGCTCGCGGAGGCACGACACTGCCGAGAAGCGGGCGGCCCGACCAGCACGCCGTAAACCCCCTGTCCGACAACGCACTTGACGGTACGTCACTTTGCCGAACTCACAGCTCTTCGACAGCCGACCTCCCTACGGTGCCGTGTTCATGACAGACACCCCGGAGACACACGAACCCCACCCCATCGGCCGCCGTACCGTGCTCCTGGCCACGGGTGCCACCGCAGCTGCCCTGGCCGTAGGCGCAGCTGCCTCCAACACCCCGACCGCCGCCACCCCCGTGGCCGCCACCGCCGTCTGCACCCTCACGAAGGAGATGACCGAAGGCCCGTACTACCTCGACGGACAGTACGTCCGCTCCGACATCAGCGAGGACAAGACCGGCATCCCGCTGAAGCTGACGCTCACGGTCGTGGACGACGACACCTGCGCGCCCCTGAACAACGCACTGGTGGAGATCTGGCACTGCGACGCCCTCGGCGAGTACTCCGGCTTCGTGGGCAACAACGGCCACGACGAACCCGACAACGGCACGTTCCTGCGCGGCGGCGTCCTCACGAACGCCGACGGCGTCGCGGCGATCACCACGGTCTACCCCGGCTGGTACCGAGGCCGCTGCGTGCACATCCACATCAAGGTCCACACGGACGTCACCCTGACCTCCGACGGCTCCTTCACCGGCGGCGAGGAACTCCACACCGGTCAGCTCTTCTTCAGCGAAACGATCACGACCAGGGTCGCGGCCCTCGCCGCCTACAAGGTCAACACGGTCCCCCGCACCACACTCGCCCAGGACTCCATCTACGACGAGGGCGGCGCGGCGTCGGGCCTGCTCACCCTCACACCTCTCGGCAGCACGACATCGGCCGGCTACGCGGGCGCGCTGGCATTGGGCGTCGAGCAGGGCTGACCAACAGGCACGACAGGGGCCGCTCGCACAGCGGGCGGCCCCTGCACCCGTCTCAGGAGTCGCGCCACACCCCCGCGGCCCCCTTCACGTACTCCGTGAAGTCCCGAGGCTGCCGGGCGAGCGCCCGCCCTACCCCGTCGGAGATGTGGCTGTCCATCCCGCGCCGGATCGGGCCCACGGCCTCCGCGTAGTCCTCCGCTTCCGCGACAGGCCATCCCCGCTCGGAGAGTTCGGCGACGAACTCCTCGTGGGACAGCGGGACGTAGCGGAGGCGGCGGCCGGTGGCCTCGGCGATCTCGGTGACCGCTTCGGCCATGGTCAGGGCCCGGGGCCCGGAGAGTTCGTAGGTCTGCCCGTCATGGCCCGCCTCGGTCAGTGCCGCGACCGCGACCGCCGCGATGTCCTCGGCGTCGACGAAGGAGACGGCGCCGTCCCCGGCCGGCAGCCTCAGCTCACCGGAGAGGACGGCGTCCAGGAAGAACCCCTCACTGAAGTTCTGCGCGAACCAGGTGGGTCGCAGGATCGTCCACGCGACGCCGCTGTCACGCACCGCGCTCTCCCCGTCGGTGTGGGTGGCACCGGCGCTGTTGGCCTCGCCGGAGTACCCCGGCACGTCCACGCCGCGCCCCGACAACAACACGACGCGCTCGACGCCGAGTTCGACGGCCCGCTCGACGAAGGGGCGGGTGAGGAGTTCCCCGTCCATCGGCACGAGATACACCTCCCGTACGTCCGCCAGCGCCGTGTCCCAGGTCGCACGGTCGAGCCAGTCGAATCGGGGCTCACCGGAGCGCGAGGCCACGCGCACCAATGCCCCCTGCGCGCGCAGCAGGGCGGCGACCCGGCCGCCGGACTTACCCGTGCCGCCGGTCACCAGAATGGGATGGTTGTTGGTCATGCGGCCAGTCAAGACGCTTCGGGCGAGACGCTCCATGGCTCAGAGGCTCACACCGATGTCCGGGCGTCTACGGTGGTGGCATGGATGTGCTCTCCGAGCTGCTGGACGGGGTGCGGGCGCGGGGCGCCGTGTTCCAGCGGACCGTCATGAACCGGCCCTGGTCACTGCGGTTCGCGAGCGGTTCCCCGCTGACCCTGGCCACCATGCTGCGCGGCCGGGCGTGGATCATGCCAGCCGGAGGCGAACCACTGCCGGTCGGCCCGCGGGACATCGCGGTCATCCGCGGGCGGGAGCCGTACACGGTCGCCGACGACCCGACGACCCCTCCGCAGGTGCTGATCGACAGCGCCGACTACTGCCCGAGCGACTCCGGCGAGAGCGAGGCCGGAGACGTTCCGGACGGCTCGGCCCTCCTCCTCAGCGGCGCCTACGCCGGCCGGGGCGAGATCAGCGAGCGGCTGCTCCATGCCCTGCCCGCGGTTGTTCTGATCCAGGACGCCGACTGCCATCGCCCGCTGCTGGACCTGGCGGTCGAGGAGATCGTCAGCGACAGGCCCGGCCGGCAGGTCATGCGCGACCGGCTCCTGGACCTCCTGCTCCTCTCGACGCTGCGGACCTGGTTCGACCAGTCCGAGGCGCACGCACCCGCCTGGTACCGCGCGATGGACGACCCCGCGGTGGGCCACGCCCTGCGGCTTCTCCACGCCGACCCGGCCCGCGCCTGGACCGTGGCGGAGCTGGCGGCGGAGTCGGGCCTGTCGCGTGCGGCACTCGCCCGCCGCTTCACCGCTCAGGTCGGCGAACCGCCGATGACGTACCTGGCCTCCTGGCGCATCGACCTGGCGGCCGACCTGCTGCGCGAGTCGGACGCTACGGTCGGCTCGATCGCCCGCAAGGTCGGCTACGCCAACACCTTCGCGCTGAGCGTCGCCTTCAAGCGCCTCCGCGGCACGACCCCGACGGAACACCGCACCACGGCACCGAGGCTCGACACCTGACCCCGCCGGGCCAACAGGCTCTCCCTGCGCCCCTACCGCCGCCCGCCGAACTCCCACGCGTGGACCTCGATGCCGGCGTACCGCCCCTGGGTCAGCACGCCACGTGCCGCATCCGTGTCCGGGGCCCGGACGAGCGCAGCCGTACCGACCCAGACATCACCGTCGTCGGACAGCAGGGGCCCGTAGGCGACCAGTTCGTCCCGGTCGTACGGCACATCGAGGTCGACGGCCTCCCCCGACCCGAAGCCGAGCACCAGGAACCGGCTCCCGTCATCCCGTCCACCGGGAAACTCCCACATGGTCCGCCCCAGCAGATTGCGCCACCGCCGCAGCAGTACGTCCCGGTACGCCCCTGCCTGGTAGTTGGGCTCGTCGAAGGCGAACGCCCGCGCGGCGGCGGAATCCGGCAGATCCACGATGTGCACACTGCCGGTCGGTGTCTCCCCGTCATCGGCGAAGGTCGGCCCACGGGCGATCAACTCCGCCTCGTACCGGTCCATATAGGCCCAGTGCGCCTCCCCCAGCTCCTCACGCAGCGGCAGCGAGCCGACCCGGTCACGGTGATAACAGAAGAACTCCATGACCCGAGACCCTGCCATCCCCACGGCTGACTACCCTCATCTCCCGACCAACTCGCGACCGCAGGAGATACAGACCGTGCGCAGCGCCGCCGTAACGCCCGAGGGCGACCGAATCCGCTGGGTCGAACTGCCGGGGCAGGAGCCGCCGCGCGTGTACGTGCACGGGCTGGGCGCCACCTCGCCGGCCTACTTCACGGAAGTCGCGGTCGACCCTCGGCTGTCGGGCCGCCGCTCCCTGCTGCTGGACCTCCTGGGCCACGGCATCAGCGACCGCCCGACGCACTTCGACTACACGCTGGAATCACACGCCGACACACTCGCCAACGCCCTGACGGCGGCGGGTGTCTCGGCCGCGGAAGTGATCGCTCACAGCATGGGCGGCTCCGTGGCCATCGTCCTGGCCGCCCGCCACCCCCACCTGGTCTCCCGACTGGTTCTGATCGACGCGAACCTCGACCCGATCCCGCGCGCACCCGGCTCATCCGGCAGCAGCGGCATCGCCTCCTACACGGAGGAGGCGTTCACGCGGGGCGGCGGCTGGGAGGAGGTCCGCGACCGGGTCGGGGCGCACTGGTGGTCCACCATGCGGCTGGCCGGCCGGGAGGCCCTGCACCGCAGCGCGTTCCACCTCACCCGCGGCTCGACCCCCACGATGCGCGAGCTCCTCCTCGACCTGAAGATCCCCCGCACCTTCCTGCTCCCCGAGGCGGACAGCCCCCTGCCGGGCACCGCGGCCCTCACGGAAGCCGGCGTATCCGTCGTCGCGATCCCCGACTGCGGCCACAACATCATGCTGGACAACCCGGAGGCGTTCGCGGCGGCCACGGCGAGTGCCCTCACGCCTCAGGACGGGAACTGACCACCTGTAAGTCCGGCCGGGTGGAAACTGCTGGAACCAACGCGACGTATTGGGCGGCTCCCCAGAGATCTGTCCGCCGGGGAGCCGCCCTTGATCAGGAGGTCAGAGCGCCCAGGTCATACGGCCTCGTCGCTCGTCAGGCACGTAAGTGCCTCAGTGGCCTCATGCACTGCGGCCTTCAACGCCTTTCGGTGTTCCCGCAGTTGTGTGACCTTTCCGCCTGCGGCACGGTGCGCCGCTTCGTACTCCACCCATGCCTCGTAGGCGAGCCGAAGCGCCTCGGAGCTGACGCGCCCACGTTCGAACTGCTGCCGCATCGTAAGTGGCGGTTCGTGGTCGCCCATCCACAGTTCGAGTCGGGCATGCGCGGCCATGTACTTCGCGACCAGCTCGACCAGATCGTTCCCGATGATGTTGCTTCCGATCATCTGCACACCGAGATTCAGATGCGCGGAGGCGGTGGGCGAGTGGAGAGCCGAAGGCGCTTCCCAAGCCCGCGGCTGACCCTTGAGCCATTCCCAGCCTTCCGGTGTCATGGCTAGAGCCTCCTCTGTCGGTATCAGGACTGGCATGACACACCGCAGAAGCCCTGCCAATAGCTCGGCAGGGCTTCCTACTTGCGGGTGAGAGGTCAAACGGACGAGATGCCGACTGACTTTTGCCTCTCCCAGATCTCAGGTGAAACCAGCAAGGGCCCCACTACGGATCGGGCACCGCTGAGGTAGCAGATCCACCTCAACTCGTCACACGCTGGTCCGAATACCTGGCAGCGCGGCGGGCCGCCCCGCAGGGCTAGGTAGTGAGCAGGGCGTGTTCCGACTCTGATCATTGTCCTGGCCGGTGCTTTCGTCCGGCTCCGGACTCACCTGTTGACTCCGGGCGTTCCGCCAGGCCGGCTGAGTCGCGTGCGGGCCGCCACTCTGCGTCAGACGCTTCTGCGGTCTGCCAGCGGTCGCCGCAGCGTCCTGGGGTCAGGATCGGGCGCGATAGCGGGTGAGCATGAGGGCGACGGCTTCGTCCACGACCGTGCTGTCGACCGGGTCGGCGGGAGGGACGAAGTCGGTCCGTACGAGTTGGGGCCACAGGAGCTGGCCGCAGATCATGCCGAGGAACTGCTCGGCCACTGCGGATGCCGTCTGCGTCTGTCCGTCGGTCGAAGGGAAGGCGAGGGTGCCGGCTTGCTCCTCGGCCTCGAGGTAGTCGCGGAGCCGGTCGAAGAAGGGGCCGCGATCGATGGCGAAGCCGGTGCCGACGATGTCGGCGAGTTCCGGCATCTGGGGGAGCTCGGTGATGACGAGCCGGCACAGCGCCGCCGTGCCGGGCCGCGAGACCAGGCAGGCGTAGTCGCGGCCGATGTGCGTCAGGCCGTACTGGGGATCGCCGGGCGAGGGCGGCTCGACGTACTGCACATCCAGTTGCCACTGCTCGGAGGTGACGGCCGCGAACAGCGCAGCCTTGGAGGGGTACCGCTTGAAGAGGGTGCCGGTGGAGACGCGGGCCTCCCTGGCGATCTGGGCCAGGGAGGTCTTGTCGTATCCCTGGGCGAGGAAGAGGTCGCGGGCGGCGTGGATGATGCGCGCGCGGTTCTCGGCTTTGATCTGCGCGTGATATCCGGCCTCGCACGTGTCGCCACCGGTTTGCGTTCGGTCACGGTCCGCCACCGACATTCCTGCGCCCCTCGCCCGTCTTCCAGCGCATCCTCGCTGTCAGAGGACGGTCTGGCCACCGTCCAGGATAAGGTCCTGGCCCACTGCGAAGGCGGAGGCATCGGAGGCCAGGTACACGACGGCTTCCGCGACCTCCTCGGGCATACCCATGCGCCCCAGGGGGATGCCGGAACTGATCGCGTCCAGAACCGCCTTCTGCTGCGCGGGATCCTCGACCCCGATCTTGGAGTACAGCGGGGTGTCCACCGGGCCGGGGCTGACCGCGTTGAACCGGATGCCGTGCGACCTGAGCAGGTCCGCGTTCCACGACCGCATCAGGGAGCTGACAGCCGCCTTGGTCGCGGCGTAGGCGTTCGAGTGACCGTAGCCGCCGTGTGCGCTGTTGGACGCGTTCAGGATGACCGAGGACGGGTTGGCCAGCACAGGTACCAGGGCCTGCGTGAGGAAGAAGACGCTCTTGACGTTGATGTCGAAGAGCCGGTCGAAACTGTCCTCTGTGTGGTCCTCGAACGGCCGCCAGTCCGAGACGCCAGCGTTCAAGAATGCCACGTCCAACTCTCCGAAGTGCTCACGCACCCGCTCCGCCAGGCCGCGCTGTGCATCGAGATCGCGCGCATCGGCCTGCACCACGGGCACCTTGCCCCCGAGGATCTGCTGCGCCTTCTCGATGCTGGCCGGGGTTACGCCTGCGACCAGCACATCGGCCCCCTCCGAGATAAATCGCTGCGCGGTCTCCAGACCGATCCCGCTCGTGCCGCCGGTGATGAGGGCGCGCTTGCCCGCAAGACGATTCATGTGTCTGTTCCTTGCCGAGACGTGAGGTAAGTCGATGCACTTACCTAATGGAAGGTAGCTGTCGCGCCCCCATGTGGCAAGTCGGTCCACTTACCATTGAGGGGGGATCTGTTGATCACGTAGACGTGAGTGGGCTGCCGCGCATGCGTGAGCTGTCGGAACCCACCGACTATTCACCGGCCCTTGCCGCAACCGCCTAGCTAGGACCTGTCGGCGGTTCGGGGGCTGCACGCCGGCGTCGCGCCCGACGCACTCAAGATCTGGTCGCGACAGCCGCTCGACGACCAGGTCGTAGGGATCCTCGACCGCACCGGTGACCCGCCACCCGGTGGGCTCCGACTCGCCCTTGGGCTGGTGAGGGCCGTTTCGCGATCAGGTGGTCGAAGTGGTCAATGACGCGCACCGCACGGCCGCCGCGTCGTCGACGACCTCCGGCGCGCCGATGAGACCAGGCATGTGGCCTCCCCGGCCGTCGTCACACCGCTTCCCCGCCAAGAGCCCGTCGGATGAACTCCTCACGGGTCGCGTTGGAGGCGCGTGACACAGCCGCATGATCCACCGACATGTCGAATCCGTGGAAGGCTCCGCCCCACATGTGGAGATCGACGCTCACGCCCGCCTCGGACAGGCGGCGGGCGTAGACGAGGATCTCGTCGCGGAACCCCTCCGCCGAGCCGGTGTCGATGTAGGTGCGCGGAAGTCGGCTGAGGTCCTGGGCGCGGGCCGGTGCGGCGTACTGGGACACGTCTGGGCCGCCGCGCCCCTCGCCCAGTACGGCGGTCCACGCGTACAGGTTGCTGTGGCGGTCCCATACGCCGTCGCGGTCCACCATGCGACTGCTGTGCGTCTCGAAGCGGTCGTCGAGCATGGGGCAGATCAGTACCTGGTGGCTGAGCTGGGGAAAGGCGCGGTCGCGGGCGAGTAGCGCGGTCCCCGCCGCGAGGCCGCCGCCGCCACTGACTCCGGCGATCAGGAGCCGCTCGGGGTCGATGCCGAGTTCGGCCGCGTTCTTCGCCATCCACACCAGCCCCGCGTAGCAGTCCTCGACCGGCGCGGGATCGGGGTGCTCCGGCGCCAGCCGGTACTCGACCGACACGACGACCGCACTCCCCTCGATCACATGAGGGAGGAGATGCCCCACGTGGTCCCGGCGACCGCCCATGATCATCCCGCCGCCGTGGAGGCTGAGGATGCCTCCCTTGGGGCCTCGGTCCTCGGCAGGGCTGAGAATCAGCACAGTGATGTCCGGCGCCCCCTCCGGCCCGGGTACCTGGCGCTCTTCCACCCGCACTCTGCCGCCCGCCGTCAGAGCCTCCGAATCCAACCCGGGGGTACCCGCGGCGATCTGCCGCCGGATCTCTGGCAGGGTCTCGTCCGACAGGGCCGGGAAAAAGGCTCCCCGCGCCTCCTCAACAGGCGCGAGCTCAGGGTCCAACGGAGGCCGGGTGGTCAAGGCACCAAAGGGCTCTGGTGCTGTCCGGTCCGTCATCTGTTCTCTCCTTCGGAAACGGCGGGGAGCGGCGGCGCTCACTGTCGGGGTGAGGTACTCACTGCGCACGATGTGCGGGGTCGAGCCGATCGACTTGCTGTGTGCGATGACCTTGTCGCGTCCGCGATCCGTTCTCAGTCGTCCAGGACGACGACGTGCTTGCCCGGCGTGGTGCCGGACTCGAGGTCGGCCTGGGCGTCACGGATCTGTTCCAGGCCGTGGTAGACCTTCGCGACGGGGACGTTGAGGCGCCCTTCGGCGATGGCCTGGAGCTGGTGGGCGAGGACGTCGGCCGGGAGGTCGGCGGCCTCGCCCGCGTAGCTGGTCAGCCGTACCCCGCCCGGGATCATGAACGGGGAGAAGTCGGGGATTGTCCACTGGCCCGCCAGGGCTCCGGTGAAGCAGACCGTGCCGTGCCGGCGGACGGTGCGCAGGGTGTCGGCGAGGACCGAGCAGCCGACCAGTTCCAGTGCGGCGTCGGCACCGTCCGGGATCAGCTCGCGCACCTGGTCGGCGAGGGTTCCGTTGTCGACGAGGGGATGATCGACGCCCGCCGCCCGCAGTTCCCCGGCCCTCGCGTCGCTGCGGGTGGTGGACAGCACGGTGGCTCCGAGGTCCTTCGCGATCGTGGCCGCGCTCAGCCCGACCGTGGAGGTGCCGCCGCGGATCAGCAGCGTCTGCCCGGCCTTGAGGTCCAGCCCCGTGGTCAGCGATCCGTAGGCGGTCTGGAACATCTCCGGCAACGCACCGACCACCTCCCACGGCAGGCCGGTCTCGAACGGGATGACCTGCCCGGCGGGGACTGTCACGTACTGGGCGTACGCGCCGTCGTACGAGCGGCCCATGTTGCCCATCATCGTGGCGACCTGCTGTCCCGGCCGCAGCCCGCTGTCCTCGTCGGCCTCGTCGACGAGGCCGACGCCCTCGATGCCGGGGACGCGCGGGTAGGTGACCTCCGCGTCCGACTCTCCCTTGCGAGTGGTGACCTCGGACTCGTTGACGCCGAACGCCTTCACCTGGATCCGCACCCAGCCGGGCTTGCGGACGGGCACCGGAACATCCTTGATCTGAAGGGCGTCCAGGCCGCCGGGCCGGGTGACGACGACGGCCCGCATCGTCGCGGGGGCGGCGTCGCCGGCTGCTGTCGATTGGCTCATACCGAGTACCTCACTCCTGTCGTCATCCCCTGCGCTGTTGCGTATCGCCCGCAGGCCGTCAGGGGCGGGCGATGCCTTCCCACAGGTTGAGGACCTGCTGGTAGTGGGCCGTGCCCTCGAAGGGAGAGTTGCCGACGGTTTCCGAGGTCGGCTGGTCCGTGAGGGCGGGCCACAGACGGGCGTGCTCGCCGGTGGCGAAGTCGAGCACGATGTCGCGGATACGCCTGTCGCGCTCGGCCTGCTCCGCGCTGCGGCCCGGCTTTTCCTGGCCGACCAGGGCGTACATCTCGGTGCCGTGCACAGCGGGCGCACCCTCGGCGGGGCCGATCACAAGGAGGTGGGCGTTGCCGCCGGCGGCGGCGTGGGCCAGGGCCCCGCGGGCGGCGGGGAGCGCGAAGAGGTAGTCCGCCATGACCGCTGCGCGGACCTCGGCCGGGGTACGGCCGCCCTGGTCGTAGACGTCGACGATCTTCTGCGCGCGGGAGCGGGCAATACGCCACCCCGCGACCTCGTCGACGACGCGGTCGACGGTGCCCGGGTCGAAGCGGTCGAGGTCGTTCGCCACCCACCAGCCCATGTCGTCGCTGGCCATGCTCAGCAGCACGTCGACGTCGCGGTGCGCGCCCGAGGCGAGGACGTCCATGGGGTGGGCGTGCACCACCGCGCCGGGCTGCCCGATGTCCAGGACGACGCCGGTGGCCTTGTTGTCCACCCCGCCGCGGACTCCGAGGTCCGTCGGGAGGACCTTGCGCAGGGCGTCCCGCAGGGAGAACGGGTCGAGGTCGAGCAGCTTCTCGGGGTTGTTCGCGACACCGAGTTCGGTGACGAACCGGTGGGCGAGTTCCTCGGCCCACCAGGCCGGGACGGAGCGGGCCGGCCCGCCGGAGAACCCGGCCAGGCGCCGGTACAGGCCGTCGGCGGAGGAGGCGCCGAGCAGTCCGAAGGTGGAGTAGGCGCCGCCGCTGTGACCGTACACGGTGACGTTGTCGGGGGCGCCGCCGAAGTGGGCGATGTTTCGCTGGATCCAGGTGAGCGCGGCGATGATGTCCTGGAGGAAGAGGTTGCTGGCCTCGGCGAGCTTCCCGCCGTATTGCGAGAGCGAGAGCGTGCCCAGGGCGCCGAGCCGGTAGTTGATGGACACGCCCACCACGCGCCCCGTCGCGGCGAGACCGGCGACGTTGGAGGTGGTCTGGGTGTTCGCGCCGTACTCGAATCCGCCGCCGTGGATGTACACGGTCACCGGCAGCGCTTTGTCGGCCTGCTGCTCGGGGGCCCACACGTTCAGGTTGAGGCAGTCCTCGCCCATCCCGCTGTCCGCTTCGAGCCAGTCGCCGCTGTCGGGCTGGATCGAGACGACGCCCTTGCGGTCGTAGGGAAGGTTCGGGTTGAAGTCCGCGACCACGGGACGGCGGTACCGCTCAGCGGTGGCGTACGGGATCCCCCACCAGGACCGCACCCCTGGTGCAGTCGGAGCCTTGGGAGCGGAGGCGGTCATGACATGTCCTTCCAGCGCGATTCGGATGTTTCGCGCGGTGAGTCGGCAGCTGGTCGCTCGCGGTGACCTCTCCCATCGTTTCCCTGCATCCGACACAACGCCTGGTGTGCAGCGGTCACCTGGTGGTCAGCAGGTGACACTTCCTTGCCTGTCTTTCTCTTGTGGCCCAGGCAGCCGAGGGGAGGTCGAGTGGACTGGGTCTGCCATCGGCGGGCCGGAGGAGCTTGGGGAGTCGGCCGGGCAGGCACGGCATGGAGCGGGGGCACTGGTGAGCTGCCGTCGAGGCCGGGCCTCAGCGATACGGCAAACGGTTGAAAAGTCGGGCTCTGCCAGCCGGGCTGAAAGTTAGAAGGTGGTGCGCAACCCGGTGTTCGCCACCCACCGCGAGCCGGGCCCCGGCAAGGTGGTCGGTCCGTGGGTGGTCAGAGGTGCGCCAGCCGCCGCGCTCCGCTCACGGGTGGGTCGGGGCCTCGCTGGCCGCGAAGGCGGCGGGGGTGAGGCCGGTGCGGTCGCGGAAGAAGCGGCCGAAGTTCGCGGGATCGGTGAAGCCGAGATGGACCGCCACGGCCCGGGCGTCCCACCGGGCACTTCCCAGCAGGCGCCGGGCTTCCAGGAGGCGCCGCTCGTCGATGATTTCGCGTACTCCCTTGCCGGTGGCGTCCCGGGCGGTACGGCTGAGGGTGCGGACCGAGCAGCCGAGCAGCTCGGCGTAGTCCGCGGCCTGATGTAGCTCGCGGAAGTTCAGCTCCAGGGCGTCGAGGAAGCGTCCGTACCTGTCTGCGCGGCCCGTGCCGGCCGTGGCGACGGGGGCGATGCCCGGGGAGTTGGCCAGGCGCAGCAGCAGCGATTCGAGCAGGCTGCGGCGCAAGGCGTGGTGGACGTCGAGGGGGCGGCGCCCCAGTGCGCGGTGTTCGTCCAGCAGCTGGAGCGCCGTCTGCTGGAGCCAGGCGATGTCGTCGGGGTGCGGGCTCAGCACCGCCGGGGCCTCGTGCGCGGTGAGCGGGGCTAGGAGACGGGCGAGGTCGGGCCGCAGCACGTCCGGTTCGAACAGGATGAAGGTGCCGCGGGCCGCGCCGGGCGGATGCCAGCACTGCGCGTGCCCGGGACGCACCCACAGCCACTGGCCGGGGGCGACGGTCCGGGTGACGTGGTCGACGTCGTGCCGCAGCTCACCCTCGGTGACCGCGATGAGGTAGTGGAAGGTGGCACGGCCCGGACGGGGCGGGTTCCACGGCCAGTCGTCGTGCTGGGCGAAGAAATCCTCGACGGTATTCACCTCGAGGCCGTAGGGAGTACCGACCGGGGGCTCGAAACCGTACAGCGGAACCACAGCCGATCCGGCCTGCCCGCTCGGCTCGGAGTGTCGCTTGTCGACCATCACGTGTCCGCAGCCTACCCCCTTCGCAGTTGGCTTCGACGGAAGGATGGGACCCGTCACCGCGCCCGCGCGGCACGCCCTCCGCCTCCTTCGATGCCACAGTCCGCCACCTCACGAGAAGGCTCACCACCCATGAACGGACCGACCCTGCACAAGACCGCCGCCGACTGCGCGGAGGAACTCCCCGGAGCCCAGCTGGAGCACCCCTTCGGCCCCGACTGGGAGGTCTACAAGGTGCGCGGCAAGGTGTTCATGCTGATGACCGAGGTCCCCGGGCGTCCCGTCGTGATCCTCAAGGCGGACCCCGACGAGGCCCACGCCCTCCGGGAGCAGTACAGCCACATCGCCCCCGGCTACCACATGAACAAAAAGCACTGGATCACCCTGGAGAGCGGGGAAAGCGTCGACAAGAAGCTGGTCGAGGAACTCGTCACCGACTCCTACCGGCTCGTCGTCGCCCATCTGCCCAAGGCCGAGCGGCCCGTCGACCCGCACACCTACGGCACCGGAACGCGGCCCGCCCGATGAGCGCGGCCGGCGACCGGCTCCAGGACGCCGCCCGCCGGGCGGCCCTCGCCCTCCCTGATGTCAGTCACGGATACCCCTTCACCCCCGGACTCGACGTGTACAAGGTCGCGGGCAAGGTGTTCCTGATCGTCACCGACGACCCGGACGAGCAGATCATCACGGTCAAGTGCGAACCCGAACACGCCCGCACGTACGTGCACGACCACGCCTCGATCACGCCGGGCCGCTACCTCGACAAACGGCACTGGATCTCCCTCGCTCCTGGACCCGGCATCACCGAGCGGCTGGTCACCGACGTGGTCGAGGACTCCTACGACCTGGCCGTCGAGCGGCTGCCGCGGCGCGACCGCCCCAGCGCCCGATGAGTTCCGCGAACTTCCCCACGCTCGGCTGAGCCGCCGCCTGTCAGTGTCCCGTGGAAGGCTCGTCATGTCCGCACCCGTCCGCCTGCGACCCGAGAGTCCGATGGAACCGACCGAAGCGCCCCTGCCGCTCTTCGGCGAGGAGCCCGCCCGGCCCCTCGCCGACCGCCTGCGCCCCACCCGGCTGGACGAGGTCGTCGGGCAGGACCAGCTCCTGGCCCCGGACGCCCCGCTGGGCCGCATGGTCGCCCAGCAGCGCCTCAGCTCCGCCGTCCTGTGGGGCCCGCCCGGCGTCGGGAAGACCACCATCGCCCGGCTCCTCGCGGACGCCGCCGACCTGGCCTTCGAACCGGTGTCGGCCACCTTCTCCGGCGTGGCCGACCTGCGCAAGGTCTTCGCCGCCGCCCGCAGCCGGCGCACCATCGGCCAGGGCACCCTGCTGTTCGTCGACGAGATCCACCGCTTCAACCGTGCCCAGCAGGACAGCTTCCTGCCCTACGTCGAGGACGGCACCGTCACCCTGATCGGCGCCACCACGGAGAACCCGAGCTTCGAACTCAACGGAGCCCTCCTCTCCCGCACGCAGGTCCTCGTCCTCAAACGCCTCGACGAAACCGCCCTGTCCACGCTCCTCGCCCGCGCCGAACAACTCACCGGCCACCGTCTGCCCCTGGACGACGACGCCCGTCGCGCCCTGATCGCCATGGCCGACGGCGACGGCCGCTACCTCCTCAACATGGCCGAACAGCTCCAGGCCCTCCCGGACACCGGGACTCCCCTGGACACCGCCGGGCTCGCCCACCACATCCAGCAACGTGCCCCGCTGTACGACAAGGCGCAGGAGGGCCACTACAACCTGATCTCCGCGCTGCACAAGTCGATGCGCGGCTCCGATCCGGACGCGGCCCTGTACTGGCTCGCCCGCATGCTCGACGGCGGCGAGGACCCGCTGTTCGTGGCCCGGCGTCTGGTCCGCTTCGCGAACGAGGACATCGGCATGGCCGACCCGCACGCCGTTCAGCAGGCCCTCGCTGCCTGGGACGTGTACGAGCGACTCGGCTCCCCCGAGGGCGAGTTGGCAATCGCCCAGGCCGTCGTATACCTCGCCACCGCACCCAAGTCCATCGCCGTCTACCGAGGCTTCAACGCCGCACACCGATCCGCCCGGCAGACCGGCTCACTCATGCCGCCCGCCCACATCCTCAACGCCCCGACCCGCTTGATGAAGAACCTCGGCTACGGCAAGGACTACCAGTACGACCCGGACACAGCCGACGGCTTCTCAGGTGACAACTACTTCCCCGACGGCATGGACCGCGAGACGTACTACCAGCCCACCGACAACGGCCATGAAGCCCAGATCAGCGAACGCCTGCGCCACTGGGCCGATCTGCGTGCCCGCCGGCAACGCGGCTGACGCGGACACGTGGGGAGGGCACAGAGTCAGCACACGGCAGACGTCGAGCACCGTACGTAGCAGCCACCTTGCGGGCGAATACTGCAACTCTCGAATACCGACACTCCACCAGTGCCTCGCCTCGCCCGGTGACGTCGACGGCGACGGCTTCACGGATCTGGTCGCCCGCAACCGCACCACCGGGGAGGTCTGGCTCTACCACGGCCGTAGCAACGGGGACGCGGACGCCGACGGGATCCCGGACGGCGGCACCGACCCGGCCTCGCTGGGCACGGGCGCCAACCGGACGGCGTACGCCACCGGCTGGACCCCCACCGCACGCCCCCTGCTCACGGCGTCGGGCGACTCCACCGGTGACGGCGTTCCCGACCTGTGGACGACGACGTCGAACAGCGCGGCGGGCCTGGAATTCGTGCCGGGCCGCAGGAGCGGGCCGGCCGGCCCGCCCGTCGTGGTCGGCACGGGAGGATGGCAGGCGATCAAGACGATCTCCTGAACGCGGCATCAGGGACGGCCCACCGGGCCCGCGGTCACGCGGGGGCCGGTGGGCCGTCCCGTTCACACCGTCAGGACTTCGCCGGGCACTCCTTCCACGCCAGGTGGTACACCGTGCTGATGTCCCCGTCCGTCGAGTCCATCGTCATGAAGCTGACCTTGTCGGCCGACTGGGTGCCGGCGTTGACCCGGATCTCGGTGTTGATGTTGAAGTTGCGCTGGACTCCGCAGGGTGCGTAGACCAGTTGGGCCCAGTCCGTCTCGTCGGTGGCCTGCCAGTTGTCGTTGAGGGGGCCGCTGAAGGGGTGGTTCTTGTACACCGTGCTGGGTGAGCCCTGGAAGTAGTACGAGGCCCGCTGGGTCGCGCTCGCGCCGCGCTGGAGGGCGGCGAAGCCTCGGTAGTCCGCGCTCGCGATGGCGTAGGTGAAGCCGCCGGGGACGTGGACCTTCAGGTTGAGCTGGCAGTTCCTGCGGAACGCGGTCGGGTCGGAGTTCCCGCCCGCCTGGGCGAGGTAGTCGCTGTAGGTCACCGTGAAGGCGGTGTTGTCCTCGGAGACGGCGACCGCCGCCGTGCCCTGCGGACAGCCGGAGCCGTTCACCGTGGCGACCTGGATGATGATCTTGTCCGGGGGCGGGTCGTCGAACCCGGAGGCCCCGGAGGACGGGGATGTTGCGGGGAGTGCGCTGGTGAGGAGCGCGGCTACCGCGCCGCTCAGGAGCAGGCCACCGGCCATGGTTCTCCCATTCCGTTCGTGGGGGGTGGATCATGAAATGAGCATGCGCATGTCAAGATCACAGCAGAAGACCGCGCACACACCCCCGGCCTGTGACCATCCCATGAAGGAGCTGTGAAGGTCGGGAGCGGTCGCATCGTACGCAGGGCGGGAGAAGGCGGCCAGGGCGCACTCCGGCCATTCACAGTGGCGGGATTTCGCACCGGGCGCAGGAGGGCGCATAGGGTGCCTTAGCCAGTGTCCAGTGCCTCAGCCCCAGGAGACTCCCCGAGGACGCGATGAGGATCACCCAGGGATTCGCCCACCGGAGCACCCGCGGACGCGGCCCGTCAGGGGTTCTCCCAGGCCGCCGGTTCCGCCGCCAGCCGCTCCACCTGCTCGGGCAGCGCGCCGGCCGCGAGGTCGGCGACCGTCACGCCCTCCAGGATCCTGCGCACATTGGCCCGCAGGGCGATCCACAGCGGCAGCAGCGGCTCCGCGGTGCCGCTGTAGGCGAGGCCGGTCGGCCGCTCGCCGCGCACCGAGACGATCGGCCCGTCCACCGCCCGGATCACGTCCGCGACCGTGATCTCCGAGGCCTCCCGGGCCAGCCGGTAGCCGCCGCCCCCGCCCCGGCGGCTGTCGACGACACCGCCGCGCCGCAGATCGCCGAGAATGCCCTCGAGGAACTTGTGGGGGATGTCCTGCGCGGTGGCGACGGCCTCCGCCTTGACCGGGCCCTCCCCTTGCCGGACGGCCAGCTCCACGACCGCTCGTACCGCGTAGTCCGCTCGTGCCGAGATCCTCATAGGACCATTGTCGCGGTCGGCCCCTGGACAATGACGCACAGCACCACCCAGGCACCACACACTCGGCACCACCCAGCCACCACGTAGGCACCACGCACGGCACGGCAGCACATCAGGAGGCGCTCCCTTGGAGCTCAGCAGGCGTACCTTCCACGCTCTCGCCGGCACGGCGGCGCTCGGCTTCGCGCTGACCGGCAGCGGGTCGCCGACCTCCGCCCATTCGGCACGGACCGCGCCCACGGGCCCGCCGCCACCGGTGCCGAGCGCGGACGGCAAGCGGCACCGGATCGGCTTCGACCGGTACTCGCTGCTGGTCGACGGCCGCCGCCTGGTGCTCTGGTCGGGCGAGATGCACCCGTTCCGGCTGCCGAGCCCGTCCCTGTGGCGGGACGTGCTGCAGAAGATGCGCGCCCACGGCTACAACGCCGTCAGCGT
This sequence comes from Streptomyces sp. NPDC050546, assembly GCF_044457425.1. Classification (NCBI taxonomy): domain Bacteria; kingdom Bacillati; phylum Actinomycetota; class Actinomycetes; order Kitasatosporales; family Streptomycetaceae; genus Streptomyces; species Streptomyces sp. NPDC050546. Next base: position 372,008 of record NZ_JBITGX010000005.1, read on the forward strand.
GTACGTCGCCTGGAACTACCACTCCGCCGCTCCCGGCCGGTACGACTTCACCGGGGTGCGCGATCTGGACCTGTTCCTGCGCATGGCCGCCGAGACCGGCCTGTACGTGATCCTGCGGCCCGGCCCGTACATCAACGCGGAGGTCGACGCCGGCGGCTTCCCCGGCTGGCTGACCGCCACCGAGGGCACGGCCCGGACCTCCGACCCGACGTATCTGAAGTACGTCGACGAGTGGCTGACCGCCGTCAACGCCGTCGTGGCGAAGCGCCTGTTCACCCGGGGTACGGGCACGGTCCTGCTCTACCAGATCGAGAACGAGTACGACGCGCACGTCGACGACCCGGCCGGGCGCGCCTACATGGCGTACCTGTACGAGAAGGTCCGCGCCGACGGCATCGACGTACCGCTGTTCCACAACGACAAGGGGAGGAACGGGTACTGGTCCCCGGGGTCGTTCGGCACCGGCGGTGAGAAGGGCCGCTGGCTGTACGGGTTCGACGGATATCCGGAGCCGGACGAAGTGCCGCCCGACTGGGGGCACTTCGGGGCGGGAGGGGTGAAGGGCGGGGCCACCGCCAGTCCTCGCACGCCCGGGTTCGTGCCCGAGTTCGGCGGGGGCTGGTTCGACCCGTGGGGCGGGTCCTGGTTCGACGGGAAGGGGTACGCCGAGGCTCGGCGGACCCGGGACGCGGCGTACGAGCGGCGCTTCTATCTGACCAACCTCGCCAACGGCATCACGCTGCACAACGTCTACATGACGTTCGGCGGCACCTCCTGGGGCTGGCTGCCCGCACCGGCCGTCTACACGTCGTACGACTACGGCGCGGCCATCGACGAGGCCCGCAACGCCACTCCCAAGCTCGCCTCGATGCACCAGATCGGGCAGTCGGTGCGCCATCTGCCCGAGCTCGCCAAGCTGAACCGGGCGAAGGCCGTGCGCGCCACCGACAAGCGGATCAAGGTCTACCACCTGACCAACCCCGACACCGGCGCCCACTTCTACGTCCTGCGCAACGACTCCGCCGAGGCGGTCTCGGTGACGCTGCCGGACGCCGGGATCGACGTGCCGGTCATGGTCCCCGCGCGGGACGCCAAGCTGATCGCCGCCGAGCTGAGGCTCGGGAAGCGGACGCTGGTGCACTCCACCGTGCAGCCGATGCTCAGCCTGACGGCAGGGCGGCAGGACATCGCCGTGTTCGCGGGGCGGCGGGGCGATCTCGCGCAGGTCGTGCTGGAGTGCCCCGACGAGCCGACACCGATGCGGCTGGACGCGGAGCCCGCGTGGTCCTGGAACCTCAACAAGCTGAACATCACCGCTCCGCTCGGCGCCGGCGGGCTGAGCAGAGTGCGGGTCGAGGGCGACGGTGTGGACACGCCGATGCTGGTGCTGTTCGCCGACGACGCGACCGCCCTGCGGCTGTGGCCGTACGAGACGCCGTCCGGCCCGCTCCTCGTCTACGGCCCCGCCCTGCTGCGGTCGGCGACCCTGCGCGGCTCCACGGCCCACCTCACCGGCGACACCACCGGCGCGACCGGCCTCGAGGTGTGGGGGCCGCGCGGGATCACCCACGTCACCTGGAACGGGCGCCCGGTGCCCGTCCGGATCAGCGCCTCCGGCAGCCTGCTGGCGCTGCGGCCGCTCCCCGGCGTGACCCGGCCGGCCCTGCCCGCGCTCGACGACTGGCGGCGGCGGACCGAGAACCCGGAGGCCGAGCCCGGTTTCGACGACTCGGGCTGGACGGCGGCCGACAGGACGACGTCCTTCAGCACGACGCCCGTCCCCGACGGGCAGCCCGTTCTGTTCGCCGACGACTACGGCTTCCACTACGGCGACGTCTGGTACCGGGGCGAGTGGAACGACGAGAACGGCGTCGAGTCCGTCTCCCTCGCCTACAGCACGGGCACGCAGGGCCTGCTGATGGCCTGGCTGGACGGCGAGCCGCTGGGCACGCACCGGATGCCCGTACCGGACAGGAGCCGGGCCCGGCAGGGGACGTGGACCGCGAAGGCCACCTTCGCCCTGCCCGGGGAACTGCGGGAGAGGCTCCGTGCGGCCCGGGACGGGAAGCGTGACCGGCACGTGCTGTCCGTGCTGGTGCGGCCCATGCAGCACGACATGGACGGCAAGGCGCTCGACACGCACAAGGCGGCGCGCGGCCTGACCGCCGTCACCTTCGAGGGCGCCTCCCCCGAGGTGAAGTGGCGTATCCAGGGCGCGTCCACGCCCGATCCCGTGCGCGGACCGATGAACAACGGCGGGCTGCACGGGGAGCGGGAGGGCTGGCATCTGCCCGAGCACGACGATCGCGAAGGCGGGGACTGGAAGGACGTGGAGCTGCCCCGGGCCGACCGGCGGCAGGGCGTCACCTGGTACCGGACGGACTTCCGGCTGGACGTCGACCCGGACGTCGACGCCTCGATCGGGCTCGTCCTCGACGACGACCCGGGCCGGGCCTACCGCGTCCAGATCTTCCTCAACGGCTGGAACATGGGCCAGTACATCAACGACGTAGGGCCGCAGCACACCTTCGTGCTGCCGAACGGGATCCTCCGCACACGGGGGGCCAACACACTGGCGCTTGCGGTGCTGTCGGACGGCACCACACCTGCCGGGCCGAAGGACGTGCGGCTGACCCTGCTGGGCGCGGCGGCGGGAGGGGTGCCGGTCAAGCCGGTGTGACCGGATCGTGGTGTCCGCGCGCATTGCCTTCTCCGGTGGGCTGGGCCACCGTGTTGCTCCGCAAGCCGCGGACAGGGGAGGGAACCTCGTGCGAAGACGGCGTTTCATCAGCGGATTAGTCGGTGCCGGGGTGGGTCTGGGACTCGCTCCGGCCGCGCTCGCCCGGGGCACCGGCGCACCTCATGCGTGGCAGGCCGTGCCGGCACCGGCGGGCACACCGGCCGCCCAGTTGCGGGACGTCGCCGCCGCCGGGGCCGGCCTCGCGTGGGCCGTGGGCGAGGAGGGCCGCAGCGGCAGCACACTCGGCTCGCCGCTGGCCCTCGTGTGGGACGGCACGGCATGGGCGCGGACCGGCCTCGGCCACCTGGGCTTCCGCGGCTATCTGCATTCCGTGGCCGGTACCGGCGCCGGCTCGGCTTGGGCGATCGGCACCGACACGGCCGGGGTCACGCACCTGCTCGCCTGGGACGGAGGAACCTGGCGGGAGACCGACTTCCCCGGGCGGGGGCAGTCCGGCACGTCTCTCACCGGCGTCGCGGTCGACCCCGGCGGTGGGGCCTGGTTCTCCGGGCGTACCTCCGACGGACAACTGCTCCTGCACCGGGACGGCGGCACCTGGACCTGGCTGCCCGCGCTCCCGGGCGCGACCGCCGCCACGCCTTCGGGTGTCCAGCTGACCCCGGCCGGTGACGTCTGGTTGTACGGCGTCGGGATCGTCGCCCGCTGGAACGGCTCCGCCTGGAGCGAGCTGCCCGCCTACCAGGGCATCCGGGCGAGCGTCACGGGGCTGCTGCCGGTGGCGGACGACGACCTGTGGCTCGTCGGGTACGACTACGGTGTGGGCGGCCCGGTCGGCAAACCCCCGGGTGTGCTTCTCCTGCACGGGGACGGCAGCACCTGGGAGAGCGTCACCAAGCCGTTCGGCGTCGGCATGCTCAACGGGATCGTCGCCGATGCCCAGGGACAGCCGGACCGGATCGCCGGCTGGGACTTCTGGGACCAGACCCGGGCCCACTACCTGCGGTGGGACGGCACGGCCTGGGTGAGCGAGCGGGGGCCGGTGGCCACGACCCCCGTCGTCATGAACGCCCTTGCCTCGGTGCCGGGTTCAGCGGACGGCTACTGGGCGGTCGGCACGACGTCGACCTCGGCGTCCTCGGCCGCCCAGCTGCGGATCGAACGCTGATCCGCCCCTCCGGTGGTCACGCCAGCCGGATCACGTTCCACGACAGCGGCTCCAGGACGGTGCTCAGCGTGCCGTCCTGGAGGGTGGTGCCCTCGACCGGGTGCGGGGTGACCCGCTCGGGGGCGTCGAGGGTGTTGCGGGCGTCGGGGTCGGCGTCCGCGAGGGCGCTGTGCTCGACGACCGACGACAGGCCGAGCCCGCTCAGGGCGACCTCGAGCGGCAGCGCCTCGGTGCGGCCGCGGTTGACGGCGAACACGGTGACCGTGCCGTCCTCGGCGCGTACGGCGGTGGCGTGCAGCAGATCGGCCTCGCCGTACTTCTTCGTCTCGTACGTCGGTGAGTCGACGCGTACGTCGAGGACCTGGCCGCGGCCGTACCGGCTCGCCTGCGCGAACGGGAAGAACGTCGTCTGGCGCCAGGCCGGGCCGCCCGGTTCGGTCATGATCGGGGCGATCACGTTGACCAGCTGGGCGAGGCAGGCGACCGTAACGCGGTCGGCGTGCCGGAGCAGGGCGATCAGGAGCGAGCCGAAGACGACGGCGTCCATGACGCTGTAGTTGTCCTCCAGGAGGCGGGGGGCCTCCGCCCAGTCCCGCGCGCCGGAGTTCTCGATCTCGTGCCACTCCGAGATGTACCAGACGTTCCACTCGTCGAAGGAGAGGTTGATCTTCTTCTTCGACTTCAGCTTCGCGCCGATGTGGTCGGCGGTGGCGACCACGTTCTCGATGAAGGACTCCATGTCGACGGCGGAGGCCAGGAAGGAGTCGAGGTCGCCGTTCTCGGGCTGGTAGTAGGCGTGCAGGGAGATGTGGTCGACGAGGTCGTAGGTCTCCTCCAGGACCGTCGCCTCCCAGGCGGCGAAGGTCGGCATGGACTGGCTGGAGGAGCCGCAGGCGACGAGTTCGACGCCCGGGTCGATCTGGCGCATCGCGCGGGCCGTCTCGGCGGCGACCCGGCCGTACTCCTGGGCGGTCTTGTGGCCGGTCTGCCAGGGGCCGTCCATCTCGTTGCCCAGGCACCAGAGGTTGATGCCGAAGGGGTCCTTGTCGCCGTGCGCGGCACGGAGGTCGGACAGGGCCGTGCCGGAGGGGTGGTTGGCGTACTCCTGGAGTTCGAGGGCCTCGGCGACGCCCCGGGTGCCGAGGTTGAGGGCCATCATGGGTTCGGCCTGGGGGCCGATCTTCTTCAGGAAGGCGATGTACTCGGCGAGGCCGAAGCGGTTGGTCTCGGTGGAGCGCCAGGCGAGGTCGAGGCGGCGGGGGCGGTCTTCGGCCGGGCCGACCGAGTCCTCCCACTTGTAGCCGGAGACGAAGTTGCCGCCGGGGTAGCGGATGGCGGTGACGCCGAGTTCGCGGACGAGGTCCAGGACGTCCTGGCGGAGGCCTGCCGCGTCCGCGGTGGGGTGGTCGGGTTCGAAGATGCCGGTGTAGACGCAGCGGCCGAGGTGTTCGACGAAGCTGCCGAAGAGGCGGGGGTTTACTTCGCCGACTGTGAATGCGGGGTCGAGGGTGAAGCGGGCGGTGTGCATGCTTGCCTTTCGAGGTTCAGTTTCGTCTGCGGGTGATTCGTGGCTTGTCGCGCAGTTCCCCGCGCCCCTAAAAGCAAAAGAGGGGCGTTATTGGCCTGCCAAGCCCGTATGGGCCACGCCCGCCACGATCTGCCTCTGGAAGAAGACGAAGACGATGATCAGGGGCAGGCCCGCCATCAGGCCGCCGGCCATGAGCTGGGCCCATTGGATGCCGTAGGAGTTCATGACGGTCGCGATGCCGTTGGGCATGGTCATCAGGTCGGGGTTGTTGGTCACCATGTAGGGCCAGAGGAAGTTGTTCCAGGAGGCGATGAAGGTGAAGATGCCGACCGCCGCGAGGGACGGGCGGGAGAGCGGGAGGACGATGGTGAAGAAGACCCGCCAGCGGCCCGCGCCGTCGATGAACGCGGCCTCCTCCAGTTCGCGCGGGATGCCCTGGAAGAACTTGTAGAGGATGTAGACCATCGCGGCGGGTGCGCACTGCGGCAGGATCATGCCCCAGTAGGTGTCCACCATGCCCATCTGCTGGACGGTGGTGAACAGCGGCACGCCGAGCACCGCCGGGGAGATCATCAGGCCCGCCATGACCAGCCCCATCAGGGCGTTCTTGCCGCGGAACTCGGTGCGGGCGAAGCCGTATCCGGCGAGGGCGCTCACCAGCAGGACGACGGACGTCACGCAGACCGAGACGACCAGGGAGTTCACGAACCAGTTGGTGATGTTGCCGGTCTCGAAGAGGGCCTTCCAGGCCTGGCCCGTCCAGTCCTCGGGGAGCCAGTGCGGGGGTACCTCGACCGCCTCGGTCTCCGACTTGAGCGAGGTGAACAGGCCCCAGGCGAAGGGGGCCAGGAAGACGGCGGAGACGGCGGCGCCGAGGAGGGTGAGCACGATCTGGCTGGGCGTCCACGGCTTGCGGGGGTGCGCGGCTGTGCTCATCGGGCGGCCTCCTCACGGCCTCGCAGCAGCCACATCCGGGCGAGGGCGACGGCCGCGATGATCACGAAGAAGATGACGGAGATGGCGGAGGCGTAGCCCACGCGGTAGCTGGTGAAGCCCTCTTCGAGGGTGAACTGGACGAAGGTGCGGGTCGATCCCTCGGGCCCTGGGAGGAAGTCCATCATCACGACGGCCTGGTCGAAGACCTGGAGCGAGGCCAGGATCTGCAGGGCGATGACGAGCCCGGTGATGTTGCGCAGCATCGGCAGGGTGATGTGGACCATGCGGTGCCAGGCGTTCGCGCCGTCCAGTCTGGCGGCCTCGTAGAGGTGGCCGGGGATGCCCTGGAGCGCGGCGAGGTAGAGCAGGAAGCTGAAGCCGACCGTCCACCACAGGGTCTGGATGACGATGGCGAGCATCGCGTAGGACTTGTCGGTCAGCCAGGGCGTCTCGATGCCGAAGACGTGGTTGATCATTCCGGTGCCCGGGTTGAACAGCCACTGCCACAGGTTGGCGGCGACCGTGGACGGCAGCAGGAACGGGGCGAAGAAGCACAGCCGCCACAGCCACTTGCCGCGTTCGATGTGGTGGGCGAGCATCGCGAGGAGGAAGGCGAGGACCGTGATGCAGGGGACGACCAGGAGCGTGAAGTACGCGCTGTGGCCGAGGGAGTCCCACATCAGCGGGTCCTCGAGGGCCTCGCGGTAGTTGTCGAGGCCGATGAAGCTCGCGCCTTCGCCGGAGATGTTGGCGTCGGTGAAGCTGAGGTAGACGCCGCGCAGCAGCGGCCAGATCACGAACAGGGCGAAGAGCGCCAGGAACGGGGCGACGAACCAGCCGCCGTGCTGGAAGCCCTGGCCGCGGCGGAGGCGGGCGCCGGCGGCGGCGGTCTTCACGCGTGCGGGTGCGACGATGCTGCTCTGGGCGCTGGTGGCGCTCATGCGGCCGCACCTCCCTCTGCGGCGGTGTGGCCGTCCATGGGGTTCTTCATGGCGAGCAGTTGGGTGAGCGCGCTCTTCATCCGGCGGGCGGCGGTCCCGGGCTCGGCGGAGCCCACCGTGGCGGCGACGACGATCGGGCCGACGCGCTGGGCGAGGATGCCGGTGGAGCCCGCGAACCAGACCTTCGGCTCGGTGGCCTGGTGGTCCATGGCCGAGACGTACTCGCTCTGCGGGTTCAGCTCCTGGTACGCGGCCGTGGACAGGGTGGGCGTGTAGGCGGGGATGTGGCCGCCGGCCGCCCACTGCTGAGCGTGCCGGACGACATAGGCGGCGAGTCGGTGGGCGGCCTCGTTCGTGGGGCCGCCCCGGTCGGACTGGTGCGGCAGGACGAAGGCGTGCGACTCGGCGTGGGTGGCCTGCCTGCCGAAGACGGGCGGCAGTGGGGTCGCGCCGTAGTCGAGCTTCGCTCCGGAGTAGACCGGGACCGACCAGTTGCCCTCCCAGGCGAAGGGCGCGCCGTTGATGAACTGTTCGGCGCCGACGGAGCCCATGCCCGGATCGGCGTAGCCGTCGGCGGTGTGGCGGCGCAGGAACTCCAGGACCTGGGTGGCCTTGCCGGTGTCGAAGGTGACCTCGGTGTGGGCGGCGTCGAACCAGGTGCCGCCGAGCTGGGTGTAGAAGGCGACGAAGAACCACCACTGGAAGTTCTGGTCGTTGGCCCACATGCCGATGGTCTGGAGGCCCTTCTTGGTGGCCTTCCTGGCCTCCTTGAGGACGTCGAACCACTCGTCGGGGGAGGTGACCGGCACGATCCGGCCGTCGTCACCGAGCAGCCCCGCCTTCTTCAGCACGTCCTTGCGGTAGAAGCAGAGCTGGACGTGGATGTCGAGCGGGAGGGCGTAGAGCTTGCCGTCGATGACGGCGCGCTTCCACAGCGCGGGGTTGAAGTCCTCCTCCCGGACGCCGTACTTGCCGAGCAGGCCGACGTCCCAGGGGTCGAGGAAGCGGCCGGGCGAGAAGCCGGTGACCCGGCCGAGGTGCATGACGCCGAGGTCGGGTGCGCGGTTGCCCGCGGCGGCCATGGCGAGCTTGGTGTAGAAGGGGCTGCCCCACTGGAGTGTGGAGTCCTTCACCGCGATGTCCGGGTTGTCCTTACGGAAGGCGTCCAGCATGGCGATCATGTTGGAGCCGTCGCCGCCGCTGAAGAGGTTCCAGTACCGGACGCGGGTGTGCGCGCCGGAGGCGAGTGCGTCGGCTCCGGTGCCGCCCGCGGCGAAGCCGAAGCTGCCCGCGACCAGGAGTCCTCCGAGGCCGCCCAATAGCTGTCTGCGGTTCAGGTCAGGTCGTCCCATGCCCTGCCTTTACTGTCGGTGTGCCCTAACTGTCGGTGTTCTGGTTCGGTATTTCGAAACTCGCTCGTTACTTCGAACGGGACCGTAAATTCGAAGCGCTTGCGCGTCAATGGCCCGGCCGGACTGTGGACACGACGTTCCGTACAAGAACGGTCGTTCTCCGTTGAACTACGGGCGCCCGATCGCATGACGTGAACACTTTCGGGCGCGTAGTCTCGGACCCGCTGCCAAGCCGTCGGCCGGCGGTGAGAAGGGGGAGCGATGGACATCGCGGGCGCGCGGATGAGGGCCGCCCGAGTCACTGCCGCGTTCAGGCGCTCGCGACGTGGCTCCGCCATGCGCGGCCTGGCCTCCGGGCTCGCCGCCGGGGTCCGGGCGAGGGAGCAGTCCCCCACCGACGTACGGTCGTTGTGCCGGGCGCTGTGCGAGGAGATGAGCGCGCGGCGCGGAGGGCGTCCCCTCGAGCTGCGTTTCGAACGCTTTCCCGACGAGATCGAAGTGACCGGGCTGTGGGTCGAGTTCCAGGACTTCGACCTCGTCATCGTCGAGGAGCGGGCCGAGGCGGTGCAGCAACTGGTCATTCTGGGACACGAGTTGTGGCATCTGCACGCGGGGCACGACCACCACCATGTCGCCGGTACGGCGGCGGTACGGGCCCTGGACCGCGAGCCCGGCTGGAAGTCCCTGGCCCTGACGGTGGCCGCGCGCGACGGCTCGCGCGAGCGGGACGAGGCCGAGGCCGACGCGTTCGGGCACCGGCTGGCGGCGGCGTTCCGCTCCTACGCGGAGGGCTCCCCGCGCGCCGCGGACGCCGCTCTCGATCCGGTGCGGCGGTCGATGGGCTACCGGGGACGCGGAGGCAGCGCGCGATGACGAACGCCCGGGACGTCCTCGACGGCTTCTCCGTCTCCTTCTGGCTGCCGATCGGGGCGCTGACCGTCGCCCTGGTCATCAAGCTGCCCAGCCTGGTGAAGATGTGGCGGGACCCGATGCTGCGCGCGGTCGGCGGGCTGCTGCTGTTCGCCTGCGCCGTGTTCGTCTTCGCGTCCCCCGACGTCATCGGCTGGACCAACCGCGTCACCGGTGTGCCGAACATCGCGGCGCCGCTGGTGTACTCGCTGCTCACCGCTCTGTGCGCGTCCTGGCTGCTGCTGATCGTCGCCTGGCGCAACGGCCTGTCCGACCGCTCGGCCTCGACGCGCCGCGCCGCCCGGTGGGTCGTGTTCGCCTACGCCGGTGTGGTCGTCGCCCTGTGGGTGCTCTTCTGGCTCGCGGACGTCCCCGTGGAGCGCCGCCAGGACCTGGACACGTACTACGCCAACACGCCCTTCATGCGCGAGGAGATCCTGCTCTACCTCCTCGCGCACACCGTGGCCTGCTCGATCACGGCCCGGCTGATCTGGAACTGGGTCCGCACCGACGGGCTCGACGCCTGGCTGCGCTGGGGCCTGAGGTTCCTCGGCGTCGGCTACGCGACGAACCTGCTCTTCGACGCCGCCAAACTCACCGCCGTCATCGCCCGGTTGACCGGCAACGACCTGGACTGGCTGAGCACCTACCTGGCCCCCTCGGCCGCCTGTCTGTCGGCCACCATGGTCGCGATCGGCTTCATCATTCCGCACGGCGGCCAGTACCTGCACGAACGCTGGCGCATCCGGCTCGCCCACCGGCAGCTGCGCCCCCTCTACCTGGTACTGCGCACCGTCAACGGCGGCGGCACCCCCTTCGCCCCGCGCGCCACCGGCGAACTGCGCCTGATCCGCCGCGAGACGTACATCCGCGACGTGCTCCTCCAGCTCTCCCGGCACCTCGACGAGGAGCTGCGCGAACGGTCGTACGACGCGGCCCTGGGGCTCGGTCACGAGCCCGGCCGGGCGAAGGCGCTGGCCGCCGCCGTCATGATCCTGGACGCCGTCGCCGCCCGGGAAGGGGCCCCGCGGAGCGACAGCGCCGCGTCCCCGTCCGGCCCCGACACCACCTACCTGCTGCAGGAGATCCAGGCCGTGTCCCGAGCCCTGCGTCACCGCGACCACATCGAGGCGGTACGCTCGCGCGCGGCCGCCCCCGGGAGAGAGAACGCCCGCGCATGACTGACAGCTCCACCCCCGCCAGAACCGCCGTCGTCCTGGGGGGATCCCACTCCGGCATGCTCGCGGCACGCGCGCTGGCCGATGTCGCCGACCGGGTCGTCGTCGTGGAGCGCGACACGCTGCCCGCCGCTCCCGGACCCCGCAAGGGACTGCCGCAGGCACGGCACGCCCACATGCTCTGGTCGGGCGGGGTGCGGGCCATGGAGGAACTGCTGCCCGGGATCACCGGCGCGCTCAGGGAGGCCGGGGCGAACCGGCGGCCGGTCACCACGGACATGGTCGCCCTGGGCACCCGGGGCTGGTTCCGGCGCTGGCCCGAGTCCCACCACGTGATCCTGGCCGGCCGGGACCTGCTGGACGCGACGGTCCGCGCGCGGGTCCTGGCCGACGAGCGGATCGAGGTCGTCGAGCGCGCGGAGGCGGTGGGCCTCACCGGCACGGACGCGGCGGTCACGGGCGTGCGGATCCGGCCGTACGCCGGCCCCGAGGTGGTCCTCGACGCGGACCTGGTCGTCGACGCCTCGGGCCGCGGCTCCCAGGCCGCGCACTGGCTGGCCGAGCTCGGGCTGCCCTCCGTCGAGCGACGCGAGGTGGACGCGGGCCTGGCCTACGCCAGCCGCCTCTACCTCGCCCCCGCCGCGGCCCGCGACGGCTTCCCGGTCGTCAACGTCCAGCCCGACCGGCGGGACGGCGGACCCGGCCGGGCGGGCTTCCTGCTGCCCGTGGAGGACGGCCGGTGGATCGTCACCCTGTGCGGCACGCGCGGCGGCCGGCCGTCCCGGGAGAACGGCGACTTCGTCCGCTTCGCCCGTGAGGACCTGCGGCACCCGCTCATCGGCGACCTGCTCGAACAGGCCGAGCCGCTGACCGACGTGTCCTTCACCCGCACCACCGTCAACCGCCGCCACTTCTACGAGCGGATGCCGGCGTGGCCCGAGAACTTCGCCGTCCTCGGCGACGCGCTCGCCGCGTTCAACCCGGTCTACGGCCACGGCCTGGCGGTCGCCGCGCAGAGCGCCCTGCTGCTGCGGGACACGGTACGGCGGCACGGCTGGGCCGCGCCCGGGCTGGCCCGGCGGATCCAGAAGGCCGCCTCCCGCCCGGTCGGCGCGGCCTGGGACCTGGCCATCGGCCAGGACGTCTTCTACCCGGGCGCGACGGAGCAGGGCCCCACCCTCCGGGACCGGCTGGTGACCGCGTACGTGGACCGGCTGATGTACACGGCGACGGGCAACGGCCGTATCGCACGGCGGGTGACCGACGTGACGTCACTGGAGCGGGGGGCGGGGGTGCTCCTGACTCCGCCGGTGCTGCTTGCGGCGGCGGTGGGGCCGTTGAAGCCGTCGTTGACCGGTCCGCCGTTGACGGCCGCGGAACGAAAAGCCGGAGGCCTCACATAGCCGCGGGCATGCGTGCCTCCTCCCCCCAGCGTCCGCAGATCATCGCCCCATCAGGCCGTCGGCACCACCAGCGCTTGCACCAACTTGCCTTGCTGGTTTCCAGGGCCCTCCACACCACATGGGATGACCTCTCAGCTGCGGACGGCCTCTTCGAGCCATTGGCGCCATGACGTCTTCCGGTGGTCGCCGGGGTGCGCAAGGGTGATGTCGCCGCAGATGGCGGCCCCGGCCACCCGTAGGCGCGGGGCCCGGCCCTGCGGGGCGGTGTGCGCGCGGGTCAGATCGTGTACGTCTCCCAGGACACTGCCGCAGGCCAGCTCAACCTCCACTCCTTCGGGCACGATCAGCCGCACGTCCCCGAACACCGCCCACGCCGTCACGGTCAGCTCGCCGCTGGACGGCGCCGTCATCCCGCACAGATCCAGGGTCAGATCCCCGAGTACCGCGTATGCGTCGAGCGTGTCGGAGTCCTGCGCCGCCCGGGCGCGGTGGGTGACATCCCCGACCAGGGCGGCGAACTTGCGCTTCCTCGTCGCCGTTCCCGCGGCGACACCGCCCCCTGCCTCGGCAGTCGTATCCCTGCCCGCACTCGTGTCGTCAGTGGCGGGCAGATCCCGGCTGAGGACGGCGAGTTGCTCGCGGGTCCGGGCGAGGTACGCCGCCTCGCAGCGGTCGGCCAGTTCCTCCAGCGTCAGCCGGCCTTCGCCGGTGGCGATCCTCAACTGTTCCACCAGGGCCTCCCGCTCGGCGTCCGAGGCCAGTACCGATGCCGCGGTGCCGGGAGCAGGTACGGGCGCAACAGCCGCATCCTTGAACAGACCGGGACGTTCGGGGCCCACGCGCATGACGCTGCCTTCCGTAGAGAGGGAACGGCCGGCTGCCATCCCAACAGGTCGCGGCCACAAGCACATCGACGTGCGGGACGACCGCTTTTTAGGCGCGCTGCATCGAAGGATGTAGTCATAGCGCGGGACCAGGTGTCCCCATGGCGTTGTGGACGACCTCGCCTCGCAGCCGGCGGTAGCTGTGAGTGGTCGATGCGGCACCGGCTACCGCAGACTCGGCGGCCTTCCGCCGCGGTAGATCGATGGCGCGCGTGAAGCGGTGTGACCACCCTGGTCCGGTGATGGACAGGGCCTGGGCGGTGCCCCCCCCGGGCGGCACGGGTGGGCGCAGCGGCACGCCGCAGCGCCGGGTTGCGCGCCTACCCCCAGCAGCAGACTTCAGCCTCGAAACGCGGGCTGTGCAAGCCCCTTGCCCGCCCCCGGCACCACGAACAGCGAGCCCGCCAGCGCGGGAGGTTCCGTCAGGCCCACTCGGGCCGTCGTGATGTACAGGTCGCTCAGGTCTGCCCCGCCGAACGCGCAGGCCGTCACCAGCGGCACCGGCAGCTCGATCACCCGGTCCAGCTCGCCGTCCGGTGTGTACCGCCGTATCGCCGAGCCCTGCCACAGCGCCACCCAGACACAACCGTCGGCGTCGACGGTCAGCCCGTCGGGAAAGCCCGCGCCGTCCTCGATCACGGCGAGGGTCCGCCGACCGGACACCCGCCCGTCCGCGTGGTCGAAGACGTCGACCCGCCGGGTCGGGGAGTCGATGTAGTACAGGAGCCGTCCGTCGGGGCTCCACCCCGTGCCGTTGCTGACGGCCACGTCGTCCAGGACGACGTCGACCGTGCCGTCACCGCCGACGCGGGACAGCGAGCCGCCGCCCGGTGCCTCGTCGTAGCGCATCGTGCCGGCCCAGAGCGTGCCGTCGGGTGCCACGGCGGCGTCGTTGGCGCGACGGCCGGGCACGGGCTCGTGATGCAGCCACCGGAACCCGCCGCCGGTGTCATCGCCGCCGTCACCGTCGGGATCGAGGAGGCCGATCCCGTCGCGGAGGTTCAGCACCAGCCCGCCGCCGGCGCGCGGTTTGACCGCGCCCACGTGCTGTTCGGTGCGGCGGACCGTGCGGCGGCCGGTGGCCGGGGCGTAGGTGTGCACCCGGGAGCCGAGGATGTCGATCCAGAGCAGACGGCCGGCCGCCGCGTCCCAGGTCGGGCCCTCGCCGAGCTCGGCCTCGGCCCGTACGGCGACCTCGTACGGCTTCCTCGTCATGCCACGCTCCGGTGGCCGAGGTGCTCCGACAGGTCGGCGGCGCCCTTCGCGGCGAGCTGCTCCAGCTCGGCGCGGCGCTCCTCGCTCCAGCGGATCATGGGCACGGAGATCGACAGGGCGGCGACGACCTGGCCGGTGCGGTCGCGGACCGGCGCGGCCACGCAGCTCACGTCCGGGTTGGACTCGCGGCTCTCCACGGCGATGCCCCGCTCGCGGATCTCGGTGAGGGCCTCGCGCAGGGCGGCCGGGTCGGTGATGCTGTTGGGGGTCATCGCGGCCAGCCCGGCGTTGTCGGGGATCCGCGTGGCGAGTTCCTGCTCGGGAAGGGAGGCCAGCAGCATCTTGCCGACGGAGGTGCAGTGGGCGGGCAGCCGGCGGCCGGCCGCCGACACCATCCGCACGGCGTGCGTGGAGTCGACCTTGGCGATGTAGATGACGTCCGTGTCCTCGAGGATCGCCACGTGCACCGTCTCGTCGCAGGTCTCGGCGACGGACCGGGCGACCAGCTGCCCCTCGGCGGCGAGGTCGAGCTGCTCGGCGTAGCGGGCACCGAGCTGGTACGGGCGCACGCCGAGCCGGTAGCGTCCCGGCTGACCGGGCACCTGCACGATGTACTTCCGGGCGGCGAGCGTGGTCACCAGCTCGTGCACGGTGGTACGCGGCAGCTGCAGCTTGCGCACGATGTCGGGGGCGGACAGCGTCCCGTCCCCGTCGAGGAAGAGCTCGAGAATGTCGAGAGCCCGGGTCACGGCTGGTACGAGTCGTCCCACGACCGGCCCCTCCCTATGTGTCTCAGGCGCCTGTGTTCGAGATACCAACAGGCGATCGGCATGACGAACACAGGCTAGCCATAGAGGTTTGGCCGGGCAATGGGCAGACGCCGCGGACGCACAGCGGGCGGAATCCCACGAGCACCCCACGAGCATGTTGCGTGCACATTAAAGTGCCGTATGTGCGGCACGTCACATGTGTCGCAGAGGTGGGGGGATTTCTGTGCGTGACATGACCAAGGGCTCGAACCTGCCCTTAACCGCCCTGAGCGAGAACGTCGGTTCCGCGATCATCAGCCTGGGCTGGTCCAGTCCGACCGGGGAGGGCGACGCCGATGTGTCCGTCCTGCTGGTGGACGCCGGCGGCAAGGTACGCAGCGACGCCGACTTCTACTTCTACAACAACCCGGTGGCGGCCGACGGCAGTGTGCAGCTCCTCGGCAAGGAGCCGACGGAGAACGGCAGCGAGGACCGCATCAGCTTCGACCTGACGGCGGTCCCGGCCGATGTCGAGCGGATCGTCGTGGCCGCGAGCCGCTACGAGGGCGCCCGCTTCGGAGAGCTGGACGACCTGAAGGTGACGCTGGCCGACGCGGTGGGCGAGTGCCTCCTGCGGTTCGTCATCGAGGACGCCGGCGAGGTGAGCGCGATCATCTTCGGCGAGCTGTACCGACGGGCGGAGGAATGGAAGTTCCGGGCCGTCGGGCAGGGCTACGAGAGCGGGCTGGCGGGACTGGCGACGGACTTCGGCGTCGACATCGAGGACGACGAGGCGGAGACCGAGCCGGCGACGGAGGCAGCTGCGGAAACGGCGGCGGAGTCCGAGGCGAAGGCCGCGGAGGATCCCGCCGGACGCGTCACGCCCGAAGCCCGGCCCTCGGCGACTCTGCAGGCCGTGCCTGCACCACGCGGGCCTGTCGACGCAGAGGGGGAAGCCGCTCCGAAGAAACGGGCGGCCCGGCCCCGGACCGCGAAGAAGAAGGTCACGCCGCCCAGGGCGCCCGTGAAGAGCCTGGCGGAGAACGAGTCCTGGAGGCAGGCGCGGCTCTTCCCGGTGTCGGCGCTCAAGAGCGACCGGGACCGGGAGACTCGGGCCACCTCGGTGCTGTTGTCGGTGATGGCCCAGGTGCCGCGGTTCGGCAGGCGGGTCACCGCTCCCTTCGGCGCGCCCTCCGGCCGCATGGAGACCTACACCGAGGTCTCCCTGCCGCACGGTGACACGCCCCGGCGCCCCGACGGAGTGATCCGCGTCGAACGCGCCGGCAAGCTGTGGACGGCGCTCGTCGAGACCAAGACCAACGGCAACCCGCTCAGGTCCGACCAGGTGCAGGCCTACATGGACATCGCGGCCCGGCGGGGCTACGAGGCCGTGATCACGCTGTCGAACGACGTCGCACTGGAGGGCAGCCCCCTGGTCGACGTGAAGATCGACCGACGGCGCAAGCACCAGGTGGCGCTCTGGCATCTGTCCTGGGCCGAAGTCGCCCACCAGGCCCAGATGCTGATCCGGCACGAGGGCGTCGGCAACGCGGCCCGCACCTGGCTGCTCCAGGACCTCCTGCACTACCTCCAGCACGAGAACTCCGGCTGCCACGGCTTCCAGAACATGGGCGCGGCGTGGGTTCCCGTGCGCAACGGGATCGGCGACGAGACCCTCTGCCAGGGCGACCCGCGCGCCCTGGAGGTGGTGGAGAGCTGGGAGCGGCTGATCCGCCAGGTGTGCCTGCGGCTCGGCGGCGAACTGGGACAGAAGGTGCTGCCCGCCCAGCGCACCCGGCGCGGCACCGACCCCGGAGCCCGTCGCACCCGTCTCGCCGAGCAGCTCTGCCTGGAGGGCAGGCTCCAGGCGGAACTGCGTGTCGAAGGGGCACCCGGCCTGCTCACTCTCAGCGCCGATCTGCGGACCGCCAAGCTGCGCACGTCCGTGGAGATCCCGGCACCCGAGCAGGGCTACCCCCTGACCTGGGCCAAGCGCCTGGTCCGCCGGCTCGCCGAGGCACCGGCGGATCTGCATGTCGAGACCCTGGTGGAGGGCGATGCGGGCGGCCCCCGGGGCACACTGGAACGGCTGCGTCCGGAGCCGGCGGATCTGCTCCCGAAGGACAGCTCCACCCGGATCACCGGCTTCCGCCTGTCCCTCTTCAAGGGCATGGGCAGCGGCCGGGGCAGCGCCGAATCGGGATTCATCCGCAGTGTCGACGACGCCGTACAGCGGTTCTACTCCTCGGTCGTGGTCCACCTGGACGCTCCGCCCTCCGGGCGAACGGTGACAAAGGAGCGGGCCTCGGTGTGACTGCCGGGCGGCGGTGGCCGCCGGTGGGTCGCGGCTCACCGGCGGCCCCGTGCCGCTCCCAGTTCTCCGCGTAGTCGCTGGGCCCGCAGGACCAGTTCCAGTTCGAAGCGGCGGTCGGGGTTGTCGATCTCGTCGCCCCAGAGTTCTCTGATCTGGCGCAGGCGGTAGCGGACCGTCTGGGGGTGGACGCCGAGGCGGGTCGCGACCTCGGGGGCTCCGCCTCTGGTCTCCAGCCAGGCCAGGAGCGTTTCCGCGAGGCGGCGGCCGTGGGTCGGGCCGCAGTGGGTCAGGGGGGCCAGGCAGCGCAGGGCCAGGTCGTCGATCAGTTCCTCCGGCTGGAGGAGGACCAGCGCCTCGGTGTGCTCGGTGCAGTAGAGGACCTCGCCGGTGGGGAGGAGGTTCCGTTCCATCAGGCGGACCGCCGCCTCCGCCCAGCGCAGGGACTTCGCCGCTTCGGCGAGCGGGACCGGTGGGCCGATCGCGCCCGACCAGCCGGCCAGGGATCGGTGCAGGAGTTCGGGGCGGCCCGCCGCGCCCGGGTCGGGCACGACCATGCGGGGCTGCTCGTACTCCATGTCGAGCAGGACGCCCTGGCCGACCGCGGGGGCCATGGCCTCCCGGGCGGGGCGCAGCAGGACGCCGACGGCGACCTTGGCCGGTAAGGGCCAGCCGATCCGGGCGGCGCGTTCGGTCAGGGCCTCGGAGGGGTCGCCGCGGTGGTGTTCGGCCAGCAGGAGTTCCATCAGGCGGCGTTGCAGGCGCAGGCGTTCACCGGCCTGGCGGGCCGCCGCCTCCGCGTAGCCGCGTACGGACTGGTCGACGAGCCCGTCCAGGTACTCGTAGCCCGCGTCGACGAGTTCGTACATCGCCGGGGGCGGGATCTCCACCCGCTGGCCGATGTCGGCGAAGCGGCGCCAGGCCAGGCGTACGCCCATGCGGTAGATGGCCTGGAGGGAGTCGAGCGAGCGGCCGTTCAGGCCCTCGCCGCGGCCGAAGTCCTGGAACACACCGGGCGGGACGGTGGGCCGGCCCTCCGAGTGCTCCAGGTGCTGCACGAAGACCTCGATGGCGCGGCGGATGCCGACCAGGGCCATCGGCTCGCCGGAGTCGTCCACGACGAACGGAAGATGCGGGTACTCGCGCTGTATCTCGCGGAGGATCTCCTCGGCGAGCGCGGGCGCCTCGGCCATGGCGATCGCCGCGAACCGGCGCACCTGGAAGCGCGGTACGTCGTGCCAGGCCGAGCGTGTGGTGAGGGTTCCGGTGCGGGCGGCCGTCACCGTCAACTCCCCTGGCCCGCTTGCTCGTACGTGATCAGGGGAGTGTTCGGCTGGTCGGGTGTGGCCTGGAGCAGCGCGACCACGCCCAGCGCGGCGCCCACGGCAAGGGCGGCGGCGAGCGCGACGGTCAGCGCGGCAGCGAGCAGTCTCGACATCGCAGGGTCAGCCTCTCTGTCCGGATTCGTCCGGAGATCGTCCGGAGGTTTCCCCACCCCGGCGTCCCGTCCCTGCCTGTCGCGCCCAGTCTCGACAAGCATTGACACCCCGTCAAGAGCGGCCTACGGTTCCCGGCCCAACCGCATGCGCGTGCTTGGGGGGCTCCTGATGGATCTCCGCGGCGTCGCGACGCCCGGCACGCACTCTCGCCGCACCGGACAAAAGGCCTAGTAGCTCCGCTACGAGGCCTTCCGCCCGGCACGCCGAGAGCACGCACCGAACGCCGCTCCTTCTTCCACGGAGATCCATCAGAAGCCCCCTAGCCGCCGCGCCGGTCTTCTCGTACGTCGAGCCGTCCCAAGCCACTGGAGTGCCCGGATGCGCCGTACAACCTCTCCGTTTTCCCTGGTCCTGCTGGGTCTCGGCACGTTCCTGCTGGTGCTGGCGCCCCTGCTCGCCTGGTATGTGCAGCCGCGTGCCGCGGTGAATCCGATCGACATCGACACCACCGCCGTCTACACCGGCCGCGGCAGCGTCTTCGACACTGACCGGATCGAGACGGTTCCCGGCCGGAAGATCACCGTGACCCAGCGGGTCCGGGGCAATGTCGAGGACAGCGAACGCAGCGGCAAGGCCGTCTGGGACGTGATCACCACGGTCGACACGGACAAGTCGCTGCCGGCCGCCGACCCGCACGACGCGCTGGACTTCACACCGCACCGCTGGGTGATGGACCGGAAGACCACCCGGCCGGTGCACTGCTGCGGGGAGAAGCCTTACATCGAGGGCGAGGCCTATCTGAAGTTCCCCTTCGACGTGCAGAAACGCTCGTACCAGTGGTGGGACAACACCCTCGGTGACACGGTCGTCCTGCGCTACCGGGGCACCGAGAAGGTCCAGGGGTACACGGGCTACAAGTTCACCGGCTCGGTGCCCCCGACCAGGACCGGCACGCGCATGGTGCCCGGCAGCATCGTCGACCAGCCGGGCCGGCCGCAGGTGCTCGCCGAGGAGTGGTACTCCAACCACGGGTTCGAGCTGGTCGTCGACCAGGCCACCGGCCGCGTGATCTACGCGCAGACCGGACCGAAGCGGACCCTGCGGGCGCCGGGCGGGAAGAAGGACGCGGCGGTGCTGCTGGACAGCCGGAAGGTCTCCTTCACGACCGCGACACAGAAGGAAGCGGTGCGGCAGGCGAAGCGGGACAGCGGCCAACTGCGACTGGTGGGCGAGACGTTGCCGATCGGGGCCGCCCTGACCGGTTTTGTGCTCGCGGTGATGGGTGGTGTTCTCGTGGCGCGTGGGCGGAAGGAGCCGGAGCAGCCTGTTCCGTCCGAAACACCCGATACGCCCCAGCCCACCCTCACGATGTGATGTGACGTCAGCTCTAACAAAGCCCGAAATTGTCACGCCGGTGAGTAGCCGTGGCGATCGTCCGGGCGAAAACTGTCCAACCCCACCCGAGCACATCCCGTCCACACTCCCCTCCCAGGAAGATCTCAGGCCCCCCACAGGCCGGCTTCTTCAAGACTCCCCTTCCAAGACTCCCGTTCGGAACGAACCCCCCACGTCTTCCCACGTTGAGTTCCGCACCCCGAGACGAGTTGGAGCACCCATGCCCCAGCACGTACCGTCCCCGCTGCGTGCCGCTTCCCAGGGCGCGCAGCGACCCCTTCCGGCGCTCCCCCCACATCCGCGCCGGATCGTCTTCCTCGCCCATCGTGATCTGGACAACCCCTCCGCCGGCGGCTCCGAGCTGCTGGTGGACAAGCTCGCCGACGGGCTGACCCGGCTGGGCCACCAGGTGACCCTGCTGTGCGGAGGCCCCGCCGCCTTCCGTGACTACCGGGTCGTGTCGGCGGGCGGCCCGTACGGGCACTATCTGCGCGCCCGTTCCGCCTTCGCCCGCCAGATCGGCGACTGCGATCTACTGGTCGAGGTGTGCAACGGCATGCCGTATCTGGCGCCGCTGTGGCATCGCGGCCCCACGCTGTGTCTGGTCAACCACGTCCACACGGATCTGTGGAAGATGCGCTTCGGCGGGCCGCTGGCCCCGGCGGCGCGCATCGGCCGAAGACTCGAACACTGGGCGCTGACCGGCGCGCAGCAGGGGAGTCTGATGGTCGCCGTGTCCTCGTCGACCGCCCACGCGCTGCGGGCGATCGGGGTCGAGCGGGACCGGATCCGGGTCGTGCACAACGGGGTCGAGGAGCCGGGGCCGAGAGCCGAGCGTTCGTCCGAGCCGTTGTTCGTCGCCGTCGGGCGGCTCGTCGAGTACAAGCGGATCGATCTGCTGCTGCGGTTGTGGGAGCGGGTTCGGCCGGTGACCGGCGGGCGGTTGGTGATCGTCGGGGACGGGCCGGAGCGTGAGCGGCTGGCCGCGATGGCCGGGCCGGGTGTCGAGTTCACCGGGTTCGTGTCGGAGGCGGAGAAGCATCGGCTGCTGTGCGCGGCCTGGTTGTTGCTGCATCCCTCCGCCGTGGAGGGGTGGGGCCTCGTCGTCACGGAGGCCGCGGCCCGGGAGACCCCGAGTGTGGCCTTCGATGTGCCCGGGCTCAAGGACTCCGTCGTGGACGGTGAGACCGGGGTGCTCGCGCGGGGTGAGTCCTCGTTCGCCGCGGCGTGGTGTGCGCTTGCCCTTGCCGGGCGGGAGCGGGAGTTGATGGGGAAGGCGGCTCGGGATCGGGCCGCGCAGTTCCGGTGGGACCGGACTGTGCGGCAGTTTCGGGTTGTTGCCGCGGAGGCGGTGCGGGGCTGGGGGCCGTGAGGCGGCTTGCGGTGCGTCGTGGCTGGTCGCGCCCACGCGGCGGAGCCCCACATGTCACAGGCCCGCGCCCCTATCACCGCGACCCCTCGTTTCGAAGATCTCTTGCGCTGTTCCAGGCCTTTCTTCACGAGCAGGACGATCCCAAGGCCTGCTACTCGTTGCTCGCCCGGGACGCCGTCGATCAGGTCGAGGCGTACGACGGGCCCGTTGCCGGGCGTACCGTCCTGGACATCGGCGGTGGCAGCGGGTACTTCACCGAGGAGTTCCGGCGGCGGGGTGCCCATGCCTATCTGTTCGAGCCGGACATGGCCGAGCTGGGCGAGAAGCCGCCCGACGGCACGGTGGTCGCCGACGGATACCTGCTGCCCCTCCGGGACGGCATCGCGGATGTCACCTTCTCCTCCAACGTGCTGGAGCACGTGGCCGATCCGGAGACCTTTCTCAGTGAGCTGGCCCGGGTGACGCGCCCGGGCGGGCTGATCTATGTGTCGTTCACCAACTGGCTGTCGCCGTGGGGCGGGCACGAGTGGGCCCCGTGGCACTACCTCGGTGCCGAGCGGGCCCGGGCCCGCTATCTGCGGCGGACCGGCCGTCCGGCCAAGCACACGCTCGGCGAGAACCTGTTCGCCGTGCACATCGGCTCCACCCTGCGGCAGGTGCGTGCCCGCGACGACGTCACGGTCGTCTCGGCGCGCTCCCGCTACTGGCCCTTCCTCGCGGAGACCGTCGTCAAGGCGCCCGGGATCCGCGAGTTCGCCACCTGGAACCTCCTCCTCATTCTGCGGCGGTGTCCTACATGACAACCACGGTCCAGGCTCCTCCACCGGCAGCCGTTCCCACGACCGCGAGCGCGGCGGGTCCCCCCGAGGGCCCGCGGTCGCGGCGCTGGCTGCTGGGTTTCTGGGCCGTGGTGTTCGTGTTGTTCCTTGTTGTGCAACCCGGGCGGCAGACCTTCGACACCAAGCTGGGCGTCACCGTCGATCCGGGGCAGTTCCTCGCCGACCTGGGCCAGTTGTGGCACGACCGGGCCGGGTTCGGCGGGATCCAGGACCAGTACGCCGGCTATCTCTGGCCGATGCTGCCGTTCTACTGGCTGGCCGACCTCGTGCACCTGCCGGTGTGGCTGGCGGAGCGGCTGTGGCTGTCGGTCGTCGTGTCCGTCGCCTTCTGGGGTGCGTTGCGGCTGACCGAGCGGCTGCGGGTGGGCAGTGGCACCTCCCGGCTGCTGGGGGCCGTGGCGTACGCGCTGTGGCCGGTGTTCACGACCGTCATCGGGTCGACGTCGGCCGCCGCGCTGCCTGGCGCTTTCCTGCCGTGGGTACTGCTGCCGCTGACCAACGAGCGGTACGCCGCCCGGGTCGCCGCGCTGCGCTCGGCGCTGCTCGTGCCGTTCATGGGCGGGGTGAACGCCTCGGCGACCCTGGCCTCCCTGCTGCCGGTCGGGCTGTATCTGCTGTCCCGGCCGCCCGGGCCCCGGCAGCGCAAGCTGATCGCCTGGTGGGCCCCGGCCGTGATCGTCGTGACGGCCTGGTGGTGGGTGCCGCTGCTGCTGCTCGGGGTCTACGGCGAGAACTTCCTGCCGTACATCGAGACGGCGCAGACCACGACGGACACCATGTCGGCGACCGAGGCGCTGCGCGGCGCCGGGAACTGGGTCGCCTATCTGCACTTCGGTGAGGCGTGGCTGCCCGCGGGGTGGGCCGTGGCCTCGTCGGTCGTCGTGATCGTGTGCTCGGCGCTGGCGGCCGGGCTGGGGCTCGCCGGACTCGCCCGGCGGGATGTGCCCGAGCGGCGGTGGCTCGTGCTGACCGTGCTGGTGGCGGCGCTGGTGCTGCTCGCCGGGTACGGCGGGGCGTTCGGGGCGCCGTTCCACGGGGTGGTGCAGGGCTGGCTGGACGGGTGGCTTTCGCCGTTCCGGAACATCTACAAGTTCCAGGCGGGGCTGGCGCTGGCGCTCGTGCTGGGCCTGGTCCACCTGGTGGGTGTGGCCGCCGAGCCGCGCGGGGCCCGCCAGGTGCGCGGCCGGCGCCTCGCCCCGCTGGTCGCGGCGGTGCTGATCCTGCCGGGGCTGCTGCTGCCGTACCTCAACGGCTCGATCCTCAACCCCGGTTCCTTCCAGAAGCTGCCCACCTACTGGCAGGCCACGGCCGACTGGCTGGAGAAGTACTCCCCCGACTCCCGTGCCCTGGTCGTCCCGGCGACGGCGCACGGCATGTACACCTGGGGCTCCCCCATCGACCAGCCGCTCGACGTGCTCGCCGAGTCGCGCTGGGCGCAGCGCGACTACGTGCCGTTCGGCACGCCCGGCAACCGGCGCGCGATGGACGCCGTCGAGCAGGCGCTGCTGACGGGCAGCGAAGTCCCAGGTCTCGCCGACTACTTGAGCCGGGCCGGGCTGTACTACGTCGTCGTACGGAACGACCTCGATCCCGACCAGATCGGCGCGGTGCCGACCGCGACGGTCAAGCGGACTCTGGAGCAGTCGGGGTACGAGCGGGTCACGGGGCTCGGGCCGGTGATGACGGGCGGCCGGATCGCGCAGGACGCCCCGCTCCAGGTCGAGGGCCTGTACGCGCGGCAGCGGGCGGTGGAGATCTACCGGCCGGCCGAGGCGGACGTGCTGCGGCCCGGGCAGGCGGGACTGGCCCCGGTCTCCGACACGGCCGTGGTGTCCGGCGGACCGGAGGCGCTGCTGCCGCTGGCGTCCCGGCTGCGCGGGCGGGCGGCCGTCCTGACCGGCGACAACCATCCCGGGCTCGGCACCCCCGCCGTGCAGGTGGTGGGCGACGGGATGCGGCGCGCCGACACCCGGTTCGGCCTGGTCAACGCCGGTACGTCGTACACGTACACCGAGGACGAGCGCAACGCGCCCGACGCCCAGCAGGACCCGGGCGAGAAACCGCGCCAGATCCTGCCCGCCGAGGGAACCGACCACCAGACCGTGGCCGAACTGCGGGGCGCCGACTCGGTGACGGCGTCCTCGTACGGCAACTGGCTCTTCCATCTGCCGCAGTACGACCCGGTGAACGCCTTCGACGGCAACCCGGACACCGCGTGGGCGGAGGGCGCGCCGGACACTCCGGACGGGCAGTGGCTGCGCGTCGGCTTCACCGGCCCCTACGACATGCCGTCCTCCTTCAAGGTCACGCCGTTGCCGCAGGAGAGCGTGCGCGCGGCGGCCACGAAGGTACGGGTGGAGACCGAGAAGGGCTCGAAGACCAGCTTCCTCCAGCCGAACGGCAAGACACAGCGGATCAAGGCGCCCGAGGGCACGAGCCGGTGGATGAAGCTGACGATCGTGGACTCGGTGGAGCGCCGGGCCGGTCTGACGGGCGCCGGCTTCTCCGAGATCGACCTGCCGGACATCCAGGTGACCCGGCTGCTGAAGCTGCCGGCCGACGCGGACAACGCCACCGCGGCCGCCACCGTGGTCTCCCTGCACCGCGCCGCCGACCCGACGGGCCTGTCCGCGACCGGCACGGAGGCCGGTCTGCACCGCCGCTTCACGACACCGGCCGCCGGAACCTACGAGGTGAAGGCGAACGCGGTGCCGGTGCCGGGCGAGGAACTCGACCGGCTGCTCTACGAGGTCGCGCCCGAACAGCAGACCCGGATCGTCGCCACCGCCGACTCCACGGCGAGCCTCGGCGCGGGCCTGACGGCGCGCAACCTCACCGACGGCGACCTGACGACGGCCTGGATCGCGGGCGACCGGCCGACGATCCACCTGAGCTGGGAGGGCAAGCAGCCGGTCGGCGAAGTCGTCCTGGCCCCCGCGGGCGGCCTGTCCACCCGTGCCTCCCAGGTGCACATCAGCTCCCCCGACGGTGCGACGATCGCCGGCGTCGACGAGAACGGCTGGGTCCGCTTCCCGCCGATCACCACGGACCGGCTCGACATCACGGTCACCGAGACCGCCCCGCTGACCCTGCACAACCCGGTCGCCGACGAGGACCTGCGCCTCCCGGTGGGCCTGACGGAGGCGTACGTCCCGGCCCTCGACCAGTACCGCACCCCGCAGCCGGACAGCACCCGGAAGTTCTCCCTGCCGTGCGGGAAGGGGCCGGACGTGGCGCTGGACAGCGAGCTGTACCGGACGAGCGTGAAGGGGACCGTGCGGGACCTGGTGGAGCGGCGGGGCGTCGAGGTGACGCTCTGCCAGGAGGGCCGGGGCGACTCGGAGGTGCGGCTCCCCGCCGGCGAACACCGGCTGGAGGGCGGTGACGCGGGCCCGCTCGCCCTCACGGACGTGACCCTGACCCGCGGGACCATTCCCGAGGAGGCGGCGGCCGGGCGTGAGCTGAAGGTCCGGGACTGGCTGGGCGACCAGCGCGAGGTCACGGTCGGCTCCGGCGCCGCCTCGTACTTCACCACGTACGAGAACTTCAACGACGGCTGGAAGGCCACCCTGGACGGCAAGGAGCTGACCCCGGTGCGGCTGGACGGCTGGCAGCAGGGCTGGCGGATCCCGGCCGGGGCGGGCGGCGCGGTCAAGCTGTCATACGAACCGGCCACGACGTACGACGCCGGGCTGATCGGCAGCGGCGCCGGCATCGCGGTGCTGCTGGGCCTCGCCCTGTGGCGCCGCCGCACCCCCAATCCCGACGCGCCCCAGCCGGTCCCGCCGCTGCCCGGGCTGTGGCTCGGCACGGTGGCACTGACGCTGGTCGGCGTGGTGATCGCGGGCTGGTTCGCGCTGCTGGTCCCGGCACTGGCGCTGCTGGCCGCGCGGCGGCACGCCCTGCTGGTGCCGATCGCGTTCGTGGCGCTGGCGGGAGCGGGGATCGTCGCCGCGATCGGCGCCGGGGAGCCGGTGGGCTCGGGTACGGGCGCGTTCGGGCACGTGGCCCAACTGCTGGCGTTGATCGGCCTGTTCGCGGGCCTGGTGAGCCTGCGCGAACCCGGGAAGGACCAGCCCGTATGACGGCACCGACCCGCATCCCGTTCCCGGTGGTGGACGAGGTGTCCCGGCACTGCCTCCAGGAGGAGGAACCGGAAACGGTCCACATCGAGGTCCACCTCCCCGGCCCCCTCGACGAGCCCCGCCTGCGCAAGGCCTTCACGGAGGCCCTGCACCGGCACCCCCGGATCCTGATGCGGGAGGCAGGAGGATCACGGTTCCGCCGCCGCTACGAGTGGGAGCTGACGAGCGAACCGGACACGGAGGTGGTGACCTTCACGCCCGCGGGCCCGAGGGCGTTGCAGAACGCCAGAACCCGTGCGCTGGCCGAGGCACCACCCCTGTCGATGTCACCACCGATACGGCTCGAGGTGGTGGGATCAGTCCTCCTCCTCACCATCAACCACACCGCCCTCGACGGCCCGGCCTGCCTCCGCATACTCGCCACCGCAGCCGAGCTCTACGGAGGCCAGGACAACAACCCCGCCGCACCCCCGACCCGCCCCGCGGAACCCGGAAGAGAGCCCCCGGACACCCCCACCACCTGGTCACCCCCCGCCCGGGTAGCGCAAGGCACCCCCGACCCCTCCCCCGGCAACGGCATGCTCGTCACCGAGCTGCCCCTCCCGCACCGCCCCAAGGGCTCCCCCTACACCGTCAACGACCAGCTCATGGTCACCACGGCCCTGACCATCGCCCACTGGAACAGGGAACACGGCGCCCGCCCCCGCCCCCTGCGCATCACCATGCCCGTGGACGACCGCCCCCGCGACACCACGATGCCCATCGGCAACGGCACCCGCCTGGTAGAAGTCCCGTTCGCACCAGCGGAGTTGAAGGCCGAGATGCCCACCTTGCTCCGCCGCACCGCGGAGCGAACCCGCGCACTGAAATCCCTGCCCCGCCCCCAACTGGGCCACGGGGCCGCACTCCTCACCTCCCCCTGGGCCCCGGTCGCCGCCCGCGCCGCCCTCACCCGCGGCCTGCGCAGGGCCGCCGCACCGTGGACGTCGACGACCCTGCTCAGCAACATCGGCCGTATCCCGTACCCGCTGGACTTCGGCGAGGAGGCGGGCCGCGCGCACGCGGTGTGGTTCTCGGCCCCGGCCCGGATGCCGCGCGGCCTGACCGTCACCACCGCCTCCACGGCCGGCCGTCTCCACCTGGCCCTGCGCTGGTCCCGGGCCCTGCTCAGCCACGGCGACGGCGCCCACCTCCGCGACCTCTTCGAGCACTATCTGCACACCACGGAGGTCGCGCCATGACACCGACACCGGCAACGACACCGACAACGACCACCACCGGCCGACGACGCCCACCC
Source organism: Streptomyces sp. NPDC050546 (assembly GCF_044457425.1). Taxonomy (NCBI): domain Bacteria; kingdom Bacillati; phylum Actinomycetota; class Actinomycetes; order Kitasatosporales; family Streptomycetaceae; genus Streptomyces; species Streptomyces sp. NPDC050546. The sequence continues at coordinate 399,707 of NZ_JBITGX010000005.1, forward strand.
CGCGACCTGCGCGACTTCTACGAGAACCCCGCCGTCCCGGTGGCGTCCGGCACCCCCCGCAGCCTCCGCCAGGCCCGCATGCTGGCCCGGGCCCTCGGCCCGGCCGCCGAAGGCACCCGCACCGTCCTCGACATCGGCTGCGGCGACGGCACCGCCGCCGCCACCGCCGCGCCCCTTCTGCCCGGCCACCGCGTCATCGGCGTCGACTGGTCCCAGGACGCCCTCAGACGCGCCCGCACCCGCATCCCGTACGCGGTCCGCGGCGAACTCACCGGCGGCGGGCTGCCGTTCGCCTCCGAGTCGGCCGACGCGGTGCTGTTCAGCGAGGTGATCGAGCACCTGGTCGACCCGGACGCCGCGCTCGACGAGATCCGCAGGATCCTGCGGCCCGGCGGGCATCTCATGTTGTCCACCCCGAACCTGGCGGCCTGGTACAACCGCGCCCTGCTGCTCGCCGGTGTCCAGCCGGTCTTCTCGGAGGTCAGCCTGCGCGGCATCCACGGCCGCCCCGGGAAGGAGGTCGTGGGACACCTGCGCCTCTACACCGCCCGCGCGCTCAGGGAGTTCGTCGCCGCGTCCGGATTCACGGTCGTGGGGCTCGAAGGCGCTCCCTTCCACGGCGTACCGCGCCCGCTGCGGCCGCTGGACCGGCTCGCCTGCGCCCGGCCGCGGCTGGCGTCGATCCTGCTGCTGCACGCCAGGAGGACGTAGCCCATGTGGTGGGGAGTGGCCGCGGCCCTGCTGGCGAACGTCCTGTACAGCACCGGATTCGTCCTGGAGAAGCGCGCGCTCGCCGCCCTGCCCGAAGTATCGATCCGGCAGCCCGCCCGGCTGCTGCGCCTGGTGCTCGGCAGCCCGCTGTGGATCGGCGGTTCGCTCTCGCTCGCGGCCGGGTTCGCCGCCCAGCTCGCCGTGTACCGGACGCTGCCGATCGCCGCCGCGCAGGGCATCTTCGTCTCCGGCCTGGTGCTGCTCGTGCTGCTGTCGGCCCGGCTGCTCGGCGAGGAGACGACCGGCCGGGAGCGGTACGCGCTGGGCGCGATCCTGCTCGCGCTGCTGATGGTGGTGCTGTCCCTGCGCGAGGGCTCGGACTCCGTCAGCCAGGACGCGCCCTACCCGCTGATCCTGCTGGTCTGCGTGCCGTCGCTGGCGGCCGGGGTGTGGCTGTACGGCTCCGCCGAGCGGCGTGCCCGCAACCGGCACCGGCGCCCGACGACCGGCGTGGAGTACGGCGTGGCCGTCGGCCTGCTGTACGGCGTCAGCTCGCTGGCCATCAAGGGCGTGTCGAGCCATCTGACGACCAGCGGGATCGGCGGCGCGGTCCTGGACCTGCTGAGCTCCCCGTATCCGTATCTGCTGCTGTTCACCGGTGTGTTCGGCCTGGTGATGTCGCAGGCGGCGCTGCAACGCTGCCGGGCCTCGCTGATCGTGCCGGTGTGCACGACCGTGACCTGTCTGTTCACCGCGGTGCTCGGCACGCTGTCGTTCGGTGAGGCCCTGCCGGACGATCCGCTGCGGCTCGCGCTGCGGGTGGCGGGCACGACCCTGGCCGTCGCCGTACTGCTGACCATGCCCAAACACGACTCCGCTCCCCAGGAGCCCGCCCCAGCCAAGGAGTTGGCATCACCGTGAAGCCCGACGACCCGCTGCTGAAGATCCTGGCGTGCCCGCTCGACAAGGGCCCGCTGCATCTGCTGGCCGAGGAGGCCGAGCAGGAGGAGGCCCTGTACAACCCGCGGCTGCGCCGCCGCTATCCGATCCTCGACGGCATTCCGCAGTTGCTGCCGTCCTCGGGCGAGCAGGTGCCGGACGACGAGCACGAGGAACTCCTGAAGAGGATGGCGCCGTGACCAGCCTGGCCGCCCGTGTCGCTCCCTTCCTGCCCACCCGTCTGGTGGCCGCGACGGCCCGGGCCCTGTATCCCCGGTTCGAACCGGAGCTGGCCCGGCTCGCCGAGCTCTGCCCACCCGGGTGCGGTACGGCGGTGGATGTCGGCGGCTGGTACGGCCCCTGGACGCACCGGCTGGCCGGCCGCGCCGAGCAGGTCGTGACGATCGAGCCGGTGCCGCATCTGGCCCGGCTGCTGGCCGCCGCCGTCCCGCCGAACGTACGGGTGGTCCGTGCGGCGGCCTCGGACCGCCCGGGCCTGGCCCGCCTGTGGCTGCCGTCGGACGACTCGGGCGACCGGGGCGTGTCCTCGCTGGTCCGTCGTGACATCCATGGCCGGGCGCTGGACGTCCCCTGCGTCACGCTGGACGAACTGGGGCTGCGCGACGTCGGCTTCATCAAGATCGACGTGGACGGCAACGAGCCGGCGGTCCTGCGCGGGGCGACGGGTCTGCTGGCCCGCGACCGGCCGGCCCTGTTCGTGGAGCTGGAGTCCCGCATCCAGCCGATCGCCCCGGTGGTGACCTATCTGGCCCTGCTGGGCTACGACGGCTGGGTGCTGCCGGGCGACACCTGGGTACCGCTGGCGAAGTTCCCGTTGGAGGACCACCAGGCCGACGCCTCCTACGTCGTCTCCCACGGCCTGCTCCGCCGCGTCCTGCCCTCCCCGCTGCTCAGGGGCCCGCGCTACGTGAACTCGGTGCTCTTCCTGCCCGACGGCCGCCGCCCCGGAACGGCCCCGGTGGGCGACGATGGTTCCCATGCCCTCCGGAAAGCGCCCCGCTAGTCCCTTCACCCCGCTCGATTTCCAGCTGGTGCTGCTGCGCCGCATGGCCGACCACAATCCCGGCCTGGTGGAGGACGCCAGGCACGAGCTGGGCGTCTCCCTCGCGGACATGCGCGAGGCGAACAAGCGCTGGCAGGCGATGATCCGCTCCCCACGCTCCCGGCCGGCCCTGTCCCGCTACCGGTCGGTCCTCGGCGAAGCGGAGTCCCGTACGCCGCGCCGCATCGGTGACCTGGACTGCGAGGCGTGGCTGTGGCCCGTGCCGCTCTGGCCCGCCCTGCGTTTCGAGGTCCTGACCGCCCCGAACGGCGCCGTGTGGAACGAGTGGCTGGTCCGCGCGCCGGGCGCCGAAGGCCCCGAGCTGCGCACCCTCGACGATCTCGCCCCCTGGTCCTGCACGGTCGACGAGGCGGCCCGCGCCTTCGCCCCGGCCCGGCCGCTGGAGGGCGCGGCCCCGACCCGCTGGGGGCTGGCGTTCGCGGCGCCTGACGCCGCGGGGGTACGGCGGGAGGCCGTCGCGGAGTTCACCTGGGGACTGCTGCAGCGGGTGGCGGTCACCGGCCGTCAGGACTGAGGGGCTCCGGCCCGGTCGAGGGCCGGGAGGAACTGGTCGTAGAAGGCGGTCTTGAGGCGCAGGGCCCGCTCCTCGGTCTCCCTGAAGACGTCGGAGTTCCGCCCCCGCGCGAGGAGTTCGCTGATCCGGGTGGCCAGCCGGTCGGAGTGCGTGGCCGACAGCAGGGAGACGGCGGTGAGGGGGTGGGCCTTGGCGTCGTGGACGTAGTGCGGGTAGTAGAAGCGGGAGCGGTTGCGCCCGCCGTCGCCCGCCAGCACCGGTGCCATGCGCTGCCACAGGTGCTCGTACTCGACGGACACCAGGACCTCGCCCCAGAAGCGCAGGAAGATGAGCAGCCGCAGATCGGCGTCGTCGCTCCCGCCCGCCTCCGCGATCAGCGCGAAGGCGTCCTCGACGGCCCGCCGGGTGGCCTCCGTCGGCCGCGAGGCGACCAGCTCCTCGCGGGTGATGCCCAGTTGGAGCAGGTCCTCCTTCATGTCCTCGCGGTGGGACCGGGTGTGGCCGCGGCCGTCCGGGTACTCCTCGCGCAGGATGGCCCGGGCGATCCGCAGCCCCGCCTCGTCGCGGAGCAGGTCGATCGCCAGGTCGTACGAGGGCGTGAAGGCCAGGGACACGAAGCGCCGCTGGAGCAGCAGGGCGGCGAAGTCGGCGTCCGGGAGGCTCGCGCTGCCGGCCAGCACGGGGTGCTGCCGGAACCGCTCGATCAGGGCGTCCTCGAACTCGTCCAGGTCTCTCATCTGCGTACCCCTTCCACGGGTCACTGGGTGGTGTCGACCGACCTGCGCCAGTCGTCCAGGTCCACGTCACGGCCGATGCGCCACAACGTGTCCAGCTCCTGCTGGATCTCCCCGCCCATCACGGTGCCGGCGCCGTCGATCTCCAACTGGGTGGAGTCGATGGCCAGTCGGCCGTGCAGGAAGGAGCTGACCAGGTAGTGCTCGTCGGCCTTGTAGACGGCGATCGACGGGAGTGCCTGGTACACCCGCACCTGCAACCGTGCCCGGTCGTCGTCGCGCACGCTCTGGAAGAGGGAGGCGAGGGTCGACAGACAGCGGGCGACACCCGCCTGGACGTCCTCCTCCAGGGCGGGGTCCCGCAGGCCGCGCAGCGCCTCGTTGCGCAGGTCCGCGACCGGCGAGGAGGGGTGCAGCAGCAGGACCCGCACGCGGACCCGGCGGTCGACGATGGCCTGCTTCAGCGCCGACTCGAACCGGTGCACGTTAGGGATCCACGTCTGGAGGATGGTCACCTCGCGGTCCGCCCCGTTCAGGAAGCCCTCGAAGGTCTCCTCGGGGAAGCGCCGGTGCACCCGCACCACACCGCCGTAGTGATCGTGCTTGCGATCGCGCGCGAGGGCGTCGATGTCCAGCTTGGACAGCTGGGTGCTGATGTTGTCGAGCGCCTTCAGCCGGTCGATCTCGAACAGCAGGAACAGCGTGACCGTGCTGAGGATGAGCAGGGTGAGCTTCGGAACGGTGTCTCCGGCCAGACCGTCGAGCAGGTCCACCTGGTCGGCCAGGGTCACGGCGATGCCGACGGTGGCCGTGAGGCCCAGCACGACGCGCTCGGCCCAGTAGCGAAAGCTGCTCCCCATGCCCACTCCAGCGTGCGGCTCGACGGCTTCGGCGATGACCGTACATCGCGAGATTGGGCCAAGTGGGGGATATTGGCCAGTAGTTCGTCCGGATACGTGATGCTCGGAACCGGAGACGTGAGCTCTAGGGACGCTCAGACCGCTCAGACCGCTCGGACCGCTCGGCCTTCGCGGGGACGCAGCGCCAGGCGAGGCCCGCGGCGGCCAGATAGGCGAGGGCGCCGATGAGCATGCTGGTGCGGATCCCGGTGCCGTAGTCGGTGGCCGAGGCGAGCAGGCTGCCGCCGAGGGCCACACCGGTGGCGCTGCCGATCTGGCGGGTGGTGTTGAACAGGGCGGAGGCGGCGCCCGAGTACGCCTCGGGGGCGGCGCCCATCACGGTGGTGGTCGAGCCGGTGAGGGCGAAGGACGTACCGAACCCGGCGGCCATCATCGGGGCCACCAGCAGCGCGTAGGCGGGGTCGGCGCCCGCCGCGGCCCAGCCGGCCAGCCCGAGTGCGGCCAGGAGCATACCGGAGACCACCAGCGGACGGTCGCCGGTGCGGCGGGACAGCCGGCCGGACAGGACGGAGGCGAACATGGTCATCGCCACCGCCGGGAACAGCGCGAGCCCGGTGCCGAGGGCGCTGAAGCCGCGCTGGTGCTGGAACTCCAGGCTGGCGGTGAACACCATGCCGTAGAAACCGAAGTTGAACAGCAGGCCGATGACGGCTCCGCCGCTCATGGCGGGCGAGCGCAGCAGGCCGAGGGGCAGCACCGGGGAGCGGGCCAGCCGCTCGCGCAGCGCGAACGCCACGGCGGCCAGTACGGCCAGGCCCACACCGGCGAGCACGGCCGGGTCGGTCCAGCCCCGCCGTCCGGCCTCGTTGAGCGACGCCGTCAGCAGGGCCACCGCCGCCACGACCGCGCACTGCGCCGGCCAGTCCAGGGGCCGGTCGGCGCGCCGGGGCGAGCGGCCGACGTGCCGCAGGGTCAGCGCCAGACAGGCCGCGCCGACGGGCAGATTGATGAGGAACACCCAGCGCCAGCCCGCCGTGGAGACGAGCAGCCCGCCCAGCAGCGGCCCGGCGGAGGCCGCGATGCCCGCCATCGAACCCCACAGCCCGAAGGCCCGCGAGCGTACGGCCTTCTCCGGGTAGGCCTGCTGGAGCAGCGCCAGGGAACCGGGCACGATCAGCGCCGCACCGAGGCCCTCCACCAGCCGGGCCACCACCAGGAACGGGGCGCTCGGCGCCAGCGCGCACGCGGCCGAGGACACGGTGAACACCGCCACGCCCGTGCAGAACACCCGCCGGTTGCCCAGCCTGTCCCCCAGCGCACCGCCCGTCAGCAGAAACCCGGCGAAGACCAGGGTGTATCCGTCGGTGATCCACTGGATGCCGGTCAGCGAGGCCGACAGCTCCCGCCCGATCACCGGCACGGCGACGTTGATGACGGTCACGTCCAGGATCACCATGAAGTACCCGGCGCACACCGCCAGCAGCGGTGCCCAGGACCGTCGCTCGGAGGGCATGGCTCTACCAGTACACCAAAAGCCTCACTGTGGGACGTATGCCCCACGCGCCGTCGCGATCAGGGGGCGGCTGCGAGCACCGCCTCCACCACCCTCGGCAGGGAATCCGGGTGCAGCCACAGGAACAGATTCGGCTCGATCAGCTCCAGCTCCATCACGCACGGCTCCCCGTCCGGCCCGGTGACGAGGTCCACGCGCGCGTACAGCAGTTCCTGATCATCAGGCAGGGGCACGACGGCCAGGGCCCGCTCGGCGACGGCCAGTTCGGCGGAGGTCGGCTCCCAGGCCTGGAGATCCGGGTGGGCGATCTTGTCGGCGTCGTACGGGGTACCCGGCGCGAGGACGGCGCCCTTGCGGGAGGCGTGCAGCAGACGTCCGCCGAAGAATTGCAGGGCCCGCTCGCCGTGGGTGTCGATGCTGGCCAGATAGGGCTGGAGCATGACGGTGAAGCCCTCGGCGTGCATCCGTTCGACCTGGCGCAGGGCCGCGTCCCGCTCTCCGGCCGGGTAGCGGGCGGCGTAGCGGGCACCGGCGCCGGAGGTGGGCTTCACGACGTACTCGTGGCCGGTGGGCAGGTCGACGGGGTCGCCGGGCGCGAAGTAGCGGGTGGGCACGGCCGGTACTCCGGCCTCCGCGAGCAGGCCCAGGTACCTCTTGTCGGCGTTCCACCGCACGACGTCCACCGGGTTGGCGAGCCGCGTCACCTTCGCGCACCGCTCGGCCCACGCCGTGAACTCCTCGGCCCGCCAGCTGTAGTCCCAGGTGGACCGTATGACGACGAGGCCGAACCCGGCCCAGTCCACCTCGGGGTCGTCCCAGTGGACGACGGCGGCCTCGGCCCCGGCCTCCCGCAGCGCCTCCGCGAGCACCGGCAGATCCTGGTCCTTGCTCACCTCGCCGCCGGGGTCGTAGGTGACGAGCGCGATGCGCGGGGTGCCGGCCACAGCGGCTCCATTCTCGGGCAAACGATCGATTCCGGAGCAGGCTAACAATCGCCGACGGAACCTCGACACCCCGTTTGACCTTCACCTTCGGTGAAGCCCCAGCATCAGTGGCGGAACGAGGAGCGCGACGAGCGCGAGGAAGGCGGGGGACGCATGGACATGCTGACGATCGGCGCGTTCGCGAAGGCGTGCCGGCTCTCGCCGAAGGCGCTGCGCCTGTACGACGAGCTGGACCTGCTGCGGCCCGCCCGGGTGGACCCGGACACGGGATACCGGTACTACGCGGTGGCCCAGCTGGAGCAGGCCCGGCTGGTGGCGTGGCTGCGGCGGCTGGGCATGCCGCTGGCCGAGATCCGCCGGGTGGGCCGGCTGTGCGCGCTCGACTCGACGGCCGCCGCCCGTGAGATCCGCGCCTACTGGGCGCGGATCGAGGCGGAGACGGCGGTACGGCGGGACCTCGCCGCGTTCCTGGTCGATCACCTGACGACGGACTCGCGAGAGCCAGGAGAGGACACCGCCATGCTGGAACTGCGTTACTCCGCCCACTCGGACACCGGACGCGTCCGCCCCGCCAACCAGGACACCGCGTACGCGGGCACCCGGCTGCTCGCCGTCGCCGACGGCTTCGGACCGGCGGGGGCGCCCGCGAGCAGCGCCGCCGTGGCGGCACTACGCTCCCTGGACACGGACGAGATCCCGGCCGGCGGGGTCCTCGGCCTCCTGGAGGACGCGGTACGGGGCGCGGCCCAGGCCGTCCAGGACGTGGCCGGCGGCGCCGACGACATCGGCACGACCCTGACCGCCCTGCTGTGGACGGGCTCACGTCTGGCCCTGGTGCACATCGGCGACTCCCGCGCCTATCTGCTGCGCGACGGCGAACTGTTCCTCGTCACCCACGACCACACGGTCGTCCAGTCGATGATCGACGAGGGGCGCCTGACCGCCGAGGAGGCCGTCTCGCACCCGCAGCGCGCCCTCCTCCTGAAGGCCCTGACGGGCGGCGGGGCGACGGTGATCCCGGACCTCCGCCTGCACGACGCCCGCCCGGGCGACCGCTACCTGCTGTGCTCCGACGGCCTGTCGAGCGTCGTCCCCGAGGACCGCCTACACGACCTGCTCACCTCGCGCACCGGCCCGGACGAGACGGTCAAGGCCCTGGTCGGAGCGGCGAACGAGGCCGGCGGCCCGGACAACGTCAGCTGTGTGGTGGCGGACGTGGTGGAGCGGGCGGCCTGACCCGGGCCGCTACTCCTCCTCGCCCGGCTCCCAGTCCAGCAGCCGCACCTTCGCCACCGTGCGGACATGGCGCCGCATGGCCGTGGCCGCCTGGCGGGGCTGTTCCGCGGCGATCGCGTCGAGGATGGCCTGGTGCTGGGAGAGCGAGCGGGACGGGCGGCCGGGCTGGCGCAGGGACTCGGTGCGGCTCTCGGCGATCTGCTCGGCGATGGAGCGCATGAACTCGGCGAGCAGACTGCTGTGGGCCGCCGCCGTCACGGCCGCGTGGAACAGGCGGTCGCCCTCCACGCCGTGACCGCCCGCCTCGATCTCCTCCGTCATGTGCGCGAGCGCCGAGCGCATCGCCGCCAGATCGTCCTCCGTGCGCCGCTCGGCGGCCAGTTCGGCGAGCTTCGTCTCCAGCGCCTCCCGGGCCTCCAGGACATCCGGCAGGCGCCTGCGGCGTTCGACCATCCGCTCCACGGGCTCGGTGTCGAGACTGTCCCGCACCAGGTACGTACCGCCCCCGTGCCGGGCCTCCACCAGGCCCTGGACCTCCAGCACCACGATCGCCTGCTTCACCGAGGCCCGGCTGACCCCGAGCCGCTGCGCGAGATCCCGCTCGGGCGGCAGCCGGTCGCCGGCGCGCAGCCCGCCCTCGGCGACGTACTGGCGCAGCCGCTCCAGCACCTGTTCGTACAGGCGCTGTTTCGTCATGGGGCGCAGGGCGTCGGTCACGGAGTCCCCCTCTCGCCGGGAGCGTAGCACCGGGCCTGTCGCATTCACCCGATCCAGTGGCCGAGTGGCTGAACCAATTGTCGCGCACCCCCTTGACGGGCGCCCGGGTCGCACCCACTCTTTCAGCCAACGCACCTCAAGTGGCTCAGCCACTCGGCCACTCGCAGGTGCTCCCAGGCACTCCCAACCGCTCCGGGGCCCAACGACGGGAGCCCGTATGTCCCCCGAACTCATCTCGATCCTCGTCCTCGTCGTGGTGTTCGTCATCGCCACCACCCGTTCCGTCAACATGGGCGCGCTCGCCTTCGCCGCGGCCTTCGGGGTGGGCGGGCTCGTCGCCGACCTCGACGCGGACGGCATCTTCGCCGGTTTCCCCGGTGACCTGTTCGTCGTCCTGGTCGGCGTCACGTACCTCTTCGCGATCGCCCGCGCCAACGGCACCACCGACTGGCTGGTGCACGCCGCCGTCCGGCTCGTGCGGGGGCGGGTGGCGCTCATCCCCTGGGTGATGTTCGCGCTGACCGGCGCGCTCACGGCGATCGGCGCGGTCAGCCCGGCCGCGGTCGCGATCGTCGCCCCGATCGCCCTGAGCTTCGCCACGCGCTACGGGATCAGCCCGCTCCTGATGGGCGCGATGGTCGTACACGGCGCCCAGGCCGGCGGCTTCTCCCCGATCAGCATCTACGGCTCGATCGTCAACGGCATCGTCGACCGCGAAAACCTCCCCGGCAACGAACTGGTCCTCTTCCTGGCATCCCTGGCGGCGAACCTCGTCATCGCCGGGGTCGTGTTCGTCGTCTGCGGGGGCCTCAAGCTGTGGGCGCAAGGCGCGGTGGACGAAACCGGCGCTCCCGCCCCAGCCGCGAGCAGTCCCGCCCCAGCTGCGGGCAATCGTGCCGCTGGGGCGGCACGGGTGGGCGCAGCGGCACCTCGCCCCGCCGAGCTGCGGACCGACCCCGCCCCAGCCACCCCCACCCTGAGCCCCGAAGAAACCAGCCTCACCCCCTCCCGCACAGCCACCCTCACCTCCCTTCTGGCCCTGGTGGTAGCCGTCCTGGTCTTCGACCTCGACGCAGGCCTCACAGCCATCACCCTCGCCGTCATACTCAGCACCGCCTGGCCGGAGGACAGCCGCAAGGCAGTGGGCGAGATCGCCTGGCCCACAGTCCTCCTCATCTGCGGCGTCCTCACCTACGTAGGCGTCCTCGACGAAATGGGCACCATCACCTGGGCCGGCGAGGGAGTCGGCGGCATCGGCGTCCCCCTCCTCGCCGCCCTCCTGCTCTGCTACATCGGCGCACTGGTCTCCGCCTTCGCCTCCTCCGTGGGAATCATGGGCGCGTTGATCCCCCTGGCCGTCCCCTTCCTGGAGCGAGGCGAGATCGGCGCGATCGGCATGGTCGCCGCACTCGCCGTCTCTGCGACCGTCGTGGACGTCAGCCCGTTCTCCACGAACGGCGCCCTGGTCCTGGCCGCCGCGCCGGACGTCGACCGCGAGCGTTTCTTCCGGCAGCTGATGGTGTACGGAGGAATCGTGGTGGCGGTCGTACCGGCGGCGGCATGGCTGGTGATGGTCGTCCCCGGCTGGGGATAGCCGGCCGGTTCCCCACGAACAGGCAGCACAGGCAGCACAGGCAAGACAACTAAGGAGACGGACGCGTGACCCCTCTCTTCCCGGCCCTGACCGAGGCCCCGGCCGACCGCCCCGCTCTCCGGTTCGGCGAGCGCTCACTGACGTACGGAGAACTCGCCGCCGCGGCCGGCGCCCTCACCGCACGCATCGGCGAGGCCAGGCGGGTCGCCGTCTGGGCGACGCCCACGATGGAGACCGCCGTCGCCGTCGTCGCCGCCCTGCTGGCCGGTGTCCCCGCCGTCCCGCTCAACCCGAAGTCGGGCGGGAAGGAGATCGGCCACATCCTGTCGGACAGCGCCCCCGACCTGGTGCTCACGGCCCCGGAGGACCAGCTCCCCTCCCCCGTGGGGGACCTGCCCCGCCTCGACGTCGACGTACACGGCACCGGCCCCGCCCCCGAGGAGCACTCCGGCGACGCCGACCCGGCCCTGATCGTCTACACCTCCGGCACCACCGGCCCGCCCAAGGGCGCCGTCATCCCGCGCAGGGCGATCTCCTCGACCCTGGACGCGCTGGCCGACGCCTGGCAGTGGAGCGGCGACGACGTCCTCGTCCACGGACTGCCGCTGTTCCATGTGCACGGCCTGGTCCTGGGCACGCTCGGACCGCTGCGGCGCGGCGGGTCGGTCCGGCACCTGGGCCGGTTCAGCACCCAGGGCGTGGCCCGCGAGCTGGCCGGCGGCGCGACCATGCTGTTCGGCGTGCCGACGATGTACCACCGGATCGCGGAGGCGGTGACCAGCGAGCCGGATCTGGTCAAGGCACTGACCGGGGCGCGGCTGCTGGTCTCCGGTTCGGCAGCGCTGCCCGTGCACGACCACGGGCGGATCGCGACGGCGACCGGACGGCGGGTGATCGAGCGCTACGGCATGACGGAGACGCTGATGAACACCAGCGTCCGCGCCGACGGCGAGGCCCGCCCGGGCACGGTCGGCGTGCCGCTGCCGGGTGTGGAGCTGCGGCTGGTCGAGGAGGACGGCTCGGAGGTCGACGCGTACGACGGGGAGACCGTCGGCGAGATCCAGGTGCGCGGCCCGAACCTGTTCACCGAGTACCTCAACCGGCCCGACGCCACCGCCGCCGCCTTCACCGCCGACGGCTGGTTCCGCACCGGTGATATGGCGGTGCGCGACCCCGACGGCTATGTCCGGATCGTCGGCCGCAAGGCCACCGACCTGATCAAGAGCGGCGGTTACAAGATCGGGGCCGGTGAGATCGAGAACGCGCTCCTCGAGCATCCCGGGGTGCGGGAGGCCGCGGTCACCGGGGAGCCGGACCCCGACCTGGGCGAGCGGATCGTGGCGTGGATCGTGCCCGCTGATCCCGAGTCGCCGCCCGCCCTGGCCGAGTTGGCCGACCATGTGGCCGAGCGCCTCGCACCGCACAAGCGCCCACGGGTCGTCCACCACCTGAACGCGCTGCCCCGCAACGACATGGGGAAGATCATGAAGCGGGCGCTGACCCATGAGTGACCAGCCGACCGGCCGCCACTCGGCTCGCGAGATCGTCGCCCTCGTCGCCGACGACTCCACCTTCGCCGAACTCCCCGCGCTCATAAGGGACCCCAGGCCGGACGGCCCGCTGGCGTGGCCGGGCTACGACGCCTCCCGCGCCCGTGCCGCCGAACGCACCGGCGAGCAGGAGTCCGTGGTCTGCGGCACCGCCCGGATCGGCGGCGCCCGGGCCGTGCTGATCGCGTTCGAGTTCGGCTTCCTCGGCGGCTCCCTGGGGCAGCGCACCGGGGACCGGCTGGAGGCGGCGTACACGTACGCCCGTGACCACCGCCTCCCGGTCGTGCCGCTCGTGGCCACGGGCGGCAGCCGGATGCAGGAGGGCATGCTCGCGCTGACCCAGCTCCAGCGGGTGGCCCGCCAGTCGGCGCTCAACCGGGAGGCCGGGCTGGCCCAGGTCGCCGTGGTGCGCGACCCGACGACCGGGGGCGGCTGGGCCACCCTGGGCGCGGGCGCGGACGTGGTCCTCGCGCTGCCCGGGGCGCAGATCGGCTTCGCCGGCTCCCGGGTGCGCCCGGCGGACGCGGATCCGGCGGCGTACACGGCCGAGGCGCAGCTGGCGGCGGGGGCGGTGGACGCGGTCGTACGGCCGGAGGAGCTGCGCGAGGCGCTGGGGCGGTGGCTGCCGCTGCTGACGTCCCCGTCCGGTACGCCCGCCCCGCCGCCGGAACCGCTCGGCGACAGCGCGGGCCTGCCCGGCACCGGCTGGGACGCCGTCCGGCGTGCCCGCTCGCCCCGGCGCCCGCGCGCCGCCGCCTATCTGGACGCCTACTTCACCCACCGGGTCGCGATCAGCGGCGACCGCTGCGGAGGCACCGACCCGGACGGGATGCTGTGCGGGTTCGGTGAGCACCAGGGCCGTACCGTCGCGTACGCGGCGCAGACCGGGACCGCGACCCGCCCCGCCGGGTACCGCACCGCCGCCCGGCTGATCCGGCTCGCGGACCGGCTCGGCGTTCCAGTGCTGACCCTCGTCGACACCCCGGGCGCGGCCAACGACGCGGAGGCGGAGCGGCAGGGCGCGGGCGCGGCGATCGCCGACCTGTTCGTGGCGGTGGCGGGCGCCCGTACGCCGGTGACGACGCTGGTGATCGGCGAGGGCGGTTCCGGCGGCGCGCTGGCCCTGGCCGCGCCCGGCAACACCTGGGCGACTGCCGACAGTTACTTCTCGGTGATCGCCCCGGAGCTCGCGGCGGCCATCCTCAAACGGCCGCCGCGCGAGGTGGAGCCGACGGCGGACCAGCTCCGCATCCGGCCGCAGGATCTGGTGGAGCTGGGGGTGATCCGAGGGACGGTGGGTCCGTAGGCGCGCGGTGGGTCCGTGAGTCCGGTGGATGCCCCACGCGACATCAAGTACCGTCCGTGACAGCGGAAATGCTCAGTGCAGTGGGACGACGGGGGTGCCGTGGACGGGTTGGTCGAGTTCAGGACCGGTGACGGTGCCGTGGTCGCGGTCGAGGGGGTGGAGGAGCGGTCCGGCTCCCGCCTGGTCTCGCGCGGCGACGGTACGGTCCAGGCGACCCGCACCTTCGAGGGTGCTCTGGACGGGGTCCGCGCCGCCGCCGAGTCAGCGCTGCGCGTCTTCCGGGACGGCTCGCTGAAGCCCGACGGCGTGGAGATCGAGTTCGGGGTGAAACTGTCCGCCGAGACCGGCGCGTTCATCGCCAAGGGGACCGCCGAGGGCCATCTGGTGGTCAAGCTGTCCTGGTCCCCGTCCGCCCCGGAGGCCGGTGCGCAGGGGTCCGGTGTCCGGGAGGCCGGTGCGCAGGGGTCCGGTGTCCGGGAGGCCGGCGCCGCCTCATGAACAGCGCCGTGGGCAGCGCCCTGGAGACCACCCTGAACAGCGCCGAGTGGCACGCCCGGATCGAATTACGCGGCCGGGTGGCCGGAGCGGGCTTCCTGGTCACCCCCAGCACGGTGCTGACCTGCGCCCATGTCGTGCAGGACGGCGACGGCCTGACGGTGACCTTCACGGAGCGGCCCGGTTGCCCGGCCGTGCCCGCCAAGGTCGTCGCCCACGGCGGCTGGACCGGCGCCGGCACCGACCTCGGTGACCTCGCCGTGCTGGAACTGGACCGGGAGATGCCCATCGCCCCGGCCGCGCTCGCGCCCGTCGACGCCGCGCACGGCACGAGCCCCCGCAAGCTCGTCGTCTACGGCTTCCCGGCCGGCTTCGACGAGGGCACCCTCGCCGAGTACCGCGTCACCGCACCCCAGTTGATCAAACGGGAATGGCTCCAGCTGGAGGCCTGGCACCCGGGAGGCCAGACCCTGGCCCCCGGCTTCAGCGGGGCCGCCGTCACCCTGGCCGAGACCGGCGAGGTCGTCGGCATGGTCACGGCGGCGGCCGGCAGCCGGGACGTGCGCAACGGCCGGATGATGCCCACCCAGGTCATGGCACAGTACTGGGCCGATCTGCAGAGCCTCGTCCCCACCTCGGACCACGCCGGTGCCGACCGGGCCCGGCTGCGCGCCCTGGTCGAGAAGGCCGCCCGGGCGGGCGTCGACTGCGACCCGGTCCGGCTCTACACCGCGGCGGCCGACCCGTTCGACCCGCCGCCGCCCGAGGAGGGGTTCGACTCACTGTGGTCGGCGGCCCTGTTCGTGCTGTGCGAACTAGACGGCCCGGGTGCCGGACGGACCGTGTCCCGGTTCGCCGACCGGCTCGAAGCCCTGCTGCACACCCCGGCCGTGGAGCCGTCGGCGCCCGACTGGTCGCCCATCCTCGTCGAGCTGGGGCACAGCGGAGCGGGCGACGGCCTGGTCCGGGTCGAGGTGTCCGCGTACAGCGAGGGGCGACGGCACCCGGTGGACTCCGGCACGGTCGAACAGCACCGGCTGCACGCCTATGTGCGGGACCGGATCGAGGCGGCCTTCCGGTATCTGACGCCCGGCGCCGACGAGTTGGTCGCGTTCGCGCTGCCCCGGGACTGGCTGGACTGGCCCGTCGACCTCTGGGAGAGCGCCCCCGACGACGCGACCCCGCTCGGCTGCCTCTACCCGCTGGTCGTCACCGACCACGCCCGGCGCAAGGCCAGTACCCGGCATGTCCTGACCCGGGCGTGGAGGCGCCTGGACGCCCTGCCGGGCGCGCGGATGCACCGTGTGGAGTGCGGCGGCCCGGAGGAGCCCGGGCGGCTGCGGATGCGGATGCGGCGCCCCGACGCCTGCCTCGCCGGGTTCGGCACCGCCCCGGCCGCCTCCCGTACCCGGCCGCACTTCGACACCTCGCTCACCGCGCCCGCCCCGGTCATCGTGTGGTCGCGCGGCGGCTGCGACTCCGGGCAGGAGGAGTGCGCCGGAGCGGACGGCTGCCCCGGCAAGGCCTTCCTCGACGCGCTCGACGCCTGTGTGGCGGCCGTACCGCCCGCCGAACTCCCCCGCCACGTCCTGGCCCTGCGCGAGGAGGCCGACGCGGAGGAGGACCACTGGGCCCACGGCATCCAGCTGCTCTGGGACGACCCGCGCGTCTTCACCGACCCGCACGCGGTCGTCGCCGCGCACGCGGGGTCACCGGTGTCCTGACCGGCCAAGGACGACCCGGACGCGGTCCGGAGCGCCTTTGAGAAACACCAGCACGAAAACGGAGAGCGGAGACCACCCCCCATGCCGCACTGGTCGGTCTACACCGGCAGGAACGAGCCGCACGACGGCATCGACCACCTCCCCGTCCCACCGCCCTGGCGCGCCTTCGACGGCGGGCCCGCGCTGCCGCCGCCCGGCGACTCCGACGACGCGACGGCCGTCTCGCCCGACCGGGTGCACCGGGCCAGGTCGTACGTGGCCACCCCGGAGAGCGTCCGGCTCGTCAACGCCGCGCTCTGTCTGCGCCGCCCCCTGCTCGTCACCGGCCCGCCCGGCACGGGCAAGTCCTCACTGGCGTACGCGGTGGCGCGCGAGCTGCGTCTCGGCCCGGTGCTGCGCTGGAACATCACCAGCCGCAGCTCCCTCGCCGACGGCCTCTACCAGTACGACCCGCTGTCCCGGCTGTACGCGGCCCGGGAACGGCAGGACCGGCAAGACCGGCAGGACCGGCAGGACCCGCAGGACCGGCAGGACCCGCAGCGGCAGGACCGGCCGTCGGCCGGCGACGTCGAGGACCATCTGCGCCTCGGCCCGCTCGGCACGGCCCTGCTCCCCTACGACCGGCCCCGGGCCCTGCTCGTCGACGAGATCGACAAGAGCGACCTCGACCTGCCCAACGACCTGCTGAACGTCCTGGAGGAGGGCCAGTACGAGATCCCCGAACTGGTCCGCGCCGCCCGCCACTCGCAGGACACGGCGGCCGAGGTCCTCGCCGACGGCACGGACACCCCGGTCGCCGTCCACCGCGGCCGGGTCCGCTGCCGGGCCTTCCCCTTCGTCGTACTGACCAGCAACGGCGAACGGGAGTTCCCGCCCGCCTTTCTGCGCCGCTGCGTCCGGCTGAAGCTGCGCCGCCCCGACCGCGAGCAGCTCACGGACATCGTCCGCGCCCACCTCGACACCCCGGACGCCGCCGCGGACCGTCTGATCACCCGCTTCCTGGAGCGGGCAGGCGGTGGCGAACTGGCCACCGACCAGCTTCTGAACGCCCTCTACCTCACCGGAGTCTCCGGCCTGGACGCGGAGTCCAGCGACGACCTCGCCGAGCAGCTGATGCCGTACCTCAGCGCGACGGCCGACGGCGATGGCTTCTGACCCCGAGCGGGAGCGTCCTCAGACGGACCGGGCGGGCACACGCGACGACGGGCGCGTCCCCCCGGCAGCCGCCCCGCCGACAGACGGCACCGACCCGAGCGTCCCCGGTGGCGGCCCTTCAGCGGCCGGCGGTGGCCCTTCGGCGGCCGGCGGCCGCGTGGCCGGGGCTCGACCCGCGCGCGCTGATCGCGAGGCGGGGCAGTCCCCCGTCGCCCGTCTGGCCGCGGCGCTTTCCGCCGCCGGTGCGTCGCCGACACCTCGGGAGCTCGCGGAACTGCTGTGGCTGGCGGGCCGGTTGGAGGCGGACGAGCCGTCCGCGAGGGAGCCCGGAACCGTCGGTCCCGCCACGCCAGAGGAGACAGCCGAGGCCCCCGCGCCCCAGGGCGACACCCCACCCACCCCCGTACCACCACATCCCTTCGAGCCACCACCGACGGCCCCGGCGCCCAGGCCCGACCGGGTCCCGCTGCGCCTGCCCGCGCCACGCTCCCCGGGCCACGCCGAGGGAGAAGCGGCCGGCGGCGGTTCCCCCCTCCTCGCCCCGGCACCCCCGATGCTGCCCCACCCCCTCGCACTCCAGCGCGCCCTGCGCCCGCTGCAGCGCAAGGTGCCCTCCCCGCACCTGCGGGTGCTGGACGAACGGGCGACGGCCGACCGGATCGCCCGGCTCGGCGCCCACCCCGACGTGTGGCTCCCGGTACTGCGCCCGGCCCCCGACCGCTGGCTGCGGCTGAACCTCGTGCACGACACGGGCCCCACCATGCCGGTCTGGCGCCCCCTGGTGAGCGAACTGCACACGGCCCTCGCCCAGTCGGGCATCTTCCGCACGGTCAGCCTGCGTCCGGCCACACCCGACGGCCGGGCCCGCCAGGTCCCCGTCCTCGACGACGGCCGTACGGTCACCCTCGTCATCAGCGACTGCATGGGCCCGCAGTGGCGCCCGGGCGAGGCGGGCGACCGGTGGTACCGCACCCTGCGCCGCTGGGCCCGCCACATGCCGCTCGCCGTGGTCCAGCCCCTGCCGGAACACCTCTGGGCCGGCACGGCACTCCCCGCCGAACCGGGCCTGCTGACCGCCCCGTCCACGGCGGCGCCCTCGGCGGCACTCGCCTTCACCCCCTACGAAACCGCGCCGGCCCCCGACCGGGCCCTGCCCCTGCCGGTCCTGGAACCGGGCGCACCCTGGCTCGCCCACTGGGCGGCCCTGGTCGCCGACCCGGGCGGTGCCCGCACCCCGGGCGCGGCGGCCTGGCTGTCCCCGGCCCCCGCACCACCCGCCGAGCCCACCCCCGACATCACCACCGCCTCCCCGGAGGACCTGGTGCTGCGCTTTCGCGCGACCGCGTCCCCCGAGGCCTTCCGTCTCGCCGGGCATCTCGCCCTGGCGGTCCCGTCGGTGCCGGTGATGCGCCTCGTTCAGCGCACCGTGGACCGCGACCCGCACCCCCAGCACCTCGCCGAGGTGATCCTCAGCGGCATGCTCGCCGAGGCCCCCGGCCCGCCCGGCTCCTATGAATTCCGGCCCGGTGTAAGGGAGTTGCTGTTGCGCTCCCTGCCCCGCTCGGCCCGGGGCCGGACCCGGGAGTTCCTCGAACGCGTCGGCGGCCTGATCGACGAACGGGCGGGGCTGGCGGCCGGGGAGTTCCGGGCCGAGACGGACGGCGGACAGCACGGCTCGGGGCCCGCGTTCGCGACAGTGAGCGAGGAGACGGTACGGCGGCTGGGCGGGGAGGGGCGGCCGGAGCCACTGTTCGCGGGACGGTACCGGCTGGCCGGACGGCGGGGGTGGAGCGGCCGGGTGTCCAGCGCCGTCGACGTCCGCACGGATCAGCAGGTGGTCGTACGCCGGTATCGCGACCAGCCCGCTCCGCACGAGCGGTTCCTGAGGGAGGCACGAGCGCTCGCCGAGCTGGAGCATCCGCATCTGGTGCGGGTGCTCGACTTCGGGGTGGAGGACGACGCGCCGTACCTGGTGACGGAGTTCGTGGACGGTCTGTCGCTGTCCGAAGTGCGGCCGGGCATCTCCTTCCGGACGTTCGCCCGCGTGGTGTGCCAGGGCATGCTGGGCCTCAAGGCCCTCCACGAACACGGTCTGGTGCGTGGGGAGCGCGGGCCCGAGGGTCTGCTGCTGCGGCCCGACGGCACGGTGCTGCTGAGCCGGTTCGCCCTGGGCGAGGAATCCCGGGGCAAGGGCCTCGAGTCGGACCTGGCCGAATTCCGCCGGCTGCTCAAAGAGTTGGCCGCGGGCCTGTCGGTTCCCGCCGCGCACGAGCCCCTGCTCGATCTGATCGACAAGCACAAGCTGCCCGAAGCCGCCAACCACGCCGCCCGCCTGCCCGCGACGGCCCACTGGCCGCCGCCGCGCCACGTCACCCTGCTCGGTCCACTGCGCATCAGCGACGGCACCGACCTCATCGAGCCTCCCTCACCGCACGCCCAGGCACTGCTGTGCATGCTGCTCCTCGACCACGGGCGGCGCGTGAGCCACACGGAGCTGGCCAGCGGGCTGTGGGAGGAGCCCCCGCCGGAGAACGAGGCCGTCGGCCGCCTCGAGCGCCTGGCGGCGGAGGTGCGCTCCGTGCTGCCCCCCGGCGCTCTCGTCTCCTTCTCGCACGCGTACGCCGTGCACCTGCCGGACGTCTACGTCGACGCGCTCCACTGCGAGGAGCTCCTCGGCGACACGATGGGCGGACACGCCGACCTCCGGCGCATCCTCGGCCTCTGGTACGGCGACCCCCTGGACGGCGTCCCCGGCCCCGCCGCCGCGGCAACCCGGGACCGGCTGCGCGCCCTCAGGCTGGACCTCGAGACCGCGCGGGCCGAACTGGAACCGGGGCCGTCCGGTGAGGCCACCGGCCCCACGATCCTCTTCGAGGCCGACGACCTCACCGGCCACCCCGAGGCCCGCATCACCCTCGAGTACGCGGTGCACGAGATGCTCTCCCGCGGCGCCCTCGCCACCCACCAGGTCGACGTCCGGGTCCGCGGCAACGGCTACGAGGTCCACACCGAGCCCGGCACCTACGTCCTCCCCGTGCTGGCCGCGGTGGTGCGCTGGCTCCCCGAGGTCATGTCCGGGCTCGTGGACCCGCCGCCCCTGACCGTGACGTTCTGGGACGGGCCCACCCCGCCACCGGTGACACCGCCGGTGCCCGCCGACCTCCAGGTGGTCCTCTCCCCGGCCGTGTACGAGCAGTTCGCCGGCAGCTCGGCGGCCCAGGGGCCCCGGCGCTTCCAGCCGCTCCACCAGGGCGGTGCCGCGGACACCCCGCCCGTCGCCTGGTACTGCCCGCTGTCCCCCTCCACGGCCCCCGAGCCCGAGGACCGCGACCTGGTGCGGGGGCCCTTCATCACGCACGACCTGCGCCGGCTCGGCATACCGGCCCCGGGCCGCACGGCCGTCGTCCACACCCAGCCGGACGGCCCGCTCACCCTCCTCAACCCCGCCCGGCCGCACGGCAGCCGGCCGCCGCGGCACGTCACGTACTACGAGGTGGACCTCACCACGCACCAGTCCCACCACCGGGTCTCCCTGCCGAGCTCCGGCAAGGGCGCCTTCGCCGCGGCGGTCGAGCTGTCCTGGCACGTGGACGACCCGGTCGCCTTCGTCCGCGCGGAGGTCGCCCGGGTGTCCGAGCCGCTGCTCGGCCATCTGCTGGAGGAGGCGGCCCGGATCACCCGCCGGCATCCGCTGCGCCGGGCGGGCGCGGCGCAGCGCGCGGTCAACGCCGGGCTGCGCCGGTGGCCCGTGCCGGGTCTCTCCGTGGCGGCGTCGGTGCAGCTGGCCCCTGAGGGGGCGGCCCTGCCCGGACCGCAGGGCCCGGCCCCGGCGGCGCGCCCGCTGTCCGGTCTCCTCGGCGACGCCGAGACCGTGCTGCTGGGCTTCGACGGCCCGGTGGCCCGCCTGTTCTCGGCGACCACCGCACGCGAGGCCGCCCTCGACCTGCTCGCCCTGGTCGCCGATCACCGCGACCTGCGGGACACGGCGGCCGTGGCGGGGTGGGAGACGTTCGTCCATCCGCTGGACGTCCTGCGGGCGTTCGCCCACGACCCGCTCGGCCCGCTGCTCCGGGACCGCCTGGACGAACTCGAACTGCTGGCGCTCCCCGCGGCGCCGACCACGCACAACTGTGTGCCGCTGGTCCGCGCCCTGCACGACTCCGGACGCCGGGTCAGCGTGGTCACGGACGTCGGCGCACCGGCCGTCCACCGCTATCTGGAGCCCTACGGCCTCCCCTTGTCCGGCGTCCACGGCCGTGGCGAGGACCTCGCCCTGCTGACTCCGCACCCCGACTGTCTCCTGCGCGCGATGCACTCCTCCGGCGGCGCCGCCGCGACCGGCGTACTCATCGGCTCCACGGTCGCCGAACTCACCGCCGCCCAGCAGGCCGGCCTGCGCTTCATCGGCCTAGCCCGCAACGCCACCGCGGGCCGGCAACTCCGCGAGGCGGGCTGCGAGGCCACCGTCACCTCCCTGGCCCCCCTGCTGGAGGCCACCCGCTCGCTCCAGCCCTAGGGCCTGTCCGACGGGCGCCGAACCCCCCGTTCGGCGGCGCCCCACCCGGCCCCCTTGGAAAGGCGTCCCCGGTCCCTCCCGCGCACGATGGCGAGGGAGGCCCGCCGTCTGGCGGCCCTCCACGGTCTGTGCTCTCGGGAGGACCTGCCATGACCGCCAGTCTGGAGCAGTTGCGCCGCTGCCACTTCGCCGTCGACCTGGGTGCGGCCCGCACCCGCGTCTACGTCAAGGGCGCCGGGCTCGTCGTCGACCAGCCGTCCGCCGCCGCCGTGAACACCCGCACCGGCGCCCTGATCGCGGTCGGCGAGCTCGCCGAGAAGATGACGGGCCGTACGCCGCACTACATCCGGGTGATGCGGCCGGTCTCCGGCGGCACGGTCGTGGACATCGAGATGGCCCAGCGCATGCTGCGGCACCTGCTCGGCGACAAGATGCGCCGCAGCCTGCGCCGCAAGCCGATCCTGCGCGCCGCGGCCTGCACGCCGCACGACGCCGACCCGCTGGCCCAGCGCGCCGCGATCGAGACCCTGGTCGGTCTCGGGGCCCGCCGTGTGGAACTGGTCGACACCCTGATCGCCGCCGCCGTCGGCTGCGGACTGCCCGTGGAGCAGCCCGAGGCCACGATGATCATGGTGTGCGGGGCGGCGGCCACCCAGGTTGCCGTGCTGTCCCTGGGCGCGATCGTCACCGCCGAGCGCATCCCGGTGGGCGGCGAGGCCGTCGACCACGCGATCGTGCAGCACCTGCGCCACGAGCACGAGCTGATGCTGCCGAGCCAGTCGGTACGGCCGTTGCAGCTGGCCCTGTCCGGCAACGGCCTCACCCCGCACGGCCCGGCCTCGACGGAGATCCACGGCCGGGACGTCGCCACGGGCCTGGCCCGCTCGGTCACGGTCGACACCGCCGCCGTACGGGACGCCATCCAGACGCCGCTCACCGCCATCCTCGACGGTATCGGCAAGGTGCTCCGGGACTGCCCGCCCGACCTGGTCGCCGACCTCGCCGACCGGGGGATCATGATGGTCGGCGGGAGCGCCCTGCTGCCGGGCCTGGACGAGATGCTGCGCGAGGCGACCGGCATGCCGGTGCGCATCGCCGAGCGCCCGGACGTGTGCGCCGTACAGGGCCTCGGCGCCATGCTGGAGGGCAGGATCGAGCCGCTGGCGCTGGACCCGCTGGGCGCCTGAGCCGCCCGGCGGGCGAGGCCCTCAGCGGGCGAACCAGCAGCGCACCGTCGTCCCGCCGTCGCTCCGGTGCACCCTCACCAGGTCGGCGATCAGGTTGACCAGCAGGATCCCGCGCCCGCCGCGCTGGTCGCGAGGGACGGGACTGCGCCCGGCCAGGATGTCCGCGAGCCGCCCCTCGTCGCGCACCTCGCACACCACGTACCCGTCCTCGGACCACATCCGCAGTACGCCCGAACCACCGCCGTGCACCACGCTGTTCGTGGTGAGCTCGGCCGTGGCCAGGGCCAGGTCGTCCAGCTTGACGCCGGTGAGACCGAGCCGCGCCGCCTCCCCGACGGCCACGTGCCGGGCCGGGGAGAGCGAGTCGGAGTCGAAGGGGAACGTCAGCGCGTCCGGCACGGGCGGCAGCGGCTCGTTGTAGCGGTCGACGACGGCCCAGGGCGCGTACGTCTCGCTGTCCTGCTCCGCCCGGGAGCCGGAGGGGATGACGGTGGGGTGGGTGGCGTGCGCGTCGGCGAGGACGTGCTCGGGGAGCCGCCCGACGTCGTACGGACACAGGATGGTCGCCGTACGGCCCCGGAAGGCCGCGTTGATGAGCGCCTCGTGCTGGACGCAGGCGGGGTACTCGGTGGCGGAGCGGCCGGCCCAGATGGGCTCGCCGATGATCCGCACCCGGCGGCCTGGCGGCTGGGCGTCGGCGAACGCGCGTAGCACGCCCGGGATGATCCGGCCCGGGTTGCGTCCGGCCTCCCGCATGTCCAGGAGCTTCACGGCGCCCGCGGCCTCGCCCAGGGCGTCACGGATCAGGGCGAGGTTCTTGCCGGGCACCGCGACCGCCACGGGCTCGCCGGCCGCCAGGCCGTCGCGCACGAAGGGCACGGTGACGTCGAGGTACTCCTGCTCGTCCCGGTAGAAGAGCGCGGGGTGGACGAAGGGGTCGAGGGGCCCGAAGGGCTCGGTCGCGACAGCGGTCATGACGTCGCCACCTCGATTCCCTCCTGGTCGGGCCAGAGCAGGTCCAGCGTCCGGCGCAGGGCCGGCGGCGGCCGGCGCACGACGAACCGCCGGCCGTCCCGGAGCTGCCCGGCCGCGGCCGCGAGCGCACCGGCGCCCGCGACGTCGACGAACGTCACATCGGAGAGCTCCAGGTAGTACACGTCCTCATCCTCGCGAACGGCCCGCTCCAGTACGCCTTCCCAGATCGCACGGGTCGTCAGGCCGACTTCTCCCGCCGCCCGGACCCCCTGCCGCCCGGCCAGCGGAAACACCGCCAGGCCCGGCACGCGGGGCCCGGCGGCCGGCACCTGATATCGAGTGTTCAAGCCCCTCTCCCCACGATTGGTCCACAGCGCTCGTACCCGTCCGGGAAAAGCTCATTCCCCCGAACCGGGTGTAGTACGCCGTAAGGCGGGCAGGCGCACCTGACACCGACGTCCACCGGGGGGGCGACGTGATCGTTGCGCAGTCCGGCTGGGACCGATGACGACCGACGAGGACCGACAAGGCGGTGACATGACGTCAGCGGCATCACCACACCTCACAGGAGGGCTGAACACCCTGGTCATCAGTGGCCGCGTCGACGCGGACCGTGCCGAGCTCACCCCGCGTGGTGAGCTCGTTCACGGCTGTGCGGACATCCTGGCCAGAACCCTGGCCGAGCTTCCGGCCACGATCACCCGGGTCGACCTGGACATGGGGGGCGTGCATTTCATGGACACGGCCGGACTGCAGTTCCTGGACGCCCTGGCGGACTACAGCCGGGCGCGCGCTACGACGGTGACGACCACGAACTGGAACGGCCAGCCGCGCCGGATCCTGGAGCTGGCGGGCCTGGACACCACGGATCCGCTGCGCACCGCGCCCCACGACCCCGCCCCGGCCGCCTCCTCGGCGGTCGCCCTGGAACGCGCGGAGCGCCTGCACGTCCTCCAGTCGGAGGTCGAGCAGCTGCGCCAGGCCATCGCCTCCCGCCCGGTCATCGACCAGGCCCGCGGCATCCTCATGGCCACCCACGGCTGCACCTCCGACCAGGCCTGGCACATCCTCCGGGAGACGTCCCAGCTCTCCAACACCAAGCTCCGCGACGTGGCCGCCGCGGTCACGGCCAGCGCGGAGTCCGACGGCCCGCCGCCGCCCCCCGAACTGCGCACGGCCCTGAACAAGGCCCTCGCCCGCCGCCACCAGAGCTGAGCCACCGGCCCGCGCCCTCCTCTGGAGCCACCGGCCCGCGCCCTCCCCTGGAGCCACCGGCCCTGTCCCCTCCGGGCGGCCCGGGCACGACTCGGGGCAGCGGCCGGCAAGATCCTCGGCGAGCATGCGCAGTGCGGCGACCCCGGTCCCGCACCAGCTCTGCCGGGCGGCCCGGCGGCAGCAGTCCGGCCGCCGCGCGCAGCCCGGTCAGCGGCGTGCGCAGCACGTGGGCCGCGCCCGCCGTGAACCGGTGCTTCGCCGGCCGCAGCCGGCGATCGCCCCTCATCCAGTCGGCGCCTATCACTCAGTCGGCGCCCCTCACCCAGTCGGCGCCCCTCACCCTGTCGGCGCCCGGCACCCGCGGGCGCCGGCGCAGCCCTCCGGGGTACTCGGACGACAGCAGGCACCGCACGGGCGCCCCGGCACCTCCGCCCCGCGGTAACCCACTTGTTCAGCGCAATACCTGGACGAACCGCTCTCGTTGTCAGCGATGTGCCTCCCGCGACCCCAGCCCCGGCAGACCGACGTACGAGCACCGCGCGGACGGTGATCGGCGACGACCCGGCACTGCGGGCGGCCTACCGGCTGTGCCGGCTCCGGACCAGGCGGCAGGACCCCGCGGAGCACGCCCTGATCCAGCTGGTGCCCGCCCCGCTGCGCCCGGCGCTGTACGCCCTGTGGGCGGCCGCCAACGCCCTCGACGACCTCGGCGACGACCGCACCGCCCCCGCCGCCGAACGGGCCGCCCGCGTCGGGGAGTGGATCAGCGCCCTGCACCGCGAACTGCCCACGGGCACCAGCCCGGACCCCGTCCGCCACGCCCTCGTGCACACCGCGGCCCGCTGGCGCCTGGACCTGTCCGAACTGCACGCGGCCATGATCCAGGTCCAGGACGACACCCGGGGCAGGCACTTCACCGGCTGGACCGAGTGGCGTACCTGGGGCCGGGACAACCTGCTGCCCTGGTTCGGCCAGGTCCGCACGCTCTTCGACCGGGCCGGCGTACCCGTGGCGCTGCGGCTGGACACCCGGGAGACCTACGAGGAGTTCCTCGACGGCGTCCGGCTCACGGACATCCTCACCGACCTGTCCGCCGACCTCGCCCAGGGCGACCTCCTGCTGCCCGGCGAGGCCCTCGACAACCACCCCGGGTCCGCCGCCGACTTGGCGCACCGCCGCTGGAGCCCCGCTGTATCCGCCCTGATCGCCCAGCTGACCGGCCTGGCCCGACAGTGGGTGACCCAGGAGGGCCTCAGCCGCGGCATGCACCCCGGCCCCGCCACCGTCCTGCACACGATGGCGGCCCTGCTGCGCGCCCAGCTCGACGCCATCGACGCCGCCGGGTCGGCCCTGCTCCGGGCCACGCCCCGGCCCGGGCCTCTCACCCGGGTCCGGATCCTCGCCCCCGCCCGGGCCCGCGCGGCGCTGGCCTGGAGCCTGACCCCCCTGACGGTGCCGCCCGCGCACCGGCCCGTCCACGGCGGACGCCCCGCCCTCACCCGCCCGGCGCACACCGCGGGCTTCCGCCCTCCGCCGCCCCACCCCAGTGGCGAGCGGCCACCGGAGATCCCGCCCGCCCAGCTGCCCGCCCACATCGCCGTGATCATGGACGGCAACGGCCGCTGGGCCCAGCAGCGGGGCCTCCCCCGGCACGAGGGTCACCGCGCCGGAGCCACCGCCGTCCGCGAGGTGGTGCACGGCGCCCTGGACATCGGCCTGCGGCACCTGACCCTCTACACCTTCTCCACCGAGAACTGGCACCGCGACGCCGAGGAGGTCGACGCGATCCTGGACCTTCTGCGCCGTGAACTGGCCGACGACCCCTTCCGCGACCTCGACGTCCGGCTGGGCTGGCACGGCCGCGCCGGCCGACTGCCGCCGGACCTGGCCGACCTCCTCCACCTCCGGGAGCGCACCACCCGCTCCCGCACCGGCCTGACGCTGACGATGTGCATCGACTACGGCGGCCGGGACGAGATCACCCGAACGGCCGCCGCCCTGGCCCGCCGTAGCCGGGCCGGCCGGCTGGATCCGGACCTGATCACCGAGGACGACTTCGCACGGCACCTGCCCCGCCCGGACCTGCCGGACGTGGACCTGCTCTGGCGCACGGGCGGAGAACACCGCGTCTCCAACTTCCTGCCCTGGCACACGGCCTACGCCGAACTGCACTTCACCCCGGGCCTCTGGCCCGACACCGACCGACGCGACCTCTGGCAGGCCGTCAGCACCTACACCCGCCGCCAACGCCGCCACGGCACGACTTCGGCCACCGCGGGCCCGCTGGAATAGCGCATTTCGAGAAACTCGCCCTGCTCCTCTATTTCGCCGAGGTCTTGGGCCGACGGCGCCACCGCGGAGCCGAACGAATGAATCGAGGGCGCCACCCGGGAGTGGCGCCCTCGTTCTCGCTCTTCCGCGAGTAGAAACGGTTCTGCGCGTGTAGCGCGTGGTGGGGCGGGTGGGACTCGAACCTATCCAGGTGATGCTTCTCACCTGCGGGTTTACCTGAGTGCCCGATTTGCACCCCGGATTCGATCCTGTTGAGTCCTACTCGATCCTGCTCAATCCAGACTGGTGCAGCGTTCGCTGCACCACCTGACCGCGCTCACGCGAACACGAGCAATCAGTTCGTTTGCCCATGCCGACGGCGACTCGCCCGCCTCTGATCACGAACCTTGCAGCCGGGAGGTGGGGCGGGTCGCCATCTCAAAGCCATAACTCTATGTGAGGACCATCTTCAGCGGCCGCGACGGCTCGGGGCTGGAAGCCTCGTCTAGGGCCTGAACATCTCGGCCGGCAACCTGGAACCCTATGCCGACGTCGTCGAGCGTCGATGGTGGAACGGGAGAGCCTGCGCGAGCCAGCCGGAATCGGCACCCGCTGCAACCAGTCGCCCGTACTCCCGCACCAAGGTGCGCCCGACGCCGATACGCCTGAAGTGAATGCCGACCTCACCTCGCTGGCCCGCTCCCGAATCAAGGGTGTACCAGCAGTTTCGCTCCGCTCCCCCGTCACAGTCGCAGGGCTTGCAGGCGCAGTGATCGCGACTGACCCGGAGGTTGATCCCCCATTGGGGCTGGGTCAGGTGGGCGAGTAGCTCGTCGTGGTTTACCGGGAGGCCATGTTCGTAGCGCAGCTCGAACTTCCAACCCAGGCCATGTTGCCAGTACCTCACGCAGAACGGCTTGGTCACGGTGTGGAACAGGGCGATCCGGCGGAGCAGCCCACTCGCCACCCACGCGTTCTCTGCCCGCTCCTCCCACCAACTGGAGTCTGTAGCCAGGTAGTCGGCCTCAAACGAGGTCAACGCCGTCGCGTCCCAAAGAGGTACGAGCTCGTGATCACGACAGTAGTCCCGGTGAACGGTGAGGATGTGCCGCCATTGCTTGGACTTCGGTCCCCGCAAGGTAACGCGGGCATCAGTGCCGACCAGACCGAGGTGGAGACCGCTCTGATCGACTCCGAGAACCCGGACGCCCGGGATGCCTCCCGGTTCCATTCTTTCGTCCACGGCGGGGCCGGCGTACCGAGTGGGTAGGAGGGCTTGCAGGCAGTGTTCCGGAAGCGAGTGATGAGGTCCAAGCTTGGGATCAAGCTCCACGACCAGTTGATCAACGCCCGGACGAACTTGTGCGACACCAGCAGGGTGCGCACAGTAGTCGACGGTGCCGCCCAGCCGCTCGAAGAAGGCGGCCTCCAAGCGTGCCTGGTTGCGGCTCGCGGCTGGCACCGGGGCCTGCCCGCGACTGCTGTGAAGCTGTTGAAGGCAACTCTGATGCCCGATGCC
Organism: Streptomyces sp. NPDC050546; assembly: GCF_044457425.1. Taxonomy (NCBI): domain Bacteria; kingdom Bacillati; phylum Actinomycetota; class Actinomycetes; order Kitasatosporales; family Streptomycetaceae; genus Streptomyces; species Streptomyces sp. NPDC050546. The sequence continues at coordinate 428,466 of NZ_JBITGX010000005.1, forward strand.
AGTGCATCGGGAGCGGTAGCGGGCCTTCTGCGTGAGGATGTTTCCGTGGCTCATCAGCACTCCTGATTCGCCGACCGTCCGACCCCGGCCCGGCACAGGTAGGTGCGAGCACTTGTAGTTGATCTGAGGACGGGGCCTGGCTCCTTCACATCCGCCAGACGACCGAGGTTGGGTGCACTTGGTCGGAGCGCACCTACGGATGTCGGCCCACCGGGAGGGCCAACATCAGTGTGCCGCGAGGACCGTGTCACTGTGCTTCTACTGACCATTACTCCGACCAAATTTCACCCATTGGATCTGCTCCAAGGTCAGGTGACAGGTCCAATCACGCGGCTGGAGAGCCGGCACCTCCGACCCCAGGGCAGGATCCGGCCCAGCCGCACGTCCTCCTGCTGAAGGCACTGACGCGCAGCAGCAAGGTCGAGTTGCGAAGGTCGCCTGGTCAGGGCAGGAAAGGTTCGGGCTGTTCGAGGGCCGAGAAGGCTCGATCGTGTTCCACACCTTGCGCCGGGAGGGCTCGTCGGAGCATCCCCGCAGGCGCGGGGTCGACGCCCAGGCCGACGGCTTGGTGCAGGTCATCGGCGGAAAATTCCCGCAGGCGCAGGGACGACACAGGCTTTCGGTAGCTCCCGTCTACACCGGACGAAGATCCCCGCAGGCGCAGGGCCGACGTGCGGACGGGTGGGTGGAGTGCCCCCGGTCGCGGAGGATCCCCGCAGGCGCGGGGCCGACCATCTCCTCGGCGGTCAGTCGAGCAGCGCTCACGGAGGATCCCCGCGGGCGCAGGGCCGACGGAGGTGCCGTGGGCGGTGACGGTGTCGCCGTCGGAGGGTCCCCGCAGGCGCGAGGCCAACGACCGGCCGGCCGTCACTCCGGGCCAGGAGTACGGAGGATCCCCGCAGGCGCGGGACCGACGGCTGGGTGGTGGGTGATGCGCGGGGAGGAAGGATCCGCGGGGCACGGGGCCGACTCGCCGCCGAGTCCGGGCACGCCCTGGTCGAACGGAGGATCCCCGCGGGCGCGGGGCCGACGTGGCCTTCGGTGCACGTCCCGCGCACACGAACGGGGGATCCCCGCAGGCGCGGGGCCGACGGGATGCTGCTGTAGCCGCCGCTGGCCTGGTCCGGAGGATCCCCGCAGGCGCGGGGTCGACAGGCGCGCGGCGAGCGAGGTGATCCGCTCGATCGGAGGATCCCCGCAGGCGCGGGGCCGACAGGCGGGCGGCTTCGGCGGACGCCTCGGATTCGGTGAGATGCGGAGGATCCCCGCAGGCGCGGGGCCGACTTCGCGATGGAGAGCATCAGCTTCTCGATGTCCGGAGGATCCCCGCAGGCGCGGGGCCGACCCGATCGCCACACCGGCGAGCGCGCCGATGCCCGGAGGATCCCCGCAGGCGCGGGGCCGACGCGCGGACCATCCACCGGTTGTCCGTCAGCAGCGGAGGATCCCCGCAGGCGCGGGGCCGACCCGACGATCACGGGCACCTCGGCGCCGTCGACCGGAGGATCCCCGCAGGCGCGGGGCCGACAGGTCACGCTGCGGTAGACGGCTCGGTAGACGCGGAGGATCCCCGCAGGCGCGGGGCCGACCGGCGGACGAGTTCGAGCATGGCGCCTCACTCCGGAGGATCCCCGCAGGCGCGGGGCCGAAGTAGTGAGCGGCCCCCGGCCTTCCGCCGGGGGCGGAGGATCCCCGCAGGCGCGGGGCCGACCGGGTGTCGGCCTGCTGCACTGCCGGGAGCACCGGAGGATCCCCGCAGGCGCGGGGCCGACGGCGCAACAGCACTGGACCAGACCGAACAGACCGGAGGATCCCCGCAGGCGCGGGGCCGACGAGTCGAGCAGGCCGTTATCGCCCCGCAGCTCCGGAGGATCCCCGCAGGCGCGGGGCCGACAGGCGGGCGGCTTCGGCGGACGCCTCGGATTCGGTGAGATGCGGAGGATCCCCGCAGGCGCGGGGCCGACTTCGCGATGGAGAGCATCAGCTTCTCGATGTCCGGAGGATCCCCGCAGGCGCGGGGCCGACCCGATCGCCACACCGGCGAGCGCGCCGATGCCCGGAGGATCCCCGCAGGCGCGGGGCCGACCCGATCGCCACACCGGCGAGCGCGCCGATGCCCGGAGGATCCCCGCAGGCGCGGGGCCGACCCGACGATCACGGGCACCTCGGCGCCGTCGACCGGAGGATCCCCGCAGGCGCGGGGCCGACAGGTCGC
>NZ_JBITGX010000005.1:430777-496899 GCF_044457425.1 Streptomyces sp. NPDC050546
CAGCACCGGAGGATCCCCGCAGGCGCGGGGCCGACGGCGCAACAGCACTGGACCAGACCGAACAGACCGGAGGATCCCCGCAGGCGCGGGGCCGACTGGCGGGTGCGCGCCCGGATCGCCGACCGCTCCGGAGGATCCCCGCAGGCGCGGTGCCGACGTGCCGAGGACGGCACACCTCAGGCATTACGAAGGAGGATCCCCGCAGGCGCGGGGCCGACCTCACAGAACCTGCGTGAGGCAACTGCCGTACCGGAGGATCCCCGCAGGCGCGGGGCCGACGGGTGGTCGCGCAGGGCGTGGTCGAGGTACGACGGAGGATCCCCGCAGGCGCGGGGCCGACCCCGCCAAGGCCTACGCCACCATGGCCGAAGCCGGAGGATCCCCGCAGGTGCGGGGCCGACTCCATCGCCCCGCCGATGCTGCCGTCCCCGAGCGGAGGATCCCCGCAGGCGCGGGGCCGACCACCGTCCGCAGTCCTGGCAGGTGTCACAGGGCGGAGGATCCCCGCAGGCGCGGGGCCGACCGGGGGTGTGCGCTCCAGGGACATGACGACTCCGGAGGATCCCCGCAGGCGCGGGGCCGAAGAACGGGTCTCGATGTCGTCGGCGACCTACTCGGAGGATCCCCGCAGGCGCGGGGCGACGGGGGCGTCGGCGCCAACTACTCATCGCGGTACGGAGGATCCCCGCAGGCGCGGGGGCGACGGCCGCGTTTGTAGCGCCAGTCCATGCTGATCACGGAAGATCCCCGCAGAGGCGGGGTCGACGAGCCCCAAGGGCAGCCCATGGTTCACCTCCGCGGAAGACCCCCGTGGGTGCGGGGTCGACGGATTCGCGCCCGAACGCATCCTCTCCACCGTCGGAGGATCCCCGCAGGCGCGGGGGCGACCGCACGTCGTCGGAGAAGCTGAAGCCACCCCACGGAGGATCCTCGCAGGTGCGGGGCCGATGGGATCAGCCTGCTCGCCCGGGACCCAGGCATCGGAGGATCCCCGCAAGCGCGGGGCCGACTGAATGTGGGAGTTCACGACCTGCCGCTCAGCCGGAGGATCCCCGCAGGCGCGGGGTCGACCTCGTCATCGCCTCCCCGCTGTCCTACCCCGGGGGATCCCCGCAGGCGCGGGGCCGACACGTCATAGCCGTTGAAGGTGGGGCACCCCCGCGGAGGATCCCCGCAGGCGCGGGGCCGACTAGAAGGCGGTCGTCACCTCCCGGACGCGGTCCGGAGTACCCCCGCATGCGCGGGGCCGACCCGTTGACCCCGGACTTCGTGGTGCCGACCGTCGGAGGATCCCCGCAGGCGCGGGGCCGACATCCCCTCGAGCAGCTCGGCGACGCCCGGAGGATCCCGCAGGCACGGGGCCGACCCACATCATCGACCCTGGAAGGCCTTGATGACCGGAGGATCCCCGCAGGCGCGGGGCCCACCGGCCGCAGCAGACCGGGGTGTACCCGGTGCACGGAAAATCCCCGCAGGCGCGGGGGCGACCAGCCGTCGTCATGGGCGAGTTCGCACGCGCACGGAGGATCCCCGCAGGCGCGGGGGCGACGTGCCGGTGATGCCGTTCTCGTCGATGTACGCCGGAGGATCCCCGCAGGCGCGGGGCCGACTTGATCACGCCCCCGATACCGACGGCGATGTTCGGAGGATCCCCGCACGCGCGGGGCCGACCGCATCCGCTGGAGGGCGCGGAACTGGACGGTCGGAGGATCCCCGCAGGCGCGGGGCCGACTCGAGGTACCACGTTCCGGCGCCCTTCTTCCGCGGAGGATCCCCGCAGGCCGCGGGGCCGACACCAGGGCGAGCAGCTTCTTGATCGCCCAGTCCGGAGGATCCCCGCAGGTGCGGGGCCGACGTCCAGTCACGCTGCTGGCGCAGGGCCAGCGCCGGAGGATTCCCGCAGGCGCGGGGCCGACCAGGTACGGGTGCACATCCGTCGCTGAAACTGCGGAGGATCCCCGCAGGCGCGGGGCCGACACCGATGCGCAGCTGTGGGCCACGGGCCTCGGCGGAGGATCCCCGCAGGCGCGGGGCCGACCTGCAGGCCTCGGGGTTGGCGTCGGTGGTGGTCGGAGGATCCCCGCCGAGGGCGGCAAAGCCTCGTTCTTGAAGGGAGGATCCCCGCAGGCGCGGGGCCGACACCCACATCGACACCCGGCCGTGGACCATCGCCGGAGGATCTCCGCAGGCGCGGGGCCGACGTGAAGGTCTACGGCGTTGAGCTGGGAAAGCTCGGAGGATCCCCGCAGGCGCGGGGCCGACGTCAGGGTGCAATCGTTGCAGAGGGTGCCGTGCGGAGGATCCCCGCAGCGCGAGGCCGACCCGGGCAGCGAAGTCCTCGTCGCCTCCGCCAGCGGAGGATCCCCGCAGGCGCGGGGGCGACGCCATCGCCTGCTCCGACACCGATGGCATCGTCGGAGGATCCCCGCAGGCGCGAGGCCGACCCGAGCGTGTCCGCCGCCGAGACGGAGAGGTACGGAGGATCCCCGCAGGCGCGGGGCCGACTCGCGGAGGGCCTTGGCCATGTCGTTGATGTACGGAGGATCCCCGCAGGCGGGGCCGACCGCGGCACCGTCTGCTGCTCCGCGAACCACGCCGGAGGATCCCCGCAGGCGCGGGGCCGACAGCCCGATGTCCTCGCTGGCCGCGTCGGTCCACGGAGGATCCCCGCAGGGCGCGGGGCCGACGTCTGGTGGATCTGGTTGATGTTCTGGTGGAGCGGAGGATCCCCGCAGGCGCGGGGGCGACCTGATCTTCACCCGGTCGTTCTCGATCGGCTCCGGAAGATCCCCGCAGGCGCGGAGCCGACATCACGATCGACTCGTGCGATGCCCGGTACACCGGAGGATCCCCGCAGGCGCGGGGCCGACCTGTGATCGCTCCGGGGAGTGCTGAGGTCGTCAGGAGGATCCCCGCAGGCGCAGGGCCTACTTGATCCAAGCGACGCCGTTCTGCGCGAGCGACGGAGGATCCCCGCAGGCGCGGGGCGAACCAGACTCATCCTGCATCGCGAAGATGATCGGGGGAGGATCCCCACAGGCGCGGGGCCGACGCCACCATCCAGACACAGATGTCGGGCACGGTGTTCATGCCCTTTCGGGGAGTGGGGCGAGGGTGAGCAGTCCGCATCCGTAGGCCTTGGACGGGCCGATGCCGGCCAGGAGGCGCTCGGTGAGGAGGGCCGGGTCGGTGATGCGCAGGCTTCCTTCGAAGGTCACGGAGTGCATGACGACGTGAGCTTCTTTCGCCGTGGCCGGGCCTTTGCCGAAAGAGCGGCGTTGGCGGGTGGTGATGCGGATGTCGCGGGGTGGTTCTCCGTTGGTGTCGTGGGTTGTGTCCAGGTGGGGGGCTGTGGGGATGTCGAAGCCCCAGCGTTGGGTGCGTGTGAGGAACCAGCTGAGTTGGGCTGCGGCGGTGCGGTGGCCGAGGCGGAAGCTGCGACGGTCGCCGGCTTCGATGCGTGCTTGTTGGCGCGCGGTGGGTTTGTCGGGCCGGTTGGTGTTCTGGACGGGGTTGGCGGTGAGGCGGAAGGCGAAGCTGCGCCCTGGTGCGAGTTGTTGCAGGAGTGGGGCGTAGTCGCGTACGGCGTAGTGCTCGCCGTCGGCGCCTGGCCAGCCTGCCTGTTCGACGAGGTGGGTCCAGTCTGGTTTGTCGGTGGTGAGGACGAACAGGTGGGGGCGGTGGGGGTTGTCGGCGTCGAGCCGCCACAGGGTGCGGTCCTGTTCGGGCAGGCCGGGAAGGCCTCCTTGGACGGCGGCGTGCATGGCGCGGGGGCTGGCGAGGAGTGTGCGGCTTTCGGCGCGCAGGGGGTTGATGCGGATGCGGGAGAGATAGGGCATGTCGGTCACCAGCCCAGGAGGGCGAAGGGGTCGTGGCCTGCGGTGTTCGGGGGCCGTGTGGGGTCGGCTGTGAGGCCGGTGGGTGCGGCGAGGTAGGTGTGCCGGGTACGGCGAGTGGTGAAGGTCCGGCTGGTCGGGGCGAAGGACAGGGGGACGTCCTCGCGGACTTCGTCTCCTGCCGGGTCGTCGAGGGTGGCGGGGAGGTCGATGGTGGCGGCGTTGCCGTTTTGGTGCCCCCAGCGCTTGCGTACGGCGGGGGTGGCCTGCCAGGGCTCGGCGCGCAGCGCGTCCTGCAGTGAGCCGGTGCGCTGGCCCAGGGCCAGAGGCTGTGTGGGCACGCAGGAGCGGCGGCCGAGAGCGAGGGGGAAGGCCGGGTGGCGTAGGGCGTGTTCGAGGGTGGTGATGAGTTCTTGGGGGCCTTCGACGGCTGCCAGGAAGACGGCGTCCTGGAGGTAGAAGCGCTGGGTGATGTGCGTGTGTTTGGCGGGCGAGGTGGGTTTCTGCAGGCCCTTGGCGGTGACGGCGGCGGACAGGAGCGGCTGGCCGCGGTGGTCGCTGACGGTGTGGTAGTCGCGCAGGATGCTGCCGGGCTGGTCGATGCGGATGCCGAGTCCCAGCCCGGCGAGGTCGTCCAGTGCGGCGTGGCGCGAGCGGCCGGCGGCTGCGGCGAGAAGGCCCACGACTCCGGATTTTGTGGGTTCGGGTCGGGTCTCACGTCGGTTGAAGGTGCTGCGGTCGCCCCATGACTGGAGCGGTGCGGCGAGCCGCAGCACCAGGACGGAGGTGGGGTCGGAGGATGTCACGCCTGTGCCCCCAGGGCGTTGGTGATGCGGGCGTGCAGGGTGGTGCGCAGGTCGGCGAAGGTGACGGGTTCACCGAAGGCCTGGGTGAGGGTCTCGGCGGTGTCCTTGGTGCGGGGTTCGCGGGTGGTGAAGGTGTGGCTGGCCCCAGCGTAGAGGGGGGTGTCGCCCCATACCTGTGTGGCGGTGATGTGCTCTTCGGCCAGGCGGCGGGCGGAGTTCGCCTGGATGCCGGCTTCCGCCACGACGGGCTCTTCGAAGGCGGAGACCAGGTTGACGGGCTGGTCGGTGCGCACGACGACCGCGACGAGGCTGGGGCGGGTGCGGTGGGCGAAGGAGTTCTGGTAGCCGGTGGGGGCGGACAGGGCGAAACTGTCGACGAATCGGTCGAGGGCGTCGAGAGCGGCATGCGTGTCACCGCCGAGGTTGTCGGTGAGCTGTGCGAACCCGACGGTGGCGTAGCGGTAGAGGGTTGCGGAGTTGAAGCCGATGGTGCCGATCATCCCGGCTCCGGTCTCGTCCTTTTCGTTCTGGTCGTCGACGGCGGTGAAGTAGTCGAACTCGAGCTGCGTCTCGTGGGTGGAGAGCGCGTGGGCCACCTGCACGGCTGCGTCGACGTTGAGCTTGGGGATGTCGGCGACCATACGTCCGAACAGGGCCACGCCCACGGGGTGCCCGGTCTTGAAGGTCTGCGCGACGGGCAGTTCCTTGACTGCTTCGGTGAGGGCCTTCTCGTCCAGTGCTGCGAGGTCTGCGGCACGGTCCGCGACGAGGGCGGCCACGGCGTCGAGTTGGGCGTTGCCGTAGAAGAGGAGGTAGGCGGTGTCACCGGCCTTCTTGCCCTGGCTCAGGCCGAGCTGGGCGAGCAGGGCGGCGGCGATCCGGCCGGCGTCCTCCCTCTCCAGGCCGGTGTTCCGCGAGATGCGGGCCATGAGTTCACCGGTGATGCGCTTGGTGCGGGTGGCGCGGTCGGGCTCGGGAGCCTGGGCGTCGAAGTGCTGGCGGGACGCTCGCTTCCATGCCTGGGAGGAGACGCGGGAACGGCGGACACCGCCGTAGATGGCCTCCTTGGGGTTTCCCTGGTCGTCTCGGTTGAGGTTGGCTGGCGGGACGGTCTGGACGACGTGCACGTCGATGTAGAGGCGCTGGGTCATCGGGTTGCTCCAGGTCGTGTGAGTGAGCGAAAGTCTGGCGACCGGTGACCGGAACGGATCCGGGCGGGCGGGTGGGAAGGGAGTGTCCGCTGCGGGGCGGCGGACGTCGGTCGTGCTGGTGGTCTCAGCGCTCGGGGCGTGGAGCCGGTGCCGGCTGGGTCCAGGCGTAGTAGTCCAGGCCCCAGCGGCGGCGCACGCGGGAGCGGGACTCGGGCCGGTTCCAGTCGTTCAGGTCCAAGGCCAGGCGGTCGTAGTCGAGGGGCTGCTTGATGTCCTTGAGCTGAGTGACCAGACCCCGCAGACGCATCCGCAGCGCCGCCGTCGACGTTGCGGAGAACGCCTGCTGGAAGCGGGAGTCGACGGCCTGGTCACTGGTGCGGTCGTGGCGCCGGAGCTCGAGCATGGCCCGGCCGAGACCGACTCCGTCGCGGTGCATCGGCCGGTCCTGGCTCTGCTGGTGCAGCCCGTAGAGCGCGAGCGCGATGTGCTCGGCCTCCTGCTCGGCCGAGACCTCCCCGCGGCGGGCGGCGTAGTCGTCAACCGGGCAGGTGTAGAACGGGAACAGCTCCAGCACCGTTCCGGCGGGGCGGCCCAGACCTCGACGCAGAACCGCGAGGTCCTCGCCGGGCGGGCGCTGCACGGCAGCAGTGCCGTTCTTGCGGCGCCAGGTGCCGTCAGCGCCGATGTAGCGGTGCCAGATGCGCTGCTTCGTAGAGTCTTCTTCGGTCATGACCGTGTCCAGACGTGATGAGGGACGCTGTATCACCAAGGCGTGGGAGGACGCCCCGGAGGGCATGGCCGGATCCCTCCGGCCAGGGCGTGACGACTAGAGAAGGACACCTCGAAAGGCGGCTTGCCGCCTACCGGTTGTCGGGGGTGGGGCAGTTGCGTCGGTGGGCGTCTGCGCGGTGGAGGATCTGCGCACGGCGCTTGAGGAAGGATGCCTCGGCCAGCGAGACGCGGTGCGTGCGCTCGGGCTTGCCCTCCCCCTGGGAGACGCTTCTGCCCACGAACGCTCCAACGGGCACGGTCTGGAGGAGGCGGTCAGCGACCTCCCAGCTCCGGCGCCAGGCAAGCTGCTCCCAGGCGAGCTGCCCGGCCTCGATCCGTTCCAGGTCCTCCACCTCCCTCATCCCGGCCAGCAACCGCCGCACCAGTGGGTCCAGGGCGTGCAGGACGAACTCCCCGGGGCGCTGCCCCCTGTCCCAGGGGATCGGTTCGCTGCCCAGAGCACGCCGTAGATCGGCCGAGAGGTGATTGACGGCCGTGGCCAACTGCTCAGCCTGTTCAGCTACTTCGAGAAGCGCTGAGCGGACGTCGCTGTCGGCTTCGAGCGCGGCCAGCGGGAGGGGCAGCGCGTCGAACATCACGTCGTCGATGACGGCTGACTGGTTGCCGTACGCGACACCGGAGAGTTCCACACGCAGCGGATAGGCCTCGCCGAGATCGGGTGCCAGTGCGCCGGCCTGGTCCAGGAGCTTGCTCGTGGCGAACCCGCTCGTCTTCTCCCCTGCTTCCCTGGACTGACGCTCGGGTGCCAGCAGCGCATCGAGCCCGCGCCACGCGGCCTTGCCGGGCTGCAGGCGCAGAGGACGACGCGGGGATGTGGTGCCGCCCTTGCTTCTCCCCGTGCTTCGGCTGCCGGTCGGTTCTACTCGCCACATGGTGTGCGGCTCGGTTTCGGGTGTGTGAGGCATCCGGTCCCCCGCAGCGACCAGTACCCGCGTCACCCGCAGGCCTTCGTCAGTCGTTTCCGGGAAGAGCCGGATCCGGCGGGACTGCCAGGTCCACAGGTCCAGAAGTCCTTCGGGGGCCCGCTCCTGCCACTGGGGGGTGCCGGCCGAACGCGGATCGTCGGGCTCGCGCCTCCTCCACTGCGGCAGGTCGGCCGACGTCGGCGGCGCCCCGACCGGGAGGTTCAGCAGCAGCGTCTCGAACAGCGTCGTGCCGACCAGCAGGGCCACGCCCATCTGCCCCAGCGGCCCGGTCGGATTTCCGACTGTCTTGCCCGCCTTCGCCTTCGGGTCGCCCACCGCGCCCGTCTTGATCGCCGCGGTGTCCCAGCACTGCGTGTGCAGCAGCCAGTGTGCCGCCTGTGCCGGAGACAGCGAGAAGGTGTCGCCCTCTGTGCGGGAAGCGAACAGCGGCACGTTATTCCCGGTGGCGGCGGTCGCTACGATCAGCCCGGCATTCTTCGTCTCGCCCTTCGCGGTGCACAGCCCGGCGACCTGCCCGAAGGGCTGCACCGGATCGAACAGATCAAACAGCCCGCGATGCGTGTCCAGATACGCCTCGAGCTTTCCGCGTTGCTCCCCTGACCAGCGCCGTGTGGAGAACCAGTTCATCCACTCGCGCTCGTCGGACGGACGGCCCAAGGCGTCGAGAACCACGGCCAGCAGAACCTGCCGGAACACGGCCGGCCTCTGGGTGGGGAGCTCCACCACAAGGTCGCCGAATTCGTGTGCCTCCAGCAACGCGGTGCGCAGCGAGTATTCCTGTGCCGGTCCCCCCGCGGCTGGCGGCAAGCGCAGCCAGGAGTCGTCCGTTAAGGAAAAACCATGGCTCATCGGTCCCCCTCGATGGAAGCTTCTATGTTTAACGCTAGCAGTGGCCTGGAGGCGTCCACATGCTTTCTTCGCAATCAGGTGCAACAATCCGGCCGTTGACCCCCGGCGACCGGACCGCGATGGCCCGGGCTGCGGGGATGATCCCCTTCTCTGTTTGCACAGCAGATCGGGAATCGCCTCGACCCCGCGCCACGCGGGGCACTGAGCCGCCGGGCCACGGCCCGGCGGCTCACCTCACCCCCTGCGAGCCCACTGCAGCCGCACGGCCGACGCCGGAACCTACGTCTGCCGCAATCCGAAGTCGTCGTCGTAGGACACCGTGACGTCGCCGAGTCGGGCCCTGCGCGAGCGATCCAGCACCAGTGCACGGCTGCGGCGCAACCACGGATGGCCGTGCCAGCCGGGCAACGGCCGCAACTCCTGGGCTGCTTGGGTGAACTTCGACGGCAGGCGCACCACCGACCCCAGCACCTCATCCAGCACTTCGGGCGCCACATCGCCATTGACGCTCAAGACCCGCCCCGCCAGCGTCCGGAAGACATCCCCGTCCTCGTCCCGGACCACCAGGACGACCTCGACGGACTCGTCACCGTCGCGCACCGCCGCCTGCAACGAAGCCTCGTCGCTGCCCGCCGTGGATCCGCCGTAGTGCAGACCCGCCAGCGTCCGCTTCTCGTGCTCACCGTGCGGCGTCAGCAAGAACTTCCGCGCTTCCTCGGCACGGATCCGGTCCCGGTTCTCATGCTCCCGGCAGGCCGCCTCACCAGCCTCCCGCCACGCCTCGGGCAGCAGCGACGCATCCGCCCCGTACACCTTCCCTACCAGCCCGGGCACGTCTGCCGGGACCGACCACACCTCGCCTGCACCGGGCAGCACAGCAGCGGTCCGCAGCAGCAGATGACTCCCATAAATCGCCTCGCTGGCAAACGCGGTGGCCGGTTCACGTCCCTCACGCGGCTCGAACCCCGTGACGAACACCCGTGGCACGCGCAGCCTGTCCGGGCGCCACGTGTCCTCGTGCCGGTGCAGCCGCCCCACCCGCTGCAGCAACAGGTCAACGGGGGCCAGATCCGTGATCAGCATGTCGGCGTCGACATCGAAGGACTGCTCGGCCAGCTGAGTCGCCACCAGGATCAGCCGGCTGCCCCGTGGGCGCGGCGTCCGCGGACCCAGCAGACGCAGGCACTCCTCCGTCAGATCGGCACGCCGGGCCACCGTGAAACGGGCATGCAGAAGGCGCACCTCGTCATCACCGAACCGCCCGCGCAACTCTTCGAAGAGACTCTGTGCCCGTGCAACGGAATTGCGGATGGCGAGCGCGGTCCCTCCGTCGACGAGTTCACTCGCCAGCAGGTCCCCCACCCTCGCATCCGCCTCGGCCTGCAACCGCTCCCGCTGCTCACGCGAGGAACCCGCGCCGGGCACCGCCTCGGGCACTACCTGCACCACCACGCCGAGGTCCTCGCGCCAACTGTCCGTTGCATCCACGTGGAACTGCGGCTCCCCCGAGGCTGACAACCAGGCCGCCGTGACACTCGGATACCCCAGCGGCGCCGGAACCTCGACCCGGAACTCCTCACGTGATGCCGCACCGGCCAGATAAGCCTCGACCAACGCTGTGCGCTGCGCGGGGGCAAGCGTCGCCGACAAGACCAGCACCGGTACCCCGGCCTGGCCCAGCCAACGCAGCGCTTCCCGCAGAAACTGACTCATGTACACGTCGCACGCGTGCACTTCGTCCAGAATCACGACCTTCCCGGCCAAGCCCGCCATCCGCAGCATCACATGCCGCGTACGGGTAGCCGCATACAGAAGCTGATCAACCGTACCGACCACGAAGGGGGCCAGCAGCCCGCGCTTCGGCCCCAGAAACCACTCGGCAGGCGCCTGCCGCTCGGGCACGCCGCGCACCTCAGGCTCCACCCCGTACGGGTCGTTGTCCAAACCAAACTCATCCACCCCGTGGAACGCCTCGTCCGCGTACGCATCCGCGTCCTCCAGGAGGGCCTTCCACTCCCGGTTGAACGCTCTCTTGCCGTGCAACAGCACTACGCGGGAGGCAAGTTCCCCTTCGATTGCCTCCACCCACCGTCGCGTGCGGGTGAACATGGGATCACTGGTCGCCTGGGTCGGCATCCCCACGAACACACCGTCCGCGCCGAATTTGGCCGCCAGGACTTCCGCCGCGGCCTGAGCAGCCTCGGTCTTGCCCTCACCCATCGGCGCTTCCATCACCATGAGACCCGGACCGCCCATGCGGCGAGCTGCCTCAACCACCATGGCTTGCGAGGGCCGCGGCGCATACCCGAACCGGTCCCGGAACGCCTCGGGCCCTGGCACGCCCAAAGCACCCCATCCACCGTGCAGCCCCAGAGCCTTCCACGCCGACGCCGCCCGCTCACGGGAAGCATCCAGACTCACCAGCCCCAGATCGTCCAAGCCCACGAAGAAGCGCTCGTCACTGGCAATCCAGTCCGCCATGACCACCAGACCGCTGAGCTGCAACTGGAGCGACCTGGACGGAACCGCCATCGGCTCCACCTCACCGAGCGACCCGAACCCGACCTCCTGAGTGAACACATCAAGCAGAGCCTGCTGAACCCGGCGCCACGCTGCCCTCCCCCGCAGCTGCCCCTTCGCATGAGACGGCTCCTGCACCTCCCGAAGTGAAGGAAACGCACCATGGTGCCCGGCCACCAGCGGCCACACCCAGTCCAGTTGCTCCCCATCCCACCCGGCCTCGGCCAGCAACTCTCGAGCCAACAGGCCACCCGCCCAGTCGTGACGCCACCGCTTCTGCTGCTTCGCCCCCGCCACAGCAGCCGACTCAACCCACGTCAGCCCCGATCGGCGTACAGCCTCCGCTCCCTCCGGCCACAAACGCTGATGTGCCGGCGTCGCCTTCCCGCAATCGTGAACCCCGCACAACCAGGCAAACAACCGCCGCCCTCGGCCCGGCTCACCCGCAACTTCGTCCAGCGCCGACCGCGTTGCCCGTGCGAGGAAGCCGTCCCACAGCAACTCAGCAACGGCCGCCGTGTCCAAGAGGTGCGCCAGCAGAAGGTTCGTCCTGCCCCCTGCACGCTCCCTCGACTTACCCCACAACGTCTCCAGCGCCCGCACTACGAACGGCTCGTAACGCTCGCTCAACCCCTGCACGTCCACCATGCCCCCGCACGCTCATCCAGAACGGAGCAGCAGAGCCTAGAGGCCGCCACTGACAACATGACCTGAACTGCGGAAATCCCCAGATCCCAAGACGCAGGAAGCCCACGGCTTGGCCCCACTCAACGCCTTCCAAATCGCCTTCGAGGGCCGTCTGCCCACGAGCAACAACTGACCGCTCAACGACCCAGACCAGTCGCAAAATTGACCCACCCCACCCTGGGCTTCAAGAAACGGCGATTGGCCTCGAAGGTTCGGGGTCGAGGTCTGAGTCAAGCCCAGCGCCGGCCGATCAGCATGCGCGCGCAATCCGTTCCGATGTGAGGAGCGAGCGGGAGGCCGGTCTGTCCGGCCTGCTTGGCGAACCTCAGATCACGGCAGCCGGGCATCGCCAAATTCACCGAGCCAGGGCAGGCCGCCCCATGACTCGCTCAATGGAGATCCGGATGACTACGCGCTCCGGGTCCGGTGTCGGGGTGCGCCCATATCGCTCTCCGTAACGGGAGACGGCTTCCTCGACGGCTTCGGCGTCCGTGCAGACCTCCGCCAGCCCTTCAAGGGTTGCCCACCTGCCGCCGTCTACCTGGCATACGGCGACACGGGCCGCGTTCCCGCCCGCAAGGATGTTGGCGACCTTCCGGCTGGATTTGCGGGTGATAACCCTGGCCACTCCAGCGTCAGCATCGACCGTTACACCGACGGGCACCACGTGCGGGCGCCCATCAGGACGCAGAGTGGTCAGTGTGCACAGGTGGTACTCACCCCAAAACTCCAAGTAACTCTCAGACTGGCCCGATATCGCGTTCGACATGACTGAAAGCGTAATGGCGGCGCCTGACTGAACTGTCCCAAGGTGGCCACTGCCACACCATGTCCAGTTGGCTAATTGATACGTTTTGCTGCGGTATCCCACCACCTCCCCCCTTCGATGAGATAACGAATTTGCAACAAGAACCCTGACAGCCCTTGACTCTCGGAAGACCTACTCCATCCAGCGAAGTCGCAGTTCAAAGGCATGATCAAGAGCATGAGTGGATGATTTGGCGCGGTTTGGCAGCCGGGGCTACTTGCGAGTTACACGTACCGATCATGCTTTTCAAGCCATGCCCTGTCAGGGCCGTCACGTACTGTCCCAAGAGGTTCCCAGAGGCTCCGCGAGGCAGTGCGCTGGACGCAATGTGCGCGTTCGCGTAAGTGACATCTGCATGGTGAAGCGATCTGGCTTCCAGACGCCCGAGGCCCCGTGGAGGGCGTTGACGGGGCGCGCTGGCTTAGCCGACTGCCGTCGTTTCCGGCGATGGGAACCTGACGTGGTCGCCGCGGCGCGGCGCCACCCAGGTCAGGGGAGACATCACCGCCCCTTTGGAGGGATTACTCAGTGTGGTCAGGCAATCGCGGTCGAGAGGCCGTTGAGCACCGAGGGCCTTCGCAGCGCGAAGCACGCCGTGGACGTCTCGGGCGCTGGCGCACAGCCGCGAATCGAACCGTGGAGAGAGATCTGCACCGTCTGATTCGCCGCGAGTTGCAAGATCTCGGCATCACTCCTCCGCTCGACGTCGAGGATCTCTGCAGGGCGCTCAGCCGACGGCGTGAGCGCCCTCTCTACCTGCGGGAGACTCCACTCCCGAAGCCTGGGCCTTCGGGGATTTGGGTCGAGTACGAGGACTTCGATGTGATCCTCTACCAGCAGGAAACCACTCGACTGCATCAAGATCATATTATTCTTCATGAAGTAGGCCATATCCTCGTCGCAGAGGACGAAGAGGCCACAGGACAGTCCGTCAACGCGACGACGGCTGACGCCACCACGATCGATCAAGAAGAGGACAAGGCCGTTCTCGTTGAAGGCTGGGCATCCATGCTGCCGGTCTTCGATCCTGAGGCAGTCAAGCGCGTGGCCCACCGATGCTCGTACGACGACAGCGAGGAGTGCTCCGTCGAGCTGGTCGCCACCATCATCCTGGAGTGGTCATCGCTCTTGGACGACACCACTCCGCTATCGGCTGACCCCTCGCTGCGGCGCGTGGAGTCGGCTCTCGTTGACCGACGGGGATGGCTGTAGCCCGTGGAACTGCTCCTCCTGGGGCTCGCAGCCGCTCTCGTATGGAAGCTCTACCAGCTGAAGCGATCCCCTCGTGACGCGCCCCTTCGTTCTGTCACTCTCTGCCTGGTCTGTGCTGCGCTGTCGTATCCCCTAGCAATGCCCGGCGGCGCATACGGCGTTGATACAGTCGCCGGCCACGGGGCCGCGAAGCTGATCCAGAACGTGCTTCTGCTCTTGTCCGTCTACTTCCTCATGTGCTTCTACCTCTACTCCGCCGCCGACGAAGGCGCTGGCCGTCGCAGAGCACGGAGGGAAGCCGTCGGAGTCGTGGTCGTCGTGATCGCGATCACTGTGGCCGCGGCGACGGCGCACGAGGCCTTTGTTGGAAGCTATAGCAGTGCCGACATGACGGTTCCGCAGGTCGCCTTGTTCTACGGCGGGGCCGGCCTCTACCTCATGTACGCCCTCGGCACGGCCTGTCGGTGGACTCGCCGCTATGCCCGTATGTCGCAGGGACCGCACTCCACCGGCCTCTGGATGGCGGCGGCAGGCCTGGGAACGATGGCCGTGGCCTGCGCAATCCGTGCCGTCGTGGTCGCCGTTCGCTGGGCCGACACAGATGTACCCAAGCCGTTCATGACGGCTGTGGCCTTCCTCCTGGTGGCGTCCGTGTGGCTGTTCACAGCGGGTATCACCTACTCCGCAGCCCGCACCCGTATCTCCTCCCTACGGCTCTGGCTCCGACACCGACGTGACCACCGCCGCCTCGCACCTCTGTGGGAGCTCTTGGCGGACGCGTACCCCGAGAATGTGTTGACGTCGGCGTCTCCGGCGGCCTGGGACCGGTTGCGAGCCCGGGGCGTGCACCGGCGCTACCACCGCCGCATCGTGGAGTGCCGTGACGGCCTGGTGGACATCAGCCCATACCTGCTTGATGAGGGCGAGGACAGCGCGAGCCTTGGCACCGATGCTGCTGAGCTTGCTGCCCGGCTTCGTCGAGCCTCAGCCCGGATAGGGGAGGGCACCCCGGCGCCGCGTCAGGCGGTTCATCTCGCCATGGCGCTCGGGAGGGACCGACAGGCGGATGTGAAACAACTGATCGCAGTGTCCGACGCTCTGCGCGATGCTGCATGACCCCAAGGATCAAGGAGACGAGATGCTGATCACCAGTGGACGAGTCCTCGTCGGCTCGGGGACCTACCTGGCGGACGGCGCGGTACTCATCGAGGGCGACACGATCACGGCTGTCGGCCCGCGCATACAGATCGAGGAACAGGTCGGCGCCGATGTCCCCCGCTGCGCTTTCGACGGCACCGTCATGCCGGGGCTGATCGACTCGCACGTTCACCTGGCTTTCGATGGCGGTCCTGATCCGGTCTCCACTCTCCAGGAGTCGACGGATGAGGTCCTGTTTGAGGACATGCGCCGTCGCGCGGAACAACTCCTGAACAGTGGAGTTACCACGGCCCGTGACCTCGGTGATCGGGGTGGCCTGGCGCTGCGTCTGGCTGCGGAGATCAACGATGGGGCCACGCCAGGTCCGAGGATCGTGGCTGCGGGCACGCCCGTGACTACCGTGGGCGGGCACTGCCATTTCCTCGGGGGTGAGGTCTCCGGTGGAGCGGAGGCCCGCGAACTCGTACGTCGCAACCTCACCGCAGGGGCCGGGGTCATCAAGGTCATGGTCACCGGCGGTGGTCTTACGAAGGACGGCCCCAAGAGCCACCAGAGTCAGTTCTCCGCAGAGGAACTGACCGCCGTGGTGGACGAGGCCCACAAGGCAGGTGTGCCGGTGGCGGCGCACGCGCACGGAGCCGATGGCATCGCCGCGGCCGTGGAAGCCGGTGTGGACACGATCGAGCACTGCACGTGGCTGTCGAGCGGCGGGCTCGACTTCCGGCGGGACGTGGTGAATCAGATCGTCGCTCAGGGCATCACCGTCTGCCCGGCGGTCAGCCCTCACTGGCAGATGCTCCCCCGGGTCTTCGGAGAGGAGCGTGCTAACGCGATGTTCGATCTGGTGCGGCAGATGGCCGACGCAGGCGTACGCCTGGTGGCCGGAACCGACGCGGGCGTACAGCGCACGGGCTTCGACGGCTTGGTCCCGGCCCTGTCCTTCTACACCCACCTGGGCCTGGACAACGCTTCGATCATCGACATGGCGACGTCCGAAGCGGCCAAGGCACTGGGGCTGGGCTCCGTCACGGGGCGCATCGCTCCCGGCTACCGAGCAGATCTCCTGCTGGTCGACGGCGACCCGCTTACTGACCTCGGTGCGCTGAAGAACCCCATGGCCGTGTTCGCCTCTGGCATGCGATTTGAGCCGGGTGCAACGGCAGAGTAGCCCTAGCCGTCGCGCATGCCGCCGCGTGCACCAACTCGTTCATCCCCTCGGGCTTCCCTCTCACCATCCGCTGCGCCGACTCGTCGACGACTCGACGTACAGCCTGGCAAACCTGGCACCCACCCGATCGACCGCCAAGGATCCCGGCCGACTGCTGACGAGGTTCTCCGGTTGGAGATTGCGGCTGAACTCGTGCGAGGCTCGCGAGCATGAGTGAGGAGAACCTGCACGAGATCATGAGCAACGTTGAGAGATCGGTCCGTGACTTCACTGATGCAGAAGTTGCCCTCACAGAGGCCCAGCAACGGTTCGACCTCATGCGACAGAACGTGCTGGACCGGGTCGAGTGTCTGCGTGATGCAGTGGAAGCTGTCCACGCCCCGGAACTGATCGAGGTGCTTAGGCACCTTTACTGGCAGCAGCCCGGGATCCATGGCCGGGCCCTGGCCGAGGCCGCCGGCCTCACCCTCAACGACATGCTCGCGGCGATCGGCCCTACCCCTTCAGGGACCTTCTGCACCAACTGTGGGTCGGAGCTGCTGCGAACCAGCCGCTCCTGGAAGCCTTCAGGGCGGCAAGGACGGCTGCTGTGTCCGGACTGCGCAGCGCACGAACAACACGACCGGAGCCGCCAGTGGAGTGCGGACCTCCTGCGGGCCCGGTTCATCAGCGAGGCTGCCGTGGAGGCGCCGCTCCGGGACTGGCGCGCTGCCGCCGAGCTGGTGCTGGCCTATCCCCCGCTGTCCCAGCACATCGAGCGGGGCAGCACGGCAGACCACCAAGAGGGCATCTGGCGCGGCTGGGAGAACGCACGAGTCATCCGCAACCGGCTCATACGAGCGGCCGCCGCCGACGACGACGTCGTGACGGTTCCCGCACGGCTGGCCCAACAGCTCGTGTCCACCGCTCTGAAGGTGGCCGACTGGGACTCAGCTCGTACCCGAGACATCGTCGACCCGATCACCCACGAACCGGCGCTTGCTCTGCTGACCCGCTTGAATCGGGCAACCCACGACACCGTCCAAGATGCCCGCCACAGGGCGGCTGCCATGTACCCAGAGGGCTACGAGCCGAGCCCGGATGAACTGGACGAGCTGTGGAGCGGCACCGACATCAAGGCCCGCACGTCCTGAGCGTTCTGTGTGGGCCGGGCCGGTCTGATGCGGCCAGGAGTACTCCTGGCCGCCGTCATACCCCGCCGTGCCGGTGAAGCCTGAGATCAAGCACTACCCGTCAACATCTGGGGCGGCTTCGTCCAGCTCACTCGCGAGATTGTTCAAGATCGAGAGGACATCTGCTGGCAGCCCTTCCGGGCCCAGACCGCGGGCCCGGACGCGGCCCACCTTCCCCTTCTTGGTCGCCGACATCAGACGAAGTCCTTCGTAGACCTGCCGAGCAACGAAGTCGTCCGGCTCGAAATACAGACGCGAGACGCCAAAGAAGTCGGCAAGACCTTCCAGGACCACCGGGGCGGCAGCTGCTTCGGCACCCGTTCGCAAGGCCGTGACCTTGTCGGCTGTGACGACCTGCACCCCTGCGTAGGCGTTCACCGCCTCTGCGATCTCCTCGTCCCTCGGTGTAGCACCCGCCGAGTATGAGCGTTCGAGGAGGAGAGTGATCTTTTCGGCGAGTGTTCGGGGCGACTGCTCGGCCGGCGTGACGACAGCAGCCTCGTCCGTAGCCTCTTCGCCACGAGCCTTGGCAGCTGACCGTTCCTGCGCTCGCCTCAGCTCGTCCTCAGTCACCCCGTACTCGCTGGCCAGCGCTTCAAGGTACTTGGCCTTGAGGGGCCGTACCCCCTGTTCCGCGCCGGCCACCGGACCATCGCTCTTGGTACCGATGACCCTTGCCGTCTCGTACCGGTAGAGGCCGGCGTCGCACCGCAGGTCGGTGAGGTCGGGCAATCCATGGCGGGGGAACAGATCGTCCAACGGCTGTTCGAGAACCTTGGCAAGGGCAGGCAGCTTCTCCTGGTCCGGCTCGGACGAGCCCAGCTCCCACCCAGCCACCGTCGAATCCGCAATGCCGAGGGCGGATGCCACGTCGGACTGCGAGATCTCGGCGGCTCGACGTACCGCGCGCACACGGGCTCTATCGAAGCGGCGAGCTGGCATCAGACCTCGTTTTTTTGATGAACCGAGAAAACCTCGGCTTGTTGACTTTTCGCGAGAACCAAGATAGCTTCAGACTAGCGAAAAACGAGGGGGTTCGCACCCCTCTCCGCCTTCGTCCACCTGTTGGTTCCTCCGGGGACCAGCCCGGTGGCGAGGAGAAGCGGCACGTGACTCGTGCGCGTCTCTTCCCCTCAAAACGCCATCGGCGTCCGAGAGTTCGCACCTCTCGGACGCCAGACAGCTCGTGATCCGCTGCCCCAACAGGGACTCAAGATCACTCGCACAGCCACTCCGTGTCCTTTCGCACGGCACGACGGAGTGGCGTACCACATAGAGGAGTGTCGCATGTCCCCTACTGCGGACTGCAACCCGAATGCGAAGTCTGCCTCGGGACCGGATGAACGGTTGGCCGCGCAGCTTGCATCGATGCTGCCCGCCGAGGCCGCCGTCGTACAGGTTCGCCTCCACGGCCCTCGGACCCTGTGGCCCCACCTGGGACTCACCGCCGTCAGCGACCGCGGGCAGGCCCTTTCCGTGCCCCGAGCGAAGGCGTTGACCATGGCGCGGTGGATCATCCGCTCGTTCCCGCAGGCCGGCTGGGCAGCCTCCGGCGGCCATGCGTTCGACCTGCGGACAGCTCAGCTGCGTGGGCTGGGAACGTGATGTCGGCCTTGGCACCGGCGAGCGCGAGCCCGGCTGCCGCCCTCGGGCCCACCGAACTGCAAGGGCTCGCAGCCGTGATGAACCTGCTGGCTCACGCGGGCGGCATCGATGCGCTGCTGAGTAGCCGACCGTCAGAACCGGACGACAAGCGTCTCCATCTCGGATACAGCGAAGCGGCCGAGAGGCTGAACATTCCGGAAAAGTGGCTGCGCGAACGAATTTCAACGCTTCCTCACCGGAAGCTCGGGAAGTTCGTTCAGTTTACGGAGGAGGACCTCCGCGCCATTTCGGATATGCATTTCGTCAACCCCGGCACGGATACCGAGAAGCAACGCGAGTCTGCCTTGCTTTCACTTCAGCCTTCCAAGCGGTCGCGCAAGCGTTTCTGAACTCCTCGTGCGTGCAGGCGCGCGAAGGCGCTTGACGCTGTAAACATCGTGAGACACAAATGAGCACTGACATACGCGGTCTCATCGAGGCTGCACATCGGGGAGATTGGTCTCCTCTCATAGAAGAGTCGAAGAAAGCCCCCGGGAAGCACTGGGCGGAAGAAGCCAAATGCTCCAATCAGGACATCGACATCTTCTTCCCTCCCGGGGATGGACCCCGCGAAGATCATGAAATCGTGAAGAACAAGCTGGGCACTGCCCTCAACCGGCCACGCAATCTCTGCGCATCATGCCCACTGGCTGTGGCGTCCCGGTGCCTGGTCGAATCTCTCGGCGACGATGACGAGTTCGGTATTCGAGCCGGCCTCCTAGCATCAGAGCGGTACACACTGCGCGCAGCGTGGCAGCAGCGGCTGAACACGGAGTCGGTCCAGAGAGCCCTTCATGGCTGCACTGCGATTCTTACCGAGGCCGAGCGGAAAGCTGTGATTGCCCAGTTCGACGCAGACCCGTCACTCGAACCGTCCGCTGTAGCACGAGGGCTCGGCGTCACGCACGAATACCTATTGAAACTCGCGCGACGCCACCGGAAGAAGTACGAGTCCAGCTCAGCCGCAGCCATTCCTGCTCACAGCAGTGACGCTGCCTGACACGCCCCCACAGGGAAAAATTCTTCTCGCAAGGAATCCCTTGTGATTCCGGGAGCCCTTCATGTTCCAGGACGATGCCTCCGCTTCGTCGTGCACAAACCTCAGCACGGCGATCCGGAATATAGCCCCCACAGCAGTACTTGTCCGCGTGTATCCGGAGCGCAGGTCTGTTACCCACCTCTTCGAACCCGACTTCTATCGCATTCTCGTCGACCGCCGGACCGAAAGAATGGCGGCGGGCATGATAAGGCGGAAATTCTGCAACACCGCCGACTGGCGCATTGCCCATGATTTCCATCTCCCCACCGGGACCTTGTATCTCACTCCCGAACCTCATCAGAACGGGTACATCCCGGAAGATGATCACTCCTTCGGACTGTCCCCTGTCCGCCGCATAGCGATAGCTGACGGAAGTTACTGATGAGCGATATAGCGACCGAACTGGTCTGGTCAATGTCCCGGTCGTGCAGGGGCTCGCGGCTGGTCATGCTCGCTCTCGCCCGCGAGGCCGACGACAAGGGAAGGGCCACACTGACCCTGGAAAAAATATCCAGTCTCACCCGCCTCACCACACGCTCGATAACTAAGTGCCTCGGAGAACTGACGGCGCTCGGCGAACTGAGCCACGAACGCGGAGGAGGCGCCTCGAACCCCAACAGTTACTCGATACTCCTCTTCAACAAGAACGCGAAACTTCCAACTCGACCCCCCGAAGCGGTAGAAGAAGGAAAAAGGTTCTTGGAAGTCACGTCCGCAAACTCCCCTTCAACGGCTGCAAGTGGGAAGTTGACGCACGGCAATCCAGAATATTCTTCCTCGCGCACGCGTGGTGGTAATACTCCCTACGGGAGTATTACCACCACCAATAAGCAAGCTAGCTTGCTTACCTCAGGCCGAGAGAAGCCCCCAGCGCATCAGGATTCGGTGAAGGTCCCCGATGGCGCCAAGGACCTGGTAACAGCCATAACAAGTGCCGGAATGCTCGTCGGCTGGCGGCTGAACGAATCGGAATGGGATCGGGTAACAGCTCTCACAGCCCGTTGGGGGCATGAACGATTGGTCGAAATGGTCGCGCGCCGGTGGAACACCGACCGGCCTCCCCAGTCAGCCCGCTACCTGCTGCGTATCTGGGCTGACCTCCCCTCGCACGCCCCAACGGCGGGACCCCAGAGCAACGTTGTGCCGCTGCATAGGCAGACCTCAGGCTGGGCGTCATTTCAGAACTCAGAGCCAAGTGCTTACCAGAACGGATTTTGATCATGGCAGAGCCGGAGCGTGCGGGCAGCGCCAAGTCAATGCGCGCCATGGAACGAATACTCGCTGCGAAAGGAATTCAGCTCGTGCCCGACAGCCCTGCCGAGGAGTCACCGGAAAGAAACCCGGGCGACCGTGAGTGGCACCGCCGCGCTCGGGCCGACTACGCGCTGAATCGCTGGCAGACCGCCACCCCTCCCCGGTTCCGCGACGCTGAAGCGACGATGCCGGAGGTCACCGCATGGGCTGATCGCGCTCTCGGGGACGACGCCAGTGCCGGTGCTCTGCTTCTTACCGGTCTCACGGGGACGGGCAAGACACACCAGGCGTACGGCGCGTTGCGGAGGATCGCGGCCGGCGGACCGGACCGGTACGAGCTGATCGCCGTCAACTCTGCAGACATGTACGGAAACCTGCGCCCCTCACACGTAGTGGGTTCGTCGGAAAGGGAGCTTCGGCGGCTCAGTGAGGTGCAGTACCTGCTGCTCGATGACCTCGGCACGGCGAAGACCTCGGAGTGGACCGAGGAAGTGACCTATCGGCTCATCAACTACAGGTACAACCACTGCTTGCCGACGATCATCACATCCAACCTGCCTGCCCGCGACGACAATGGTCCCGACCTAAGCGATTTCGTCGGGGCTCGGGTGGCGAGTCGCCTGGCCGAGATGGTGACCACCCTTGTGCCGATGATCGGCGTTGACCGGCGGCGTGGCGGGAGGGCCGCCTGATGCCAACCCGTCTTCGCGGAGCACGGCGCGACGCCGCAGCCTTGTCCACAACCTGTGTATACGTCGGCCCCCGCAGCTGGTACGCGAACCCCTTCCGGGTTGGAGACCCCGGACCGTCTCTCCAAAGCATCCCGATGGACTCGGCAGAGACAGTGGACCTGTTCGCTGAAATGCTTCGCGGCGCTGTAGGCCGCTTCTACGCGACCCGATTCGCCCGCGATCTGCGCGGGATCGACCTGATGTGCACCTGCCCTCTCGATGCGCCGTGCCACGCCGATGTCCTGCTCCGCATCGCCAACGAGTCCGGCGGCCTGAACCGCACCTGCACCATCTCGGAAGGCCCTCGATGAGTCACCCGATCATGTTCGCTGCGGCCAAGCACCTCACGGCCGTCGAAAGGCGGCGCACTGCCTCGCGGGAAGACGCCTTCCGTACTTGGGGGCCCAGGTCCATCACGGCAGCGTCGAAGTACGCGCGTCGTCTCCTGGGCGATGCGGCCGTCACGCTCGACTGGGAGGTACTGGGGCTCCTCTCCTTCGAAGAACACCTGCAAGCCTGCGCCTCGCTCGACACCGTAGGCGGCCAGCACCTGGAGCTGTACTTCACCGACCAGGGCGGCACGGAGCGCATCCTGCTGCGTGTGTCGTGCGTGAGCTGCCCAAGCCAGCATGTGCACCATGTGACGTCCTTGGAACAGCTCGGACAGCTGCTCTCCCAGACCCCCGCTTGGCAGTCGATCGACCCGCGCGAGGGAGACGACCTCTGATGTCTCGCGCGCACATAGAGGCGACGGCAACCGATCCGCAGGGGGCCTACAGCCTTCGCGGAATGACGGCCTGGGACCGCTCCGCGATCATCTTGCTCGGGGCGGCCGGCTTCGCGTTCTCCTACGACGCGTTGCGGCAGATCGCCATCGCGATCCACGCGCGGGGGAGCCTGAGCTACCTGTTCCCGGTGTTCATCGACGGGTTCATCGCGTACGGCGTTCGAGCGATCGTGCTCCTTCGCCACCAGCGATTCGCCGCTCGGCTGTACGCCTGGTTTCTCTTCCTTGCGGCGACCGGGGCGAGTCTCGGCGCGAACGCCCTCCATGCCATCACGCTGAACGTCGGTCCGCAGGCCGGACGGTCCGCGCTGCACCTCGCGGACAGCGTCGTCGGCGTGCTGTCGACGCTCGCGCCGCTTGCGCTGGCAGGCTCCGTGCACCTCTACATCTTGATGGCGCGGACCGCCGAGCTGTCGGTCCCGGACGGCGGGGACAACGGTCCGGGACCGGTCCAGCAAGAGGTACCTCCGCCCGAAAGGATCGCGGCCCAGCCGAAACCCAGCGCACTGGAGGCGACAGTGACGGCCGAGGCACGAAGCCTCCCCGCTGGTCCGTCCGCGGTGGAACGTTCTGCCGACCACCCTGTTGACCTGCGGAAACGCAAGGAGGATGGAATCGGTGGCCTTCCTGCGGATGAGCCAAGCACGAATCCGTCCGCAGAAGCGGACGACGAGGATCAAGATCCGTGTGACCTGGCCGGACGGTCCTTCGACTCGACGGACCGGCGGACAGCGATGGCGACCACTGCGGCGGCCGAGTCCTCCATCCCGGCAGCGCCCCTTGCCCCGGCGGACGGCGCACAGTCGCCTGTCCCGGACGGTGCCGAGCTCCTGCCCGACCGGGAGACGGACGACCAGTGGCTGACGGACCTGCTGCCGATCGCGCGGGCTGCTTCCGAGGAAGCCGGACGGATCAGCCGTGACGCCGTGAAGGAGGCGGTCCGCGCGCATCAACCGATCAGCAATGACCGCTTGGGCGTGCTGCTGGCTCGGCTGAAGGAAGAGGAGGAGGCCGCGGCGACGACTCCCGCCGCAGCCTCCAGTGCCCTCTGGTGATCTCATCTCATGGGGTGCCGTCACGGCCTCCCGCGGTAAGAACCGCGGGAGGCCGTGGCAGGCCGCTTGATCAGGAAGGAATGACTATGTGGCTTCGCCGAACGGGCCGAGCGGAAGACGCGGCCCAACCCGACACCGTACATGCAGCGTCCGCGCTCGCCTCCCATCTCCAGAGGGGCGGCGAACTCGACCCGGTCCAGGTGGACGACCTTCCTCTTGCAGACGGAGAAGTCGCCTTCGCGGACGTGACGTGCTCGGCCGCCCGGTTCTACGGGACCCAGATCGCCTACCCACTGTCGGCCGGGTACTTCGAGAACCACCCCACCTTCGGCCGGCGGTGGATATCCAACAACCGACTCGACGCCCGGCGGCGACAGGAGGCGGAAGACGCCGCAGCCCCGCAGTGGCGCGATCGCACTGTGGCCCGGGTAGTCCTCACCTCCACCGGAGTACGACTCAGGCCGTCCGGGGCGGCCACCTGGTTGCCGTTCGACCATGCCCTCCTGTCAGAGGTCACCGTGAGGCAACCCCAGGTCGTGCTCTCGTACACGGTGTGTGCGCCGGTTCTCCTCTCCAGCCCAGCCGCGCCGTGGCTCGGCGTAGCAATCGAGCACCTGCGCTTCACCACATAGGACACCGCCTTCGGGAGCAGGGCACCCCGCGGCACCAGGTCGAGGCAGGCGTGAAGAGGCTGCTCGCCACCCGAGGCTCGTGGCCGGCGGCTGACCTTCGAACCCTCCGGCCACCCGCTCGCCCTCATCGCGCGCTCGGCCGATCCATGACCGGTACTGGCGTTCGGTCGTGTGCCGCCTACCCCACCAGCCGTGCATCATCACCCGGCGGCCCGCCGTCAGGATTAGGTGGACCCCTCACCGTCCACGCCACTCATCGCCCCACCCGATCTCGTCGGTGTAGGTCCGCAGCGGCAGCTGCACGGCGGCCGCGACCTCACCCAGCTCGTCGAGGAACTGCGCCAGCGGCACACGCAGCGTCGGCGGCGTCGCGAGGAAGCACTCCCGGCATCGGTCGAACCAGCGGGACCCGTGAGCCACGTCGTGGATCACGCCGCTGGTACGGGAGGGCAGACCGCAAGATGAACAGGGCGGCTCCTGCTGCATCCGCGCCCAGGTCTGGGCGAAGCGGGGCGCGGGAGGGGCAGGGGAGAGGGAAGCCAGGTCGACGCCCAGCTTGTGGGCGGCCTCCTCGCCATTCATTCCGACTCCTCCCGGGGGGGTGCAGATGACCACGGGGCGCACCGATCCTAGAATAGAACGCATGAACGATTCTGGGGCGTCGCGACTCGCGCTGCTCCACTTCCTGGCACGCGTGCAGGAGCGCGACCTGGCCCGCACCCGCAGGTGGATCGCCACCGAGGAAGCCCGAGAGGCTGAGCGGCGCGTCGGTGCAGAACGGCGTCCGCCGCCGCCCGAGTGGCTGATCGAGCGCGGCCTAGACCGCAACAACATCGTCGCCGTGCACGCCGGCGGGTGCTGGGACACGGGCAGGAGGACGAAGTCCGTGACCAGAGCACAGGCTGTCGACGCGCTACGGAACCACGTGCCGGCGTGTTCGAAGTGCAGGCCGGACACGGCGCTCGGCATCGAGGGCTAGAGCTCATCAGGCTGTGCGTTGTGGCTGCGAAGGGTGCAGCCGCTCGCCGTGAAGGCCTACCGGTCGTGAGATACCGGCCCCAACGACTACACCCCAGCCCCCGGCTGATGTCCGTGTGACGATCATCGTCGTCCACGTCAAGGACACACCGCCGGAGTGCATCTGCAAGGGCTGAGGCAGGCCCGGGAAGCGACCGCCTCAAGACGATCGCGGCCCGGGCCCTGTCGTGCGTCCTCCTCGTGTTGTTGCAGTTCGCCCTCTCACGCTCCTGCATCGCTCGACGTGAGTGCCTACCGTCGAGGCAGGGCGGCTTCGGGAAGGTGGACACCGGCACCCGGGCCTGCTTCTCTGAGCTAGGGGGTCCGCACATGGCATGGCAGGAGTGGCGCAGCTGCGCCGATCCGGAACATAGGTACGTAGGGGGCGCCGTACCGACCCGGGGCGGCGAGGATCAAGACATGCCCCTCATTCTGTTCGACCTCCTACAGGATGAGGAGCGGGACTGGATCTCTCTGGCCACCCCTGAGGGCAATCCTTGCTGCCTCGTTGACCGAGGCCTGCCCATTCGGCGCAGGCCAGGCCCCGACGACGGAGTGACCCCAGCCCCGGAGATACTCCTCTGGGTGGCAACGGCAGTCGGTGGCGTGATTGCCGCACCGTTCTTGCAGGCTCTGGCGTCCGCGGCAGGAGAAAGCGCCTACCAGTTCATCCGCAGCCGCTTCCAACGACACAAGAAAGTGTCCGAACTACCCCCCGGACACCAGGTAATCAGGCTGAGCACATTGGATTACCGGATGCACGTTGAGATCCCAGGAACGGTCACCGAGGAGGCGCTCCAGGCGTTCATCGACCAGATGCCGACGCTGCTGGCGGATGCCCCTGAGTCGCACGTCATCAATATTCACTGGCACGGTGGGCCCGAATGGCACCGCCAGGACATGGAATGAGAGGCACCGGCTCGTACTGAACGTCCGTGGCCCTCAATTAGCCTAGCGGCCCAGAATATTCGGGCCGGTTGTGATCATCCCAGGAAATTGCCTCGGCGGGGACGCGCATGACGGAGTCTCCTGTCACGAACGTGTTCGCGTACGAAAGGTTGGAGGGGGGTGCAGTTACTCGGAATACGTTGCTGCCCCAGGGGGCGGGAAGTCGTTCCTTGTACTTTTTCCCGTTTGAAGAGATGACCAAATGCGCTTCAAAAGAGCATGATTTCTTTGAAGCGAAGAACCTGATGACCACCTCTCGCTGGTCTCCTTGTTCAAGTGCAAGGTCCATGGGCTTGAGATCGCCGACGAGGTCGTTCTCGGTGAGAGCGTGAGGGACAGGCCGGACCGCCTCTACGTTAAAGGCCCAATAGGCGGGATTCGCGAAGCTCCCACCATCCCCGATCGGAGGGTTGCGAATCAAAGAGCTTCTGGCGGGCTCCGAACATTTCAGGCGAGAGATTTCGACCCCCTGGATGAGGACCGTGTTCTTGTGCTTGCCGACGATATTGACTGAAGTACCGACTGAATTGAGCGCTGACCAACGAGTCCAGAGCCACTCCCACGAGGGTGCATCGGGGTTAGTCCCTACCTGATCGAAAAGAGCACCTTCGTGTTTCGCGCCCTGGTCGGAGTCTGTGGCGAACCAGCCTGGGCCGTAGTATGACTCTCCCGAAGAGATGGTTACGGGGGAGCCTTTCTCGACCTTCTCCTCCGCCTTATCCTTGTCGCGCTCCCTTAGGTAGTCCAGGATGGCTGGGCCAGTCTGAACAGTGGTGGCTACGACCGCCAGTGCGCCGATCACTGCCGTAACGCGCCCGATCCGGAGCCCTCCCTTTCCGATCTCACGTGCTTCTTGAGCCGATCTCCGTGAGATCTCGTTGGCTTCCAGAGCGGGATCGACGGGTGGCGCTACCCATACGTGGGGGTTTCCTGGCTGCTGGCCGGGAATCAAGGGTGCGTTGCCATGCCCCGCCGGCCCCGCAGCGGACGGCTGGCTCGGCGAACCGTTGTTTTGCTGATGGCTGCTGCCCTGCTGCCCTGTGGCGTTGCCGGGCAGCTGGGGCGGGGGCGTGGACATATTTCCCTCCGTCACGCTGAGAGGCATCAACTCGTTTTGATGTGAACGAAGTTGTGGCACAAGGGGTTGCGCGTGTCCACCGCATTCTTTGGGTGTGGCTGGTTTGTGTCGCATCCTGGCGCAGTTGCTTCCGGAGCGGGATCGCAACACAAGGGCCAACCTTGCCAACGCCGCTGGTTCTGGGCCGGGCGAACCGCGTGAGAGACAAGGGATCACTCTTGGCAACCAGAGACTTCGCTGTCCGTACAGAACCGCATGTCGCCAACATGGGCCAGTTGGGCACGCTCAAATTCGGACGACTGAGCGGTGCTGCGCTGCAGAATCGTCAGTCGCCGTAGTACCGGTCGTAGGAGGCAGAGCGCTCCTCCACTGAAAAGCTCTCGAATTCGCCGTCCGCCTCGAGCTCGCGCAGTCGATCCAGCGCCGCCGCAGCAGCAGGTGCACGGTTGGCCGAGAGGTGGGCCTTCGTCGCGTCGAGCCCGTGTCCAAGCAGGAATTCGATGTCGATCGAGCACGCTGCGTCGAAGCTAGCTTGCTTCGCACTCCAAACCAGGAGCACGTCGTCGACGTCGCCGCTGTTGAACAGCTGGAAGCAGCAGAGCCTCATCAGCTCGGTGTCGCCCTCGCCCTGGGCGCGTTGCTCACGCGCCGTGTGCTCTCTGAGGAGTGCACGGACCTCGTCGAGATCCGCGCCGACGGGGCGAAGCCCATAGCGGCGCAAGCTTTCCTTGACATCCATCGCTGGTCCCCTTGATCGTCCGGCCCGGCCCGTGGCCTATCGGCCCCGCCCATCGCCGTTCAGTCGGACGACAGCCTCTCTGCCGGTCACAGCATGCACACCGAGGCCCGGCCCATATGGGTCGGCGGCCATCGGCGCAGGTGACCGGGCCCACGCTACCCGATATCACCCAATCAAGTTGAGTAGTCGACCAGGTGAACTGGGACGCCTCGGCGGTCGTGGGTCAACCCGGTTTCCCACTACACCGTGTCGCCGAAATGGTCTCGCGGTCGCAGAAGTCGGAACATAATTCCAGGGTGTTGGTTCCAAGTTTCTGCTGATTCGAGTTGTCCGCGGACCCCTGCAAGGATTTGGGCACGGTCGGCGCCAAGGGCATTCTCGGCCGACGGAGGTTCCGTTGTTGAACCTCACCTTTCCGAATGTAGGGGTTGATGGCCTTGATATGAGAAATCGGAGATCCACGCCGGTCGACTGAGTATCGGCCCAGTGAGCGTGCATAAGAATCATCGCAGATGGGACCGAGAGGGTTCCGATCTCTTCCTCGAATTCTCCGGCAGACGCCGGTATCAGCCGCAGGAGTAAATCCCCCTCCTCCTGCGAAGGGGGTGTTGCGGCCCTTCTCGTGCCTCTCGGGGCCGCAACACCCGCTACCTCGCCGCTTAGTTGCGGGCCTTCGGTCGCGGCAGCTCGACCGCCTCATGAAACCAATCTTCCTAAGGAGCAGCTTCGTGCTGACATCCCGCCTTTTCACGCGCACCATGCCCATCGCTCTGGGTGGCGCGCTCGTCGCCACCGCCTTGTCCGCCGGCTCCGCCTCCGCGAGTTCCGGCCCTTGGCGCTCCACTGGCGGCGGCGGGCAGGGCTTTTACAACAGCGTCAACGGCCAGGTCAGCGCATGTGACATCAAGACGGACGGTTACAAGGCGGTAGTCCAGATCTTCGCGAACGACGGCCGACTGCTCACCACCACCACGGACGGCTACAACAACGACAGTTGCTCGTGGAAGACCCCCGTTCTGTTCGAGGGCACTCACAAGATCAAGGTCTGTGTGCAGAAGGGCAATGCACGCCCCGTGAAGTGCAGCTCAGCCCACGCGTTCTACGCCACCTGACCCTTCCCTCTCCTTCCCATGGAAGCTCGTGGTCCTCACATGCCTCGTTCCAAGCGTTTTATACCTATACCTTCGGCAATGGCTGTGGCAGCTTTCGCGGCCGCTCTGTCAACAGGGTGCTCAAGCTCGACAGTCGGCCCGTCCAAACCCGTCAGCGCGACTACACATCCGCCCTCAGTCTCGGCGGGCGGCACCGGGTCAGGTTCGCCACAGGTGACAAGCCCTGCGTCATCCTCGAGTACCGCTTTGACGAGGAACATCGAGCGCACGGCCCGGGCCTTCACCATCTCCTACGCCGAGCACGACGCACGCGACGGCAAGGACGGCTCGTACGCTGATGCCGGCGCTCGGGCAGCCCGGCTCGCAGCAGGTGAACTCGCTGGTCTCCTTGGCCAAAAGCGACCGAGTCAAGACACCATGTGGGCCGCGCTGCGAGCCGAGAAGGCCCAACAGACAGCCAAGATCGTCTCTGTCGTGGTCCCCGACGGCGCACAGGCGGTGACGGGGTCGTCCGCGCTCGTCCGAGTGGGCTACACCGTCACGACAACCGCCAAGTCCGGGCTCGCGCGTCACAGCAGCGAACACCTCGCTCTACGCCTGGAGCACACCACCAAGGGCTGGCGCGTCACCGCCCTGCCCTTGGCTTGACAGGGCAGCGATGAACAAGGGAACACAGGCTGGCCTGGGCTTCATCATGGCCGCCCTCGCCTCGGGTGTCGCTCTGCTGACCACGTTCGGCGGGGCCGAAAGCGCCTCCGCGCAGAAGACCGGCCCCGGTGGCGGTATCACGACGGACGCACCCGTTCCCGGATGGCTGCGCGAACTCATCAACCAGCACGCGGGCGAGTGCCCGCAGGTTACGGCCTCGCTCCTGGCGGCTCAGCTCTACACCGAGAGCGGCTTCGACTCGGGCCAGACCTCGCCGGTCGGGGCCCGCGGAATCGCTCAGTTCATGCCCGCGACCTGGGCCCAGCACGGCAAGGACGGTGACGGGGACGGGGTCAAGGACATCCGTAACCCGGCCGACGCCATCGCCGCACAAAGCGCGTACGACTGCACCTTGGCCAACGAGGTCAAGGACGTGCCAGGCGACTCGACGGAGAACATGCTCGCCGCGTTCAACGCAGGCGGCGGGGCGGTCATCAAGTTCGGAGGTATCCCCCCGTACCCCGAAACCCGCAACTACGTGCGGAACATCCGGGCGTTGGCCTCGAAATGGGCAGACGCCGTCCGCCCGGACGCTCTGGCCGGCAAAGGCGCCGCTCGTGCGGTCCTTGCCGCGAAGACGGCCCTGGGCTCCTGGTACCGGTGGGGCGGCAGTTGCGTCATGCCGTACAAGGGCGTGGGCGGATGCGACTGCTCGTCGCTCACCAAGATGGCCTGGGGCAAGGCGGGCGTGAACCTTCCTCGGGTCACCTACGACCAGGTCCATGCCGGGACCGCGGTGAAGAGCGTTTCCCAGCTAGCTGCCGGTGACCTGCTGTTCAGCGTCCCAGGCAGCGCGGGCCCCGAACACGTCGGCATGTACATCGGCGACGGCCAGGTGATCGACGCCCCGCGCACCGGTACCCAGGTGCGCATCAAGCCGCTCAGCTACTGGAAGCCGCAGATCGTCGCGATGCGACACATCGGCTAATCCCCCCAACTATCCCATTAGTTACCAAATAACCAAGGGACTGACCATGCATAACCTCCTGTCGGCCACCACCGACCCCTCCGTGCAAACGACGCTCGCTGCCGGTGCCGATGTCGTGTCCGGTGTGAAGCCGGACTGGGGCCCGTTCGGGAAGCTCGGCGGCACGGCGAAGGTGATCCTCGGCGTCATCGCGGCTGTTGTCCTCGTTGTCGGCGCTGGCGCCTTCCTGGCGGGGGTCGGCAAGTCGAAGGGATGGTTCGGTGAAGGCCACAGCACGATGGACAGTTCGCGCGGCAAGGGCATGATGGTCGGTGGCCTGGCCTGCGTCTTCCTCGTGGCCTCCTTCGGCACCATCTTCACCATCACGTACGGCATGGGTGTGTGACCGTGGCTTCCCGATCCCGAAGGAGGAACACGCCCCCCACCAAGGCGGCCGAGGCCCGCAGGCCATCGGCGAAGCTCTGGGGTATCGCCGTCGGCGGTGCGGCGGCAGTCACTGCGGCCGGGGTGATCGTCAGCCTGGCCACCGGTAACCCGGCTCCCCCCGCTCCCGCCCGGTCAGCACCCGCTCTCTCGGCACCGCAGGCGGCCGGGGAGGGCGTACATGAGGCGCACGGCGTCCCCGTGGGATACCCGCACACGCAGGCCGGCGCGAAGGCGGCAGCGGCCAACTACATCATGGTCAGTGGCAGTTCCGTCTTCCTGACGGACAAAGGCGCTCGGCACCGCGCCGTGTCGATGATGGCGGCCGAGGGCACCGCCGATGCCGCGATGAAGAAAGCTGACCACGCTGCCGGTCAAGCGGTCGCCGCACTGCGGGGCGATACGTCCAAGGTCTTCGCCAGGAAGGCCATCTCCCGTACCGGCGTCCTCTCGGCTCGCATCCTGGGCTTCGACTCTCGGAGGGCCATGGTCCGGCTGTGGACGACGACCGTTCGCGGCAGCACGGCCGGGCACGCGACGCCCAAGGCAGGCTTCCAGGCGGTAACGGTCTCACTCTCCTGGGAAGCCAACGACTGGAAGCTGAAGGACAGTTCGAGCACGAGCGGTCCGTTCGCGCCGATCGACGCTCGCCAGGCGTCCAACGTTCCGGGCGACTTCTCCGATTACGTTCCGGCCGCTGCGGAAGACCCCGTCCTGAGCGGTTCGTCCGGTCAGGACGGATTCCCGGCCTCATACGCGCGCAACGAGCGAGACGCCCGTGCCGCCGCTGTGAGCGCCACCATGCTCTACGGCGATCCCCGGTTCTTCGTCAGCGAGGACTGGCGGCACCGGATGCTGAGGGCGACCGCAGCGGCGCGCGTGCTGGCCGCGGTCACGTCAGACACGGACTCGACAGCGCGCCTGGTCATGGAGAACCGCGGAGTCGGAGCTGACGGCATGACCGCCGACGGCAGCGAACTGATCACGCGGACGGCTGCGCTCGCCACCCGCTCGATCTCCTACTCCGACCAGGCCGCGAGCATTGAGGTGTGGACCGCGTCGGTGGGCGGGATCGCAGGCGGGGACGAGACACAGCGACCGCAGGTCGCCTTCCTCCGGATGACCGTGGACCTGGTCTGGGAGGACGGCACCTGGAAGACGACAGCCGTCACGCCGGCCGAACCGCTCGTGCCCTCGCCGCCGGCCATGCAGGAGGCGGACCCGGCCGATCGCTTCTCTGATGTGGGGGGTTCCGGGAATGCGCCTGCGACTGCGTGACGACGCCCCCGGCCTGCTGACCATCGAACAGGGCACCCCGAGTCGCTGGCGCCGCCGCCTCCAGACGGTGGCCATGGTCAACGTGATCATCGGCTTCCTGTTTGTGCCCTCTGCGGTCGCCAATCCCTTCTGCTACATCCCGATGGTGTGCGAGGCGAAGGCAGCTATCGACTTCGCCTCCGATCCGCTGGGCTTCCTGCTCCAGAAGCTCACCGAGGCAAATCTCTGGTTTCTGCGCAAGATGCTGGAGCTGATTCAGAGCACGACGAAGATCGACCTCACGTCACCTGGCTTCCTGAAGCAGTACGCGATCATCTTCGCGGCCTCCAGTCTGCTCACCGTGGCGCTGTGGCTGATCGCCGTGGCCAAGAGGGCAGTCCGCGGAGTCGACGTGACCACGGCGGTCTCCGAGGCGATCGGTTTCCTGCTCCTCCAGTTCGTGGTCAACGCGATGACGCCGGGTGCGATCGCTCTGCTGATGAAGGCCATTGACGAGGTCACAGCCGTGTTCGAGCCCTACGCGACCTCGAACTTCAGGCCCTTCCTGGAGAACATCCTCAGGACGATGGCCTCCAACCCCACGGCGGGTGTTGGGCAGCTGCTGATCGTCAACCTCATCATGATGTTCGGCGCTCTGCTGATGTGGATCGAGCTGCTGATCCGCAGCGCGGCCATCTACGTGGCCGTCGCGCTCGGCCCCATCGTGAACGCCGGTCTCGTCGACCGCGATCTGTGGAACAAGAGCAAGAAGTGGTTCGGCGCCATCTTCGCGATCGGCCTGACCAAACCGATTCTCTTCGCCCTGCTCGGACTCGGCGGCGCGGTCCTCAGCGACACCTCGGGCAGCATGTCCGACGAGGTCTCCAAGACACTGGTCGGTGCGCTGATCCTCCTGCTCGCCGTCTTCGCGAGCGCCACGCTGTACAAGTGGGTACCCGCCTTCGGCGACGAGATGGCCCAGATCCACCACGCCCGCAAGAGTGCCCAGTCCTCGGGCCCGGCCGCCGCGATTGACGGGCCCGGCCAGCACGCCAACCGCGCCATCGGAGCCCGTATGCAGGACTCCTTGGTCGGCGGCAGCGCCAAGACTGCTGGAAGCAAGGCGGCTGGCAGCAAGGCGGCCGGGGCCGCGATGGGCGGCGGAACGGCCGTGGCAGGGCCGGTCGCCGCCGGGGCCGCCGTGGCCAAGGCCGGCGCCGACATGGCAAGGAGCAAGGCCTCGGGTTCCCCCGGCACACGGGGCACCGACGCTGCCTATGGCGGCAGCGCCGAACAGCCCGAAGGGCAGCAGAGCAGCGACGACCAGGTCGACGCGTCCGGTTCACCGGCATCAGCTCGTCCCGGAGGATCAACCTCCGACCCGGTCATCAGCTCGCCTCCGCCCTCGTCATCGGACGGCAGCAGCGCCGTGTCCGGACACCCACGGGGTACCAGCGGAGCCCCGGGTACGGCACTGCGGTACTCGTCACCGGCTCCCGGACCCGCGACCTCCCCTCCGGCCCCGCCTCCCACCACCCCTTCCTCTTCACCAGGAACCACCTCGGGTCCCGGACCTTCGGTCACGCCCCCGCCGCCGGGCGGCCAGGCACCCGGACGTTCGAACCCCAGCAAGGATCAGTGACGTCCCATGTCGACTCGTACGTATCAGTTCGGAAAGCATCGCCCCACAGGGCTGGTGGGCCGCCGCGACCTCGGCGAACAGGTCGTTCTCGGTGGCGGCGCGGTCACCGGCATCATGCTCGGCTACCTCTTCACCGGTGTGACGGCCATTGCCGCGACCTGCCTCTTCCTGCCGATCCTGTTCGCCCTGGTCATCGTGTATGCCCCGTACCGGCCGAAGGGCACAGCCCAGCGGCGCACGCTGTACCGGTGGTGGCGGATCAACCGCTACCGCCGCGCGGCGCTTCGCCGTACCGGCGGCGTGTGGGTCTCCCCGGCCTTCGAGGTCGGCGTGGGCCGTGACGGGACTCCGCCAGACGCCGCTCTTGCCCAGCCCGAGGGCATCGCGGGCATGACCTGGGTGCCGGTCACGGTGCGCGGGCAGAAGGCCGTCGTGGTTCTCCAGCCGGAGGCCGGGTGCGTCACGGCCACGCTGGAGATCGGTTCCCCCGGCCTCGGCGGCAAGGAAGTCGGTGAACAGGTCGTCGCCCTGGAGCGCTGGGGCGAACTCCTCGACGCCTTCGGCAACGTCGAAGAGCATCCGGTGAAGAGGGTTCAAGTCCTCGCCCGGCAGATGAAGTCCGACCCCTACGCGCACCAGCGCTTCATCGCGCAGCGCGACGAGTCGGCGGCGACGGCGGACGCGCCGCAGTGGCTGAAGGACTCCTACGACGTACTGGCCGACGCTGTGTCCACCTCGGCGGAGGAGCACCGGTACTACATCACCATCCACGCGAAGTTCACTCGGGACCTGGCGGCCGAAGGCGCGGCTCGCGGCACCGGTGACGAAGGGGTCGCAGCCGCGATGGCCGCCTACCTGGACGAGCTGTGGTCACGCGCTGAGGACGCTGACCTCTCGGTGATCGCGCCCCTGGACCAGGGCCGGATGACAGCGTTCATCCGCAACTCCTACGACCCGGACCACGCCATCTGGGACACCGACCTCCCGCAGGCGCACGCCTTCCCGCGCAACGTCGACGTCCGCAGCGGTGCCCACGTCGCCACCCGGGCGGCAGGCTCCACCGACAGCTGGTACCACGCCACAGCAGCCGTCGTCGGGTGGCCCACAGCCCCCGTGGGCCCTGACTTCCTGTCGCCCCTGTTGATCGGGATGCCCGATGTCATTCGCACCATCGCCATCACCCAGCAGCTGGAGCCGAACGACAAGGCCGTGGAACGGATGCTCGCCGAGGACACGAACAACCTGGCGGAGATGGACCGCGACCGTCAGCGCGGCAAGAACATCGACCCGCGCGACCGGATCGCGGCGGACGCCACCGGTTCGCGGGGCATGGCCCTGGCCTCCTCGGGCGCGGCTGGCTCCGCCGTCGTTGGCTACATCACCATCTCCTCGCGCAGCGCGGCGGAACTGGAGCGCACGAAGCGCACGACCGCTTCCCGTGCCCGCAACGCCCACCTCCGGATCGAATGGCTCGACCTCGAACACGCTCGCGCCTTCGCCACGACTCTCCCCCTCGCCGGAGGCATCAAGTGACCGAGCTGCTCGACCTGGCCCCGCTGTCTCCGATGTACGAGACGGTGCGCCGCCCGCTCCACACGGAGACCACCACCAGCCAAGCCCTGTACCTGCCCATCGCTCCCCCGACCCTCGGCACCGCGGGCGCGATCATCGGCAGGGAGCTGTACTCGGGCAAGGCCTTCATCTACTGCCCGTTCAGCGCGTTCGGGGACGGCTTGCCCGGCGGAAACATGCTCGTTGTGGGCGACACGGGCAGGGGCAAGTCGGCGCTCGTCAAGACCTACACCGCCCGGCAGATCCGCCTCGGCCGTCAGGTGGTCGTGCTGGACACCAAGGAGCAGAAGGAGCGGGAGGAGGGTGAGTGGGCCGCCCTCGGCCGCTCGCTGACCGGCAAGGCCCCGGTCAAGTTCACCCCCGGCAGTGGTCGCGGTGCCTCGTGCATCAACCCCATGGACCCCGCCATCGCGGGCAAGCGGCAGATCGAGCTGGTGCGGACGATCGTCGAGCTCGGCCTCGGCAAGCCCTTGGACGAGTTCGCCGGCTCCGCACTGCGCATCGCGATTCGCCGGGCTCACCAGCGAGCGGGCGACCTCGGCCGCACGCCGGTCCTCGCAGACGTCGCCGCCACGCTCCGCTCGCCCGAAGAGTCCGATGCCCAGGCCAAGCAGCGGACTCGAGACGAACTCCTCTGTGATGGCCTAGAGGCGTCTTACGTCCTGGACCGGCTCTGCGGCAGTGAGCAGGACGCGACCGGAGACCTCACCGGCATGCTCGACGGGCCGACCAGCCTCGGCGTCGACCTCGATGCCGACATGATCGTCTTCGACCTGACCAAGGTCCCGTCCGGCGGCGTCGCCATGACCATCCTCGTCGCCGTCATCAGCGTCTTCCTCGAAGAGGTATGGCTGCGCCCGCTGTGCGAGTGCGGGACGGAACCAGGTGCGCACGGACGCGTCGTGGTCGACACGGCTTCCGGCGCTTGGGAACTGGGACCGAACCCGGCATCGGGCTGCCACCGCTACACCCAACGCAAGCGCATCCTTGTCTGCGAGGAGGCGTGGCACATCCTCGGAACTCCCCAGCTCGCCGGCCTGTTGGAGAAGTTCCTGAAGTTCGCTCGTGGCTACGGGCTGAGCTGCATCTTCATCGTCCATCACCTCTCGGACATCGACGACAGCGCGGAGACCCAAGCGGCACTGAAGATGGCAGACACCATCGTCATCTACTCGCAGAAGAAATCCGAGGCAGAAGCGACGGTGTCCCGGCTGGGCCTGCCGTCGTGGACTGCCGAGCACATCATGCGCCTACGTCGCGGGATCGCGCTGTGGAAGGTCGGCGACGTCATCTACCCCGGCGTCCAACACCTCCTGGTAGAGGCCGAACAGCACCTGTGCTTCTCCTCCGGCTCGATGACCGACTTGACCAGCACCTCCCCAGACGCCGAATGAGCGAGTACCGCCACTTCTCCGCCACCGACCCCTTCCACGCAGATTCGGAATGAGCCCTCGACATGACCGTCACCACAGATCACACCGCGCTTCCCGCCGACGAACGCGCGGTGCGCCAGGACATCGACCAGCTGCACGCCGAGGCGCTCGACCTTGCCCGGCGCACGAAGAAATTGGCCCTCGTGCTGGACCACGGGGACTACTCCGCCGCCGGAGGGCGCGTACGTACGGCCGTCAACCACATCTGGCGAGCTGCCGAGGACCTGCACAGCGCCTTCCATACCGCGCCTCCGCGCTGTGCCGGACCCGACGCTTCGATGTCGCGGCTGTGCGGCCGGCGCATGCGCTACCTGGTGGCCCGCGTCGCCCGGAGGGTTGAGTAATGAACATCATGCCCGGAGGTATCTCCCTTGCCCTGTACGCCGTGACGGCCGTGTGCGCGGTGGCCTTGGTGATGCTCTGGTTCCTGCTGAACCGCGGACGGCGCAACGCCGGTTTCGCGAGCAAGGGACAGCTCAAGCGCCAGATGTCAGCCAAGGCCGTCCTGCGGGCCGCCGAGATCCGGCCTTCCCTCACCAGCGACGGCGGCCGCACCGGCCGCGCATCAGAAGTGAGCTTCGCGAAGGACCACTCCGCCGCTCGCTGACCTTCCTCCTCGTCGCCCACTCGTTCCGGAGCACGTCATGCACCACTCCCTCGATCCTCAGGATTTCGGCTATTCCCTGGGCACCTCGCAACGCCCAAAGGGCGTCGAACTGTGGTCCCGCGCCGACAAGGCATGCCGGGTCATCGGTCCCATGGGCAGCGGAAAGACGCTGCGGTTCTTCGCACCGCTCGTCCGAAACTGGGCCGGGCCAGTCCTGGCCACCTCGACCAAGCCCGACCTGGTCGAACTGACCCTCGACGCCCGGCAGCGGGGTGGCCGCCCCGTCGCGGTCTTCGACCCGCAGAACATCGCTCCGAGCCTCCCGAAGTTCCGGTGGACTCCGATCAACGGCGCGTCCGATACGGAGGTGGCGATGATGAGGGCCAAGGCGTTCATCGCGGGCTCGCGCACTCCCAACAGCGCGGCGCAATCCAGCGAGGGCAGCGCCTTCTACAAGGGGCAGGCTTCCAAGATCCTCGCCGCCTTCTTTCACGCCGCCGCCCTCGACGGCGCCACCCTCGACTGGGTGCTGAAGTGGGCCCGCAAGCTCACCGACCCGGCACCCCTCGGCATCCTCGACGCCCACCCCGGCGCCGGCCCCGGCTGGGCGGACATGCTCCGCACGGCCACCACCGGCGACAGCCGCACCGTCGGCAACACCGCCTCGACCCTCGACGCGGCCCTCGAACCCTTCATGCACCAGTCGGTGATCAACGCCCTCCATGGAGACGGAGAGGACCCCACGGACTTCGACACGTTTCTCAACGCAGGCGGCACGCTCTACCTTCTCGGCAAGGACTCGGAGGTGAACAGCGTCGCACCGCTGACCACCGCGATAGCCGAAGACCTTCTGGACCTCGCGGAGGCGCACGCCCTCGCCTCCCCAGCCGGGCGGCTCGACCCCGCTCTCCTCGCGGCGTTGGACGAAGCGCCGAACATCGCGCCCATCCCCTCCCTCCGCCAACGCGTCGCCGACGGCCGGGGCCGTGGCATCACGGTGGTCTACGGCCTCCAGGCGTGGGCGTCGGCCCGTGCCCGCTTCGGCGAGGACACCGCCAAGGAGCTGGCGGCCTTCACCAACAACGTCATCGTCCTGCCGGGGGACAAGGACCCCGACTTCCTGAAGGACATGTCTGACCTCTGCGGTCAGGTCGAGCGAGAGCGCACGACGAAGACCACGTCCGGCGGGGACCGCGGCGGCCACTCGACGGCCACGCACATGGCGCTCGAACCGGTCCTTCGGGGAGACGAGATCAGGGGCCTGTCCGAGGGACACGCCTTGGTCCTGGCGGACAACCTCCCGCCGATTGTCACCCGGCTCGACGGCATGTGGACCTGGGATTCCTGGTCCGAGATCGAGGGCCACGTCCGCGACTTGCGAGCTGCCAACGAAGCCGAGCGGACCCGGCGGGCCGCCGAGAGGACGACCCAGGCCAAGGACCACGCCGCTGCGTGGGCCGGCCGTGAAGGAGCGGCTGCCGCATGAAGGATCCTCTGGCCCACTTCGAGCCCTTCCCCGAGCCGCCCGCTTTGGTACTGGAGTACATCGCGGAGCGGAGCGCGGAAGAGTCCGTGGTCGACGGCCCCGCCCCGTGGGACCTCGGTTCCCTGTCGGCGGAGTTGATCGAACCGATGCCCGCCTGGCTCGACTCCGTGTGCCGCTGGATGAACGGGCGGTACGCCTGGCAACCGCAGGACGTGATCCCACCCTGTTGGGCGAGGCATGAGGGCCTGGCATACGAGATCGCGGCCCTCGCCTTCGCCAGGCAGGACGCCTACACGACGGCGGGATCGGCCGTGACCTGGCACGAGCAGTACGACCGATTCCTCACCCGGATGCACACGACCCTGGGTAAGGCGGGTGACGAATGCCGAGTCGGAAAGCACGAAGAACGGCCAGCACGTTTCCAGCTTGCAGCCTGGCCTGCACAGACCGGCGACGCCCAAGCGCCGGACGCCGCCGGTCGGGTCGGAGGGACGGTGTGATGATGACGAACCCCGACGTGGTCTTCGCGGCAGACCCTCGTCACGGCCTTGTGGCCCGAAGCGGCTGGGAGCAAGAGGAAGCTCAAACCGTGCTCCGCGACCTCGGATGGCATTGGGTGG
Organism: Streptomyces sp. NPDC050546; assembly: GCF_044457425.1. Classification (NCBI taxonomy): domain Bacteria; kingdom Bacillati; phylum Actinomycetota; class Actinomycetes; order Kitasatosporales; family Streptomycetaceae; genus Streptomyces; species Streptomyces sp. NPDC050546. The sequence continues at coordinate 470,575 of NZ_JBITGX010000005.1, forward strand.
AGGAACTGCACGCGCTCGTCCCGCCGGATGACGTGCCGGAGGTCGACGCCGGCCTTCAGGCCGTGGAAGAGCTGCATCTGCACGGGCACCGAACCGGGTACGCGGTAGGACCGTATGGCACGATGCGGCTCACCCCAGACCGCGCAGAGCAGGTTTTCACGAAGGTCGTCGTCCGTGAGCCCTCCGAGGATCGCTTTGACGCAGCCGCCGACCACGACCAACGCGTAGGAGGAAGGACGAGGCGGAGCAACTATGGCGACCTCGGTACTTCTGAGGAGTCGCCGACTCCGCACGACCCCGGTTCCCTAGGGATCTAGAACACCTCTGCCAACAGCGCACCGTAGGCCCGGGGCGAGCCGGTAGACAATGCCCTCACCGACGGTGTCATACACGCTGATGCCCCTGTGTCGCTCCCGGGCTGCGCTCGCCGGAGCGGCGACACTGGCAACGCGTATGCGGTCCAGGGCCTGCTCCCCCGTACAGGCTCGACCGCGCCCTTCTCCGGTGACCGGCCGGTGACCAGCGGCCCCGGGGAATCGCAGGCCCCCGGGGACCGCCGGGGCCTGGCCACTCGCGGTCAGTGGGGATCAGGCTTCGATCTGCAGGCGGGCTCTTAAAGCCCTGTGTGCCTCCGTCTACCGGGGTTGGCTTGCCCTGCTGCCCCAGGCGCCTGGCCAGGGGCGATGGGCGCGGCCGGGGGTGTAACCATCGCCTGTACCAGAGCGGTCAGCGCCTCGGCCCGCTGTTCCTCGCTGAGTGCGGAGTCCGCAATTAGACGCTCAGCGGCGAGGTAGCGGGAAAACTCCAGTGGTTGATCGAAGTAAGCCCGCAGGTGAGCCGCGGCCGTTTCCTGCGACTTCACGAAGGTGCGGGCCACGAACCCAGAAAGTGCTGCCGAGACGGCGCCAAGTCCGCCCGCTACTACGCTTCCCGCGGTGGTACTCGCCTGTAGTGCCACCGCCACAAAGACAATCAGCAGCACAAAGCCGGTGATCATTGCTGCTTGTGCGTTTCGGAAGGAGCTGCGCGCCTGACCAGTGGCGATGTCGTGGTAAAGGTCGAGTCTCGTATGGGTCACAGTCCACAGCTCAGGCAACGTCAACCGTGGCGGGACCGTAGGTGCTCGGGTCTCAGCCTCACCAGACGGCCCATCGGACTGCGCTGGTCCTTCAGCGCCTTGGGTGGGTTCGACAGAAGGGAGGTTCCCGTCCTGCCCCTCGTCAGCCCTGGATTGGTGGGGTAACAGAAGGTCTCCGGAGACTGCGACGGACCGCACCCAGTCGACCGCTCAGTACGCAAGGCGGCTTCAAGGTTTCGTTCAGCAGAACGTACGCGCTCGCGACCAGCCTCGATCTCTTGGGCCTCACGTCTTTGCCGTCGAAGCAGGGTTAGCACGAAAACGACGACGGCTGCACCGACACCCGTTCCTATGGCGCCCCAAGCGACGGGTGAGAGCTCCGGTATCAGACTGGACAGGCTGCCATACGCGGCAGTTCCGGTAGTGGCAACTGGACTTGAACTCGTGATGTCGGTCGACTCGGGGTGACGGCGTCAGGGTCCGAGACCGCCGGCTGTTACCGGATCGGATTCAGGACGATGGCTGTAGCCAGCGCCGCGCCGCGGCGAGACTCACCTCGACGTCATCGCTCCAAGAGCAGACCTCCAGCCATGAGAGGTAGCCGCCTTGCGCGAAGACCAGGACCTCGCCAGGGCACTCGCCGGTTTCGGTGAACGGTTGTACGTCGGCAGCCACGACGGTGCCGGGGCCCGTTGGCGCGGGCTCCACCGCGTCGGCGTCAAGGTCGAAGTAGGCAGTGCCGCAACCGCACTCACAGCGGGATTGCACCCTGAGTTGGGGCAGTTGCCGTCGGAGGGCGACGTGAACAGGCTCGTCCGGGTTCAGGACGAGGTCAAGCACGTCGGCTACGTCCTCGGGCAGGCTGTCAGTCATGCCGCCACCGTAGCTGACCAGCAGCTTTGGGCTTCGACCAATTTCGGGGCCGTCGACCCGACGCTCACAGGTCCAGGGCCAGGTCGGTGCCGGCGAGGCAGCCGTCGATGGCCTCCGGTCGGTACTGCAGCATCTTCAGTTTGCGCTTCACGGCGCGGGTGATCTGGCCGAGGCCGGCCGCGGCGAGGTTGCCGATGTCCCGCTTGACCAGCGACCAGACACCCTCGGTCGGGTTGAGGTCCGGGGCGTAAGTGGGCAGCTGGAACACGGTGAGCCACTCGGCGTTCGCGTCGATGAACTCTCGTTTGCCGACCGTCAGGTGCAGGCGGACGTTGTCCCAGACCAGCACGATCGGTCCGCCGAGCTGGAGGCGAGCGCGGACGATCAGGTCGCGGAAGTCGCGCCAGCCAAAGCCCTTCGGCTCGTCCTTGCGGCCCCGGTACTCGCGGATCGCGTAGATCAGTCGGGATCGCTGGCCCGGCTTGTAGCAGGCCATCCCCGCTATCGACACGCGCCCCGAGCCCCGGCCCCTCACTCTCACGACCGGGGTCTGGCCGATCCGGCCCCAGGTCCTGGCGCGCGGCGGAGTCATCGACTGCCCGGCCTCGTCCTCGAAGACGCTCCAGGCCCCGCGTTCCGCCACGGTGCTCTTACCCGCGGCCAGGTCTCCTTCTTCCACACCTCGACCGCGTCGTCATCTCGCTCGATCGCGCGCCTGGTGGGCTGCTGCCAGCTCCATCCGTGGCGCTTCAGCAGCCGCCAGGTGCCCTCGACCGTGTAGGAGACGTGGAAGAACCGGCCGATCAGCGTCTTGATCCGTGCCAAGGTCCACCGCTGGTCCGCCCAGCCGTGAGCCAGTGGACCACGTTCCAACTCCCGCTCCAGCCTGGCGATCTGGGCTTCACTGAGTCGAGCTCTTCCCGGCGACCCCCTCGACAGGACCCCCGCCTCGCCGCCCTCGCGCCAGGCCCGGCGCCACCGCTCAACCGACCGCAAGCTGATCCGCAGGGCAGCGGCAATCTCCGCGTTCTTCTGCCCGCCCTCGAAACGCTCCACGGCCTGGAGCCGTAACCGCTCCCGCGTGGCTCTCTCGGCGTCGGTCAGCCCGCCGCCCTGCGCATACCTCACACCCAACGGCTATCGGTGCCGACGGCCATCTGTCAGGCGAACGGCACCGACATCACTCAATCAAGTTCAGTTGCGCGCACGCTCGCCGAAGAGGTGCTGAGGGCGGGAACTGACTTTGATGGCACCGAACACTCGCCGATGCGGAACGCGGAGGCGCGGGTCACGCTAGGAGTCACGGCAGCGCGAGAGGGCGACTTGGAGCAGGCACTCATCATGGGAGAGCGCGCCCTCGAAGGAGACCGGCAGTCGGTGCCATCCCTGATCATGACCAGCCGCGAACTTGCTGCCGAGATGCGGCGCCAGTACAGCTCCGAGCCAGCCGCACAGGAGTACCTAGCCCGCCTCCACTCCCTCGCTAAGCAAAAGCCCGGATTCATGCCCCGATAGGCGGTTGTGGGTTCTCCGCGTGTCGGAGTACACCCCTGGCCTATCCTGCTTCCGGCTCCTGCGCTCTCTGGCTCGGCGTGACGATCAACCTCCGCGTGATCGTCCCATCGCTGTTGTGGCGAATGGGCTCCTGCTCTTCCGCCGCGAAGTTGAAACGAATCGCTGCCATGACCTGGAGAGTGTCCTCACCGGACCCGAGTAGCAAGGCTCCCGCGGTACCAGCCTCCTCGGGGCACAGGTCGAGACGCATAGGGGGACCCCAATTCCCTGGGCTGACCTGGAGGACCCACCGCCACTCGTCAGGAAGACCGGCGTCAGCCCGGGCGCCAGGCCAAGGGAGAGACACAGTTGGGAAGTTGTCGAGCGTTGCAACTACTGCTCGGAATGCTGATTCTGTGCCCTCGAAGAGCTGAACGGCAACAAGGCCAGGGGTGAGCATTCGCCATACTCCAGTCGTGAGAGTCCCTGTGTATCGACAGCAAGCCGGCCATAGCGAACGTCTTAAATGGCCGCTATCCCCAGCATCGGGGATGGGCGGGCGGCCTGCATGCTGAGTGCAGCCGCCGCTACATCAGCGGAGCAGGTTCTCTGCGAGTCGAGATTCGAAATCGGCCGTCAGGTTTCGATGCGGAATCTAAAACCACACAGCAAACACCTGCCTTTACCCTCACATGTCGACGAACCGCGCATAGTGGGCTTGGAAAGCTACTACGGCCGTCCCAGTTCTTCCGCTGCGATTTTTCGCGACAATCAGGTCAGCCTCTCCAGCCCGAATCGACTCCTTTTCATACGCGTCTTCTCGATAGAGGAGAACGACCATATCAGCAAAACGTTCCAAGCTTCCTGGAATGTCACGCATCGCAGGCCGAGCGTACCCGTCGTAAACCATGGATGGCTGGTCTATCTGGAGTAGGGCAACAACTGGAACATTCAACTCTTTCGCCAAGTTGCGCAGCTCTCGCCCCATCACTGCAAGGTCACGTTCGAGCTCCAGCGAGATACTGCGACGATCCACATACAACAGATCCAGGCTGTCTATCACGACGAGTTGTAAGTCATTGAAGAAACTCAGGCGCCTGCTGGATTGCACTAGTTCAGAGAGGGTGTAAGTGGCCTCGTCCTGCATCCAGACAGGCGCACTGTTCACTTGCGGCATAACTCGGGCTAGGCGCGTCCATTCTTCATCGTTCATCGTCCGAGATCGCATGCGTTCCAGAGGTACGCGCGCTTCAGCCGCCATCATGCGCATCGCCATCTCTTTGCGGCCCATCTGCAAGGTCACTAAGTAACTAGTCCGCCTTTGAGAGATGGAACAGGATCGAATGAAGTCGAGACCCAAGGTTGACTTTCCGATACCCGAGGCGCCAGCAACAACAGTCAGCTCTCCCGGCCGAAATCCGGAGACAAGCGAGTCAAGCCCGCTGAAGCCTGATGGCACCGTCGGCGCAACCCCGTGGGCCGTATCGGCGTCCATCTCATCGAGGGCATCGCCCAGGACGGAGCTGACCGTACTAATTTTAGCCATCTCATTCATGAATGAGATGACTTCGTTTTCGACAGTCGTCACCAGAGAGTCCATATCGTGACCCTCAGCACTCAGACTCGCATCTTGCGCTAGCGCAGTGAAACTCTCTCCCATAGATGCGACCCGACGCAGCTTGGCCAATCTAACCACACGTTCGGCGTGGGATTCCGCTTCGCGCGGATCGGACCGTTCACGCAACAATCCGTCGACGTAATCGCGTATTCCTGTCAACGTCGAATTTCGCGCCCCGACGACTTGAGCGACAGATCCTGTTGTGATGTCAACACCATCCGCGTACAACTGAAGCAGCGCGGTGTAGATCTCCACATGCAACCCATCGGTGAATACCGAGTCTATCGGTACTACCAACTCCACGACATCAGCAATCGCATCCTTCGACTGAAGCATGCAGCTAAGCATCCTCCTTTCGCTTGCAATTCCTTGCGTGACGACTGAAGGAATATTCGTCGTGTCACTTTGCCTATCCTCCGCAGCCTCCTTGGAATCGAGCTGGATTCCGAGGGCATGCCGGTGCGCTTCCTCGCGCAACTTCTGAAGTTGCGCTAGCACTTCATCCAGGTTGCCCATGTCTTGCCCAGACGCGCTTGCCTCACGGGATAGCCAGGTCACCAAGCTGACGAGCTGACGAGGGCTCGGAAGTTTCCTGCCCTTGAGTATTTTTCCAATCGCCTGATAGTTCAGAGTGGCTGGCGCTCGGTCATCGCTCTTGACGCCACTTGCCATATCCCGGTAGCTCGGCCGCCCCGCTAGAGCGTAGACGTCATGGATGCGCACAAGCATCTGCCGGTGTGGGCCTTCAGGCACCTCACTATCGTCCGGCAACGTCACCCCACGCCGGCCCCGTCCCGTATCCAACACGCCCCCCAGAGTGTTTCGAAGTGTCTCCATCAAAGCTTCGCACGTCAGAGCGGTGCAGTTCAGCGAGTTGCCTGAAACAAAAAGTGTCTACTTCTGGCGCGGACTGCACACCTGGTCCCCGCACCCGCCGACGCTGGAACCATCACCCCACTCGAAGGGAAGGGCATGCGTCGCTGCCAGAAGAAAGCAGTCAGCACCGAACGCCGACAGCTCGTCGGCCAGATCAAGGGCACGGTCGTCGTGACTGTCGTGCAAGTCACGCTGACGGTCGTGCTTAACGGCCTCTTGATGGCAGCCCTGTCGTGGGCCAGATGAGCACGCCCTCAGACGGTCCAGGGGGCCAAACAGGGGGCCAAACGAGGTAGCGCCACACGGACCGTCCCGGACGGTCATGGACAGCTCTGGCGCCAACACGTGCAGGCCAGTCACTCAGCAGCACGGCCGCGAAGGCTCTGATCGCGTTCGGGACGAAGAGGTCGTGGGATTTGGCAGAGGACCTTGGAATGCCAACCCCGCAAGTCATGCGTTGGCAGCCCCCGAACGGCCCAGCATCGCTGGAACGCGAGGCCGGGCCGTTCGTGCGTTTGCGAGCGAGCGCCTCGATGGCGTTCACAAGTTCACTACTGGGTAACGTGATCCTCCGAGCTGTCCGTCGGATGTCCGCCTGCGCGCCCCTAATGAGCCTCCTGGGCTTCACTAGCCATCGCGTGCTGGAGGCAGAGATGCGATGGGCGCCTGCCGCTCCAGCCGTCGGCCAGGCTGACCGCACCTGAGGCCACTCCCGTAAGGGAAGGCAGAAACGCCTCCCGGCCAACACGAGCGGATCAAGACTTGCGCACTCTGACCCGCCCGCTACCGCTGTCACCTGCACGGAAGGAGCGAGAGAGCCAGGCAAGCGACGCACTTTTTCAGCCAACCTACACCCAGCGGACATCCCCCGGCTGAACTACCCCCCAACCCCTATCTGACCTGGGCGGAAAGGGGGCCGAAGACTCTGCGCACCCTACGTGGATTGGCCACAGCGACAAGGCGCACTTCCGCACCTGGTCGACGGGTGCAACGCTTCAGAACCAGACGCTTCACCCGAAGTTGCCAGGTCGGCGTACCAGCGGGCGATGCTCTAGCCACGACCATCGCCCTGACCCTCAACTGAGTGAGCGACCCCCCGCGCCATCGGGAGGTCGCTCCAACACCCACCCCCAGGCATTGAAGGAAGGAAGAAGGTGTTGTCATGACCTTACGCGGTCGGTCAAGGGCACAGAGCCGTCGCGCCGGACGGTCGTTCTACCTATTGATGATCCTTTCACTGAGTCTGGTCCCCATCGTGTGGATCTTCCCGCACCTTGCGGCGCCAGTGAGCACAGCCGCAACCGTTATGGCGGTCTCCATCCCGCTACTCAGGAGGAGCCGGCTTGGCTCGCAGCAAGCGCAGCCGGCTGCCGAACCGGGCCTGACTGACAGTGAAGCACCAGGCGGCAGCCCTTCGCCCTGAGCTGACGCAGCTCGGGCGAGCGCCCACTCGCGCGCCGCCCGCACACAGCGGTCTGGAGTGCCGAGCAGTCCAGACCGCTGTGTGCGGCGAACGGAGACTCATGGTCGTCCAGCAAGGAGAGCCTGAATGACACCGTTTTGCGCTCCTGGCCTTCGCCAGCATCGCCTGCACCCTCATCTGCTACCGCAGACTCACCAAGTGAGATGACGTCTTAGCACCAAGCCTGCGTACCGCGACGTTCGCGCAGGAGCACGAGTCCTGGGCAACGCCCAAGCGACAGCCGCTCCACCGACGATGACTCGCGCTCGCGTCCTGCTCGACCTCCCAGCTCTCGCAATTGGAGCGATGGTCTACATTCGGGACGGCGAGATCCAGCTGAATCGATTCCGCTCTGGCTCCGTAGCCTTCCGCATCTCTGAGCGCGGGGTTTCGTCCCGGTGCCCAGAGAGTGGCACGCGGTCTAGACGGATGGTGCGTCCTGCGAGAGGTCTGGCGGCGGACTGACCTGCGTGTACTGCACTCCCGTGTGGTTGGCGTACGGAGACTGGAGCTGTGGAGACGACGGAGCCGAAACCTCGTCTGCATCGGCGTGCAGATCGGTGCGCTGGCTTCGCAGGGTCATCTCCTTCTGGAGGCTGGTCACTCGGTAATCGCTGGCACGAGTACGGCTACGGGCCTTGGTTGCCTCGGCCCGAAGTTGCTTGGCTGCCTCATTGTCCTTGGCCTTGGCCCGCCGAAGCAGCGCGGCCTTCTCCTGCTGCGGCATGTCCGCTTCCGTCAGCACAGCTTCGTGTTCACTGACGAGTCCGGCCGGCTCGGCAACTTCCTGGAGCCGTGTATTCATCTGCTCCAGCTCCTGCACGGTCTCCTCACGAGTACGAAGTAGTGCCTCCCGGTCCGCCTCGACCGCAGCACGCTCGTCGCTGCGGAGCGCCGACCGCCCGAAGCGGCCCGTCGCGGCCAGCTGGTGTTCGAGATCTTCGATACGGGCCTGCGTGGCGTTCAGTCGGTCGGTGCGTTCCGTAATCGTGCCGTCCAGCGATCGGACTTCGCGGATGGCCACAGCCCGTTCGGCAGCGTCCTGATGACGACGTTGAAGCGCCAGCGAGTTGGGGCCTGATCCGGCAGCAGCCTCCCGTTCGGCACGGTCGGCGGCGGTCTCCGTCTTCCCGGCCGCCGTGCTCGTGGCGCGCGCTGCCGTCGCCGCCTTGCGTGCTGCGTCGCGCAGTGCCGAGTTGCTGAGGTGGGCGTACGGACGGTCAACCGTCGGTACGGCTTCAGGAGGAGTGGTCAGCTCTTCGTGCCGCCCGGCCTCGGACGGGGTAGATCGGACCTCGGGCTCTGCGGCCTCTTCGAGGGCGTTCGCGTCACGCGGTTCTCCGGCACCGGGGGCGCGTGGGATCGGCAGATCCGCTACGGCCTGGCGGACGTTGGCGGGGACCGCGTTCTTCGGGAGTTCGGTGAGGATCATCCGTTCCTCAGTGCCGTTCTCGATCTCGCGGACGAGGCCGGCGACGGCGCGGTCAAGCTGTTCTTGCTCGGTGAGTGCGTCACCGTGGCGGGCGCGGTCAGCGTCGGTTTCGTAGACGGAGAGCGGCAGGAAGAGGTGGGTCTCCTTCTTGTCCCGCGACATCATCGTGTAGAGGGCGTTCGCCTGGGCGCCGGGGCCGTAGACCAGGGCCTCTTGGACGCTGAGACCCTGCGACTTGTGGCCGGTGATCGCGTATCCGAGGCTGAGTCCGCCCTGCGCGATGTAGTCGGCATCGACCCATTCGGCGACGTCACGGTGACCGTCGGCCGTCTTCTCTCGCCACTCGACCAGGGCCCGACGTTCCTCGTCCACGGCCCGCACGATTCCGCGGAGGCCGTTCAACACGTCCTCGTTGTTGCCTCTGGACTTCTTACCCCGGTAGTCGTTGATCCGAAGGAGGACCTGGTCACCGATGGACAGGGCCAGCTCGCCACCACCGGGCAGCGTGTAGACGTACTCGGGACCGGTGAGGTCGCCGTTCTCCTTCCTCAGGGCGCGGGCCCCGACGTTCAGTTCCTCCACGATCTCGTTGGTCGCGGCGAGCATGAGGAGCTGCTGCACGGCGGTGTGGTCGTCGTTGTGGGTGGCGCGCTTGTCGGCCCAGGTGGTGAGCATCGCGGCCAGGGTGGCGTCCTTGTCCGCGAGGGCGTGCACCCGGCCGGTTCCGGCGAAGGTACGGAGGGCTTCCACGCGGTTGTCGTCGCGCCACAGTTCCAGGGCCCGGCGCTCGACCATGTCCTTCTGCCGGAAGTTCTCGTTGAGGCTGAGTCCGCCGACGTTGTGGTGCACGGCGGCAAAGCTGCCGCCGATGCCGGGCGAGTGGAGCTGCTTGGGGTCGCCGATACCGACGACCTTCGTGCCGGTTTCCGCGGCGTGGGTGAGGAGTTCGGCGATGTCGCGGTCATCGCACATGGCGGCTTCGTCCACGACCAAGACGTCCACGCCGGTGAGACCGGGACCACCGGTACGGATGCCGGTGCGCCACGACGCGAGGGTGCGGGACTCGATGCCCGCCTCGGCCTTGAGGTTCGCGGCGGCGACGGCGGCTGTACTCGCTCCGGCGATGACGAGACCGTGGGCCTCCCACGCCTGCCGTGCGGTGTCCATGATCGTGGTCTTGCCCGAACCGGCGATGCCCACCACGGCGTCGATTCCGTGCCCAGCGGTAAGCAGCCGTTCGAGGACGGCACGCTGTTCGTCGGAGAATGCGAAGGTGCCACCGTGCTGGGCCTCGACGGTGGACAAGGTCATGTCGACCGTGTCGCTGCTGACGACGGCGGCCTGCGTGCCGCGCCGATCAGTTGCCTGGGAGATGATCAGCGCTTCCGCCGCCACGACATCCGCCGTGGTGTACCGGTCGGCGTGCGTGAAGTGCTGGGCACCCTTCGGGTTGAGCTGGACCGCGTACCCGGCGTGCCGGAGGACGGAAGCGGTGAGCTGTTCGGCTTCGGCGGCGTCCGCGACGCCGTACGGGAGGGTGTCCAGCACGGCGGCGATGGCGGCGGCGTGGGTGAACTCTTTGGAGTGGCTGGTCAGACCGGTCTTGGGGTCGAAGACCTGGACGCACAGCTCGTCCAGAGACGGGTTCTGGCCTGCTCGGTCCTGCTCCATCGCGCTCGCTGTGATGGCGTCGGGGTCGTCTCCGGCAGCGCGGCCTTCGGCCTGCCAGTAGGCGCGCAGTACGTCGTCCTCGGCTCCGGCGGCTTCGCCGTTCTTCGCGGCCTTGGACGCGGTGGAGGCGGCGGTGCGCTCGCGGGTCGTGGCGCTGGCGTAGTCGATGCCGAGTTTCGTCAGCAGGTCACGAACCTGGCTGTCTCGCTTGCTGAAGAGCTTGATGGTGGACTCGGGGATCGCTGCGATCTCCCATGCGCCGGTCCGCTCCTCGCGACGGAAACTGATGCCGAAGGTGTCGGTCAGCTCCCTGCGGATGCGCGCGTTCATAAGGGACTGGGTCGCGCGGGTGTGCCGGTGGAGGTCGCGGCCCCCACTGGCCATCGTGGACCACTTGCCATCGGAGCCCTTGACCATGTTGGCCAGGGTGAAGTGCAGGTGGAAGTGGGGGTCTCCGTACGGGGCGCCGTCCACGGGACGGGCGGCGCGGTGGACCATCATCCAGCCGGAGAACCCGCTCGTCTTCACTGTCTCGGCTTCGTTGCCGTCTCCGTGGTGGCCGCGCATGGCGTACGCGGTCCACCGTTCCAGGGCTCCGATGGACTCGCGGCCGGCGGCCGTGTAGATGCCCTCGACCTGGGCTGCGATCTCCTCGGGCGCGTAGGCGAGGAACGCGGACTTCGACTTCGCCAAGTCCAAGGTGACGTCGGCACCGAAGTTGCCGACCTGCACGCGGCCTTCGAGGAGAGCTGCCTTGATTTCCTCGGCGTCCCACACGTCCTCGGGCGCGAGTCCTGCCCCCTTGGCCATCGCCACGGCTTCACGCACATCCATCGGCAGATCGCGAAGACGACGTGCGCCTTCGCCCTCGGTCTGGGCGTAACGGCGCTTCATGGAGACGGCGTCGAACAGGTCCACGGGCTGCTGGCCGGTCTCGGCGGCGCGGGCCTCGACCGCGCGCAGGAGCGCACGGGCGTCCAGATGGCCGCCCGCCTCGGCGGCGACAGCCTTCTCCATCACGTCTTCGCCGTAGAGGTCGACGGCGTCGATGCCGACGGCGTCAGCGAGCTTCAGCACCCTGGAGACGGGGACACGGTGCGACTCCCCGAACCGCTTGAGCTGGCTCTCCATCCGGCGGAAGGCGTCCTGCTTGCGCTTGGAGTCCAGCAGGGAAGCGGGGTTCACGCTGCGTGCGGCGGCGGCGCGGCGGATGGCGCGGGCCAGCGGTGCGGCGGGGAGCTTGGCGGCCGGCGCGATGGCCAGTTTGGGGTCCACGAGGGTCTGTCCGGTCCGGAGGTCTTCGCCGTGCATGAGGCGCCGGGCTGCCGGGAACTGCTCGGGGGCGAGGACGCTGCCGGGGGTGATGTCGAACTCGGTGAGCCCGCCGCCGATCCAGACCAGGGGGCGTTCGCTGGCGTCCAGGTGGTAGTCCACCTGTCCGTCGGCGGGCCGTGGGGGAAGGGCCTGTTCGCCGTAGAGGTCGCGGGCGTCGAGCCCGGCTGCGGCGGCGACTTCGACGGCGTCGAACCCGGCGAACCGCGCCGTGCCCTTGCTGCGGAGGTGTCCGCGGGCGCGGAAGAAGGCGCGCTTGGCTTCGCGGTTGGCTAGCAGGGAGGCGACGGGGGCACCGTCGGCCTCAGCCTTGGCTTCGATGGCTGCGATAAGAGGGACCGCGTCGACCGCCACGGACTTCCCGCATCCATGGCCGCCGGTAAGGCGGTACTCAACCTGCTCGTCGGATGGGCCGATCATGGTCACCCATCCCATCGTCCCGCTCACCCCCCGCTCTCATCCGGTCAGATTCGGTCATCTTGGCTGATTGTATCGTCACGAAGTGACGATACCTTGGTCCTTCGGACATGGAATTGGTGTGCTGAACAGGGGTTTTCTCCTGGGGCTCGTAGCTACGAGGCTGGAGGCATTGCGGCTGAAGGCGTCGGCGGTTGGAGGCTGTTACCTCGGCTTGCTTGAAAAGGGCGGCTCGCGTGTCAGGCTCGTTGTAGCCTGCCGTCATGGATGCGTGGGACACCGGTGTTGAGGGGCAACACCCCCTGGTGGACCACATGCGGGCCGTCTTGGCGACCGCAGCGTCACAGGATCCGAGGTTCTTCGCCGCAGGGGACGAGGACCTTGAGGATGTTCGCTGGTACATCACCCGTCCCTGCGGATGGGACGCGGGCAAGAGCCGCCTAGCCGTGAGGGATGGGCAGTCCCGAGCGCTTTCGAATCTTCTGACGGCCGATCGTGTCCTCACAGTCTTTCGGGCGCTGAACGCAGAGATCGCCGATGACGCGATTCAGAGTCGGCGTCTTCGTGGTCGCCTGCGTGCCACCGCAGAGCAGGACACAGGGCTCCCGTGCATCGTTTTCGACCACGAAGTCCACCCCTCCTCACCTCGGCCCGGCTGGGCCTGGGCTCGGCATACGACGGACATCCTCGAATACGTCACATTGGGCGGCACGACCGACTACACCCTTCGCTTTAGTCACGAGCCCCCCTGGTCTGATGACCCGCTCTGCCGTGCCCAAGCGGCACTCGCGGATGTCATGAAGCAAGTTCTGGCCATCAGGGACATTGCTCTAGCGGCTCTTGGTCCGCTGATCGGCCCGAGGTACAGCTTCGCCCGGAGTGTCCCACCGAACGAGGCGTCGCCGTGCGGTGTTCTCCGTCTGGCCGCGCCGATCGTTCCCGGTGCGCCGAGCCTCTCGTCATGGGCTCACAAAACGACCATGACGCTAGCTGCTTAGCCCTCTCCAGGGCGGCAGCCCTTCAGAGGATGGATTCATGCGCTGGGACTTTCGCACGAGGGTGCTGCTCGTGGTGGTCGCAGTTCTTCTCTCGCTCGCTGCGTCGCTGTTTGCGGCGCTCCTCGCGTACGCGACGGGCGGGGCCGGGAACCAGGCCCTGAGCTGGGGCGCCGGCACCTTCGCGGGATCGATGACCATCGCCCTCGGTGTGCTGGTGATCCTGCTGTCGTGAGGTAGGCGGCCTCCAACCGCAGCGGGGACTGAACTGCCGGGGCGGACTCCAACCTCGTGGGTCCGCCTCGGCAGCAGATCTGCGCCAGACTGCTACCGGCCGATCGGCCATTCGCCGAACGGCACCGGGGCCCGGCCTGTCGCTTCCCTGACGGCCTCGTCCGATCCGCACGCGGAGCAGATCTGTACTTCACGGTCGACGGTCAGCCGGGTGCGGGCGGGGCGTTCGCTGAGAGGGCCGCCGCAGCGTGGGCAGGAGGCATCGGTCACGGTCACTCCTCGGGGTGCTCTCGGGCGGACTTGAGGATGAGGTTCCAGACCGTACGGGAGTACGTCTTCTCCGTCTGCCCCTGCAACTCGGCAATGAGGTCGGCGTTTTTGGCGCCTGGATTCGCAGCGAGTGCCTGCCGCGCGAGTGTGAGCCGTTCGTCCCCCTGGTAGGGATAGGCCAGTCCTCGGCGGCCCCGGGGCCGCCCGCCGGCGTGGCCGCGGCCTTTTCGGTCCGCGAGGTACTGCCACAGCCTCCAGCGCTTCCACTTCGGCCGACGCCGGGTCGGTAGCTCGTCCCAGTCGTCGGGATCGGGCCACCCCTCGGGCGGGTTCTTCACGTAGTGGGAGACGGTGGTGGAGTCGGCGAACCCGCAGACCTTTGCGGCTTCGGCGGGGCCGACCATCTCTTCGGGGTCGCCGTCGAGCTTCGGCGGGTTGGTGGTGCTGGCGGCGGCGCGCTGCCGCTGAAGCTCGTGGTGCCACGTCGCCCACACGTCGCCGTCCCAGTGCATGACGCCGTCGATGGTGTCCGCGACGGGCGGGTGCCCGTTGTTCTCCCGGTCGGTCCATAGGTTCTGAAGCGTCGGCTCGCTGATGCCGTGGACCTGGCGCAGGTCCGCGCGTGAGTAGAGCGTGCGGCCGGTCTTGCGGGACACGGTCGCCTCCTGTTCTTGATAGGGGGCGTGACCGCTCGACGCGGTCATTGGATGTCCTCCGGGTCCGGGGCCGGCGCCCACGTACGGCTGCCCTCCGGTTCGAGGCGGGTGAGGGTGGCTACTGCGGACAAGGGGACGGCGGCGGCCCAGTCGGCTCGGCCAGGGTGGTCGACGGGGAGGTTGAGTACGAGGTGCCGGCCGGTCGGAGGGAAGTCCTCGACGATGACGAAGGTGTCGGTGGGTTCGGCGCCGATGCTGTTACCCCTGGTGAGCTGGGCGATGTCGCCGGGCTGGGGACAGTCGGGGTGTCGGTCACATAGCATGGTGTGGTCTTTCTGGTGAGAGAGACACCGACGGCCAGCGCCTTGTTGCCCTTGTGCGCTGGCCGTCATCAGTTGTCTGGGGAGCATGACGCCCGGGGGCGCCCTGCCGGTCGGAGGTTGCCCGCTCCGACTGATGGGCGGAGTAATTAAACCACCTTTGGGTAGAGCGGGTGGGGCCCTGATCCGGAGGACAATGGCCATCAGAAGAGGGCCCCCTGATCTATGGGGCGTCGCCCCCGGTCGCTGGGTGGCCGGGTGATGCGGAGTTCGTAGCGGGGCGTCCGGCGTGCGGCGGAGCGTGGGCTTCGCGGCGGTGCCGTCTCCACGCCACGAGGGAGGCGCCCTGGTCCACCCATTCCGCCGGGTACTGGGCGGTGAGCTGAGCCCAGCGGCTCCGGCTCTGCAGAACGGCCCATCGGTCTTCGACCGTGGTGATCGGCGGCAGCGTTCTCCAGCCGGGGAACGCGTGGTCGTGGGCGTCCTCCACCGCCTCGTTGTCCCCGCCCCCGAAGCCGTCGCCGGAGTGCACGGGGCCTTCCCACTCGCACGCGAGACACCCGCCGCGGAACTCCTGCTCGTTCCTCCGGCGGCTGGTCGGCCGGCTGCGGGAGAGCAGGGTGGGGATGTGGTGTGCGGGCGGGTCCAGCTTGTGGCCGAGGTCGCAGTACGCACCGCCGGGGTGGCCGGGCTGGATGTGCCACGTCTGTCCCGCGGTCTCGGGGCGGTGGCGCGTCCGCGCGTTGCGCACTCGCCAGTAGTACGTCTGCCGTGCCCGTGCTCCGATCGGCTCTGCGGCGGTGGCCGTCACGGCTGTCTGCTTCCGGCGGCAAGCACTTCGCGGAGCGGGTCGGCGAGCACCGTCTGTTCGTCGGGAGCGTCGAGGAACCGGGGCCCGTACGCGCGTCGTACCGCGCGGCGGGCGTCCTGGTGGCGGTCGAGCTCCGGGTAGTACGGCGACCGGTCGAGCACGTCATAGCCGTGCTGGGTGAGCACGTCGGCAATGAGCGACCGGACCCGTACCGGGTCGAGGGCGGAGAGGTCGGCTTCCCCCGGGGCCGCGAGAAGTACGCGGATCAGCTCGGTCGCGCTGAGCCGGGGGTGGAGGGGCACGCTGAGCCGATGGACGCCGTCCCGACTGGGGGTGGCGGCACCTCGGCGGCTCGGCTTCCTGGTGGTGCTGCGGTGTTCTGTCGTCTCGTCCATCGTGCTGCCTTCGATGACTCGGGCTGTTGGCGGGCGTCGGGTATCAGAACAGGGCGTGCTCGGCGCGGGCGGCGGCGGCGCGGACCGCGCGGGCGGCGGCGGCGGTGCGGCCGGGCTCGGCGCTCCATCGGTCGATGGCCTCGCGATGCAGGGCCTTGGCGGCGGTGGGGTCGTCGGTGTCGACAGGGTGGGCGGTGAGGGTTTCCGCGAGGATGGCGAACGCCTGGTCACGGGCGCGGTCGATCCGGTCCCAGTCGTACGTCCGGCTGGCAGCTCCTCGCCCGTGGCCGGCGGCGACTTGGAGGGCGCCGCGCGGCCAGCACGGCAGTGTGGCCGTACGGCCAGGGCCGGCGAACAGGTGCGGGCCCTGGTGGATGCCGACGTGTTCGATGTGGCGGGCGGCCCATTCCAGGATGGCGGCCGGGGTGTCCGCGATGACGATGCTTTCGAGGGTGTGGCGGGTCGGCACGGTGCTGTCCTTCGGGAGGGGCGGGGGCGACGGCGCGCTGCCGCCGCCCCCGGTGGGGCTGCTACTGGTAGGCGGGGATCAACCGTCGGACCTTGTCCTCTCCGATGCACCCGCCCTTGTGGCGGCGCGGGCTCGGCGGCTCTCCGTTGCGCCCGCGCAGGTGCGACCAGAACTTCGGGCCTTCCCAGTCACACAATTCGCAGCTGAGGTACCAGTGGTTATCGCTGCCGGGGAACCCCGTGAGGACGGCCCGCCAGTGGTGGGCCCGGAGCCCTGCGAAGGCGATCTGCGCGCCCTCGATGTTGCGATCGTTGACCGGCATCCGCGGGTGCAGGAGAGGAACCGGCCCGCACAGCGGAGTGGGTGCCTCGGCGAGCACCTGATTCAGGGGGACGGCACCGATCCGACCGGCGGCGTATTCCTGCGCGAGATGCGCTGCGGCCATCTCAGTGCCGGGTGTCCCCTTCGGCGGGCGACGGAGGTTGTGTTCGCCCACGGTGGTGAGGACGAGCCAGTCACGGTGCCACCGGTAGGCGCGGCCGATGACCTGGTCTTCGCCCACAATCACGGGGTATCGGCACTGGATGTCGGGGGCGCCGACACGGTACGTGGGGACGGTGGTGGTGCCCTGGGTTGCGGGGAGGATCAGCCTGGCTGCTTCTGTGTCGGGGACGGTGATGGTCGCGGGTCGTCCGAGGAGTTGCGTGGTCATGGTGGGGCCCTGTTCTGGTGAGAGAGGGGCCCGACCCCGGCGTGCTCGGTCACCGAGGACGGGCGGGGGCGTGGTTACGCGGCCTCGGCCGGGGCCTGCGGGGCGGCGGTCCATTGACGGCACGGGGCGATGCCCAGCTCTTCGAGGACCGGGGCGTGGGTGCCGTTGTCGGGCACCCATTCCCAGTCGGTGCCTTCGATTCCGGGCCGGTCGGTCCAGGTGAGCATGTAGGAGCGGCCGGATGTGCGGGGGTCGCCGCACACGGCCTGTGCCTCACGACGGGTCATCGCCCACAGGGCGCGCTTGCGGGGGCGGGGGGAATTCTTCGAGGCGATCAGCACCAGCACCATGCCGTCCTGCCGGTTCGCACCTGCGGCGTGGGCCACCGCGGGAGTCGGCTGCTCCGCCGGTACCGGCTCCTTGCTCGGCGTGGCCGGCTCGGCCTGCTCCTGCTGTTCGACTGCCTCCGCCTGGGGCGACTGCATCTCGTCGGTGCTCTTGCGCCCGGACACGTCGTCGTAGGGGGCAGTCCAGGTCCAGTCATCGTGCCGATTGCCGGTGGCGCGCACGATGCGCTTGCCGGTGCCGTTGTGGATGTGCGGGATCGTCACCGACTTCGGGTTGACGCGCAGGACCTCGTACCAAGTGCCTCGGTAGAGAACGAAGTCACCGCGCGTGAAGTCGGCCTTCGACCACACCTTGAAGCCCTCGGCCTCGGCGTCCTTGATGACTTGCTCCCAGTGCTCGATCTCCTCCGTCAGCTCCTGGTGCTCGATCTTCAGCTCCGGATCCGCCGGGCTCCGGGAGTACCCCTTGGCGGACTCGCCGCGCTGCCACTTCTCGACGGCGCGGAGGTCGGCCCGCAGCTTGTCGAGACGGCGGAGCGTGCGACCGGGATTCTTGCGGAACTGCTCGTAGTTCGCGGCGGCCTGCGCCCGGCCGGTCCACTGGTCGGCGCGGTCGCGCTCGTCGATGCTCTTGCGCATCGCGTTGTCCATCCGCGCGTGATCGCGGCGGGCGCGGCGCTCGGAGTGGTGACCGATGAGGATCGGCTGACCGGAGGCGAACCGCACGGATATGTCGTGGCTCTTCTTCCACGCGGCCTCGGAGTTCTGGGCGGCGCTGGCGGCGTACCCGCTGAACCTCTCCGCCCGACCTTCGGCCTTCTCCTCCCGCTCCTCCTCGGCCTCGCTGAAGCTCCGGCGGTCGGCGTTGTCGATGGTCAGCGTGACCTGGAAGCCCGCGTCTCGGAGTCGCTGTGCGAGGAGTTCGAGCGAGGGGGTGTAGGTGGCGTGGTCGCGGCTGTGGGGGAGGTACCAGCAGTCAAGGTTCCTGCTCCAGCGGAAGGGCTGACGCTGAGTGCGGCCGTACTCGCGGAGCCGCAGGATCTCGGCCGATCCGTCGCCTCGGCTGGTCCCCTCGATCAGGGTTCCCTCTCGGCGGGTGTGGGTGATCTCGATAGTCACTGAGCTGGTCTTTTCTGGTGAGAGTTCGTGGTCCGGCCGTAGGGCGGACCGTGCGTTGGCAGCGGCGCTGCACCACCGGCGCAGGCCGTGTGGGACGAACGGCTCGCGGGTCGTCGCGCCTGCGCGACGACAGGGGCCGTGGGCGCCCCCGCGGGGCGCGTCCGCTGCGGTCCCCGAAGGCGTGTCCGCTGGTGTGCTGGGGGCCTGCTGGTCCGGAGGTGTTGCCCTCCCCCGGACCGGCGGGGCCGTGGTGTCAGCTGCGGTGGAGCGTGTGCCGGGCTGCCGGGTCGGCGTCGGCCAGTCCGGTCCGCTGGCGCCATGCCTGGCGGACGGCGGCGCGGAGCGCGTCCCCTTCGTCGTAGGCGAACCGTCCCCGGCGCAGGCTGCTGGCGATGTCTCGGAAGGTGTCGCCGTGCATTGTGGTCAGCGTGTCGTCCAGCGGGGTCAGCTCGTGCGGGAACATCGCCTGGACGCTGTCGCCCGGCTGCGGGGCACCGAGGGTGAAGAACCAGACGACCGCCATCGTGGCCTCGTCGGCGAACTCCGGCCCGCCGAACGGGCCGACGACGATGGCGGGGCGGGTGTCGAGCTGGTGGCCCCGGAACCAGGGGCCACCGATCACGAGCGTCGCGGTGGGGAAGTCCCGGACGGTCGGCTTCGGTGCGGTGGTGAGCATGTGGTGTCCCTGTCTGGTGAGAGGTTCCGCCGGGGCCGTGTGGCCCCGGCGGGGGTGCCGGTCGGGGGGTTGCCCTCCCCCTTCCGACACCATTAATTAAACCATGTTATCTGGTTTAGATCAACCCTCCATGACGAGTTCGCGGCGGCGCTCGGCGGCCGTCGCGACGGCGCGGGCGATGGCCCGGACGGTCTCGATGGCCCGGACGGCGGACTCGCGCACCGGGGGGTTCCTGTCCTGGGTGACGATGCCGGCGAGCGGCGGCATGACGGCGGGGCCCGGAGTGATTCCGAGGATGAGCGCGGCGACGTGTGCGGCCGAGGCGACTTCGGCGGCGTGCTGACCGGGAAGGTGGGCGTCCGCCTCGGCGATGCGTCGCCACGCGTGGCCGTACAGCAGGATGCGGACGGCATCGTCGGGGGACTCCTGGGCGAAGTCGAACCCTCAGGAGCGCTCGGGGTCCTCGTGGTACCGGTCGCGGTACTGGTTCACCAGGGCATCGCGGATGGCCTCGGGGGCGCATACAGCGATGCCTGGTCCGCTCTCGAAACCGCCATCGGGGCATTCATTGCTGCGACCCAGACGGCATTGCACATCCGACCGCCGTCAGGTGATCTCCCCTCCCCGGCCGAACCGCCGGGCTCTCCAGGGTGACTGGCCCGAGGCGGGGCCGGCCCTGCATTCCAGGGGAGACGCCAGTGAGGCCCGGATACGCGCCGTGGCGTGCGGCGCGCATCCGGGCCTCGCTGGTCCCCCCGCGTGGCTCGTCGGGGAGTCGAGTTCTCAACCGTCGGACTTAACAATGATCACGACGGTCCCGCTCCTGGGCTGCGGGATGACGATGGATCCGGCCGGTGCCGGCGCCGACTGCTCAGGCAGTTGCGGAACCGGAGGCTGATCCCTGACGGCAGGGCGGTTGACGCACTTCCAGCCCTTATAACTCCACTTGATCGTTTCCAGGAAAACGACCAGCGGATGCAAGAGATGAACGGCGAAGGTAATTACTTCTCCCACAACTTTCCCTTTCTGCACCACGCGGACCCTCCTCGCCCTTTGGCGGGGTGGGATTTCGAAGATTCGGGACATGAGATTCGACCGTTGAATCCGTCGAAAGTCGTGCCCTGAGCTTGAGCCGTGGTCTTCGGCTCTCTTCGAGATCGGGTCAGGCTGGTCGCCAGACCCCCAGCAGCTCGCTCAACCCGCCCCAGTTGTGCCGGGGCTGGGACGACCAAGCCGCCCAATCGCGTGGTGTTGTCCATCTCCTTTCATTGGGGAAGCGGATTCCTTGATCAACTCGATGGGTGCATCAAGGGTTTCGTGGAATCAGTTCGCAACTCCGCCAACGGAGTTACCTCCGAATGACGTCGTCACAACAACTAGATTGCGCGCCCGGGGCGCCAAGCGCAACTTCAGAAAGTCTCGCCGCATGTGACATAGGCGACACCGAATTGATCATCCGCCGCAACGCCTGAGTGCATGTCAAATACTCAAACCGCCACCTGTGTTGATAACACCCGGACAACGTTTCCCAGCCTTACATCGGACAAATACGTTGGCACCGCGCAGGAGCTACCGGCCCAGGCGCAGTGCCTCGGCGAGGAAGTTGTTCGGCATGGTCCCCGGGTGCCTTACCCGCTTCGTCAACTTCCGCTCCGACTCGGCCCGCAGGTCTTCGGCCATCGTCTCGACTCCGGCAGCCGACTGAGCCCGAACAGCATGCTCGACGGCAGCACGGGCGCAGTACAAGGGTGCACTGCTCGGCATGGTGGGGTCGTCGGCGTACCGCTCGGCGCGGTCGGCGTGCCCCTCGGCTTCGACGGCTTCCTTGTGGGTCGCGTGCATGACCGCCTCCAGACGGGCGACGACACCGGCTCGGCTGTGGCACACGGCGGTCATGGCGTCGTCGGCTGCCGTGGCGGCGAGGATCGCGGCCTGCCGGGCGACCTGGAGGCAGGTCTGCTGAGACGGGTCTCCTGCCGGGGCAACCTGAGGTTGGACGGCGGGCGCATTGTCGGGCATGGGGGGTGTTGCTCGGGATCTCGGTGGTGCGGTCGGCGGCCTTCCGTACCGGCGTCGGGGAGGTGCCGCCCGTCATCG
Organism: Streptomyces sp. NPDC050546; assembly: GCF_044457425.1. Taxonomy (NCBI): domain Bacteria; kingdom Bacillati; phylum Actinomycetota; class Actinomycetes; order Kitasatosporales; family Streptomycetaceae; genus Streptomyces; species Streptomyces sp. NPDC050546. The sequence continues at coordinate 491,929 of NZ_JBITGX010000005.1, forward strand.
TGCGGAGCGCGATGGACAGTGCCGTCGTGCCCGAAGGGCACGCCCTTCGGGCCGGCGCCCGGATGGGACGGGAGGGCCGCCCGCGGCCCGGACGTTCCGGCCGGCTGTGAGCCGGGCCGGGCTGAGCCGTCCCGGAGGGACGCCCTTCGTACGGCGCCCGGTGGTCGGTGTCGGCCACCGACGTGGGCGCCCGGTGGTCGGTGTCGGCCACCGACGTGGGCGGCCCTGCTCGGTGATGGGCGCTGTGTGGGGTGGTCGGCTCGATGCCGACCACCCCACGGCCCGGCGGCCCGGGTCCGGCCGGGCGGTGGCTCCCGCCCGGCCGGGGCTGCTGCTACGCGGCGACCGGTTCGCGTGCGGCGACGCGGCACCGGGTGAGCACGGTCTGTGCGGTCTCGCCGTAGATGCTGTGGTCCTTGACCGTGCCGGTCAGCTCGACCTCGTCGCCCTGGTCGGGGACGTCGGCGGCGGAGCTGAACCAGACGAACACGTTGCCGTCGCCGTCCTGGAACTTCACCAGTCGGCGGCGCTGGGCGTGGTAGCCGTACGTCCGGCCCTCCAGCTCGATCACGGTGGTGACGGTGGCGGCAGTGGTGACCCGCTCGCCCACCGTGCCCTGCGGCCGGGAGTTCTGGGCGGCCCGCTCGGTGGCCTCCTTCTCCTGGTCGCGGTACCAACCCGCGATGGCGGAGACCAGCGTCGGCAGGTGGCGCGGGTCGACGGTCTCGCTCATAGCCAACTGGCCCACTTTGTGGCGGTAGTCGGAGAGGCTGCCGTATCCCTGGACGGCCCACGCCCGGACGGCGGCTGCGGTGCTCGGCGCGTCGGAGTCGGCGTCGATGGCGGCCCGCCAGTCCATCGGGGCCTTGCGGTCGAAGAAGTACGCTTCGACACCGTCGGCGGTCGGCGGGGTGTTCTTCCACTGCTCGGACCGGCTGTGGAACCGGCCCTCGGTCTTTACGATGGCGGCGGTCACCCGCAGGACCTCGATCACCGGGACGCGGAGATCGGCCGGAATGCCGCCCTCCTCGCCGTCCCAGTCGGAGTCCTTCAGCGTGCCGAACCTCCAGAGGGCCTCAAGGCCCTTGATCGGCAGACCGGTGTACGGCTCGACGCACGTCGTGCCCAACTGCCGCATCTCACCGTTGTCGTGGCGCGCGAGGTAGGTGGCAGTGCGGTGACGGGCGACGGCGCACCCGTGGCAGAGGTTCTCGATGGCGGGGTACTGGCGCGCAGCCTCGGCTTCCTGCTCGGGCAGCCCAGGGAACAGACTGGTGAGCGTCTCGCCCTCTTCGTCATGGTCCAGGCGGGCGATGACGGTCCAGCCATGGTGGCGGGGGATATCACCGGAGATCGTCACGGTGACGGTGGGGCGCTGGCCGATCAGGCGGCCGTCGATGTCGTGGTAGTCGGCCAGGAACGGCTTGGAAATATCGAGCGTGTATGCGGTGAGCTGGTGGACGGCGGCGCGGGCGTTGGTGGCCTCAACAAGCTGATGGACGTGGGACTGGGCTGTGGCGGGGATGGAAAAACGCATGGCTGCGCTGGTCATCGTTGGTGCTCCTGCTGGTGAGAGAGGAATCGCGGGCCCGGCCGGGCGGGTCGCCCTCCGCGTACGGCCGGGGTCGGTCCGGCTGGCGGACCGTGGTGTCGGAGGGGGGTTGCCCTCCCCCTCCGACACCATTAATTAAACCATGTTTTGGGGCGTGGGGCAAGCATCCCGGCCAGGGATGTCGAGTGCCGCGCGGTCACGCAGGAACGCGGCGAACAGGGCGGCGGTGTAGCTGTCAGCCGTGCCGTACGTGCGTCGGCAGTCCAGTGCTCCGATGCGCTCGCCCCGGTGGCGCACGGGGAACGGCTGGCCGGGGGCCGGAATGGCGAGCGCGTACAGTCCGCGCGGGGTGTCCACGCGCAGGACGACGGCGGCGGCCTGGTGATCGTAGGCGGCGGACCAGCGGGCGAGCCCGATGCCGAACTCTGCGAGTCCGGACGCGATGGCGCGGGCCTGCATGATGTCGGCGGTGGTGCCGGGGTCGGGCTCGGCGGGGGCGGGGACGCATCCGCAACCGTGGTCGTCGGCGTGGGTCTCAGACAGAGCTGTACGGGTCACTGCGGGACTCCTGGGGTGGCCGGGGGCGGGAGGGTTCCCGCCCCCGGCGTCGGGCGGCTGAGGTGGTTAGGCGGCGGCTTCGTCGTCGCTGGCCGGGTCGTCGGCCTCCTCAGCCTCCGGCTCGCCCGTCTCCTCGGCGGTGCCGGGCTCCTGCTCGGCCTCCGGCTCACTGCCCGATGTGATCGCGCGAAGCTTCTTCTTCGACGGGTCGTAGGGCTCCTCGTCCACGACCGACTGCTCAATGGGCGTGAGCGGGTATCCGAGGGACGCGAGCACCTGGAACCAGCGGCCGGTGGGCTTCCGGGTCCACGGGGCGTGCTGGCTGTCCGTCCTCCACGCGGACCGGTTCGCACACTTCTCCCGGACGGCGGCGATGGCGGCGAACTGGAGCTGCGGGGCCCTGCGGGGGTCCTTGGCGACGTGCCCGGCGAAGCTGCCCCTGTTCTTGGCCTGTTCGGGGGTGAGGCCCAGGAATTCGGCCAGGATCTCGGTGGTGCCCTCCTTGTTTAGGTCGTCGGAGATACCCCAACTGCCGTTCAGCAGAGCGTTGTTCACGTGACCAATCAGGGTGTTGGTGGTTGCCTTCGGGAGATTGCGGCGCTTGATCAGGTCGGTGATCCACTTCCGGCGCAGGGCCTCGGCCGCGTCCCAGTCGATGTTCCCCTTCTTGACGGCGGCGCGGGCGGCGCGCTCGGCCTCGGCCTCGGCGGCGGTCTTCGTCCCGCCAGTGGCGCTGCTGCCCTCGGGCACCGTGTGCCCGTACAGGCCGGGGGCAGAGCAGTAGGGCTCGTACCGGTCCGCCCGCCGCTCGTCAAACACCCACACCAGACCCTTGCACTCGGCGTGCTCTTCGGCGCTGATACCGCGCAGTCGCCACACGGGCACGGCGCGCTCGGACAGCTCCTCGGCGTCCCGGATCTTCTGCCCGGCCGCCTCCAGCTCCGCGCGGTGGGCCTCGGCCTTGGTCCGCTTGTCGCGCTTGGTCCGCTCGACGGCGATGGCCCAGTCAACGTCCCCCTCGTCGGCGTCATCGTCGGCTGCGGCCTCGGTGATCGCGGCGAGCGCTTCGGCGTCGTTCGCGAACTCCGACAGCGCGGCCAGGTGCTCGAACGTCCACTCATAGCTGCTCGCGCCGCTGACTGCGGCCGACAGCTTCTCGTCGGACCGGACCTTGACCAGCGTCCTGACGTCCTTCTGCCGCACGCCTGCGGCCTTGGCGATGCGGCCCACCTGCGCTCCCGCCTCGGCCGCGCTGAACATCGCCTGGTTCATCTCGGAAGTGCTCAGGCTCTTGCGGTGCTGGGCGGTCGTGATCATGTCGAGGAACTGGCCCGCCGCGTCGCGGGCGTCGTCCTCCCACTCGTACGGCAGGTGGGTAAGGCCCGCGTCTGTCGCGGCGTGGTAGCGGCGGTTTCCGTCGTTGACCTGGAGGACTCCGCCGTCAAGGCGCTGAATCTTGACGGGGATGCGGCACCCCTCGGTGCGGAGGGATTCCACGAACGGCACGTTGAGGTCCAGGTCTTCGCGGGCGTTCTTCGGGTGCGGGGTGAGCGCGTCGATCCGGATCACGGGGCGCGGGGTGACCGGAACGGCCTCCAGCCCTGCGGCGACTGCGACGGCCAGCCGCTGGAACCCGTCAATGATCTGCGGCACGTCGCCGTGGGTGCGCACGACGTACAGCGGCTCCATGACGCCGTTGGCCTTCACGTCGGCCAGCAGATCGGCCGGGGCGTCGATGTCGCGGACGTTGCCGAGGTGCGCGGCCAGCTCAGCAACGGCGAGGGTCGGCCACGGGGCAGGTGCGGTCTGGACGCCGGCCGGGGTCTTGGTGTTCGTCATCGGTCCTTCTCTTCCTGGTGAGAGTTCGTCGGGCTGCTCGGCCCAGTGGGGGTGTCGGTCGGAGGGTTGCCCTCCCCCTTCCGATACCATTAATTAAACCATGTTCTTGAGGGTGGGGCAACAGGGGATGCTGTGATCGCCGTCACTCGGGTGCAGGGCTGCGGCGGTGCGGATCATGGCGGCGGCCTCGGCGGTGGTCCGCTCGGGCTCGTCCCCCCAGCACCACAGGAGGGTGCGCCGGTAGGCGTCCTCCGTGAGCCGCAGATTTCGCCACCGGACGCTGGACACGGGGCGGCCGTTGACCTGGTTGCTGAGCACCACGAGGGAGTCGAACAGGGCGCGTTGGAAGATGTCCCACGGTTCCCCGCGTACGGACCAGCGGGGCCGGACAGAGCGCACGCCGCGTTCCCACGCATGCAGCACGGTGCACGGGGCATCGTCGGCCAACCGGCCGGGCTGCCAGAGGTGGTCACCCTGGTAGAGCCCGACGCGCTCAATGTGGTTGGCGGCGGCCGTGAGGATGCGGGCGGGGGTGGCGGCAGTCCGGCGCTGGGGCATGGCGTCCTCCTGGAAAGACGAAGGGCTAAGAGGGGCTGACGGCGGGCTGGGCGTGGTTCAGCTCGGACCACTCAAGGAAGTCCTGCTTAGCGGTGTCGTAGTCCTCGCCGTGGTAATGGCCCTGCCACCATTCGGACGGGTTGGGGCCGAAGGACTTCGGGATGACGGCGGTCACCCATTCGTCTCCGTTGTGAAGCAACACCGTGCGCATTCCGGTCTTGCGGTTGGTGTGGAAGCTGAGCACTTCGTGGTTGCCGATTCTCACGGCTTACCCTCCGGGGCTTCTGCGGCATGCCGGGGCACGGCTGATCATGAACCGCACCGAGCGGGGCGGGGGGGGGGGGGGGGCCCCCCCCCCCGGGGGGGGGGGTGGGGCGCGGGGGCGCCCCGGGGGGGGGGGGCCCGGGGGGGGGGGGGGCGCCGGGGGGCCACGGGGGGGGGGGGGGGGGCCGGGCCCGCTACGC
>NZ_JBITGX010000006.1:0-210755 GCF_044457425.1 Streptomyces sp. NPDC050546
AGTTCTCAAGGAACGGTCGCTTCCTTTGTACTCACCCTCTCGGGCTTTCCTCCGGGCGCTTCCCTTCGGTCTTGCGTTTCCGACTCTATCAGATCCTTTTTCGATCCGATTCCCTGTCGGCGGGATTTGCCGTGGGGCCTTGGCTTTCGCCTGTCGGCCTTTCGACATTCACTACGTTAGCCGATTCGCCGTGCAACTCATAATCGAGTCTGTCGGCATCGAATTCAGGCATGCGGGCACGCCGAATTCGCCCCTGCTGAGGGGGAGTGACTAGGTAGTGGTTTGGCCGCTCCCGGGTGTTGGCGATTGCCGTACCCGTTTCAGCGGCTCGGGCCACATTACGCACCTTGCGGGGACGCGTCAACTTCGGCGGCGCCTCGGGACATGCGCGCGATAGGGGCTGACCGTCGGGTCGTCGGCGACCCAGAAGCGCCAGGGGTGGACAGCCCCGTCGCCGGACACCCCGGTGCGGGGGCCGTTGAGCACCTGGTCGGAGGGCACGGGAGTGCCGGTCAGCATGCGGAGGGGAGTGTCCTCGGGGGTGCACGCGTCCGTGCCGTCCAGGGAGCGGTCCACGCCCAGGGCCGTGGCCAGTCGGGCGGGGCCTTTGGCCAGTTCCTTGTCGTTGCGGGCCGAGAGTCGACGGGTGCGGGCGAGTTCGGCGCCCTCGATGATCTCGCCGGCGCGGAGCAGGACCGCGCTCGCCTTGTCCTTGGGGCCGCACACCAGGTTCATGCAGAACCACATGCCATAGGTGAAGTAGACGTAGACGTGTCCGGGCGGACCGAACATCACGTCGTTGCGGGCCGTGCGACCGCGATAGGCGTGGGAGCCGGGATCGTCGGAGCCGTCGTAGGCCTCGACCTCTGTGAGGCGGAGGGCGATCGGACCGTCCGAGGTGGTGCGTACCAGGATGCGGCCGAGGAGATCAGGGGCCACATCGAGGACGGGCCGGTCGAAGAACTCCCTGGACAGGGGCGTACGGTCGGGGGTCGCGATCATGCCGTCCGAGGGTACTAAAGACGGGTGGCGCGGCGGGGTGGCCAGCGGGCACCGGCCTTGCCAGGGTGAGGGCATGGAACCGGCCACGGCCGGATCGCGTTTGTATGGATCAAGGATCCACCCGTAGTGGGCGAGAGGGAGAGACATGGCGTTCAAGAAGCTGCTCGCGAGCCTGGGGGCCGGCGGGGCTTCGGTCGAGACGGTGCTGCACGAGGTCAACGTCGTCCCGGGCGGTGTCGTCCAGGGTGAGGTGCGGATCCAGGGCGGGTCCGTGAACCAGCAGATCGAAGGGCTCTCGGTCGGGCTGCAGGCCAAGGTCGAGGTGGAGAGCGGCGACCAGGAGTACAAGCAGGACATCGAGTTCACCAAGTCGAGGCTGGGCGGGGCGTTCGAGCTCCAGGCGAACGCGGTGCACGCGGTGCCGTTCGGGCTGGAGATCCCGTGGGAGACCCCGATCACGATGATCGAGGGGCAGGCGCTGCGCTCGATGCACATCGGTGTCTCCACGGAGCTGGAGATCGCGCGGGCCGTGGACTCGGGTGACCTGGACCCGATCAACGTGCACCCGCTGCCGGCGCAGAAGGCGATCCTGGACGCGTTCATCCAGCTGGGCTTCCGGTTCAAGAACGCGGACATGGAGCGCGGTGTGATCCGGGGTACGCGGCAGAAGCTGCCGTTCTACCAGGAGATCGAGTTCTACCCGCCGCAGCAGTACCGGGGGCTGAACCAGGTCGAGCTGAGCTTCGTTGCCGACGAGCAGGCCATGGACGTGGTGCTCGAGATGGACAAGAAGCCGGGGCTGTTCAGCGAGGGCAGCGACACCTTCCGCTCGTTCAAGGTGGGGCTCCAGGACTACCAGGGCACCGACTGGACCGCGTACCTCAACCAGTGGCTGTCCGAGGTCGGCAGCAAGCGCAACTGGTTCTAGGCTCGGGGACTGACTGAACGAATCGATCAGGAGGTACCGAGGTGACCGAGCTCAAGCGGCGGCCGCTCCCCCATGACTTCCATCCGCCCGTACCGTCGTTCACGGTCACGAGCAAGGATGTCGAGGAGGGTGCGACGCTCCAGGACGCTCAGGTCTACGCGGCCGGCAACACCTCGCCGCAGTTGCGGTGGGAGGGCTTCCCGCCCGAGACCAAGAGCTTCGCCGTGACCTGCTACGACCCCGATGCCCCGACGGGCAGCGGGTTCTGGCACTGGGTGCTGTTCGACATTCCGGGCTCGGTGACCGAGCTGCCGGTGGGTGCGGGCAGTGGCGCGTTCGAGGGTCTGCCCGAGGGCGCGATCCAGGCGCGTAACGACTACGGAAGCAAGGAGTTCGGTGGTGCCGCGCCGCCGCCCGGGGACGGTCCGCACCGTTACGTGTTCACGGTGTACGCCGTGGATTCGGAGAAGCTCGGTCCGGATGCGGCGGCTTCGCCTGCCGTCGTGGGCTTCAACCTGCGGTTTCACACCATCGGGCGTGCCCAGCTGATCGGTGAGTACGAGGTGCCCGCCGAAGGCTGAGCCGTCGTCCGGCGATCCCAGCGTTCACAGAACGTTTGCCCGCTCCTGGTCTTGGAATTGATCAGGAGCGGGCATTTTTGTTGCCGGGGGCACGGGGGTCACCCCCCGTGAGAGCAGCAGATATTGCGTTGTCCATCTCGGCGTGCCCGGCCAGAGTTGATCCCAGCCCGCCAGGGGGTGGGCCGGTGCACACGGGAGGTGGGCTGGTATGCGGGACACGCTGGTACTCAACGCGAGCTTCGAGCCGCTGTCGACGGTAACGCTGAACCGAGCCGTCGTTCTGGTGCTTCAGGACAAGGCCGTCGTCGAGCAGTCCCACCCCGAGCTGCGGATGCGGGGAGCCGCGGTCGACATACCGGCGCCCCGTGTGATCAGGCTCTGCCAGTACGTACGGGTGCCCTTCCGAAGACGAGCACCGTGGTCGAGGCGGGGCGTGCTGGTCCGGGACCGGAACCGGTGCGCGTACTGCGGGAGGCGGGCGACGACTGTCGACCACGTGGTGCCGCGGTCGCGGGGCGGGCAGGACACATGGCTGAACACGGTGGCCTCGTGTGCGGAGGACAATCACCGCAAGGCGAATCGGACTCCGGTGGAGGCGGGTATGCCGTTGCTTCGGGAGCCGTTCGAGCCGACGCCGGCGGATGCGATGCTGCTGGCGCTTGGGCAGGATGACTTTGCGGCGCTGCCGGAGTGGCTGGCGCTGGATGCGGCGTGACTACGCGCCGTGAGCCGACGGCTGTCTCTCGGCTGCGGCATGAGTCTGGTTGTTCGCGCAGTTCCCCGCGCCCCTGAAAGGAAGGGGGTGCGGGGAACGGTGCGTGGTGGGTGCCGTCAGTCGATGGACGGCTTCTCGCGGCGTTCCTGGGCGGGGACGCCGGCTCCGGACGCGCCTCCGTTGCCGCCGGAACCGCCGCCGAGGCCGCCGAAGTTGCCCATGGCGCCGGACAGGCCCTTGAGGGCATCGCCGATCTCGCTGGGGACGATCCAGAGCTTGTTGGCGTCGCCCTCGGCGATCTTCGGGAGCATCTGGAGGTACTGGTAGGAGAGGAGCTTCTGGTCCGGGTCTCCGGCGTGGATGGCCTCGAAGACCGTACGGACGGCCTGGGCCTCGCCCTCGGCGCGCAGGGCGGCCGCCTTGGCCTCACCTTCGGCGCGCAGGATCTGGGACTGCTTCTCACCCTCGGCGCGCAGGATCTCGGACTGCCGGACACCTTCGGCCTGAAGGATCGCGGCGCGCTTGTCCCGGTCGGCGCGCATCTGCTTCTCCATCGAGTCCTGGATGGAGGTGGGCGGTTCGATCGCCTTGAGCTCGACGCGGTTGACACGGATGCCCCACTTGCCGGTGGCCTCGTCGAGGACGCCGCGCAGGGCCGCGTTGATCTCCTCGCGGGAGGTCAGGGTCCGCTCCAGGTCCATGCCGCCGATGATGTTGCGCAGCGTGGTGACGGTGAGCTGCTCGATCGCCTGGATGTAGCTGGCGACTTCGTAGGTGGCGGCCCGCGCGTCGGTCACCTGGTAGTAGATGACGGTGTCGATGTTGACCACCAGGTTGTCCTGGGTGATCACCGGCTGCGGTGGGAAGGGGACGACCTGTTCACGCAGGTCGATGCGGTTGCGGATGGTGTCGATGAACGGGACGACGATGTTCAGGCCCGCGTTCAGCGTCCGCGTGTAGCGGCCGAAGCGCTCGACGATGGCCGCGCTGGCCTGTGGGATGACTTGGATCGTCTTGATCAGGGCGATGAAGACCAACACCACCAGAATGATCAGGACGATGATGACCGGTTCCATCGTCGTTCCCCGTGTCCCTTCTCCGCTGCGGCGCCTTCGGCAGATCTTATGGTTGTTGAAGATCTTGCTGGTCGAGTCTGACAGACCGTCGCGTACCTGGCGAGCTGTTCCTCCAGTTACGTCCTACGAGGTCACATGACGATCGCGGTGGCTCCTTCGATGTCCACGACGTCCACTTCCTGGCCTACTTCGTAGGCACGGTCGGTATCGAGGGCGCGGGCCGACCAGACTTCCCCGGCCAGCTTGATCCGGCCACCGGAGGCGTCGACGCGTTCCAGGACGACGGCTTGTCTGCCCTTCAACGCGTCCACGCCTGTGGCGAGTTGGGGTCGCTGGGCGCGATGCCGGTTCGCGATGGGCCGTACGACGGCGATGCCGGCCGTCGAGATGACGGCGAAGACCACGACCTGGGCGACGGCTCCGCCACCGAAGACGCCGGCGACCGCCGCCGCGGCGACCGCACCCACCGCGAGCATGCCGAGTTCGGGCATCGCGGTGACCACGAGCGCGATGCCGAGCGCTGTCGCGCCGATCAGCCACCACAGCCATGCGTCGATTTCCACATGGTCATGGTAGGTCCGACGCCCCTGTCGCCGACAGGGCGCCCAGCGTGTGAAATGCCGTTCTTACTCTGGCACTTGTGCGGCGTGGGGCCGGGTCAGGACAGCGGGAGGCCCTGTGCGGTCCAGCGCTCGCCCGCCTGTTCGACGACGAGCGGGAGGCCGAAGCAGAGGGAGAGGTTGCGGGAGGTGAGCTCGAGCTCCAGCGGGCCGGCGGCGAGGACCTTGCCCTGGCGGATCATGAGGACGTGGGTGAAGCCCGGGGGGATCTCCTCGACGTGGTGGGTGACCATGAGCATCGAGGGGGCGATGGGGTCGCGGGCGAGCCGGCCGAGGCGGCGGACCAGGTCCTCGCGGCCGCCGAGGTCGAGTCCGGCGGCGGGCTCGTCGAGGAGGAGCAGCTCGGGGTCGGTCATCAGGGCGCGGGCGATGAGGGTGCGCTTGCGCTCGCCCTCGGAGAGCGAGCCGAACCTGCGCTCCAGGTAGTCGCTCATGCCGAGGCGGTCGAGGAAGGCGCGGGCGCGCCGCTCGTCGATCTCCTCGTAGTCCTCGTGCCAGGTGGCGGTCATGCCGTACGCGGCGGTCAGCACGGTCTCCAGGACCGTCTGGCGCTTGGGCAGCTTCTCGGTCATGGCGATGCCGGCCATGCCGATACGGGGGCGCAGCTCGAAGACGTCGGTGCCGGGCCTGCCGAGGGTCTCGCCGAGGATGGCGGCGGTGCCCGAGCTGGGGAAGAGGTAGGTGGAAGCGAGGTTGAGGAGGGTGGTCTTGCCGGCGCCGTTCGGGCCCAGGATGACCCAGCGCTCGCCCTCCTTGACCGACCAGGAGACCTGGTCCACCAGAGCCCGGCCCTCGCGGACCACGGATACGTCCTGAAGCTCCAGAACATCGCTCATGAGCGCGTTGTCTCCCCTTGCAGTGTGGCCGGTCTCGGCTGTCGCGTAAGCCTGTGGCTCGGTCCGCCGCGCCGGTGGGCGCAGCCCTCCATGAAATCTACGCCACCGGTCGGTCCGGGCATTCCCTCGGTCCGGGTCTTGGGCTCTCTTAGGGTGGAGGCATGCTCTCGGAACCACGCGCTGGACGTCTTGCGGCTTGGGGAAATGCCCTTTTGGCCGGACTTGTCTCACCTGATGACGCCGTGCTCGCCATCGTCGGGGAGGACGCGGTGCACCGGGTGGAGGGGCTGCCCGGGGAGTCGGCGCCCGTCGGGCTCACGCTCGCGCTGGGGCGGCTGCGGACGCTCGGGGTGACCGGGCTGCGGCTCGCGCTGCCGGCGCCCGGGCATCCGCTGGGGCTGAGCGGGCCGCCGGAGTTCAACGCGCGGGCGCTGGACGCCGAGCAGGCGGTGGTCTGTTACGGCGCCGCGTTCGGGCTCGTGCCGGAGGTGTACGAGGCCGGGCCCGAGGGTGATGTGCATGTCGAGGTCGTATGGCATGTGCTGCCCGTGCGGGAGGCGCCGCCCGCGGATGTGCCGTCGCTGGGTGAGGCCGAGCGGGAGCTGGCGGAGGCCCTTCGGGAGGCGACGGAGGTGCTGACGCGGCTGGATGTGGCCGGGTCGGGGCCGGTGGCGGAGGCGGCGATCGATGCCTATCGGGCGCGGGCCGAGCGGGGGCGGGAGGTGCTGGCGCCGGGGTATCCGCCGCGGGCGGTGCGGGTGCTGGAGCTGGCGCAGCGGGTGGGGACGTTGATCGGGGTGGCCACGGAGAGTGGGCACGGAGGCGCGGTGAGTGCGTCCGAGATGGGGGCGCGGCGGGAGGCGTTGCGGCCGGTGGAGCGGACGGCTCGGCGGGCGCAGGTCGCGGCGTACAACTCCGTTGTGGAGGAGCGGGAGCGGGGGGTGCGGTGACGGTTGGCGGGCGGGTGCTCGGCGTTGGGGCTGGGGGCGGGGGGTTTCGCAGCCCGGCGTGGCGAGGTGCCGCTGCGCCCACCCGTGCCGCCCCTAGCGGCACGCATGCCCGCAGCTAGGGCTCACCCGGGTTGCCCCTGGCGGCACGCATGCCCCCGGCTATGCCGACGGCCTCCCGGGTGGGGCCGGGAGGCCGGGGTCACCTTCGGCTCGGAGGCGGAGGTGAAGTCAGTGGTTGACGGCGAGGTTGCCGAACGCCGGGTTCAGGACGCCGATGACGTTCACGCTGTTGCCGGAGACGTTGACCGGGACGTGCACCGGGGCCTGGACCACGTTGCCCGAGGCGACGCCCGGCGAGCCGATGGCGCTGCCGTCGGCGTGCGCGCCGTTCGTGGCGGAGGCCATGCCCGCACCGGCGGCGAGCAGTCCACCGGTCACCATCGTCACGGCAGCGGCCTTCTTCAGGTTCTTCACTTCTGAGCCCTCCTTGCGATCGCCGCGGCAGGCGCCGCGGCACGCACTGGAGAACGGCGGAGATCCACCGAGGATGCGCCATGCGAGGGACATTCCCACGACAGTATGAATCTCGGTCCGGAGTGGAACCTTCCGCGTTGCCGTGGGGTGCGCGTGGGCCCATGAAACGTTCAGCCGGTCACGCCATGGCGAACGGCCCACAGGGCGGCCTGGGTTCGGTCGGACAGGTCGAGCTTCATCAGGATGTTCGAGACGTGCGTCTTGACGGTCTTCTCGGAGAGGACGAGCGCGCGGGCGATCTCCCGGTTGGAGCGGCCGTCCGCTATCAGGCCGAGCACCTCGCGCTCCCGGTCGGTGAGCGAGCCGGCCCTTCCCGGCCCCGAGTTGGCCTCCTCCTGGGACAGCAGTGCGCCGGCGACCTCCGGTTGGAGGAGGATGTGCCCGGCGTGGACGGAGCGGATGGCTCCGGCGAGGGCGTCGGGGTCGACGTCCTTGTAGACGTAGCCGGCGGCGCCCGCGCGCAGGGCCGGGACCACCGTGCGCTGCTCGGTGAAGCTGGTGACGACCAGCACGCGCGCGGGGTTGCCGAGTTCGCGGAGTCTGCGCAGGGCGTCGACGCCGTCCATGCCCGGCATCTTGACGTCCATGAGGATGACGTCGGGTTTCAACTCCTCGGCGCGGTCGACTCCTTCGGCGCCGTCCGCGGCCTCGCCGACGACCTCGATGTCGTCCTGCACCTCGAGGAAGGTGCGCAGGCCCCGGCGGACGACCTGGTGGTCGTCGACGAGCAGTACCTTGATCGCGTCAGCCACCGGGGACCTCCATCTCGATCGTGGTGCCCTTGCCGGGCACCGATTCCACGTTCAGCGTGCCGCCGGCTCCGCTCGCCCGGTCCCGCATGGAGACCAGGCCCAGATGGCGCCCCGCGCGCCGCACCGCCTGCGGGTCGAAGCCGCAGCCGTCATCCGTGACCCGCAGGACGGCTCCGCCGTCGCGGCGGTCCAGGGTCACGTCGACGTGGTCGGCACGGGAGTGGCGCAGGGCGTTGTGCAGGGCCTCCTGGGCGACGCGCAGGACGGCCTCCTCCTGGGAAGCGGGCAGGGCCTTCACGCCATGGCAGGCGAAGGTCACACGGGCGGTGTGGGCGCGGTCGAGGACCTGGACCTGCGTGCGCAGGGTGGCCACGAGGCCGTCCTCGTCGAGGGCTGCGGGGCGCAACTCGACGACCGCGGCGCGCAGTTCGTCGGCGGCCTCGGCGGCCAGCACCGCCACCTGATGGAGTTCGCCCTTGGCACGGGAGGGGTCCCGGTCCACCAGGCGGGCCGCGGCCTGGGCCGTCAGGCGGAGGGAGAAGAGCTTCTGGCTGACCGCGTCGTGCAGCTCGTGCGCGAGGCGGGAGCGCTCCTCGGCGATGGTCAGTTCGCGGCTGCGTTCGTAGAGGCGGGCGTTGGTGAGGGCGATCGCGGCGTGCTGGGCAAGGATGCCGAGGAGTTCCTCGTCGTCCGCCGTGAAACCGCAGCCGCCTTCGGGCTTCTCGCACGGGGGGTGTGGGGGGTGGCCCCCCACAGGGCGCAGCTTGTTGGCGAGGAACAGTGCGCCGATGACCTCGTCGCCGTCACGGATCGGCAGGCCCAGGAAGTCGACCAGGTCGGGGTGGGCCTTCGGCCAGCCCTCGAATCGGGGGTCCTTGCGGACGTCGGCGAGGCGCTCGGACCTGGCCTCGTGCAGCATCGCGGCGAGGATGCCGTGCTGGCGCGGGAGGGGGCCGATGGCCTTCCACTGTTCCTCGCTGACACCGTCGACCACGAACTGGGCGAAGCCGCCGTGATCGTCCGGCACGCCGAGCGCGGCGTACTGCGCGTCGAGCAGCTCGCGGGCCGAGGCGGTGATCGTCTTGAGGACGTCGCGCACCTCGAGATGCCTGCTCATGGCCAGCAACGCGGAGCTCACCGCTGCGAGGCCGGACCGGGGACCGTGACTCATGTCATCACGGTACCGGCGGGCTGTGACAGCGCGGATCGGACCGGTGGCGGCGGGTGCCCGGTCCGGTGGGCCTAGGTCGCGAGGCCGAGTCGGCGGGGCGGCGCGGCGTAGGGCCTGGGGCGCCGGGCCTGTGGCGTAGGGCGAAGGGACCCGGTGGATTGCGGCCCGCGTCCGAGGTGGCCGGGGCGGCTCCGTTCCTACGTTGAGGGCACGCGATCACGACGAGGGAGCCGATCATGCCTGTTGCGATCATCACCGGGGCCTCGAAGGGCCTGGGCCGTGCGCTCGCCGAGGCCCTGGCAGGCCGTGGCTGGGACCTGGTGCTCGACGCCAGGGGTGCCGAGGCGCTGACGGAGGCGGCCGAGGCCGTCTCCGCGCACGGCACGCGCGTGACCGCCCTGCCCGGGGACGTCACCGACGCCGGACACCGGGCGGAGCTGGTGTCGGCGGCGGGCCGGCTGGGCGGCGTCGACCTGCTGGTGCACAACGCGAGCGCGCTCGGTGCCGAGCCGCTGGTGCGGCTCGAGGAGCTGTCCCTGAAGGGGCTGCGCAGGGCGCTGGAGGTGAACCTTGTGGCGGGTCTCGGCCTGGTCCAGGAGGCGCTGCCGCTGCTGCGGGCTTCGGGGGCGGGCACGGTCGTCGCCGTCAGCTCGGACGCGGCGGCCGAGGCCTACGAGACCTGGGGCGGCTACGGGGCGTCCAAGGCGGCTCTGGACCAGCTGGTGGCGGTGCTCGCCGTGGAGGAGCCGGGGCTGCGGGTCTGGGCGGTGGATCCCGGGGACATGGCCACGGACCTGTATGCGGCGGCCGTTCCGGACGATCACGGTCCGCGGCCGGAGCCGGCGGCTGTGGTGCCGGGGTTCCTGCGGCTGCTGGACGAGCGTCCGGCGAGCGGACGGTACGGGGCTCCGGCTCTGCTGGACGGGGCCCGATGACACCGGCCGTGCGCGTGCCGGAGGAGCTGTCGGCCCGGGTGCCGGTCGAGCAGCGGAGGCCGGGGCTGGACCGGGACGCCGTACGGATGCTGGTGTCGCGGGGTGCCGGGGTGGCGCATCACACGTTCTCGGAGCTGCCGCGGCTGTTGCGGGCGGGGGATCTGCTGGTGGTCAACACCTCGGCCACGCTGGCGGCGGCCGTGGACGGGTGGATCGGGCACGCACGCGTGGTGGTGCACTTCTCCACCGCCGGGGACGACGGTCGCTGGGCGGTGGAGCTGCGGGAGCCCGACGGGCTGGGCACTACGCGCGCGCGGGATGCAGACAGTGCGCGAAGCGCTCCTTGGAGGGGTGGCGGCGGGAGACGGGCGGGAGGGCCCGCGGGTTCGGAGGTGTGCCTGCCGGGTGGGGTCCGGCTGGTGCTGGAGGAGCCGCTGAGCGGGCGGAGCGGGCGGCTGTGGTGGGCGCGGGTGTCCGGGCCCGGGATTCCGGGGCTGCTGCGGGAGCACGGGCGGCCCATTCGCTACTCCTACACGGAGCGGGACCAGCCGCTGTCCGTCTACCAGACGGTGTTCGCGCTGCCGGCGGCGGACGGGGCGGGCAGCGCGGAGATGCCGAGTGCGGCGCGGCCCTTCACGGCGCGGCTGGTGGCGGAGCTGGTGAGCCGGGGGGTGCGGTTCGCACCGGTCACGCTGCACACGGGGGTGGCCTCGGCGGAGGCGCACGAGCCGCCGTATCCGGAGCGCTTCGTGGTGCCCGCGGCGTCGGCGCGGCTGATCAACGCGGCCAGGGCCGACGGCGGCCGGGTTCTCGCGGTCGGGACGACGGCGGTGCGGGCCGTGGAGTCGGCGGCGGGTGCCGACGGGGTCGTACGGGCGCGGGCGGGGTGGACCTCTCTCGTGGTGACCCCGGAGCGCGGGGTGCGGGTGGTGGACGGGCTGCTGACCGGGCTGCACGAGCCGGAGGCCTCGCATCTGCTGATGCTGGAGGCGATCGCGGGGCGGGCGGCGATCGAGCGGGGATACGAGGCCGCGCTGCAAGGCCGCTACCTGTGGCACGAGTTCGGGGACGTGCACCTCGTACTTCCCTGACAGGCCCTCACACAGAGCATCGCTTGTGCAACTGGACGTGAGACTGATCTAGGGGCCATGTGAGCCCTCGCATAGGACCCACGTCACGTACGAAGGGACGTAGGAGACAAAGGCGCCCCTATTGAGCGGGCCGTACGGTCCAATCTGTCCCGATTTACCCATCCCTGATCCACTATCTCCCTTCGTACGTCACACCTTTGCCACGCCATTTTGCGGCCGCTAAGAATGGCTGCCGTCGCTCAGCGCCGTGGGTTCACCTCCGCGGCGTTTGTGTCGGAAACACACCGAGTCCAACGCCGGACGCCGAGCGACTCCCGCGCTATTCGAAGAGGTCCAACCACCATGCCCAAGAACATCTTCAGCCGTGGCCCCAGTCGTAACCTGACCCGTCACCACAAGATCGCCATGGCGGGTGTCGCCACCCTCGGCGCCGCCGCCATCGGGTTCTCCGCGGTGCCGAGCGGCGCTTCGACGAAGACCACGACGGAAGCCGCTCAGTCGGCTCCGGTGGCGTTCAGCAACCAGCAGATCAAGGACGTGAAGGCGAGCGTCACCGACCAGATGGCCGGTGCCAGCCTGAAGGCCGAGCAGATCGAGGCGAAGAAGAAGGCCGACGCCGCGGCTGCCGCCAAGAAGAAGGCCGCCGCCGAGGCCGCGAAGAAGAAGGCCGAGGCCGCGCGCGAGGCCAAGGAGGCCGCGAGCCGCGACGCAAAGCGCGCCGAGGCCAAGAAGGCCGCCAAGAAGACCTACCCGAACAACCTCGACGGCTGGATCCGCGAGTCGCTCGCCATCCTGAAGAAGCACGACATCCCGGCGTCCTACGACGGCATCCACCGCAACATCATCCGCGAGTCGTCCGGTGACCCGAAGGCCATCAACAACTGGGACATCAACGCCATCAACGGCATCCCGTCGAAGGGTCTGCTGCAGGTCATCCCGCCGACCTTCAAGACCTGGCACGTCCCCGGCACCTCCTGGGACATCTACGACCCGGTAGCGAACATCACCGCCGCCTGTAACTACGCGGCCGACAAGTACGGCTCGATGGACAACGTCGACAGCGCGTACTGAGGTAGCGCGGACCTCTGCTCGCTGAACGAGAACGCCGAAGGGCGGCACCCTCCTGACGGGGTGCCGCCCTTCGGGGCGTCGTGCGACGGAGACTACTTGCGCATGACCTCGGGCTCGTGGCGGCGCAGGAAGCGGGCCACGAAGAAGCCGCAGAGCACGCCCAGCGCGAGCAGCGCGCCCATGTCCATGGCCCAGGCCCCGACCGTGTGCTCCCACAGCGGGTCGTTGTCGCCGGCGGTCTCCGGCGGGGCGATCTTGTTGAAGTCCAGCGTGGCGCCGGACGCGGCGACCGCCCAGCGCGACGGCATCAGGAACGAGAACTGGTTGACGCCGATCGAGCCGTGCAGCGTGAAGAGGCAGCCCGTGAAGACGACCTGGATGATGGCGAACATCACCAGCAGCGGCATGGTCTTCTCGGCGGTCTTCACCAGCGACGAGATGATCAGGCCGAACATCATCGAGGTGAAGCCCAGGGCCATGATCGGGATGGAGAGCTCGACGAGGGTCGCGCTGCCGAGGACCAGGCCCTCCTCGGGGATCTCCCGGCTGGAGAAGCCGATGACGCCGACCAGCAGGCCCTGCAGCACGGTGATCATGCCGAGCACGAACACCTTGGACATCAGATACGCCGAGCGCGACAGGCCGGTCGCGCGCTCCCGCTCGTAGATGACCCGTTCCTTGATCAGCTCACGGACGGAGTTCGCCGCGCCCGCGAAGCAGGCGCCGACCGCGAGGATCAGCAGGACCGTCGTGGCGGTGCCGTTCGGGATGATCCGGCCGGTCTGCGGGTTGGCCGGGTTCGGCAGCAGGCCCTTGTCCGCGTCGATGAGGAGGCTGACCGCGCCGAGCACGGCCGGCAGGATCACCATCAGGGCGAGGAAGCCTTTGTCGGACACGATCACCGAGACGTAGCGCCGCACCAGCGTGACGAACTGCGACATCCAGCCCTGTGGCTTCGGCGGCTTCATCGCCTGCATGGGCGGAACCTGTACGGACTGCGGCGCCACGGCGTCGATGTCCGCGGCGTACATCTGGTAGTGCTGCGAGCCCTTCCAGCGGCCCGCCCAGTCGTAGTCGCGGTAGTTCTCGAAGGCGGAGAAGACATCGGCCCAGGTGTCGTAGCCGAAGAAGTTCAGCGCCTCCTCGGGCGGACCGAAGTAGGCGACGGAACCGCCCGGGGCCATCACCAGGAGCTTGTCGCAGATCGCCAGCTCGGCCACGGAGTGGGTGACGACGAGGACCGTTCGGCCGTCGTCGGCGAGGCCGCGCAGCAGCTGCATGACGTCGCGGTCCATGCCCGGGTCGAGGCCGGAGGTGGGCTCGTCCAGGAAGATCAGCGAGGGCTTGGTGAGCAGTTCCAGGGCCACGGAGACGCGCTTGCGCTGGCCACCGGAGAGGGAGGTGACCTTCTTCTCCTTGTGGATGTCGAGCTTCAGCTCGCGCAGCACCTCGTCGATACGGGCCTCGCGCTCGCGGGCCGTGGTGTCGGCCGGGAAGCGGAGCTTGGCCGCGTACTTCAGGGCCTTCTTGACGGTCAGCTCCTTGTGCAGGATGTCGTCCTGCGGGACCAGACCGATGCGCTGACGCAGCTCGGCGAACTGCTTGTAGAGGTTCCGGTTGTCGTAGAGGACCTCGCCCTGGTCGGCCGGGCGGTAACCGGTGAGCGCCTTGAGCAGGGTCGACTTGCCGGAGCCGGACGGGCCGATGACCGCGATGAGCGACTTCTCGGGGACGCCGAAGGAGACGTCCTTGAGGATCTGCTTGCCGCCGTCGACCGTGACGGTCAGATGACGGGCGGAGAAGGACACCTCACCGGTGTCGACGAACTCCTCGAGCCGGTCGCCGACGATGCGGAACGTCGAGTGGCCGACGCCGACGACATCGGCCGGGCCGAGCAACTGCCCGCCGCCCTTGGGGATCGGCAGGCCGTTGACGTACGTGCCGTTGTGCGAGCCGAGGTCGCGGATCTCCATACGGCCGTCGGGCGTCGCGTGGAACTCGGCGTGGTTCCGGGAGACCTGCAGGTCGGAGACGACCAGCTCGTTCTCCAGGGCACGGCCGATGCGCATCACGCGGCCGAGGGAGAACTGGTGGAAGGTGGTGGGGCTGCGGTCGCCGTGGGCCGGCGGCGCCCCCGCGGCGCCGCCGGGGGCCTGCTGCTGCGGGATGTGCCCGCCGGGCTGTTGCGACTGCGGCTGCTGCGGCTGCTGCCAGCCGGCCTGCGGAGCCTGCTGCTGGGAGGGCGCCGACTGGGCCCAGCCGGGGTTCGCGCCCTGCGCCGCGTAAGGCTGCTGCTGAGGCTGGGCCTGCGGCGTGGCGACGGAGGAGGCGGCGTCGGAGAGGTTCAGACGCGGTCCGTCGGTGGCGTTGCCCAGATTCACCGCCGAGCCCGGGCCGAGCTCCAGGTGGTGGATCCGCTGCCCCTGCACGAACGTGCCGTTGGTGCTGCCATGGTCCTCGATGACCCAACTGCGGCCGTTGAAACTGACCGTGGCGTGACGCCAGGAGACCCTGGCGTCGTCGAAGACGACGTCCCCCTGCGGATCACGTCCGAGGGTGTATGCCCTGGACGGATCGAGCGTCCAGGTACGTCCGTTTGATTCCAGTACGAGTTCCGGCACTCCATGCCCCACTGAGTTGTCCCCCGAGTTACCCCCGACATGGGGAGTCTAGGGATGTCGAACATCGGGGGGAACTATTTCAGGAGCGGCCCCCTGACCGAAAGTCGGGCCTTGTGAAAACCGCGTACGGACGCTTCGGCCGATTCCGTTGACGGGGTTGAAACCGGGCCGGAGAGTGGTATTTCGTCGCGAGGGGGACATGCGCGGTGTTCCCGCCGCGTAGCGGATCGGGGGGTCTGCCATGGGTGCCGGTGCAGGTGTCGAGAAGGCGAGTGACGGCACGCGCGTGCCGTGGGGGGATGTGCTGATGTCCGCCGTAGCCGCCGTGAGCTGGGCGTTGATCGGGATGGCGGGCACGGCGGCGCTGGGGCTGCGTCTGCTGGAGGCGGACACGGCGGGCTCGTTGGGGCCGATGACCGCGGCGGTGGTGGCCCTTGGGGCGGGTGGTTCGGTCACGCCGTCCGGCGATGTGTCGGTGTTCGGTCTCACGGGCGCGGAGGCGGACACGGCCATCGAGATCACGCCACTGGGGGTGAGCCTGGTCGGGGCGCTGCTGCTGTCGTACTTCTTCCTTCGGTCCCTGCGGGCGGCGGGAGTTGTGATACCACCGGCCGAACTCCTGGCGCGTGCCGGTGCGGTGGTCGCGTTGTTCGTGGCGATGCTGGGCGGGCTGGCCTGGGCGGGGCACGACGTCATCACGATCGACGGCGGCTCGCTGGGGCTGGACGACCTGACCGGCGGCGGGGGCGGAAGCGGCGGCCTGGACATCCCCGGGCTCGGGGACGTCGGGGACATCGGCGGGCTGCTGCCGGACCGGATCGGGGACCTGGTCGACGCGCGGGCGGCGGTGGGTTTCACGGTCGACACCGTGCCGACGCTGTTCGGCGGGCTCGGATGGTCGGCCGGGATCCTCCTCGTCGCCCTGCTGGCCTCGCGCCGCACCCCGCTGCCCCGGGGGTGGGAGGCCGTGCACCGGGTCGTGCGGCCGGCCGTTTCCGCGGTGGTGACCGTACTGCTGGTGGCCGTGGCGGCGGGGTTCGCCGCGGCGGCGTACGCGGCGAGCGGCGACGACCATCCCGGGCGCATCGCCGGCGCGGCACTGCTCGGGGCGCCGAACGGGGTGTGGCTGGGCGTGCCGATCGGCCTGTTCGTGCCGTGGGACGGCCGGGCAACGGGTGAACTGACCCGTTTCCTACCGGACCCGCTGGACGATCTGCTCGTGGGCCGCCCCGACCAGCAGGTGACGCTGGCGAGGCTGGCCGAGCTGGACGGGCGGGTGTGGCTGCTCGGGGTCGCGGCGGCCCTCATGATGCTGCTGGCGGGCGTGTTGACGGCGGTGCGGTCGCCGGTGGGGAGCGTCGCGAAGGCGCGGGCGGGGGCGGCGGTACGGGGTTCCGGTGCCCTCGGCTTCACCGGCCGGTGCGCGCTGCGGCTGGGGGTCGTGACCGCACTGGCACTGCCGTTGCTGGCCTGGCTGACGGACGTGTCCGTGACCGCCTCCCTGTCCGTGCTCGGCTTCGACGCGTTCGGCGCGGGCATCGAACTGCACGGGCATCTCGGCATGGCCCTGCTGCTGGGCGCGGTGTGGGGTGCGGGGGCCGGGGCCGTGGGGGCGTTGCTGGCGTGGGCGAGCGGGGCGGCGGGGCGGTCGGCGGCGGCGTTGGCCCGGGGGGACGGGTCGTCGGGGGCGTTGGCCCGCGGGGACGGGTCGGCCGGGGCGTTGGCCCCCGGGGACGGGTCGGCCGGGGTTGGGGGTGGCTCGGGGGTGAGCGGCTACGCCGAGGGCGGCGGCCGGCACGAGGGCACGGGCCGGCCCGGGGGCATGAGTCAGCACGACGGCATGGGCCTGCACGACGGCGACACCAGCCGGCAGGGCGAGGGGGCCGGGCGGTCCTGGGACCGGGGCGTTCCGCGAGGCGAGCAGGCGTCGTACGGGAGGGAAGCCGGGCCCTACACGCCGGGGACGCCGTACCGGCCGCCGAACCGGGCCACCAATCCGTACCTGCGGGTTCCGGACGAGCTGCGGGAGCCGGAGGACGCGCGGCCTGCCGATGAGGAAAGGCGGCCCGGAGAGGCGTGGGAGCGGCCCGGAGAAGCCTGGGAGCGGCCCGACGAGGCCTGGGGGCGGCCCGGCGACGAGCGTCGGGGCCGGCCTGATGAAGAGCGGTCGGAGGCGGGGGCCACCGAGCCCGGGAGCGGCGACGTCTACGGCGCGCCCACCGTTGCGCGGCCGGTCGGACCGCCTCCGCGCGGCCCCCGCAAACCGCCGGGGCCGCGCGGCGGGAACGGGCCGCCGGCCCGCCCGGACGACGGACCGCCGCCCCCGCCTCCTCCCCCGCCGCCGCGGAAGCCGCGGGGCGGGAGGTGATCCCGAGGCCGGAGGGACGCCGTACCGGCACGCAAGATTCACGCCATCGACACGACACCCAGTGTTCGCTGTCCGCCAGCCGGACCTCACGGGCGGTGTGACCTGCCCGCCGGATACGGTGGAACCACCATGAGCGCATCGCAGACCTCGTCCTCTGACGTCCCCACCCTCCTTGTCAAGATCTTCGGCAAGGACAGGCCGGGCATCACGGCCGGCCTCTTCGACACCCTCGCCGCCTACTCCGTCGACGTCGTCGACATCGAGCAGGTCGTCACCCGTGGCCGGATGGTGCTGTGCGCGCTCGTGACCGAGCCGCCCCCCGGTCTCGAGGGAGATCTGCGGGCGACCGTCCACAGCTGGGCCGAGTCGATGAAGATGCAGGCGGAGATCATCTCCGGCCTCGGCGACAACCGGCCGCGCGGTCTGGGGCGCTCCCTGGTCACCGTGCTCGGGCATCCGCTCACCTCGGAGGCGACCGCCGCGGTCACCGCGCGGATCACCAGGACCGGCGGCAACATCGACCGAATCTTCCGGCTCGCCAAGTACCCCGTGACCGCCGTCGAGTTCGCCGTGTCCGGCGTGGAGACCGAGCCGCTGCGCACCGCCCTGGCGCCGGACGCGGCGAAGCTCGGCATCGACGTGGCGGTCGTCGCCGCCGGTCTGTACCGGCGTGCGCAGCGCCTGGTCGTCATGGACGTCGACTCGACGCTCATCCAGGACGAGGTCATCGAACTGTTCGCCGCGCACGCCGGCTGCGAGGACAAGGTCGCCGAGGTGACGGCGGCCGCGATGCGCGGAGAGCTGGACTTCGAGCAGTCCCTGCACGCGCGCGTGGCGCTGCTGGAGGGGCTGGACGCCTCGGTGGTGGACAAGGTGCGCAGCGAGGTGCGGCTGACGCCGGGCGCCCGCACCCTGATCCGTACGCTGAAGCGGCTCGGCTACCAAGTCGGTGTCGTCTCGGGCGGGTTCACCCAGGTCACCGACGATCTGAAGGAGCGGCTGGGGCTGGACTTCGCCCACGCCAACACGCTGGAGATCGTCGACGGCAGACTGACGGGCAAGGTCACCGGCGAGATCGTCGACCGCGCGGGCAAGGCCCGGCTGCTGCGCCGGTTCGCGGCGGAGGCCGGCGTGCCGCTGTCGCAGACGGTGGCGATCGGTGACGGTGCGAACGACCTGGACATGCTGAACGCGGCCGGTCTGGGCGTGGCCTTCAATGCCAAGCCGGTGGTGCGCGAGGCCGCCCACACCGCGGTGAACTTCCCGTTCCTGGACACCGTCCTGTACCTGCTGGGCGTCACGCGCGAAGAGGTCGAGGCGGCGGACACCCTCGACGCGGTCTGAGGCAGACAGGAGGGGCCCGGCACCGCACCGGTGCCGGGCCCCCTGTCACGGCCCCCCTGTCACGCGGAGACGGTCACTCGGTCGGCGCCCAGTAGTCCCGCAGCGCGGCCACGCCCGGCTCCACGCTCTTCCACGAGCCGGTGAACGACAGGACGGCGAAGGCGGCGGCCGGGAACCCGCGGCGGTCCATCCGCTCGCGGGCGTCGTCCTCGGCCGAGCCCGCCAGGATGTCGGCGAGGCCCTGGGTGCCCGGGTTGTGGCCGATCATGAGGACGTTCCGCACATCGTCGGGGGTCTCGTTGAGCAGGGCGATCAGTTCGCCCGGCGAGGCCTCGTAGATCCGCTCTTCGTAGACGGTTTTCGGCCGATGCGGGAACTCATGGACGGCGAGCTTCCAGGTCTCCCGGGTCCGGACCGCGGTGGAGCACAGGGCCAGGTCGAAGGGGATGCCGGTGTCGGCCAGCCTGCGCCCGGCCTCCGCCGCGTCTTTTCGGCCCCGGTCAGCGAGCGGACGCTCGTGATCGGTCACCTGTGGCCAGTCGGCTTTCGCATGGCGGAAGAGGACAATCGTGCGGGGTTCTGCGACGCTCATGAGATCCAGCTTCGCATGAAACACGCCATGGGGCGCAGGGAGTTGACCACCGGCTTCGGCGGTGCTCAGCGGGCTGTCAGCTGCTGCAGTCGCTCGAAGAGGTGGGTGACCACGGGGTCACCGGTGGCCGCGTGTGCGCCGGACGGGTTCAGGATCAGGACGAGCAGCGCGGTGAAGAGGAGCGCCGGCAGGGCCAGGGCCCACCAGGGAAGCCGGCTGTCGGCGCCGGACCGGGTCGCCGGGTGGGGCGGGGTCTGCGTAGGGGCCGACATGGGTGCCTCCGCTCTTCGAGTGGCCGGTGGCCCCCGTCTCACGGCCACACCTCGAAGTTACGGAATCCGCGCCGGCCAACCCATCCGGTGACCCACCCACTTGACCCTGACCCTCACCCCCTAGGGGACAGGGGGGCTAGCCCCACCATCGCCAGGGCCAGGGCCAGGGCCGGTCACGGCGAGGCGATCGTCGCGATGACGGCGATGACGATGAAGATCGCGAAGAAGGCGCCGAACACGAGCAGCATCTTCTTCTGACCATGCTGGGGATTCGGATCGAGCACTGGCATGGGGCAAGTGTCGCACCCGGCCCGAGTGCGGTACGCCCCGGGGTGAGGCCGTCGCGACGAGGCCGGTTCAGCGGTCCGCCTCGTCCTCCACCGTGCGGTCGCGGCCCGCCAGCCAGCCGACGGCCATCTGCGGGATCATCAGGGCGCTCATCAGCGTGATCGGCAGGCCCCAGCCGCCGCTGTGCTGGTAGAGGACGCCCACCAGAAGCGGTCCCGGGATGGAGATGAGGTAGCCGGTGCTCTGTGCGAACGCCGACAGCTGGGCCACGCCCGGGCCGGTCCTGGCCCGCATGCCGACCATGGTGAGGGCGAGCGGGAAGGCGCAGTTCGCCACGCCGAGCAGCAGGGCCCAGGCCCAGGCACCGCCGGCCGGAGCGAGATACAGCCCGGCGTAGCCGATCAGGCCGCAGATGCCCAGGGCCAGCACGATCGGGCCCTGGTGCGGCAGCCGCGTGGCCAGGCGGGGTATGACGAAGGCCAGGGGCACGCCCATCGCCATGGTGAGCGCCAGCAGCAGCCCGGCGGTGCCGGCGGACACACCGGCGTCCCGGAAGATCTGCGCCATCCAGCCCATCGTGATGTAGGCGGCGGTGGCCTGGAGCCCGAAGAAGACGGCCAGCGCCCAGGCGGTACGGCTCCGGGTGATCCGCAGCCGCGGCGCCTCCGGGGCCCGCGTCGCCCCGTCGCCGTCGGCCCGCTGCTCCGGCCCGGATGCCGCCGGGCGACGCCGTACGAACGGCAGCCACGGCAGGATCGCCGCGACCGCGAGCCCCGACCACAGGGCCAGGCCCGACTGCCAGCTTCCGCCCAGCGCGTCGGAGACGGGCACCGTGACCGCGGCCGCGAGGGACGTACCCAGGGCGAGTCCCATGGAGTAGACGCCGGTCATGGAACCCACACGGTCGGGGAACCACTGCTTGACGATGGCCGGCATCAGGACGTTGCTGACCGCGATGCCCATGAGGGCGAGGGCACTGGCGGCCAGGAAGCCGGCCGTACCGCCGGCGTACGGCCGGATCGCCAGGCCGGTGGCGATCGCGGCCATGCCGGCGCACACCACGGCGCCCGCTCCGAAGCGGCGGGCGAGCCGCGGGGCCATGACGCCGAAGACGGCGAAGCACAGCGGCGGAACGGAGGTGAGCAGTCCGGCCACGCTGCCGCTCATGCCGAGCCCGTCGCGGACCTCCTCCAGGAGGGCGCCGAGGCTGGTGATGGCGGGCCGGAGGTTCAGGGCGGACAGCACGATGCCGAGGACGAGCAGCCGTGTCGTCCACGCGCGCGTGGACGGGCCGCCCGGTTTCCGGCCGTCGTGCGCGGCCGAGCTGCGAACGGTCGGGGGCGTCATCGTCCGGGTTTCCTCACTAGCCATGAGGCCCATCATAGAATCATGGGATGATTGACTGTCCAATCCGTCCACTCCTCGGCTGCCGTCCGGCGCCCCGGCCGTGCGAAGGTGAGCCATGCCTCTGAGCCATCCCCGTCGTTCGGCGCTGTCCGAACAGGTCATCGCCGCGCTGCGGGCCCAGATCACGTCGGGCGAGTGGCCGGTCGGATCCCGTATCCCGACCGAGCCGGAACTGGTCGAGCAGCTCGGCGTCGCCCGCAACACGGTCCGTGAGGCCGTCCGCGCGCTCGCGCACAACGGCCTGCTGGACATCCGCCAGGGCTCCGGCACCTACGTCGTGGCGACCAGTGAGCTGGCCGGTGTGATGCAGCGGCGGTTCGCCGGCGCCGACCCCCGGCACATCGCCGAGCTGCGCTCCACGCTGGAGTCGTCCGCCGCCCGGCTGGCCGCCGAGCGGCGCACCGAGAAGGACCTCAAGCAGCTCGACGCGCTGCTGCTGCGGCGCGAGGAGGCCTGGGAGTCGGGTGACGCGGAGGCGTTCGTGACCGCGGACGCGACCTTCCATCTGGCCGTGGTGTCCGCCTCCCACAACGACGTGATGACCGCCATGTACGCGGACCTGGGCGAGGTGCTGCGGGACTGGCTGCGCGAGGACGTCGGCGAGAAGCTGACTCCGGAGACGTACATGGAGCACGGGCGGCTGCTCGACGCGATCCGCGCGGGGGACGCGGACCTGGCGGGGACGGAGGCGGCCCGCTATCCGTTCCTGTGCCGCCTGGGCGGGATCAGCTCGCCCTCCGGTGGCTGACCCACGCGTCGCCGACCTCCTTCCAGCAGCGTCCCTTGAGGCGCACGGTCTGCGCGGGCCCGGCCTCCACGGGGGAGCTGTCGGTGTCGATGTCCCACCAGCGGGCGCACTCGACGTGCAGGCTCACACGGTCGGTCTCCGGGTAGGGGTTGTGACAGTACGCGGTCACCCTGGAGTCCTCGACGCGGATCCGGCACGCGGCGCCGAAGGGGTCGGCCCGCTCCTGCTCGTCGCCGGCGGGCACACGCGCGTGCGGCACCGCCTCGTACGCCAGGGTCAGCACGAGAGCGACGGCGACGGACAGCGAGGCCGTTCGGCGGGACAAGCGCACAAGGGGACCTCCTCGGCCGAGCTGGGGAGGGGACCGCGTGGTGAACGCGTACTCCAGAGTGCCCGGTCACGGGCCTCCCCCGCCCGGCCTGCTCGGCCGAACGGGTGACGCCCCGCTCCCCCGCGCACTGCGGGGAACGGGGCGTCGACGGCGTACGGGAGATCAGGCTCCGATGGCGTGCAGACCGCCGTCCACGTGGATGATCTCGCCCGTGGTCTTCGGGAACCAGTCGCTCAGCAGCGCGACGATGCCGCGGCCGGCCGGCTCGGGGTCCTTGAGGTCCCACTCCAGCGGGGAGCGGTCGTCCCACACCGAGGCCAGCTCGCCGAAGCCCGGGATGGACTTGGCGGCCATGGAGCCGAGCGGACCGGCCGAGACCAGGTTGCAGCGGATGTTCTGCTTGCCCAGGTCGCGGGCCATGTAGCGGCTGGTGGCCTCCAGGGCGGCCTTGGCCGGGCCCATCCAGTCGTACTGCGGCCAGGCGAACTGCGCGTCGAACGTCAGACCGACGACGGAGCCGCCGTTCTGCATCAGCGGCAGGCAGGCCATGGTGAGCGACTTCAGGGAGTACGCCGAGACGTGCATGGCCGTGGCGACCGACTCGAACGGCGTGTTGAGGAAGTTGCCGCCGAGGGCATCCTGCGGGGCGAAGCCGATGGAGTGCACGACGCCGTCGAGACCGCCGAGCTCCTCGCCGACGATGTCGGCGAGTCGCCCGAGGTGCTCGTCGTTGGTCACGTCGAGCTCGATGACCTTGGTGGGCTTGGGGAGCTTCTTGGCGATGCGCTCGGTCAGCGTGGGCCGCGGGAACGCCGTGAGGATGATCTCGGCGCCCTGCTCCTGGGCCAGCTTGGCGGCGTGGAAGGCGATGGAGGACTCCGTCAGCACACCCGTGATCAGGATGCGCTTGCCCTCGAGAATTCCGCTCATGGTGATCAGTGACCCATTCCCAGTCCGCCGTCAACGGGGATGACGGCTCCAGTGATGTACGAGGCGTCGTCCGAGGCGAGGAACCGCACCGTCGCGGCGACCTCCTCCGGCTGGGCGTACCGGCCGAGCGGGATCTGCGCCACGATGCCCGTGCGCTGCTCGTCGGTGAGCACCTTGGTCATGTCCGTGTCGACGAAGCCGGGCGCGACGACGTTGAAGGTGAGGTTCCGCGAGCCCAGCTCACGGGCGAGGGAGCGTGCGAAGCCGACCAGGGCGGCCTTGGAGGCGGCGTAGTTGGCCTGGCCCGGGCCGCCGTACAGGCCGACGACCGAGGAGATCAGGACGACGCGGCCCTTCTTGGCCCGCAGCATGCCGCGGTTGGCGCGCTTGACCACACGGAAGGTGCCGGTGAGGTTGGTGTCGATGACCGAGGTGAAGTCCTCCTCGGACATGCGCATCAGGAGCTGGTCCTTGGTGATGCCGGCGTTGGCGACGAGGACCTCGACGGGGCCGTGGTTCTCCTCGATCTCCTTGTAGGCCTGCTCCACCTGTTCGGGGTCGGTGATGTCGCACCTGACGGCAAGGAAGCCCGCCGGCGGCTCGCCCGAGCGGTATGTGATGGCGACCTTGTCGCCGGCATCGGCGAAAGCGCGGGCGATGGCGAGGCCGATGCCCCGGTTGCCTCCGGTGACGAGAACCGAGCGGCTCAACGGATCACCCTTTCGATAGCGGTCTGATACGCCCGCCCGGGCGCCTGGACGACAGGCGGCGATGACAGGCGGCTTCCTCGAAAACCTATCGGTCCGGGCACGCCCGCGGACAATCGGGCACCGACAGTGGCGTACGGGACTCACTGTCGGGTCCCTACAGAAAGCCACGCACCCGGGGTACCGAAACTCGTGGCCCGCACGCGGGATGGACGACATGATCGGAGCAGTCACGCAGTACGGCGACCACGCTCACCTCGACAGAAAGAGACGGCGGTGCCTCATACCATCGACGAGGCCTTCACGGCCCTCCCCCTACGCGCCCTCGCCGACGCGGCCCTCGCACGCGCGCGTGCGCTCGGTGCCGAGCACGCGGACTTCCGGTTCGAGCGGGTGCGGGGCGCCTCCTGGCGGTTCCGGGACGCCAAGCCCGCCGGGTCGTCGGACACCACCGACCTCGGGTACGCGGTGCGGGTGGTGCACGGCGGGACGTGGGGTTTCGCGTCCGGGGTCGACCTCAGCCTCGACGCCGCCGCCAGGGTCGCCGGGCAGGCGGTCGCCATGGCCAAGCTGTCCGCCCAGGTGATCAAGGCGGCCGGGTCCGACGAGCGGGTGGAGCTGGCGAGCGAGCCCGTGCACTCCGAGAAGACCTGGGTCTCGTCGTACGAGATCGATCCGTTCTCCGTGCCCGACGAGGAGAAGGCCGGGCTGATCGCGGACTGGAGCGCGCGGCTGCTGGCGGCCGACGGGGTCGACCATGTCGACGCCTCGCTGCTCACCGTGCACGAGAACAAGTTCTACGCCGACACCGCGGGGACCGTGACCACGCAGCAGCGGGTTCGGCTGCACCCCGTGTTCAACGCCGTGTCGGTGGACGAGTCGACCGGCGAGTTCGACTCGATGCGCACCCTCGCGCCGCCCGCGGGACGCGGCTGGGAGTATCTGCGGGGCACCGGCTGGGACTGGGAGGGCGAGCTGGAGCGGATCCCGGAGCTGCTCGCCGAGAAGATGCGCGCGCCGAGCGTCGATCCGGGCCTGTACGACCTGGTCGTCGACCCGTCCAACCTGTGGCTGACCATCCACGAGTCCATCGGGCACGCGACCGAGCTGGACCGGGCGCTCGGCTACGAGGCCGCCTACGCCGGCACGTCCTTCGCCACCTTCGACCAGCTGGGCAAGCTGCGGTACGGCTCCGAGCTGATGAACGTCACCGGCGACCGCACCGCCGAGCACGGGCTCGCCACCATCGGGTACGACGACGAGGGCGTCGAGGGCCAGTCCTGGGACCTGGTGAAGGACGGCACGCTCGTCGGCTACCAGCTGGACCGGCGGATCGCGAAGCTGACCGGGTTCGAGCGGTCCAACGGCTGCGCCTACGCCGACTCCCCCGGCCACGTGCCGGTGCAGCGCATGGCCAACGTGTCGCTGCGGCCGGACCCGGCCGGGATGTCGACCGAGGACCTGATCGGGGGCGTGGAGCGGGGGATCTACGTCGTCGGCGACCGGTCCTGGTCGATCGACATGCAGCGCTACAACTTCCAGTTCACGGGTCAGCGCTTCTACCGGATCGAGAACGGGCGGCTCGCCGGGCAGCTGCGGGACGTGGCCTACCAGGCGACGACCACCGACTTCTGGGGCTCCATGGCCGCCGTCGGCGGTCCCCAGACCTACGTCCTCGGCGGTGCCTTCAACTGCGGCAAGGCCCAGCCGGGCCAGGTCGCGGCGGTGTCGCACGGCTGCCCGTCGGCCCTCTTCAAGGGCGTCAACATTCTGAACACGACCCAGGAGGCCGGTCGATGAGCGCGCGCACCAGCAAGCCGCACGAGGTCGTCGAGCGCGCCCTCGGACTGTCCCGGGCGGACGGCTGTGTCGTCATCGCCGACGAGCAGTCCACCGCCAACCTGCGCTGGGCGGGCAACGCCCTGACCACGAACGGCGTCACGCGCGGGCGCACGCTCACCGTCGTCGCCACCGTCGACAGCAAGGAGGGCACGGCCTCGGGCGTCGTGTCACGGTCCGCCGTGACCGCCGACGAGCTGGAGCCCCTGGTGCGGGCCGCCGAGGCCGCCGCGCGCGGTGCCGGGCCCGCCGAGGACGCGCAGCCGCTGGTCACGGGCGTGGCCGCGAGTCCGGAGTTCACGGAGGCGCCCGCCGAGACCTCCTCCGCGGTGTTCGCCGACTTCGCACCGGCACTCGGCGAGGCCTTCGCACGCGCGCGTGCCGGCGGCCGGGAGCTGTACGGGTTCGCCAACCACGAACTGGTGTCGACGTACGTGGGCACCTCCACGGGGCTGCGGCTGCGGCACGACCAGCCGAACGGGACGCTGGAGCTGAACGCCAAGTCCCCGGACCGGACCCGGTCCGCGTGGGCCGGGCGCTCCACGCGGGACTTCAAGGACGTCGACCCGGCGGCCCTGGACGCGGAGCTGGCGGTGCGCCTCGGGTGGGCCGAGCGGCGGGTGGAGCTGCCCGCCGGCCGGTACGAGACGCTGCTGCCGCCGTCGGCCGTGGCGGACCTGCTGATCTACCAGCTGTGGTCGGCGTCGGGCCGGGACGCGGTGGAGGGCCGCACGGTGTTCTCCAAGCCGGGCGGTGGCACACGGGTCGGCGAGAAGCTGACCGAGCTGCCGCTGACCCTGCGCAGCGACCCGAACGAGCCCGGCCTGGAGTCGGCGCCCTTCGTGATCGCGCACTCCTCCGGGGGCGACGAGTCGGTGTTCGACAACGGGCTGCCGCTCACGGCCACCGAGTGGCTGCGCGAGGGAGAACTGCGGCACCTGACGACCAGCCGTCACAGCGCCGGCCTGACCGGTCTGCCGGTGGCGCCGGTCATCGACAACGTGATCCTGGACGGGGGCGACGACCGCTCCCTGGACGAGATGGTGGCGAACACCGAGCGCGGGCTGCTGCTGACCTGCCTGTGGTACATCCGCGAGGTCGACCCGGCCTCGCTGCTGCTGACGGGCCTGACCCGGGACGGCGTCTACCTGGTCGAGAACGGCGAGGTGACCGGAGAGGTGAACAACTTCCGGTTCAACGAGACGCCGGTCGGTCTGCTGGGCCGGGTGACGGAGGCCGGGCGCACCGAGAAGACGCTGCCGAGGGAATGGAGCGACTGGTTCACCAGGGCCGCGATGCCGGCCCTGCGGGTGCCCGACTTCAATATGAGCTCTGTCAGCCAGGGCGTATAACCTCGTACCTGATTACGAGCCCAATCACTCGGGCCCACTCCATTCGAGCCCACTCAAGGAGATACGAGAACCGTGACGGACATCGTCGACGAGCTGAAGTGGCGCGGGCTGTTCGCCCTGTCCACTGACGAGGACGCTTTGCGCAAGGCGCTCGCGGACGGTCCCGTCACGTTCTATTGCGGCTTCGACCCGACGGCACCGTCGTTGCACGTGGGGCACCTGGTGCAGGTGCTCACCGTGCGGCGGCTCCAGCAGGCAGGTCACCGGCCGCTGGCGCTGGTCGGCGGTGCGACGGGCCTGATCGGCGACCCGCGCCCGACGGCGGAGCGCACGCTGAACGACCCGGAGACGGTGACCGGGTGGGTCGGCAAGCTGCGCGCCCAGATCGAGCCGTTCCTGACCTTCGAGGGCGAGAACGCGGCCGTCATGGTCAACAACCTCGACTGGACGGAGAACCTCTCCGCGATCGAGTTCCTGCGGGACATCGGCAAGCACTTCCGGGTCAACAAGATGCTGACGAAGGACTCCGTGGCCCGGCGCCTGGAGTCCTCCGAGGGCATCAGCTACACGGAGTTCAGCTACCAGCTCCTGCAGGGCATGGACTTCCTGCAGCTCTACCGCAGGTACGGCTGCACGCTCCAGCAGGGCGGCAGCGACCAGTGGGGCAACCTCACGGCGGGCCTGGACCTGATCCACCGCCTGGAGCCGGACGCCACGGCGCACGCCATGGCGACACCGCTGATGACCAAGGCGGACGGCACCAAGTTCGGCAAGACCGAGGGCGGCGCCGTCTGGCTCGACCCGGAGATGACGACGCCGTACGCGTTCTACCAGTTCTGGCTGAACGTGGACGACCGGGACATCTCCAAGTACATGCGCATCCTGTCCTTCCGCTCCCGCGCGGAGCTGGAGGAGCTGGAGCAGCAGACCGAGGAGCGTCCGCAGGCCCGTGCCGCGCAGCGTGCCCTGGCCGAGGAGCTGACGACGCTGGTGCACGGCGCGGACCAGACGGCCGCCGTGATCGCCGCGTCCAAGGCCCTCTTCGGGCAGGGCGAGCTGGCGGAGCTCGACGAGAAGACGCTGGCCGCGGCCCTTTCGGAGGTGCCGCACATCCAGGTCTCCGAGCTCGGTCCGGTCGTCGACCTGTTCGCCGAGGTCGGCCTGGTGGCCAGCAAGTCGGCCGCGCGCCGCACGGTCAAGGAGGGCGGCGCCTACGTGAACAACGTCAAGGTCGCCGGCGAGGACGCGGTCCCCGCCAAGGAGGACCTGCTGCAGGGCCGCTGGCTGGTGCTGCGCCGGGGCAAGAAGAACCTGGCGGCGGTCGAGGTCACGGGCGGCTGAGCATGCGTGGGAAGGGGGTCGTCTCCGGTGCGGAGGCGGCCCCCTTCGCCGTGCGCCCCGCCGTCACGCCCGCTGTCTGTCTCCCCGTGCGGCCGTCCAGGCCTTGTCCCCGAGGCCGACGAGGATGATCGCCATGACCAGCTGGAAGACATGTCGCCACCAGTCGATGCCCGAAGTGGCGTCGACACCGGCCGCCCGGGCGATGGCGTTGCCGGCGATGCCTCCGATGATGCCCAGGATGACGGTCAGCCACAGGGGGAGGTGCTGCTTGCCCGGAATGATCGCCTTGGCGAGCAGGCCGAGCACCAGTCCCACGATGATCGCCCACAACCAGCCCATCGCTGCCTCCTCGTACGGCTCGACGCGAGCTCTACGGCCAGTGTCGGCCCAGGTGCCGTACGCCGCATGCCGGGGATGGCCGTACGCGCCACAGCGCACGGCGTTCACGTCGGCCGGACGGGCCCCGGTCTCGTAGCGGGCGCAGCCGCGGCGTAACGTGGAAGCTGTCCTGGTCAGGTTCCCCGGCCGGCCGGGTACGGCCACGGGGCGGGGAGAGTCCGATACGGGCGGATGGTGGAATGCGATGCGGAAGCAGCACAGCGGCGGCAACGTCCAGGTTTTCCGGATCACCGGCGCCCGGACAGGACTTCAGGAGGACATCCGCGGGCGGCAGCGCCGGTACGTGATCTCGATGACGGTCCGCACGATCTCCGTGATCCTCGCGGCCACGTTGTGGAACGTCGAACGGCACGTCGCCATCGTGGCGTTGGTGCTCGGGCTGGTACTGCCGTACATCGCGGTGGTGATCGCGAACGCCGGGCGCGAGAACGCGCCGTCTCTGCCGTCGACGTTCGTGGCGGCGCCGACGCGGCCGATGATCGCGCCGCCGGGTACACAGGACGGTTCCGCGGAATCCGCGGCGGAAGACGCCGTGTCCGGGCACGCGCCGGGCGGGAAGACCGATTCGCGGGAGCAGTAGGGGCGTCCGGGGGCGGTCACAAACGGAAGTCATCTTCCCGCCAAGCTCAAGAAAAGCTCAGATCAATCATGTTGTTCAGGTGCCGGGGCCGGGGTTACCCGTGACATACTTCGTACGCGCTCCGCATCCCCCGTCGGAGCGACGGACCGACGCCGGGCAGCTCCCCCCGTGGCTGCTCGGCGTCGCCTTTTCTGTGTGCAGTGGTGAGACGAAGCAGTGAGTGACGAGACGCCGATCTGTTCCGCGAAGGGCTGCCGCGTCGATGCGGTGTGGGTGCTTGCGTGGAACAACCCGAAGATCCATACGCCGGAGCGGCGCAAGACGTGGCTGGCCTGTGAGGAGCATCGCGAGCATCTTTCGCAGTTCCTCGGGGTGCGGGGATTCTTGAAGGACGTCGTGCTTTTCGAGGAATGGGACGGCTGAGTTCCGGCTTCGTCCGCGGGCCGGTGGGGGTTGTTCGCGCAGTTCCCCGCGCCCCTTCAAGGGGCTCTTCTATCCCCCGATCGCTGACATGGGACGGTCCGGCTGCACGAACGACGGGTCGTCCAGTCCTGCTCCCGCCTTCTTGCCCCACATCGCCAGGCGCCAGATGCGGGCGATCTCCTCGTCCGGGGCGTCGGAGCGGAGGGCGGCGCGGAGGTCTGTTTCCTCCTGGGCGAAGAGGCAGGTGCGTATCTGGCCGTCGGCGGTGAGGCGGGTGCGGTCGCAGGCCGCGCAGAAGGGGCGGGTGACGGAGGCGATGACGCCGACCACATGCGGCCCGCCGTTCACCAGCCAGCGCTCCGCCGGGGCCGAGCCGCGCTTCTCCTCGCCCTCGGCGGTCAGCTCGAAGCGGGTGCGCAGGGAGGTCAGGATGTCGCCTGCCGTGATCATGCCGTCGCGCTTCCAGCCGTGCTGGGCGTCCAGGGGCATCTGCTCGATGAAGCGCAGCTCGTAGTCGTGCTCCACGGCCCAGGCGAGGAGGTCCGGGGCCTCGTCGTCGTTGAGGCCCGGCATCAGGACCGAGTTGACCTTGACCGGGGTCAGGCCGGCATCGCGGGCGGCGTACAGGCCCTCGATGACGTCCTTGTGACGGTTGCGGCGGGTGAGGGTCTTGAAGACGTCCGGGCGCAGCGTGTCGAGGGAGACGTTGACCCGGTCCAGGCCCGCCGCCTTCAGGGCTGCCGCCGTGCGCTTGAGGCCGATGCCGTTGGTGGTCAACGACATCTGGGGGCGCTTCTCCAGGGCCGCGACCCGCTCGACGATGCCGACCAGGCCGGGGCGCAGCAGGGGCTCGCCGCCGGTGAAGCGGACCTCCTCGATACCGAGGGACGTGACCGCGATGTCGATCAGCCGGACGATCTCGTCGTCCGTGAGCAGGTCAGGCTTGGCCAGCCACTGCAGGCCCTCCTCGGGCATGCAGTAGGTGCAGCGCAGATTGCACCGGTCGGTCAGCGAGACCCTCAGGTCGGTGGCCACTCGGCCGTAGGTGTCGATGAGCACGTGGGCCCCCTCCCTCGACGCGGATCGTGCACGGAGCACTTCCTCTCCGACACCTGCGAGCCTACGTGACCGCACTGACAACTCCACAGGCCCGATCCCACGACGCGGAGCGCGGCCGCGCCGCAGGGACCTGGAGGTTCCTACGACGCGGCCGCGCGAGGGGGGTGGTGCTCAGTGGGCTCCGGTGCCGGTCAGGGACCTGACCTCCAGCTCGGCGAACTTCTTGGCGTCCGGCTCCTCCTTGGACAGGACGGTGCCGAGCCAGCCCATGAGGAAGCCGAAGGGGATGGAGATGATGCCCGGGTTCTTCAGCGGGAACCAGGCGAAGTCCACCTCGGGGAACATCGCCTTGGGGTCGCCGGAGACGACGGGCGAGAACAGCACCAGGCCCACGGCGACGATCAGACCGCCGTAGATCGACCACAGGGCGCCCTGGGTGGTGAAGCGCTTCCAGAACAGGCTGTAGAGGATCGTCGGCAGGTTGGCGGAGGCCGCGACCGCGAAGGCGAGCGCGACCAGGCCGGCCACGTTCAGGTCGCGGGCGAGGGCGCCGAGGCCGATGGAGACGACGCCGATGAAGACGGTCGCCCAGCGGGCCGCGCGGACCTCCTCGGCGCCGGACGCCTTCCCCTTGCGGATGACGTTGGCGTAGATGTCGTGCGCGAAGGACGACGACGAGGCGAGGGTGAGGCCGGCGACGACGGCGAGGATCGTCGCGAAGGCGACCGCCGAGATCGTGGCGAGCAGGATCGCGCCCCAGGTCGAGTCGACACCGCCGAGGTGCAGGGCGAGCAGGGGTGCGGCCGTGTTGCCTGACGGGTTGGAGGCGATGATCTCGTCCTGGGAGATCAGCGCGGCGGCGCCGAAGCCGAGCGCGATGGTCATCAGGTAGAAGCCGCCGATGATGCCGATCGCCCAGTTCACCGACTTACGGGCGGCCTTGGCGTCGGGCACCGTGTAGAAGCGGATCAGGATGTGCGGCAGGCCGGCCGTGCCGAGCACCAGGGCGATGCCCAGGGAGACGAAGTCCAGCTTGGAGGTGCCGGTCATGCCGTACTGGAGGCCGGGCTCCAGGAAGGCGGCGCCCTTGCCGCTGTTCTCGGCGGCCGTGCCGAGCAGGTCGGAGATGTTGAAGTTGAACTTCAGCAGCACCAGGAAGGTGATCAGGATGGTGCCGCCGATGAGCAGCACGGCCTTCACCATCTGGACCCAGGTGGTGCCCTTCATGCCGCCGATGGAGACGTACACGATCATCAGGATGCCGACGAGGGCGACGATGAGGATCTTGCCCGCGTCGGAGGTGATGCCGAGCAGCAGCGAGACGAGGACGCCCGCACCGGCCATCTGGGCCAGCAGGTAGAAGATCGACACGACGATCGTGGACGTACCGGCGGCGGTGCGGACCGGGCGCTGGCGCATGCGGTACGCGAGCACGTCGCCCATGGTGTAGCGGCCGGAGTTGCGCAGCGGCTCGGCCACCAGGAGGAGGGCGACGAGCCAGGCGACCAGGAAGCCGATGGAGTACAGGAAGCCGTCGTAGCCGAAGAGGGCGATGGCGCCGGCGATGCCGAGGAAGGACGCGGCCGACATGTAGTCGCCGGAGACCGCGAGTCCGTTCTGGAAGGCGCTGAACTGGCGGCCGCCCGCGTAGAAGTCGGCGGCGTCCTTGGTCTGGCGGCCGGCCCAGATGGTGATGCCGAGCGTGGCCAGGACGAACAGCGCGAACAGGGTGATGATCAGCGGCCGGTGCTCGCTGGCCTCGTTCGCCGCGAGGAAGTTCTGCTGGGCGAGCAGGGTCTGCTGTGCGGTGCTCATGCGCCGCCCTCCATCCGGGACTTGATGGCCTCGGCCTTGGGGTCGAGCTTCGCGGCGGCGTGCCGCGAGTACCACCAGGCGATGAGGAACGTGGTGATGAACTGGGCGACGCCGAGGACGAAGGCGACGTTGATGTTGCCGAACAGCTTGGTGCCCATGAGGCCGCCCGCGTAGTTCGACAGCAGCACGTACAGCAGGTACCAGGCGATGAAGGCGACGGTCAGCGGAAAGGCGAAGGAGCGGTAGGAGCGGCGCAGTTCACCGAACTCCGCGCTCTCCTGCACCTCGGCGAACTCCTCGGGTGAGGGGAGTTTGTGTTGCTCTTTCGAGGGGGGCGGTGCATCGGTGGACACGGAGAGTCTCCTCGTGACGACGGAAGCGGTTTTCAGCGGGGACGGAGGCGAGTGTCCTCGCGCTCCCTGCTCAACGTCACGGCGGCACGCGAGAACCGGTTCAACTGCCTGGCGTTCTTTCCGAAGTCGTTTCGGGAAACCGTTGCTGGCCAGCGAGAGTGCGGGATAACTTCGCCCTGAACCACCCGTCATGTACCTGCCCGAGCACCACCTGTGCCTCGGGCCGGTTTCGTTTCCGGATGATGTGGAGACCCCATGTCCCAGCTGCGTTCCAGACGCCGGCTCGCCCTCGCCGTGCCCGTCGTGCTGTCACTGACGGCCTCGTTGGGCTTTCTGCCGGCTGCCGCGTCGGCCGCCCCGCACGCGGAGACCGCCCCGCGCGTGGAGTCGTCCACGCCCTCGGCGGACGCGCCGAAGCTGGCGTACGTCGTCAACACCAAGGTGGACCGTCGCACGATCGCTTCGGTGAAGAAGGCGATCGGGAAGGCCGGCGGCTCGGTCGTGACCACGTACGAGCGGATCGGCGTGATCGTCGTCCACTCCGCGAACCCCGACTTCGCCAAGACCGTGCGCAAGGTGCGCGGTGTCCAGTCGGCGGGCGCGACGCGGACGACGCCGCTGACCGCGGCGGGTACGAAGGAGGAGGGCGCGGCGCAGTACCTGACCGGCGCCCAGGCCGCGCGGGCCGAGGCCGCCTCGGCGAAGTCGCCCGAGAGCGAGCCGCTCGAAGCCGACCAGTGGGATCTGCGCGCGATCGGCGCCGACAAGGCCGCGAAGATCAACCCGGGCAGCCGCAAGGTGACCGTCGCCGTGATCGACACCGGCGTCGACGACACCCACCCCGACATCGCCCCGAACTTCTCCGCTTCGCAGTCCGCCAACTGCGCCGGCGGCAAGCCCGACACCAGCGAGGGCGCCTGGCGGCCGTACACCCCCGAGGACTACCACGGCACGCATGTCGCCGGTGAGATAGCCGCCGCCCGCAACGGCATAGGCGTGGCGGGCGTCGCCCCCGGTGTGAAGGTCTCCAGCATCAACGTGACCGACCGGGCCAACGGCCTCTTCTACCCGGAGAGCGTCGTGTGTGCCTTCGTGTTCGCCGCCGACCACGGCGTCGAGATCACGAACAACAGCTACTACGTCGACCCCTGGCTGTACAACTGCATGGACGACCCGGACCAGCGGGCCATCGTCGACGCGGTCAACCGGGCGCAGCTGTACGCCCAGAAGAAGGGCACGCTCCACGTCGCCTCGGCGGGCAACTCCAACCACGACCTGGACTCGGACGCGATCGTCGACGACTCCAGCCCGGACGACTCCACCCCCGTCGAGCGCACCATCGACCCGCACGAGTGCTTCGACGTCCCGACCCAGCTGCCGGGTGTCGTCACGGTGAGCGCGACGGGCGTCAACAGCGCCAAGTCGTACTACTCGACGTACGGCAAGGGCGTCGTCGACGTCGCGGCGCCGGGCGGTGACGGGCGCTACCAGATTCCCGACACGCCCTCGAAGAACGGCCGCATCCTGTCCACCATGCCGGGCGGCACCTGGGGCTTCCTCCAGGGCACCTCGATGGCCGCTCCGCACGCCTCCGGTGTCGCCGCGCTGCTGAAGTCCAAGCACCCGTGGGCGTCCCCGGCCCAGCTCCAGGCCCTGCTGAAGGCGCAGGCCGACCGGACCGCCTGCCCCGAGTCCTACGACCAGGACGGCGACGGCACCCAGGACGCCACCTGCGAGGGCGGCAAGCGGGTCAACGGCTTCTACGGGTACGGCATCGTCAACGCGCTGCGCGCGGTCAAGTGACCTGTGCATCCTGAGACTTCACGCACCGTCAGCTCGTACCGCCCGTACCGCGAACCTACTGGAGACACCATGACAGCGCCGCACGCGCGCTACCGCCGCGCCGTCGCGATCCCGGCCGGGATGGCCATGGCCACGGCCCTCGCGTTCCTGCCGAACACCACGGCCACGGCCGCCGAGGACGCCACCCCGGCGGTCTCGGCCGACGCGACCCCGCTCAGCTATGTGGTCAACGTCAAGCCGGGGCACGGCACTTCGGCCCATGTGAAGAAGGCCGTCGGCAAGGCCGGGGGCACGATCGTGACGTCGTACGACCAGATAGGCGTCATCGTCGTCCACTCCTCGAACCCCGACTTCGCAAAGATCGTCCGCAAGGTGCGCGGGGTGCAGTCGGCCGGTGCCACCCGGACCAAGCCGCTGCCCACCGCGACGACGGGCGACCTGGGCACGCCGAAGGCGCTGAGCGCGGCCGAGGTCGCCGAGGCCGAGGCCCCCGCCGGGCAGGACCCGCTCCAGCCCCAGCAGTGGGACCTGCCGGCCATCAAGGCGGACAAGGCGCACGAGAAGTCGCTGGGCAGCAAGAAGGTCACGGTCGCCGTGATCGACACCGGTGTCGACGACACGCACCCCGACATCGCGCCCAACTTCGACCGCAAGGCGTCGGTCAACTGCGTGTCGGGCAAGCCGGACACCGCGGACGGGGCCTGGCGGCCCGGTGCCTCGGAGAGCCCGCACGGCACACATGTGGCGGGTGAGATCGCGGCCGCCAAGAACGGCGTCGGCATGACCGGTGTCGCGCCCGGGGTGAAGGTCTCCGGCATCAAGGTGTCCAACCCGGACGGTTTCTTCTACACGGAGGCCGTGGTGTGCGGTTTCGTGTGGGCGGCCGAGCACGGGGTCGACGTCACCAACAACAGCTATTACACCGACCCCTGGTACTTCAACTGCGGCGACGACCCGGACCAGAAGGCGCTCCTGGACGCGGTCGGCCGGGCCTCCCGGTACGCGGAGAGGAAGGGCGCGGTCAACGTCGCGGCGGCGGGCAACGAGAACTACGACCTCTCGGCCGACGAGATCACCGACCCGTCGTCCCCGAACGACACCACGCCGGGCGACCGGACCGTCGACCCCTCGGAGTGCCTCGACATCCCGACCCAGCTGCCGGGTGTCGTCACCGTCGCCTCGACGGGCGCGAAGGGCATCAAGTCGTCCTTCTCCAACTACGGGCTGGGCGTCGCCGACATAGCCGCCCCGGGCGGTGACTCGACCGCCTACCAGAAGCCGGAGGCGCCGGCCACGAGCGGGCTGATCCTGGGCACGCTGCCGGGCGGCAAGTGGGGCTACATGGCCGGTACGTCGATGGCGTCCCCGCACGTCGCGGGCGTCGCGGCCCTCATCAAGTCGACGCACCCGTACGCTCCCCCGGCCCTGGTGAAGGCCCTGCTGTACGCGCAGGCCGACGCCACGCCGTGCACGGACCCGTACGACATCGACGCCGACGGCAAGATCGACGCGGTGTGCGAGGGCTCCAAGAACCGCAACGGCTTCTACGGCTGGGGCATCACGGACGCGCTGGACGCGGTGACCAAGTAGAGCTCGCTTGAACGCGGCCCGGGCCGGGCGGGGACACCCGCCCGGCCCACTGCGTCCCTGCGGTTCGCGGGGAGCGTGGTGTGGCGGTGTTCCGGTGGTGGACCTTCGAAGGCCACTCCCGGCCTGAGCTACGCCATGGGGGTGACATCGACTGCGGCTGTGGTGGTCGGCCGCGTCGACGGGGCGACCGAGTTCGACCCCCTGGACTTGCCCGAGCATGTGAAGGTTGGTGAAGATCTTGGGGTGACCTTGACAAGACCCACGCCAGGTGTGTCCGGCAGCGGCGGGCCCGTACGGCGCACCGGTGCGGGCCGGGCCGTCGCCGTCCTGGTCCTGGTGACCCTGGCCGCGCTGATCCCGCTGCTCGGCCCGTCCACCGCGCTGCACGGTACCGGGGAGGCCGGCGCGCCCGGGGCCGGCGGCATCGCCCTGCTGCGCACGGTGCTCTTCGCGGCGCTGTGCGTACCGGTCGGCGAGCTGTTCGTGAACCGGCTGGCACGCTTGGTGCCGGGCCCCGAGAAGGCCCCCGGCCACGCCCCGGCCGTGCCCCGCAGCTGGTCACCCTTCGCGGCCGTCGCCGGTTTCGCCGCCGCTCTCGCGCTCGCCTCGGTCGTGGCCACGGGCAACCGTGTCCCGGGCGGTCTGTCGGACCTGGACATCGGCGGGCTCCACACGTCCCGGGACGGCATGCTCGCCCTGCTCGAGGTCAACGCGTTCCTCGTGGCGGGTCTGTGTGCCGTGTCGAGTCGGCCCGCCAGGCAGATGTGGCCGCTGGCCGCCGTGATCGTCGCCGAGGCGCTGCGCGCGCACCCCACGACCGAGCCGAGCCCGCTGACCGGCTCCGGGCTGACGCTCGTGCACCTGACGTGCGCGGCACTGTGGGTGGGCGGTCTGCTGCACGCGCTGCGGACCCTGCGCCTGTGGCACGGCCGGTACGACACGGGGGCGGGCGCGGCCCTGCTCGGCCTCTACGCGCGCGTGGCGGCCGTGCTGCTCGCCGCCATCACCGCGACGGGTGTGTGGAGTTCGCTCCGCCGGATGCCGCCGGGCACCATCGTGGAGCAGCTGACGGCCACGGCGTACGGGCGTGCGCTGCTCGCCAAGGTGCTGCTCGTGGCCGCCGTCGCGGCCCTCGCCCTGTGGGCCCGGAGCCGGCTGCGCCGGGCGGCCGATCCGCTCAGCGCCTGTGCGCCGGCGCGGGCGGAGGTCGTCGCGCTGGGCCTGGTGGTCGCGGTGTCCGGACTGCTGACGGCCCTTCCGGTGCCCATCCGCTGGTGAGCCCCGGACGGAGCCCCGGTCGGTGAGTGTCAGACGGCACGCATCTCGCCGTACGTCGCGGCCGGTGCCCTGCGCGCGTTGAGCGCCCCCAGTGCGCCGCCGACCAGCAGGGCCTGCGCGGCGATGTACGTGAGCATGATCCAGAAGTCCGGCCGCGGCAGCTGCGGCCAGTCGGCGACACCGGTCGCGATGAGCGTGTCGGAGAGCAGGAACAGCGCGCCGCCGAGTCCGGCGAAGAGGCCGAGCCGGGCGGCGGACCCGTACGCCATGGCCGTGAGCAGGAGGCTGTACCCGGCGACGGGCACGCGCAGGTCCGCGGGCAGGTCCGGCCACAGCAGCGCGACGGTGGTGACGAGGGCGGTGCCGTAGCCGAGGACGAGGAGGCCCGCACGCGCGCGTGGGACCGCGTTCCGGCTGCCGTACGTCCTGAAGAGGAGGAGATAGCAGACGTGGCCCGCGGCGAAGGAGCCCATGCCGGCGAGGAAGGCGGGCTCGGCGTCGGACAGCAGCAGGACGTCACCGCCCCAGCCGAACAGCAGGGCGGCCAGGAGCAGCCGGGGCGCCCGGAGCAGGGCGGCCCACAGGGCCAGCAGCGGCATCAGCAGGGGCTTGGCCACGGTGTGCCCGGCGTCGAAGCCGGCCGCGAGGGAGACGAGGTCGACGGCGGCGGCCAGACCGAAGGCGGCGAGGAGGAGACGGGCGGGGGTCACGCCGACGTGCTCTCACTGGCGGGGGTGGTCGGGGCCGCGGCGGGGTCTGTCGGCGGCGCCGTTTCCGTGGCCGTAGCCGTGGACGTGGCCGGGGCCGCAGCCGCAGCCGCAGCCGTAGCCGTAGCCGTAGCCGTAGCCGTAGCCAGGGTCGCCGTCGGCGCGGGAGCGGGTGTGGGACCCCAGCCCGGGCCCCGGAAGACGCGTCCCGCGCGCTCGCGCCAGCTGTGTGCCGCCTTCAAGTCCCTCGCGATGGCCACGTATTCGTGCGTGGCGACCTTCAGCAGGTTGTAGGTGCCGATGTTCTTGGTCAGCCCGTACACGGGCCGCTCGGTCTCGGCGGCGAACGATCCGAACAGCCGGTCCCAGA
Source organism: Streptomyces sp. NPDC050546 (assembly GCF_044457425.1). Classification (NCBI taxonomy): domain Bacteria; kingdom Bacillati; phylum Actinomycetota; class Actinomycetes; order Kitasatosporales; family Streptomycetaceae; genus Streptomyces; species Streptomyces sp. NPDC050546. Next base: position 38,780 of record NZ_JBITGX010000006.1, read on the forward strand.
CGATGAGGATGCCGCCGAAGTTGCGGTCGAGGTAACCGCCCTGGGAGGCGTGGTGGACGCGGTGGTGCGAGGGGGTGTTGAAGACGAACTCGAACCAGCGGGGCATCTTGTCGATCCGCTCGGTGTGGATCCAGAACTGGTAGACGAGGTTCGCGGAGGAGCAGAACGCGAGCGCGGCGGGGTGCACGCCGACGGCTATGAGTGGGACGTAGAACGGCCATACCGTCAGGGACGTCCAGGGCTGGCGCAGCGCGGTGGTGAAGTTGAACTTCCGGCTGGAGTGGTGGACGACATGACAGGCCCACAGGACGCGGACGACGTGGTGGCCGCGGTGGGACCAGTAGTAGAAGAAGTCCTGCCCGAGCAGCATCAGCGGAACGGTCCACCACAGGACGGGCACGCGCAGGGGCGTGAGTTCGTAGAGAGCCGTGTAAATGGCGACGATCGGGATCTTCCACAGGAAATCGAAGACGAGACTGCCGAGGCCCATGCCGACGCTCGTGGCGGCGTCCTTCGCCTCGTAGCCCTCCGCGTCCTCGTCGGGGTGGAGACGGTAGCTCACCATCTCGACCACGGTGAGCAGCACAAAGGCGGGGATCGACCACAGCACGACATCGGGCAGGTTCGGCATGCAAGCACCGTAGGACCGCCGCCCTGCCCCGACTAGACGTTGTTACCCACAAGTATTACCGACGGTACGCGCTTGCTTCTTGGTGATCTCCGCCAATCGGAGTGCGATCGGTGTGACTGAGCGTCGGACAGACGTACGCCTCGCGAACGGACAGACCGGACAAGACGCCTGAGGGAGTATCGGATGGGCGGGTGAGCGCCCCTGGCGGGCGGTGGTGTCAGTCGTGGCCCGTATCCTCAGGGACCATGCTCGATGACCTGACGACCGCAGTGCCCTCTTCCACGTCATGGCCGGCCGCGTATCCCAAGGGGTACGCGGTCGTTGACGTGGAGACCACGGGTCTGGCCCGGGACGATCGCATCATCTCCGCGGCCGTCTACCGGCTCGACGCGCGCGGCGAGGTCGAGGACCACTGGTACTCGACGGTCAACCCGGAGCGTGACCCCGGCCCCGTGTGGATCCACGGGCTGACGAGCGAGGCACTCGAGGGCGCGCCCCTCTTCCAGGACATCGCCGAGGAGTTCACGACCCGGCTCGAGGGGCGGGTACTCGTCGCGCACAACGCCGTCTTCGACTGGCAGATGATCGCCCGGGAGTACGCGCGGGCGCGGCGCGAGGCACCGGTGCGGCAGCGGCTGTGCACCATCGCGCTCTCCAAGGAACTCGGGCTTCCGCTGCCCAACCACAAGCTGGAGTCCCTCGCCGCGCACTTCGGCGTCGTCCAGCAGCGGGCGCACCACGCACTGGACGACGCGCGCGTGCTGGCCGAGGCGTTCCGGCCCAGCCTCAGGGCCGCGGCGGCGAACGGGGTGCGGCTGCCGCTGCTGGAGTGCCGGCCGCTGACCGAGTGGTCGGACCGTCCCGCGCCCCGCATCGGCCAGCAGGCGGGCTACGGCGGCTACCGGCCGACCAGTTGGCGTCCGGCCCGCAAGCGGCCCGCCTGCCCCTACCCGAACCCGGGGCGCTACGAGGCGGGCGGGCGGCTCAAGCAGGGCATGCGGGTCGCCTTCTCGGGTGACACCTCGGTGGAGCGCGACCTGCTGGAGGACCGCGCGACCGAGGCCGGGCTGCACGTGGCCACCAGCCTGTCCCGGCTCACCAGCCTGCTCGTCACGAACGACCCGGACTCGGGCACGTCCAAGGTGGTCAAGGCGCGGCAGTTCGGCACGCCGGTCGTGGACGAGGCGGCGTTCGGGCAACTCCTCGCGGATGTGGAGCCGGCGTCGGAGGGATGACCGGATGGGGAGCCGTGCCGGAAGGGTGACCGTATGCGGAGCGGCGCCGGAGGGCGACCGTACGGACGGGTGATTGGGGGGCGACTCGCCCGGCACCGTCTCGCCCGGGCCGGGATGACGGCTCACCCTGTGGCGCATGGCGACCTGTGAGGTATGTGGCAATCAGTACGGAATGACCTTCGAGGTGCACGCGCAGGGCGCGGTGCACGTCTTCGACTGCTTCTCCTGCGCGATCCACCGCATGGCCCCCATCTGCGAGCACTGCCGTGTACAGATCATCGGCCAGGGCGTGGAGGTCGAGGGCCAGTGGTACTGCGGCGCGCACTGCGCACGCGCGGAGGGAAAGGCGGGAATTGTCGACAAGGTGTGAAACCGAACCCGCCTGATCGCACCCCACGACCGAGTTGTACGGTCGTGGGGTGTACCGCTTCCTGATGTCCCGGCAGTGGGTGATCCTCACACTGATCGCCCTGCTCCTCATCCCCACGATGATCAGGCTGGGCATCTGGCAGATGCATCGCTACGAGGAGCGCACCGCCCGGAACCAGCTGGTCACCCACGCGCTGGCGGCCGACCCGGTGCCCGTGGAGAAGCTGACCGGGCCCGGGCACACCGTCACCAGCGCCGAGCGGTACCGCACCGTGACCGCGAAGGGCCACTTCGACACGGAGGACGAGGTCGTCGTCCGCCGCCGCACCAACTCCGACGACGAGGTCGGCTACCACGTCCTCACCCCGTTCGTCCTCGACGACGGCAAGGTCCTGCTGGTCAACCGGGGCTGGATCCCCTCCGACGGCCCGAGTCAGACCGCGTTCCCGAAGGTTCCGGCACCGCCGGCCGGCGAGGTCACCGTCTCGGGGCGGCTGATGCCCGACGAGACGACCGCGGCGAGCGGCATCAAGAATCTCGAAGGGCTGCCGGACCGGCAGATCATGCTGATCAACAGCGAGCAGGAGGCACGGCGCCTGGACGTCCGGGTGCTCGGCGGTTACATCGCCCAGACGGCACCCGAGCCGAAGGGCGACACCCCCGAGCTCCTCGGCAATCCGGGCAAGGAGGACGCCGCGCTGAACTACGCGTACGCCATCCAGTGGTGGCTGTTCGCAGCGGCCGTCCCGGTCGGCTGGGTGGTCCTGGCCCGCCGCGAGGCCCGGGACCGGGCGCAGGCGGCGGCCGAGGACACCGACACGACGGAGGCGGAGCCGGCGGCCGTGTGACCGCCGGCGGCCGGCGGCCTTGCCGCCCCGCAGTCCGAGGCAGCGGCCGACCGCAGGGCACATCAGCAGCACTCTCCCGCAGGCCCCACCCCTCAGGCCGTCAGCAGCACCGCCCCCGCGGTCCCGACCCCCGGTCCAGCGTGTGCAGCAGTTCGCGGACGTACCAGGCCACGGCCCGTGCACAGCGCACGGCCCTCATGAGCGGGCCCCTGTCAGGGACTCGGCCGGCTCCCCCGGCACGTCGATGCGGGACTCGACGTACGGCGCCTCGGTGGTCGGCAGCGGACCCGGGGCCCGGGCCGCCCGTACGCACACCACCGCCGCGTTCACCAGCACCACGGCGACCAGCAGCAGGAACAGGGCGATCAGCACACCGTCGACCGTGGAGTTGGTGATGACGGTCTCCATGTCGGCCGGGCTCTTGGCGGGCGGCAGGACCTGGCCGGCGTCGAGGGCGTCGGCGTAGCGGGCGCGCTGGGCGAAGAAGCCCACCTTCGGGTCGTCGGAGAAGATCTTCTGCCAGCCGGCGGTGAAGGTGATGGCGACGACCCAGGCGAGCGGGACACCGGTGACCCAGGCCCAGCGCAGTTTCCCGGACTTGATCAGGACCGTGGTGCAGACTGCCAGGGCGATCGCGGCGAGGAGCTGGTTCGCGATGCCGAAGAGCGGGAAGAGCTGGTTGATTCCGCCGAGCGGGTCGGTGGCGCCGGTGTAGAGGAAGTAGCCCCAGGCCGCGACGACCAGGGCGCTGCACAGCCAGATGCCCGGCTTCCAGTTGACCCGGCCGGCCGGCTTCCAGACGTTGCCGAGCATGTCCTGGAGCATGAAGCGGCCGACCCGGGTGCCCGCGTCCACGGTCGTCAGGATGAACAGCGCCTCGAACATGATCGCGAAGTGGTACCAGAAGGCCTTCATCGCGGTGCCGCCGATGACCCCGGAGAAGATCTCCGACATGCCGACTGCCAGCGTCGGGGCACCTCCGGAACGGGCGATCAGCGTCTGTTCCTCCACGGCCTTGGCCGCCTGGGTCAGCTGGTCGGGCGTGATCGTGAAGCCGAGTCCTGCGACCGCGTGGGACGCCGACTCGGCCGTCGTACCGAGGAGGGCCGCGGGGGCGTTCATGGCGTAGTACAGGCCCGGCTCCAGGGTCGCGGCGGCGATCAGCGCCATGATCGCGACGAACGACTCCATCAGCATGGCGCCGTAACCGATCATCCGGACCTGGGACTCCTTCTGGATCAGCTTCGGTGTGGTGCCGGAGGCGACCAGGGCGTGGAAGCCGGACAGCGCGCCGCAGGCGATGGTGATGAAGAGGAAGGGGAAGAGCGCGCCCGCGAAGACGGGCCCCGCGCCCGAGGAGGCGAAGTCGCTCACCGCGTCCGCGCGCATGACCGGGGCGGCGACCACCACGCCCACCGCGAGCATCGCGATCGTGCCGATCTTCATGAAGGTGGAGAGGTAGTCGCGCGGCGCGAGCAGCATCCACACCGGCAGGACGGAGGCGACGAAGCCGTAGCCGACCAGGCAGAAGACGAGGGTCGTGGGGCTCAGGGTGAAGGCGGAGGCCAGCGAGGACTGCTGGATCCAGCTGCCCCCGACGATGGCGAGCAGCAGCAGCGCGACGCCGATCAGGCTGGTCTCGACGACCCGGCCCGGGCGGAGGACGTGCAGCCAGAAGCCCATGAAGAGGGCGATGGGGATGGTCATCGCGACGGAGAAGGTGCCCCACGGGGAGTGGGCGAGGGCGTTGACGACGACCAGGGCCAGCACACCCAGCAGGATGATCATGATGGCGAACACGGCGATCAGGGCGGCGGCTCCGCCCCACCGGCCGATCTCGTCCCGGGCCAGCTGCCCGAGCGACTTGCCGTCCCGGCGCATGGACAGGAACAGCACGACCATGTCCTGCACCGCGCCCGCGAAGATCACACCGGCGACGATCCACAGCGTCCCGGGCAGATAGCCCATCTGCGCCGCGAGCACCGGCCCCACCAGCGGTCCGGCACCGGCGATCGCGGCGAAGTGGTGGCCGAGCAGCACCCGGCGGTCGGTGGGGTGGAAGTCGACGCCGTCCTCGAGGCGCTCGGCGGGGGTGGCCCGGCGGTCGTCGGGCTTGAGCACCCGCCGGGCGACGAAGCGGGAGTAGAAGCGGTAGGCGATGGCGTACGATCCGAGCGCCGCGACGACCAGCCAGACCGCCGAGATCTCCTCGCCCCGGGCGAGGGCGAGGACGCCCCAGGCGATCGCGCCGAGCAGGGAGACGGCCGTCCAGAGCAGGAGGGACCGAGGGGGTGTTCGCCGCTTTCCGGGCGCTGGCCGGCCGGATTCGGGCAGGACTGATACGGGCATGGCGGCTCCTCACCGTGGCGGTGGTGTGCGACAGGACCTGCGCGGGGGCCGGTGCGGGGGCGCTTCCCTGACCTGCGCACCTCTCCCGCTCGCTGTCGGTCTGTGCAAGAGTTGCGCTCCCGCCGGAAGTGGATGACACGGCGTCCCCAGAAGAATTTCCGCCGGTTCCCTGTCCTCCGGACGGGCCGTCCGCGCAACTCTCGCGCAAGGGCACAGGCACACCAAGGACGGTGACCCATGGCTGACGGCGCCATGACCGCGACGTTTCTCGCCGTGATCGGCGGGGCGTCGCTGCTCGCGGTCACCGCACGGCGGCTGCGTCCGGTGGACCGGCTGCCCTCCCTGGAGGGCTGGGCGCTGGCCGACCGCCGCCTGGGCCCCGGCTGGACCTGGCTGCTGCTCGGCGGCACGATCTTCACCGCGTACACCTTCACCGCCGTGCCCGGTCTCGCGTACGGCAACGGCGCGCCCGCCTTCTTCGCGGTGCCGTACACGGTGATCGTCTGCCCGCTCGCCTTCGTGCTGCTGAGCCGCCTGTGGAGCGTGGCCCGCCGGCACGGCTATGTCACCGCCGCCGATTTCGTCCGGGGCCGGTACGGGTCGCCGCCGCTGGCCCTGGTGGTCGCGCTGACCGGGATCCTCGCGACGATGCCGTATCTGGCGCTGCAACTGATCGGCATCCGGGCGGTGCTGACCGCCGGGGGCGTCCATCCGCGGGGCGTGGCCGGGGATCTGGTGCTGGTGGCGCTGTTCGCGGGGCTCGCGGTGGCCACGTACCGGCACGGACTGCGCGCGCCCACGGTCATCTCGGCGCTGAAGGCGGTGGCCGTGTTCGGCTCGCTGACCGCCGTGACCTGGCTGGTCCTCGAACGCTTCGGCGGCCCCGGCCCGGTCTTCGACGGCGCCGCGGCGCGGCTGGGCGACCCGGCGCTGCTGCTGTCCCCCGCCCAGCAGCCCGCCTACGCCACCCTCGCCCTCGGCTCCGCCCTCGCCCTGCTGATGTACCCGCATGTGCTCACCGCCGGCTTCGCCGCCGACGGGCCGCGCACCCTGCGCAAGGTCGCGGTGGCGCTGCCGGCCTGGACCGGGCTGCTCGCGCTGTTCGGCTTCCTCGGCTTCGCCGCCCTCGCCGCGGGGGTGCGGGCGCCGCACGGTGGTGCCGAGGCCGCCGTGCCGATGCTGGTCGACCGGCTGATGCCGGCGCCGCTGGCCGGGCTGGTGTTCGCCGCGATCGCCGTGGGGGCGCTCGTCCCGGCCGCGGTGATGTCGATCGCCGCCGCGACGAGCTTCGTCCGCAACGTCTACGTCGAGTACGTCCAGCCGACGGCCACGCCCAAGCGCCAGGTGCGCATCGCCAAGGCGGTGTCGGTCACCGCGAAGGTGGGCGCCGTGGCGTTCGTGTTCGGGCTGCGCGACCAGGACGCCATCAACCTCCAGTTGCTCGGCGGCGTGTGGATCCTGCAGATCTTCCCGGCGGTCGCCGTCGGGCTGTTCACCGGGCGGCTGCATCCTCGGGCGCTGCTCGCCGGGTGGGCCGTGGGCATGGCGTCGGGGACGTACCTGGTGGTGCGCGGGGGGTTCTCCTCGATCGTGCCGCTCGGCACCGGCGCCGGGCCGCTGGAGATCTACGCCGGGCTCGCGGCCCTGCTGCTCAATCTGGCCGTCGCGGTGGCCGGCACCCCGGCCCTGACCCACCTGGGCGTCCCGCGCGGCGCCGACTCGACCGACCTGCCGTCCCGCCTGACCGTCCGGCGACGCCCGGAGACCGGAGCGAACAACCCGTGAGACGCAGACAGCACTCCCCCGTCGCGGCGCCGGCCGTGCCACCACCCGCCGCCGTGCCACCGCCCCCTGCCGTGCCGCCATCCGCCGCAGTGCCCCTGCCCCCGGCGGCCGCCGATCCGGCCGACCTGGAACGGGAAGCCGGCGTGGCCCGCCTCTTCGAAGTGCACTACTCCTCGATGCTGCGGCTCGCCGTCCTGCTGGGCGCCGACGACCCGGAGAACGTCGTGGCCGAGGCGTACTACCAGATCTACCGCAAGTGGCGGCGGCTGCGGGACGCGGCCGCGGCGGAGGCCTATCTGCGGTCCACGGTCTGCAATCTGACGCGGATGCGGATACGCCACCTCCAGGTCGCCCGCAGGCACGAGGAGAATCCGCCGAGCCCGCCGGACGAGATGGTCGCCTCCGCCGAGCACGCCGCACTCCTGCGCGACGACCAGCGTGTGCTCATCGACGCGCTCCAGCAGTTGCCGCCCCGCCAGCGCGAGGCCCTGGTGCTGCGGCACTGGCTCGGTCTGAAGGAAAGCGAGATAGCCGCCGCGATGGGAATCTCCGGCGGTTCCGTCAAGACACACACGGCACGCGGCATCGCCGCCCTGACCCAGGCGATGGAGGCCCGGCGATGACGAATCGAGACGCGACTCCGCCGCGTGGCACAAGCCCGGACCGGACCGGCCACGGCGACGGCGACGGCCACGGCGACGGCCACGGCGAGGGCCGCACCGAGCGCGAACTGCGCGCGGCACTCGAGGCGCTGGCCGGCGGGGTGCTCCCCGACCCCGACGCGTACCGCACGGCACGTGGCGAGTGGCTGCGGCGCGAACGCCGTCGGCGGCTCGTGCTCACCGTGCTGATCGCGGTCGTCTTCGCCCTGGCCGTGCTGATCGGCCTGTGGGTGCTCAACCAGGCACCGTCGGATCCCGGCGTCATCTTCTCAGGCACCGGCACCTCCGCCGCCGAAGGCCCGTCACTCCCCCGGCTCGACCCCTGATTGCGGGCCCGACTTGCCGGGAACCCGCACTGCGTGCATACGGGTATCGAGGACTACGCGCTCGTCGGTGACGAACAGACCGCGGCCCTGGTCGGCATGGACGGCTCCGTCGACTGGCTGTGCCTGCCCCGCTTCGACTCGGCCGCCTGCTTCGCCAAGCTGCTCGGCGACGAGGACAACGGCTACTGGCGCATCGCCCCCGTGGGGGCGGACCGGTGCACCCGGCGCGCCTACCGCCGCGACACCCTCGTCCTGGACACCGAGTGGGAGACCGAGCAGGGAGCGGTCCGTGTCACCGACCTGATGCCCCAGCGCGACCAGGCCCCCGACCTCGTACGGATCGTCGAGGGCCTGGAGGGCGAGGTGACGCTCCACAGCGTCCTGAAGCTGCGCTTCGACTACGGCTCGATCGTTCCGTGGATGCGCCGGTCCGACGGCCACCGGGTCGCCGTGGCCGGCCCGGACTCGACGTGGCTGCGCAGCGAGCCGGAGGTGCGCAGCTGGGGCGAGGACTTCGGAACGCACGCGGAGTTCACGGTCAAGAAGGGGGAGAAGGTCGCGTTCGTCCTGACCTGGCACCCCTCCCACGAGGAGCGCCCGCCGCTCGTCGACCCGTACGAGGCACTGCGCCACAGCGTCGAGGACTGGCGGGCCTGGGTGTCCCGGTGCCGCTACGACGGGCCGTACCGGGACGCTGTCGTCCGCTCCCTGATCACGCTCAAGGCGCTCACCTACGCCCCGACCGGCGGCATCGTCGCCGCCCTCACCACCTCACTGCCCGAGGAGCCGGGCGGGGTGCGCAACTGGGACTACCGCTACTGCTGGCTGCGCGACTCCACCCTCACCCTGGGCGCGCTGCTGGCGGCGGGCTACCAGGAGGAGGCCGAGGCCTGGCGGAACTGGCTGCTGCGCGCGGTCGCGGGCGACCCGGCCGACCTGCAGATCATGTACGGCCTGGCGGGCGAGCGGCGGCTGCCCGAGTCCGAGCTGCCGTGGCTGTCCGGCTTCGCCGGGTCCGCGCCCGTCCGTATCGGGAACGACGCCGTGAACCAGCTCCAGCTGGACGTCTACGGCGAGGTCATGGACTCCCTGTCGCTGGCCCGCGAGTCGGGCCTGTCGGCCCAGCCGGACGTGTGGGCGCTGCAGACGGCCCTGATGGACTTCCTGCGGACGAACTGGCGCCAGCCCGACGAGGGGCTGTGGGAGGTGCGCGGCGGCCGGCGTCAGTTCGTGCACTCCAAGGTGATGGTGTGGGTGGCCGCCGACCGTGCCGTACGCACCCTGGAGCGCCATCCGGAGCTGGACGGCGACCTGGAGGGCTGGCGCGCGCTGCGCGACGAGGTGCACCGCGAGGTGTGCGAGCGGGGCTACGACCCCGGACGCAACACGTTCACGCAGTCCTACGGTTCACGCGAGCTGGACGCCGCGCTGCTGCTCATCCCGCGCGTCGGTTTCCTGCCGCCCGACGACCCGCGGGTGATCGGCACCATCGACGCGATCCGCGCGGAGCTGGACCACCGGGGGCTCCTGCTCCGCTACACGACCGACGACGCGGACGTGGACGGACTGCCCGGTTCCGAGGGCACCTTCGTGGTGTGCTCGTTCTGGCTCGCGGACGCCCTGTTCATGACGGGCCGTACGAAGGAGGCCCGCGCGCTGTTCGAACGGCTGGTGGGGCTCGCCAACGACGTCGGCCTGCTGTCCGAGGAGTTCGATCCGGTGACCGGCCGGCAGCTCGGCAACTTCCCGCAGGCGTTCAGCCACATCGGCCTCGTGAACACCGCCCTCGCCCTGTTCGGTGCTGAGGGGGCAGGATAGGGACCATGGATCTTGGACTGAAGGACCGGGTGTACGTCGTCACCGGGGCCACGCGAGGCCTCGGCAACGCTTCCGCGCGCGAGCTGGTCGCGGACGGGGCGAAGGTGGTCGTCTCGGGCAGGGACGAGAAGAGCGTCGCCGAGACGGCGGACGCGCTCGGCCCGAACGCGGTCGGGGTGGCCGTCGACAACGCCGACCCCGAGGCGGCGGCCAGGCTGATCGGGGCCGCGCGGGAGAACTTCGGGCGCTTCAACGGTGTCCTCATCAGCGTGGGCGGCCCGCCGGCCGGGTTCGTCGCCGACAACACGGACGAGCAGTGGCAGGCGGCTTTCGAGTCGGTGTTCCTCGGTGCGGTACGGCTGGCTCGCGCCGCGGCCTCCGAGCTGGAGGCCGGGGGTGTCATCGGGTTCGTGCTGTCCGGGTCGGTGTACGAGCCGATTCCGGGGCTGACCATTTCGAACGGGCTGCGGCCTGGGCTGGCCGGGTTCGCCAAGTCGCTGTCCGAGGAACTGGGGCCGCGGGGGATCCGGGTGGTCGGGGTGCTGCCGGGACGTATCGACACGGACCGGGTGCGCCAGCTGGACGGGTTGTCGGCGGATCCCGAGGCGACCAGGGCGGCTTCGGAGTCGCGGATTCCGTTGCGGCGGTACGGCGCGCCCGAGGAGTTCGGGCGGGTGGCCGCGTTCCTGATGTCGCCGGCTGCTTCCTATCTGACCGGGGTCATGGTCCCCGTGGACGGCGGAGCGCGGCACGGGTTCTGAAGTTGGCCGCCTGCGGGTTCGTGGGGGCTGGTCGCGCCCACGCGGCGGAGCCGCACATGCATACCGCCCCGCGCCCCTGAGGCAGTCGTACTCAACTCACTCGTTCCGCACGGTGCTTGACACCCCGCAGCCTCACCTCCGCCGGGAGTGAGGCGAGGCCCGCCGAGGTTCTGGCGTGGGCCAGGGCGCCGGTCGTCAGGTCGTGCAGGGCCGTTCCCGGGTCCACGTGCGGTTCCAGCGCGAGCCGTACGCGGGCCTCGGGGGCGGTACGGCGGCCCGTCAGACGCGCATCGGCGCGGTCCACGCCGTCGGCCCGTTCCGCCTCCTGGGCGAGGGCGCCCTCCAGGGCCCGGCCGCGCAGCAGCGCGCCGTCACCGTCACCGGTGTCCACGAGGACCTCGGCGAGGCGGCGCCGGCGGAGCACGGCGACGAACCACCACAGGGCGAGCAGCAGAAGGACGGCGAGTACGGCGATGACGGTCGGCCACCACCAGCCGTCCTCCCGCCAGCGCGTGCGTTCGGCGTCGCTCAGCAGGACGTCGTGGCGGCTGTCGTGGATCCACCACGAGGGTGCCGGGGCGCCGAGGCCGACGGCCAGTACCGAGCCGCCCAGCACCAGCAGGACGAGCCCCACCACCCCGATGATCACGCGGTTGACGATCCGGAGCACCCCGTCACCCCTTCCGGCCGGGCCGCCGGACGTGCACCGACACCGCGGGCGGCCGGGACAGCCCCAGTCCGCTGACCGCGTCGGTGAGCACGGCGTCCAGTTCGGTTCGTACGTCGTCCAGTTCACGGAAATGCGACGCGGCGCGGACCCTGGCCTTGGTCCGGCGCATCCGGACGTCCACGGACTGCACGCCGGACACCTCCATGGCCCGGTCGCGCAGCGCGGACGCGGCGGCGTCGCGGTGCAGTCCGGCGCGCACGTCGGCGTGCGCGCGCCGCATCGGGAGCACGGCCCGCAGGCCGGGCGTGGCGGCCAGGACGAGCAGCCAGAGTCCGAGAGCGGCGGCCACCCCGGCCCCGACGAGCACCCAGACGTCGTCCAGGGGCCGTTCGGCGAGCTGCCGGGCGAGTTCCCGGCGCCAGCTCATGACGGGCCGGTCGGCACGCACGGACGCGATGTCGTACAGGAACAGTCCGGCGAGGCCCAGGAGGAGCAGCGCGACGATGCCGGCGGGGACGCGGCGCGCGGACCAGAAGCGGCCTTCGCCGCCGCCCTCGCCGTCGAGTGCGGGCGGCGGTCCGTCGGCTTCCGCCGGGGCGGACGGGTCGGGTCCGTCGCCGGTCTCCGACGTGTCGACGACCGGCAGGCGCTGGGTGGTGCCCTCGGGCTCGGGCGGTTCGGCCGGATCGGTGCCCCGGGGTTCGCTCATCGCGTCCTCCCCTGTGCCGCACCGGGCCCGGCGACCAGGTGCAGACGCTCCACCTGGACGACGACCTCCGGCACCTCCATGCCTGCCAGGGTGCCCACCCGCTGGACGACTTGGTGACGCACCTGGCGGCAGCGGTCGCCGACGTCGCACGGGTAGTCGAGTTCGATGTGCACCCGGACGTGGGCGGCCTCGTGGTGGACGACGACGCTGGCGGACGGCCGGCCGGCGTCGGGCGGCAGTGTCCCGACGGCCTCGCGGGCCGCCTGCGAGGCGATCTTCGCGACGACCCGGTCGGCGATCCGGGTCGCGCCGCGCTCACCCGGCGGGACGGCGGTCATGGGTCTGTCGAGCTCACCGGCCCCCGCGCTCACGGTCGTCACCGCCGCCGTTCGTGACGTGGACGGAAGAAGTCGCCGAAGTCCATGTCCCCTTCCAGGAACCGGCCGACGACGAAGCCGACGGCGCCCAGCGCCGCCACCAGCAGGAAGGCGCCGAATCCGCCGAAGTATCCGGCGAATGCCAACGCCATGCCGGCGATCATGCCGACCACGGCCATGCTCATGCGCTCCTCAGCTCCTCAGCCGCTGTGTTGTCCGGTGGCCCGTGCCTCACTGGATCCGCCGCTCCGGTTCCTCTTCCTCCTCGTCCGGCAGCTTCACATCGCTCACCGCGATGTTGACCTCGACGACCTCGAGGCCGGTCATCCGCTCGACGGCGGTGATGACGTTCTCCCGTACGTCCCGGGCGACATCGGCGATCGACACGCCGTAGTCGACGACGATCTCCAGGTCGAGGGCCGCCTGCACCTCGCCGACCTCGGCCTTCACCCCGCGTGTCACGGACTTGGCGCCGCCGGGTACGCGGTCGCGCACGGCTCCGAAGGTGCGTGAGATGCCGCTGCCCATGGCGTGCACGCCGTCCACGTCGCGTGCGGCGAGCCCGGCGATCTTCTCCACCACGCCGTCCGCGATCGTCGTACGCCCGCGGGAGCCCGGGTCTCCCCCACCGCGCTTGGCCAGCGGGCTCCTGCGCGCCGCCGACGTCTCGGACTCCCCGCCCCGGTTCTCGGTCATGTCAGTCATCACCGCACGTCCTTTTCGGTTGTCGTCCTTCGACCACCGTAAGCACGGTTGCGTGGTAGCGCGCCCTTGATGCGGCAGGCTGGAGGAATGACGGCCGATCGGTGGACGCAGGCAGTGAGACATCAGCTGGGCCTCGGCAGGCTCCTGCCACTGGGTGATGCGCGGGACGGTGCGTGGATCGCCGAGCAGGCGGCCGAGGCGGTGCTGCGGCGCGCGGCTCAGGACGCTCCGGGCGTACGCCTCGACGCGCTCCGTGTGGCGCTCGCCGACCCGGCGGACACCCGGGAGCCGGCCGTACCGGCCCCGCCGAGTGCGCAGCCGCCCGGACCGCTGCGGGTGACGGCGGAGTTCGCGGCCACGGCCTCGCAGCCGCTGCCGACGACGGCGTCCCTGCTGCGGGCGACGCTGGCGACCGCCGCGACACAGGGGCTGGGTCTGACGGTGTCTGAGGTGGACCTGCGCGTGACGGGGCTGCTGGACGAGGAGCCGGAACCCGGGCCCGCCGTACGTCTCCCCGAACCGCCTCGGGCAGCGCGGCCCGAGGGCGGCGACTCGGGCCGGGTCGCGACCGCCGCGCTCGAGGTCCCGGGCGTGCTTCACCTCACCGCCGCGCTGGGCCACCCCGTGCACATCGAGGAACTCCCGGGCGAGGCCGCGCTGCCGCACCGCCATGTCCGGCTGGAACTCGCGGTGGGAGCGGACCACCAGGCCCGTGAGGTGGCCCGGGCGGTCCGCACGGCGGTGCGCAGGACGCTGCCGGACCACCCGACGGTGGCGGTCCTGGTGAGCGGGATCGGCTGAGGGATCGCTGATCCGCCGGCAGGTTCCGCTACGCCGGGAGGTTCAGCGACGCCGGGCCCTGCCTCAGTCCCCGATGCCCGCGAGGTCCCGCAGGCGGCGGGCCTGGGCCTGGCGTTCCGCGCCGCGCTGGGCCTCGTAGGTGCGGTCCTGGGCGCCGCGCAGCAGCGCCTTGGTCTCGACGACGGCGTCGCGGGGCGCGGCGAGCACGGCCGAGACGAGGTCGCGGACCGTGTCGTCGAGCTGGCCGGCGGGCACGGCCACGTTGGCCAGGCCGGTGTTCACGGCCTCCTCGGCCGCGACGAAGCGGCCCGTCACGCAGATCTCCAGCGCGCGGGCGTAGCCGACAAGGCCCACCAGCGGATGCGTGCCCGTCAGATCGGGCACGAGTCCGAGGCTGGTCTCGCGCATGGCGAACTGCACGTCGTCGGCGACGACGCGCAGGTCGCAGGCGAGGGCGAGCTGGAAGCCCGCCCCGACGGCATGCCCCTGGACAGCGGCGACGGAGACGATGTCGCTGCGCCGCCACCAGGCGAACGCCTCCTGGTACTCGGCGATGGTCGCGTCCAGCTCGGCGTCGTCACCACGCGCGAGGTCGATGAACGACGGTTCCCCGTCGAAGCCCTCGGGCGTGAACGCCTGCCGGTCGAGGCCGGCCGAGAAGGACTTGCCCTCGGCCCGCAGCACCACGACACGGACGGAGCCCGGCAGCTGCCGCCCGGCCTCGGTCAGCGCCCGCCACAGAGCGGGGCTCTGCGCGTTGCGCTTGGCCGGATTGGTCAGCGTCACCGTGGCGACCGTGTCGTCGACGGTGAGCCGTACGCCGTCCTTGTCGAGTACGGGAACGAGGTCCTTGTCGGGCGAAGCCATGGACGCCTCCGATGTGTGCGGTCAGCTAAGTGACTGCACAGTAACCACCCGGTCGATCAGCCGACCGACCGGGTGGCCACCATCGAAGCCGAGGGGCCACCCGGGGTCAGGCCGTGGCCTTTTTGCCCCGGGTCGCCCCGCCACGCCCTCGCAGCGTGACGCCCGACTCACTGAGCATGCGGTGCACAAAGCCATACGAGCGGCCGGTCTCCTCGGCCAACGCCCGGATGCTCGCACCGGCGTCGTACTTCTTCTTCAGGTCTGCCGCGAGCTTGTCGCGCGCGGCGCCGGTCACCCGGCTGCCCTTCTTCAGAGTCTCGGCCACCCGTGCCTCCTCATGGGAAGTGCGCTCTGGTCTCCTCATGATCACCCCTCCGGGCCCTGATGGCCACCCATTCGGCAAGGTCCGTGAGACAAGGTTGTGACGACGGGAGCGCGTCCCCACATCCGGAATAGGTAATTCCGAAGAGCGGCGTCCGTACGGCCGAACGGATTGTCCCGGGAAATACCAGGTCAGAAAGGCGTCGCGGCCGAGCCCGGAAGAATCGGGGGCTCGGCCGCGAATTCGATGTAGGACACACCTCGGTACGAGGAGATCTCACACAGATGATGGATCACCGCTAGGCCGAATGATCCATACGCCGTTGATCACGCATTCGATCAAGCGGCACTGACGCATCAAGCGGGCACTGACGCTCAGGCCAGGGCGACGAGATCCGCGTAGTCGGCGCCCCACAGGTCCTCGACGCCGTCCGGCAGCAGGATGATCCGCTCCGGCTGGAGCGCCTCGACCGCGCCCTCGTCGTGCGTGACGAGGACGACAGCGCCCTTGTACGTGCGCAGCGCGCCGAGGATCTCCTCACGGCTGGCCGGGTCGAGGTTGTTGGTCGGCTCGTCGAGGAGCAGGACGTTCGCGGAGGACACCACCAGGGTGGCGAGCGCCAGACGGGTCTTCTCGCCGCCGGAGAGGACCCCGGCCGGCTTGTCGACGTCGTCGCCGGAGAACAGGAACGAGCCGAGCGTCTTGCGGACCTCCACCAGGTCCAGGTCGGGGGCGGCCGAGCGCATGTTCTCCAGGACCGTGCGCTCCGGGTCGAGGGTCTCGTGCTCCTGCGCGTAGTAGCCGAGCTTGAGGCCGTGGCCCTCGATGACCTCGCCGGTGTCGGGCTTCTCGGCCCCGCCGAGCAGCCGGAGCAGGGTCGTCTTACCCGCGCCGTTGAGGCCGAGGATGACGACGCGCGAGCCCTTGTCGATGGCCAGGTCGACGTCGGTGAAGATCTCCAGCGAGCCGTAGGACTTCGACAGGCCCTCGGCCATGAGCGGGGTCTTGCCGCACGGGGAGGGCTCGGGGAAGCGCAGCTTGGCGACCTTGTCGGACTTCCGCTCCGCCTCCAGGCCGGCCAGCAGCTTGTCGGCCCGGCGGGCCATGTTCTGCGCGGCGACGGTCTTGGTGGCCTTGGCCCGCATCTTGTCGGCCTGCGAATGCAGCGCGGAGGCCTTCTTCTCGGCGTTCTGCCGCTCGCGCTTGCGGCGCTTCTCGTCGGCCTCGCGCTGCTGCTGGTAGAGCTTCCAGCCCATGTTGTAGACGTCGATCTGGGAGCGGTTGGCGTCCAGGTAGAACACCTTGTTGACGACCGTCTCGACCAGCTCGACGTCGTGGGAGATCACGATGAAGCCGCCGCGGTAGGTCTTCAGGTAGTCCCGCAGCCAGATGATCGAGTCGGCGTCGAGGTGGTTGGTCGGCTCGTCGAGCAGCAGCGTGTCCGCGTCGGAGAACAGGATCCGGGCCAGCTCGATACGTCGGCGCTGACCTCCGGAGAGCGTGTGCAGGGGCTGGCCGAGCACGCGGTCGGGCAGGTTGAGCGCGGCGGCGATGGTCGCGGCCTCGGCCTCGGCGGCGTACCCGCCCTTGGTGAGGAACTCCGTCTCCTGGCGCTCGTACTGCTTGAGCGCCTTGTCGCGGGTGCCGCCCGTGCCGGTGGCGATGCGCTGCTCGTTCTCACGCATCTTGCGGATCAGTACGTCCAGGCCACGCGCGGAGAGGATGCGGTCGCGGGCGAGGACGTCGAGGTCGCCGGTGCGGGGGTCCTGCGGGAGGTAGCCGACCTCGCCGGAGCGGGTGATGGTGCCGCCGGCGGGGATGCCGTCGCCCGCGAGGCATTTGGTCAGGGTCGTCTTCCCTGCGCCGTTGCGGCCGACCAGGCCGATGCGGTCGCCCTTGGCGACACGGAAGGTGGCGTTTTCGATGAGGACGCGGGCACCGGCGCGCAGCTCGATACCGGAGGCGGAGATCACGGACAGACTCCAGGGCGGATACGGGGGCGGGATGGACGAATCAGGGGGTGCCGCGCGTAGCGCGCCGTTGGAAGGGCGGTGGCGGGCGACGGGCGGGCGTTCCCGCCGTCTAATGCGCGAGGAGAATGGCCATGGGGGACAGTCTAACGGGGACGTGCAAGCACTTTTTGACCGAGTCAGGCAGCGGGACAACGAGGAAGTGATCGCCATGGCAGGCTCGTCCGGCGGACGTCCGAGCATTTACCCGACGCTGCTCTATACGGACGCGAAAGCGGCGATCCAGCAGCTCACGGAGGCCTTCGGTTTCACCGAGCTCTCGGTGTACGAGGGCGAGGACGGTTCGGTGATGCACGCCGAGCTGACGCAGGGCAACGGCGCGGTGATGGTCGGTAGCAAGGGCCGCGGCGGCCTGTTCGACGCGGCCATGAAGGAGACGGGCACCACGGGGGTGTACGTCGTGGTGGACGACGTGGACGCACACCACCGCCGCGCCGTGGACCACGGCGTGGAGATCCTGATGCCCCCGACGGACCAGGACTACGGCTCGCGGGACTACATGGCCCGGGACCTCGAGGGCAATGTGTGGAGCTTCGGGACGTACACGCCCGAGATAACCCTCTAACTGCCGCCCGTGTGCACCTGGAAGGCGGCCCGGCGTACGGCCTTGGCCAGGGCCGGGTCGGGGTGTGCGGCGGCGAGGGCGACCAGGACCTGCACGGTGCGCGGGTGCCCGACGGCGCGTACCTCGTCCAGGAGCATCGGGATGGTGGGCTGGATCGCTGATTCCAGGTGCCGGACGAGCAGCGGGGCTTCACCGTGGTCGGCGACGGCGGCCGCGGTGTCCACCCACAGCCAGGTCGCCTCCTGACGGGTGAGGACCTCGTGGGCGTCCTCCGGGTCGGCGCCGTCGTGCTCGGCCAGCCACAGCAGTGCGTACGGCCTGAGCGTCGGCTCGGCGACCACGCCCCGGACGTCGGGCTCGGCGGGGGCTCCGACCACGCGCAGTGCCTCGAAGGCGAGGCCGCGCAGCAGGGCGTCCTCGCCGCGGGCCGCGCCGAGGAGCTCGGTGACGGCGCTGCCGACGGGGCGGGCGGCGAGCCAGGCGCGGTACTCGGCACGGGCCGCGTTCGGGCGCAGCTGGGCGCAGCCGCGGAGCATGTCGTCGGCGGCCTGCTCGATGTTCCCGGCGGGGCTCTGCGCGGCGACGCAGATCTGCTCCAGCTTGACCCAGACGGCCCAGCTGCCGAGCGGGGTGAGCGTGGCCTGGCCCTCGCCGTAGGTGAGGGCGCCGACGGAGGCGAGGGCGCGCAGGGCCCAGTCGAGGAGAGGGGCGAGCGGGGCGTCGGTGGGCTCCGGCTCGGCCACCGGCTCGGGCTGGGGGCCGTAGGGGATCTCGCAGCGTTCGGTGCGCAGCTCGGTGACGCGCTGCTCCAGGAGGTCGAGGAGCTGCTCCACGGGGACGGGGCCGGCGGACAGCTGCAGGAAGGAGAGCGCCTGCGGCATGGCCGAGACGACCTCGGCGACGGCGGCGGCCTCGCGCTCCTCGGGCTCCGGGTGGGCGAGCGACCAGGCGTCGAAAAGGGCGACCCAGCCGCGCAGTACGGCGCTGTCGTCGCGGTTCCAGGCGCGCAGCCGCCAGCCGGGGCGGGCGCTGTCGCCGTGCACCTCGATGAGGCCGGCGAGGCGGGCGGTGTCCCAGTCGGCCCTGACCTGAGCCGGGGTCAGGCCGAGGTCGCGGGCGGCCCGTTCGGCGGTCGCGTCGGAGAGGGTGGCCTTGCCGTCGGCGGTGGCGCTGTCCCCGCCGGGGCCGAGCGCGGCGTCGGCCCAGCGCGCGACGCGGGCCGCGTCGGCCAGACCTGAGCGCGCCATTCTGGCCAGCTCCGCCGGTGCCGGGGTGCCCTCCGGGGGGCGCGGTGCGGGTCGGCGCGAGCGCCGCTGGTTCATCGCTCTGGGGGCGGCGGCCAGGGGTCGCGGGCGGACGAGTCGAAGCCTGGAGTCGCGCGGGATACGGGACGTCACGGGTGCAGTCTTCCGGTTGACGGTCCGAAAACCCAAACGGAATGTCACGGCGGGCGACGGGGATGGCCAACGCACCGGTTCCTGAGAGTGGTCGAGGGCGGGAACAAGCCAGTCGTACGACGCTAAACGGAATCATCGCGACCGGTCGGTGCGGAGCGGGGCGGGACATGGTCGCGACGGGGCGCGGGGGCGAGGGACGGGGTCACATGAGGGGCGTCAGGAAGCGGCGCAGGGCCTCCTCGTAGGCCTGCGGGTCGGCGTTCCACATCGCTCCGTGGGGCGCGTTGCCGACGGTGTAGAGGGCGACCATGTCGGGGCGCGCGTCGGCGAGGTGGCGGGAGAACCGCCAGGGAGCCACCATGTCGTCCGGGCCGTGGAAGACGAGCGCCGGGATGTGGAGCCCGTCGAACGGGGTCGGGCCCGCGACGCCGTCGTCGTACAGGCCGGTGCGGCCCTGGGCGGCGCGGACCGCGAGGGGCAGCAGCGCGCCCGGGGTGCGGCGGGCCGCGGCGAGGGCGCGCAGGGTGGTCTGCCAGCTGAGCACCGGGGAGTCCAGGACCAGCCCCGAGACGCGGTCGCGCAGCCCCGAGTGCGCGGCGGCGCGCAGGGCCATGGTGGCGCCGGTGGACCAGCCGTGCAGGACGACCTGCCGGGCGCCGTGGCGCACGGCGTAGCGGATCGCCGCGTCGAGGTCGCGCCACTCGGTCTCGCCGAGGTGGTTCAGGCCGTCGGGCCTGCGGGGTGCGCCCAGGTCGCCGCGGTAGGCGAGGGCGAGCACCGGGAAGCGGCTGCGGTGCAGGAACTCCATGACGTTCATGGCCAGTTCCCGTGTGGCGCCCAGGCCGTGCACGGCGATCACCCAGGTGTCCCGTGCGCCGGGCACGAACCAGGCGGGCAGGGCGCCGAGTTCGCCGTGGATGTCGACGTCGGCGTGTTCGAGGCCGAGGGCGGCGCTGGGGTTGCCGACGTACACGTTCGCGGTGAGCCAGGCCTTGTCGCCGGCCTTCAGGGTGCCGTGCGTGACGCTCTCCAGGCGGCGTACGACGGTGTCGGCGGTGTGCGGGGCGGTGTCCAGTACGGGGCCGACCACCGCGTGGGAGCCGTCGCCGGAGAGGCCGTAGCGGCCGGGCCGCAGGGCGGCCAGGTCCCGGGTGAGGGTGATCTGCCCGGCGGCGGTGCCGTGCACGGTGAGCCGGGGTTCGGTGGGCAGTGGCCTGCCGGGAGGCGCCTTGAGCGCGGCGTCGCTGGCGAACCGGCCGGCGGCCACGGCGGCCGCACCGGCCCCGATCACGGCGGTGGCGGCAGCGGCCGCCGCTCTGACAGTGCGCACGGCTCCAGTGTCCCGTCGGACCGGGCGAGGGACCAGTGGGCGGGGGCGGTGGGGTGACGAGCGGCGGGGTGGGGGCGGCTGCGGGGGCGGTGGTGGCTGTCGGGGTGTTGCGGCGGAGGCATCATCACGGGCATCGGTGATCGCGTTGCGCCTGACGCCGGGTGGGGGTCGGGGCCGCGCCGGGGGGTGTCCGTCCTCGGATTGGCGCGATGGACTTGCGAACCGGCTCACTGTCCGTTGACGCGCCAACCACTGCGGGCGGACACCCCCCGACACGTCCCCTTGCGTACGTCGGCGGGTGCGGGCCGGGTGGCCGGAGGAGCGGTGGCCGCGGCCTTGGGCCGGGATGCCGGTAACCCACGGAGCGATGGCCACGCTCGTGGCGGGACGCCGGTGGTCGGGGGGTGTGGGGGGCGGGGGGCAGTGGGGCCGGGAGGGCGGGTCAGCCGCGCTGGCCGTAGTCGCGCAGCCGGTTCTGTACCTCTGTCAGTTGTTCCGTGGACAGCAGGCTCGGGGACAGGCCCGGGACCGATGTGGCGGTCAGCCACAGCCGGCACATCCATTCCAGCTGGGCGGTCCGGTCGTAGGCCTGGTCCAGTGACGCGCCGTAGGTGATCGTGCCGTGGTTCTGGAGGAGGCAGCCGGAGCGGTCGGCGAGGGCGCGGAGCATGTTCTCGGCCAACTCGTCGCTGCCGTACGTCGCATACGGGGCAACTCGGACGGGTCCGCCGAGCGCGGCGGCCATGTAGTGGATCAGCGGGAGCTCGCTCACGAGGGTCGAGACGGCCGTCGCGTGCACGGCATGGGTGTGGACGACGGCGCGGGCGCCGGTCGTGCGGTAGACGGCGAGATGCATGGGCAGCTCGCTGGTCGGGACGAGCGTGCCGAGGACCCGCCGGCCGTCGAGGTCGACCCCGGTGACGTCGTCCGGCGCCAGCCGGTCGTAGGGCACGCCCGACGGCGTGACCAGGACGGTGTCCCCGACGCGCACCGAGACGTTGCCGGACGTTCCGACGACGAGCCCGTCGCCGACCGTCCGGCGGGCCGTCGCGACGAGGTCCTCCCAGGCGCGCGCCTCCTCGGGGCGCACACCCTTCCGCCGCGACTCCCCCGCATCCTGTCCGCCGCCTCGGACGTCCCCCGTGCCCCGCTCGTCGCCTCGCTCCTCAGCCATGCGGCGATCCTGCCAGGCAGCCCTTCAACGCGCCGCTGGGCGGGGGCACTTTAGGCCGGAAACCGAGCATGCGTAAGGGCGCATACCCGCACAAACTCGCCATGGATCTCTCTTGGCCGGAGATCATCGGACATTCAACAGCCCTCCAGTACTCTCTGGGGGATTTGCCGTGCACGTCGCCATTCCGGGGGGAATCACATGGCCCGTGACCACATATCGACCCGCCGCCGCGGCCGCTTACTGGCGGTCTCCGCCGCGGCACTCGCGCTGGGAGGGACCTCGCTCGCGGAGTTCCCGGCCACGGCGGCGAGCCGCCCGAAGGGGCACGACGTCTCGTCCCACCAGAAGAACGTCGACTGGCGGAGCGCGAAGGCGAAGGGCGCCAGATTCGTCTACGTCAAGGCGACCGAGTCCACCACCTACCGCAACCCCTACTTCAGCCGGCAGTACAACGGCTCACGCGCGGCGGGCCTCGTCCGCGGCGCCTACCACTTCGCGCTGCCGAACAGGTCGTCGGGCCGGGCGCAGGCGGCCCACTTCGTACGCAACGGCGGCAGTTGGAGCGCGGACGGCTGGACGCTGCCGCCGGCGCTCGACATCGAGTACAACCCGTACGACAAGAAGCACAAGTGCTACGGCCTGAGCAAGGCCGGGATGGTCAACTGGATCAAGTCGTTCAGCGACGAGATCAAGCGGCTCACCGGCCGCCGCCCGGTGATCTACACGACCACCCACTGGTGGAACACGTGCACGGGCAACAGCCGTGCGTTCGCCGCGCATCACCCCCTGTGGGTCGCCCGCTACAACGCGGCGAGCGCGGGACCCCTGCCGGCCGGCTGGTCCTCCTGGACCTTCTGGCAGTACGACAACGGCGACGGCACCCTCCCGGGTGATCAGAATCTCTTCGGCGGGTCACTCGATCGACTGAAACAGTTCGCCAGGGGCACATGATCGTTGGGGCGCAAGGGCCGTCGCACCAGGGCGGAATGACGGACCCCTGTTGCGGACACCCCTGCGCCCCTCCCAGTTCATCTTCCGTTCACTCGGGTTACCTACGTTCGTCCCGCCAACGACGCCGAACGATTGCCTGGGTAAATGGAAAGCTTCTCGCTGATCCTCGCGATTGTGGTGGTAACCGCACTTGCGTTCGATTTCACGAACGGTTTCCACGACACCGCGAACGCGATGGCCACGACCATTTCCACGGGCGCCATGAGACCGAAGATCGCGGTGGCCATGTCCGCGGTGCTCAACCTGGTCGGCGCCTTCCTGTCCGTCGAAGTCGCGAACACGATCTCCAAAGGCCTCGTCGACGAGGCCGGCATCCGTCCCGAGGTCATCTTCGCCGCCCTGGTCGGCGCGATCCTCTGGAACCTGCTGACCTGGCTCGTCGGTCTGCCGTCCAGTTCGTCGCACGCCCTGATGGGCGGCCTGATCGGCGCCACGATCGCCTCGGCGGGCGTCGGCGCGGTGCACGGTGACGTCCTGGTCACCAAGGTGCTGATCCCGGCGGTCGCCGCCCCGCTGGTCGCGGGCATCGCCGCACTGCTCGCCACGCGGTTGACGTACTCCCTCGGCAAGAAGGCCGACGGCGACGCCTCCAAGAAGGGCTACCGGGCCGGCCAGATCGCCTCCGCGGGCCTGGTCTCGCTGGCCCACGGCACCAACGACGCCCAGAAGACGATGGGTGTCATCACCCTGGCCCTGGTCGCCGGCGGCGCCGTCGCCCCCGACTCCGACCCGCCCATGTGGGTCATCCTCTCGGCGGGTATCGCCATCGCGCTCGGCACCTACCTCGGCGGCTGGCGCATCATCCGCACCATGGGCAAGGGCCTGACCGACCTCCAGCCGCAGCAGGGCTTCGCCGCCCAGACCAGCGCGGCGACGGTCATCCTGGCCTCCTCGCACCTCGGCTTCTCCCTCTCCACCACCCACTCCGTGTCCGGCGCGGTGATGGGCGCGGGGCTCGGCCGCAAGGGCGGCGTGGTCCGCTGGTCGACGGCGACGCGGATGTTCGTCGCCTGGGGTCTGACGCTGCCGGCGGCGGCCCTGGTGGGCGCGCTCGCCGAGTACGTGACCGGCTTCGGGAACTGGGGCACGGCGGTCGTGGCGGTCTTCCTGGTCGCCTCCAGCGCGGTGATCTGGAAGCTGTCGCGCCGCGAGGTCGTCGACCACACCAACGTCAACGAGGTCGACGAGGAGCCGGCCGGTGTCGTGACCACCGCGATCGCCGCGGTGACGCCGCCTCCGGCGGGCCCGTCCGAGGAACTGGCCGCCACCATCCCGGCCCAGGCCCAGCCCTCTGCCGACCGGAAGCCCTCCACCACGACCACCTCGGTCTGATCCCGCCCACCCGGTGACAAGGAAGAATCTCTGAGATGAAGATCGACTGGGCGACCCTCGGCTCCGTCTTCGGCGTCAGCCTCGTGGCCACCGTGATCCTCGTCGGCCTGTTCACCCTCGGCATCACGGGCCTGTCGCGCCGTGAGCGGGCGGTGGCGGCGGGCGGGTCCGCGGGGCTCGCGGTGACGGGGGCGTACGCGTGCTTCGCGGCGTGCGCGGCGGCTGTGGGGTACGGGATCTATCTGATCGTGGCCTGACCACGATCGTCCGTCACCGGGCGGCACGGGGCTTCGGTCCCGGGCCGCCCGGTCGCCGTGTGCGGGGCAGCCGTCGGCACCCCCTGCGAGGCGGGCGGTGTGGGCTTGTCCACACTCTCCTCTCGCAGGTCAACGGCAAGTTGACGGCTGTTCGCGGCCGTGGTGGACTGCCGGGGCCAATACGGCGGCAGGAGAGGAAGCCGGTGGAAGTCCGGCGCGGTCCCGCCACTGTCACCGGGGTAACAACCCCCCGGGAGCCAGGAACTCTCACCGCCGGTCTCGTCGAACCAGGGCGTGGACACCCTGAGTGAGGACATATCGCCATGCTCGGCTGCCGATCGAGGGTCAGTACTCCACCGTTGTCCGCCGCCAAGGCCGGCTGAGCCCATGGGTGCCGGTCGCGTCCACGCGTACGGTGCCGCCGTCGGTCTGATCGGTGATCTGCTGCTCGGAGATCCTCGCCGGGGGCATCCGGTCGCCGCGTTCGGGCGGGCCGCGGGTGCGGTGGAGCGGGTGTTGTGGCGGGACCACCGGGGATGGGGCGCGCTGCACACCGTGGTGTGCGCGGGCGGGGCCGTCGCGCTGGGGGCCGTCGCCGCGCGTGCGGTGCGCAGGTCCGCCCCCGCGTCGATCGGACTGACCGCTGTCGCCACCTGGGCCGTCGTCGGGGGGACTTCGCTCGCGCGGGAGGCGCAGGTCATCGGACGCGCCCTGGAGGCCGGGGACGTCGAAGCGGCCCGTGCGCGGCTGCCGCATCTGTGCGGACGGGATCCACAGGCACTCGACGCCGACGGGATCGCCCGGGCCGTCGTCGAGTCCGTCGCGGAGAACACCTCCGACGCCGTCGTGGGGGCGCTCGTGTGGGGGGCCGTGGGCGGCGTGCCCGGGCTTCTCGGGTTCCGGGCCGTCAACACCCTCGACGCCATGGTCGGGCACAAGTCGGCCCGGTACCGGCGCTACGGGTGGGCCTCCGCGCGGCTGGACGATGTCGCGGGGTGGCCCGGGGCCCGGCTGACCGCCGTGCTCGCGGCCGTGGCCGGGGGCGATCCACGGGGAGCCGTGGCGGCCTGGCGTGCCGATGCCGCCAAGCATCCGAGTCCCAACGCCGGGCCCGTGGAGGCCTCGTTCGCGGGGACGCTCGGGGTGCGGCTCGGCGGGACCCTGTCCTACGGCGGGCGGGTCGAGCACCGGCCCGTACTCAACGGCGCGGGGCGCGGCGTCACGACCCGGGACATCGAACGGGCCGCACGGCTGTCCAGGCGTGTCGGCTGGCTCGCGCTCGGCGTCTGTGCCGCCGCGCGCCACATCGTGAAGGGGCGTACGTCATGACGGGCGGGGGGCTTCTCGTCGCCGGTACCACCTCCGACGCCGGCAAGAGCGTCGTGACCGCCGGGATCTGCCGGTGGCTGGTGCGGCGGGGCGTCAAGGTCGCGCCGTTCAAGGCGCAGAACATGTCGCTGAACTCGTTCGTGACGCGGGAGGGCGCCGAGATCGGGCGGGCGCAGGCCATGCAGGCGCAGGCGTGCCGTGTGGAGCCGACCGCGCTGATGAATCCCGTGCTGCTCAAGCCCGGCGGCGAGCAGAGCAGTCAGGTCGTGCTGCTGGGCAAGCCGGTCGGGGAGATGAGTGCGCGCGGGTACCACGGCGGGCGGCAGCAGCGGCTGCTCGGGACCGTGCTCGACTGCCTTGAGCAACTGCGGGGCACGTATGACGCGGTGATCTGTGAGGGGGCCGGTTCTCCCGCCGAGATCAATCTGCGACGGACGGACATCGTCAACATGGGGATCGCCCGGGGCGCCGGGCTCCCCGTGCTCGTCGTCGGCGACATCGACCGGGGCGGGGTCTTCGCCTCGTTCTTCGGGACCGTAGCCCTGCTGTCCCGCGAGGACCAGGACTGTGTCGCCGGGTTCCTAGTGAACAAGTTCCGCGGGGACGTCTCCCTGCTGGAGCCGGGGCTCGACATGCTCCACGGCCTCACCGGGCGGCAGACGTACGGCGTTCTGCCCTTCCGGCACGGGCTCGGGATCGACGAGGAGGACGGGCTGCGCGTCTCCCTGCGGGGGACGGTCCGCGAGTCCGTCGTCGCCCCGCCGGTCGGCGAGGACGTGCTGCGCGTCGCCGTCTGCGCGGTCCCGCTCATGTCCAACTTCACGGATGTCGACGCGCTGGCCGCCGAACCCGGTGTCGTCGTGCGGTTCGTGGACCGGCCGGAGGAACTCGCCGACGCCGACCTCGTCGTCGTGCCGGGGACCCGCGGGACCGTCCGTGCCCTGGAGTGGCTAAGGGAGCGCGGGCTGGCCGACGCGCTGGCGCGCAGGGCCGCCGAGCAGCGGCCCGTCCTCGGCATCTGCGGCGGCTTCCAGATCCTCGGCGAGCACATCGAGGACGACGTCGAGAGCCGCAGGGGCCAGGTCGACGGGCTCGGGGTCCTGCCCGTGCGGGTGCGGTTCGCCCGCGAGAAGACCCTCACCCGGCCGACGGGCGAGGCCCTCGGGGAGCACGTCGAGGGCTACGAGATCCACCACGGCGTCGCCGACGTCACCGGCGGCGACACGTTCATCTCTGATGACAAAGGACGCGGCCTGGACGGTTGCCGGGTCGGCCAGACCTGGGGCACGCACTGGCACGGCTCGCTGGAGTCGGACGGATTCCGGCGTGCCTTCCTGCGCGAGGTGGCGGACGCCGCCGGACGCCGCTTCGTACCGGCGCCGGACACCTCGTTCGCCGCGCTGCGCGAGGAGCAGCTCGACCGGCTCGGCGACCTGATCGAACAGCACGCGGACACGGACGCGCTGTGGCGGCTCATCGAGTCCGGCGCGCCGAAGGGGCTGCCCTTCGTCCCGCCGGGAGCGCCCAGATGAGGACCATGGCGGTGGGGTCGGCCGCCCAGTTGAGGACCGTGGCGGTGGGGCCGACCGCCCGCACGGCGAGCGCGGGCCACCTGAGACGCTGGACCGGCTGCCCGACCCCCGGCTGTCTGATCCACCCGCGACCCGACAGCCGTCCGCGACCCGACATCCACCCGCAACTCGAAGGCGACTTGGAGGACGACGAAAAGTGACCACCCCCTTTCCGTTCACGGCCGTGGTCGGCCAGGACGATCTGCGGCTCGCGCTGCTGCTGAACGCCGTGTCACCGGCGGTCGGCGGTGTGCTGGTGCGCGGCGAGAAGGGCACGGCCAAGTCGACGGCCGTGCGGGCGCTCTCGGCGCTCATGCCGGAGGTGGACGTCGTCTCCGAGTGCCGCTTCTCCTGCGACCCCGGCTCGCCCGACCCCGGCTGCCCGGACGGGCCGCATGAGCCCGGGGGTTTCGCCTCCCGGCCGGCCCGCATGGTCGAGCTGCCCGTCGGCGCCTCCGAGGACCGGCTGGTGGGCGCGCTGGACATCGAACGGGCGCTGTCCGAGGGCGTGAAGGCCTTCGAGCCCGGCCTGCTCGCCGACGCGCACCGCGGCATCCTCTACGTCGACGAGGTCAACCTCCTCCATGACCACCTGGTCGACCTGCTGCTGGACGCGGCCGCGATGGGCGCCTCGTACGTGGAGCGTGAGGGCGTCTCCGTGCGGCACGCCGCCCGCTTTCTGCTGGTCGGCACCATGAACCCCGAAGAGGGCGAGCTGCGGCCGCAGTTGCTCGACCGGTTCGGGCTGACCGTCGAGGTCGCGGCCTCGCGGGAGCCCGAGCAGCGCGTCGAGGTCGTACGGCGGCGGCTGGCGTACGACGACGACCCGGCCGCCTTCGCCGCCCGCTGGGCCGAGGAGGAGGCCGACGTACGGGCCCGGATCGTGGCCGCGAAGAAGCTGCTGCCGTCGGTGCGGCTGGGCGACGACGCGCTGCGGCAGATCGCGGCGACCTGTGCGGCCTTCGAGGTGGACGGCATGCGTGCCGACATCGTGATGGCCCGGACGGCCACCGCGCTGGCGGCCTGGGCCGGTCGTACGGACGTGCTCTCCGAGGACGTACGCCAGGCCGCGCTGCTCGCGCTGCCGCACCGGCGGCGCCGCAACCCCTTCGACGCGCCGGGTCTTGACGAGGACAAGCTGGACGAGACCCTGGAGGAGTTCTCCGGGGACGACGACCCGGACCCGGATCTCGACCCGGACCCGGACTCGGGGCCGGACGGGCCCGGCGGGGGCGGTGGACAGCCGGCCCCCGACGACGGGCCCCGGGGCGGTGACCAGGAGGCCCGGCCGGAGGCCGAGCAGGACGGGCAGCCGCAGCCGCAGCCGTCGGGAGCCGGCGAACAGTCGGCCGCCCGCGCTTCCGAACCCTTCCGGACCAAGGTGCTGAGCGTGCCCGGACTCGGCGAGGGTGCCGCCGGGCGGCGTTCGCGGGCCCGGACCGAGCACGGCCGGACCACGGGCGCCCGGCGGCCGAAGGGCTCCCTCACCAAGCTGCACCTGGCGGCGACCGTGCAGGCCGCGGCCCCGCACCAGCGGGCGCGCGGGCGGTCCGGGCCGGGACTCGTGGTGCGCCGCGACGATCTGCGGCAGGCCACCCGCGAGGGCCGCGAGGGCAACCTCGTGCTGTTCGTCGTGGACGCCTCCGGGTCGATGGCGGCACGGCAGCGGATGAGCGCCGTGAAGGGTGCCGTGCTGTCGCTGCTGCTGGACGCGTACCAGCGGCGGGACAAGGTGGGTCTGGTGACCTTCCGGGGGTCGGGCGCGGAGGTCGCGCTGCCGCCGACCTCGTCCGTGGACGCGGCGGCGGCCCGGCTGGAGTCGCTGCCGACCGGCGGCCGTACCCCGCTGTCCGCCGGGCTGCTGCGCGCGCACGACGTGCTGCGGGTGGAGCGGCTACGCGATCCCGCAAGGCGTCCGCTGGTCGTGGTGGTGACGGACGGGCGGGCCACCGGCGGCCCGGAGCCGGTCGCCCTGGCCGGGCGTGCGGCGCGGCTGTTCGCGGCCGACGGCGTCGCGTCCGTCGTCGTGGACTGCGAGTCGGGTCCGGTGCGGCTGGGGCTCGCCGGGCAGCTCGCGGGTGACCTGGGCGGCACCGCCGTGACGCTGGACGAACTGCGGGCCGACTCCATCGCCGGGCTGGTCAAGGATGTGCAGGGTACTTCGAGGAGGGCCGCGTAATGCCGCAGGGACAGCCGAGTGTCGTTCCGGACGACGGACTGACGACCCGACAGCGCCGGAACCGGCCGCTCGTCTTCGTGCACACGGGCGTCGGCAAGGGCAAGTCCACCGCCGCCTTCGGGCTCGCGCTGCGGGCCTGGAACCAGGGGTGGCCGATCGGGGTGTTCCAGTTCGTCAAGTCGGCGAAGTGGAAGGTCGGCGAGGAGAACGCGCTGCGCGTGCTCGGGGCGTCCGGTGAGGGCGGGTCCGTCGACTGGCACAAGATGGGCGAGGGCTGGTCGTGGGTGCAGCGCGACGGGCAGATGGACAACGAGGAGAAGGCCCGGGAGGGCTGGGAGCAGGTCAAGCGTGACCTGGCGGCCGAGACATACAAGCTGTATGTGCTGGACGAGTTCGCCTACCCGCTGCACTGGGGCTGGATCGACACGGACGAGGTCGTGGAGGTGCTGCGGAACCGGCCCGGGACCCAGCATGTCGTGATCACCGGGCGGAACGCGCCGGAGAAGCTCGTCGACTTCGCCGACCTCGTGACCGACATGTCCAAGGTGAAGCACCCCATGGACGCCGGGCAGAAGGGGCAGAGGGGCATCGAGTGGTGATGTCCTCGTCCGTCCCACGGCTGGTCGTCGCCGCGCCTGCTTCCGGCAGCGGCAAGACCACCGTGGCCACGGGGCTGATGGCCGCGTTCGCCGCGCGGGGACTCGCCGTGTCCCCGCACAAGGTCGGGCCGGACTACATCGACCCCGGGTATCACGCGCTCGCGAGCGGGCGCGTGGGACGGAACCTCGACGCTTATCTGTGCGGACCGGAGCTGGTCGGGCCGTTGTTCCTGCACGGGGCGCGGGGGTGTGACATCGCCGTCGTCGAGGGCGTGATGGGGCTGTTCGACGGGGCGGCCGGCGAGGGCGAGCTGGCGTCCACGGCTCATGTCGCGAAGTTGCTGCGGGCGCCGGTGGTGCTGGTCGTCGACGCGTCGTCGCAGTCCCGGTCGGTGGCCGCGCTGGTGCACGGGTTCACCACCTGGGACCCGGAGGTGCGGGTCGGGGGCGTGATTCTGAACAAGGTCGCGACGGACCGGCACGAGTGGCTGCTGCGGGAGGCCATGGAGCAGGTCGGGGTGCCGGTGCTCGGGGTGCTGCGGCGGGCGCCGCAGGTGGACACGCCGTCGCGGCATCTGGGGCTGGTGCCGGTCGCCGAGCGGCGCGAGGAGGCGGTCGACGCGGTCGCGGCCATGGCCCAGCAGGTCTCCGAGGGGTGCGACCTGGACGCGTTGATGCGGCTGGCCCGGGGCGCGGGCGCGTTGTCCTGCGGGGCCTGGGACGCCGCCGAGGCGGTGTCCTCGGCCGGCCACCGGCCGACGCGGTCACACGAGTCACCCCGGCCTCGGGTCGCCGTGGCCGGTGGTGAGGCGTTCACCTTCTCCTACGCCGAACACACCGAGCTGCTCACCGCCGCCGGGGCCGAGGTCGTGCCCTTCGATCCGCTGCGGGACGAGGAACTGCCCGAAGACACAAGCGGGTTGGTGATCGGGGGCGGGTTCCCGGAGATGTACGTCTCCGAGCTGTCGGCCAACGAACCCCTGCGCAAGGCCGTCGCCGGGCTGGCCGAGAGCGGCGCCCCGGTCGCCGCCGAGTGCGCGGGGCTGCTGTATCTGTGCCGGGAGCTGGACGGGCAGCCGATGTGCGGGGTGCTGGACGCCGGGGCGCGGATGACGCGGCGGCTCACCCTGGGGTACCGGGACGCCGTGGCGCTCGGCGACAGTGCGCTCGCGGCGGCGGGGACCCGGATGCGGGGCCACGAGTTCCACCGGACCGCCGTGGAGCCCGGCTCGGGGCCGGATCCCGCCTGGGGGTTCCGGACCCCGGAGCGGCGGGTCGAGGGGTTCGTACGGCGCGGTGTGCACGCGAGTTATCTGCACACGCACTGGGCGTCCGAGCCCGGTGTCGCGCTCCGGTTCGTGGAGAGGTGCCGGACGTCATGAGCGGCAGGCTGGTCGGCGTCGGGATCGGGGCGTCGCGGGGTGTCTCCGTCGAGGAGGTGCTCGGACTTGTCGAGGACACCCTGCGGGAGGCCGGACTGTCCGCGGCGTGCGTCGCCGAGCTCGCCACCGTCGACGCCAAGGCGGAGGAGCCGGGCGTCGTGGAGGCCGCGCGGCGGCTCGGGGTGCCCCTGGTGACCTACTCCGCCGGGGAACTGGCGGAGGTCGAGGTGCCGCACCCGTCCGACGCGCCGCTCACCGCCGTCGGCACCCCGTCGGTGGCCGAGGCCGCCGCACTCGCCGGCGGAGGTGAACTCCTGGTATCCAAGCGGAAGTCGGCCGCGAGCCCCGCGAGGGCGACCTGTGCCGTCGTGCGGCGGCCGGGGGTGGCCGGGCTCCGGCCGGACACCTCACGCGACATCGAGACGGCCGGGGCCGGGATCACCCGCCGCGAGACCGCCGACCATCCCAAGGGCGCCGAGCCGGGTTCCGGCCCGACCCGTCCGGCCGGGTCCGAAGCCGCGCTCAACGTCCCGCCGTACCACCCCACTGCCGCCGAGGAGCACCTGTGACCATCCCGCCCGCCCTGCTCATCGCCGGCCAAGGCACCTCCCGTGACGACACCGGATCCGAGGCGTTCCGCGCGTTCGTACGGCAGCTGGAGGCCCGGCGCCCCGAACTGCCCGTCGCGGGCGGCCTCGTCGAGCCCTCGTGGCCGCCGCTGGGCGACGCCGTCACCGAGCTGGTGGAGCGGGGCGTACGGCACGTCACCGCCGTTCCGCTGACGCTGCTGCCCGCCGGGCACGCCCAGGGCGGCATCCGGGCGGCCCTGGCCCGTGAGCAGGAGCGGCACCCCGGGATCTCGTACACGTACGGTCCCCCGCTCGGCTCGCACCCGGTGCTGCTGGACGTGCTGGAACGTCGGGTGGACGAGGCGCTGGGCGGTGCCGCGGGGCGCAGGCCGGGTGACCGGGCCGATGTGACGGTGCTGCTGGTGGGGCCCGGGTCCTCGGACCCCGACGCCAACGCCGAGGTGCACCGGGCGGCGCGGCTGCTGTGGGAGGGCCGCGGGTACGCGGGGGTCGAGACGGCGTTCGCGTCGCTGGCGGCGCCGGACGTGCCGAACGGGCTCGACCGGTGCGTGCGGCTGGGGGCCCGGCGGATCGTGGTCCTGCCGTACTTCCTGTTCACCGGCGTCCAGCCGGACCGGGTGCGGCAGGCGACGGAGGGCTGGGCGGAGGCGTACCCCGGGATCGAGGTGCGCTCGGCCGGCGTCATCGGTCCGGAGCCGGAGCTGCTGGACCTGGTGTGGGAGCGGTACGAGGAGGCCGCCGGGGGCCACCACGCGCCCGGGCACTCCCACCAGGGGGCGCACTCGCATGCGCACTGAGAGCGGGCACGATCTGCGGCACCACGGGGACGCGGAGGTCCGGGACGACGGCGGCTCGCTCGTCGATCTGGCCGTGAACGTCCGGGCCGGCACGCCTCCGGTGTGGCTGCGGGAGCACATCGCCGCGTCGCTGGACGGGCTCGCGGCCTACCCCGACGGGCGGGCCGCACGGGCGGCGGTGGCGGAGCGGCACGGGCTGCCGGTGCAGCGGGTGCTGCTGACGGCGGGCGCGGCGGAGGCGTTCGTGCTGCTGGCGCGGGCGCTGAAGGTGCAGCGGCCGGTCGTCGTCCACCCGCAGTTCACGGAGCCGGAGGCGGCGCTGCGGGACGCGGGGCACACGGTCGGCCGGGTGCTGCTGCGCGCGGAGGACGGCTTCCGGCTGGACCCGGCGGCCGTCCCCGAGGACGCGGACCTGGTGGTGATCGGCAATCCCACGAACCCGACGTCGGTGCTGCATCCGGCGGAGGCGATCGCCGGGCTCGCCCGTCCCGGGCGGGTGCTGGTCGTGGACGAGGCGTTCATGGACGCGGTGCCGGGCGAACGCGAGGCCCTGGCGGGCCGCGTCGACGTCCCCGGTCTGGTGGTGCTGCGCAGCCTGACCAAGACCTGGGGGCTGGCCGGGCTGCGCGTCGGGTACGTGCTGGCGGCGCCCGAGACCGTCGAGGACCTGGAGCGGGCGCAGCCGCTGTGGCCGGTGTCGACACCGGCGCTGGCCGCGGCGCGGGGGTGCGTGGGACCCCGGGGCGTGGCCGAGGCGGCCCACGCCGCCCACCGCGTCGCGGCGGACCGCGCTCACCTGGTGGCCGGCCTCGCGCGGTTCGCCGCGGCGGGGTTGCGGGTGGCCGGGCCGGCGGAGGGCCCGTTCCTCCTGATCCGCCTGCCGCACGCGGCGGCCGTACGCCGCCGCCTGCGCGACCTCGGCTACGCCGTGCGCCGCGGCGACACGTTCCCCGGCCTGGACGAGGAGTGGCTCCGTCTCGCGGTGCGGGACCGGACGACGACGGACGGGTTCCTGCGGGCACTGGAGCACGCGCTGACGGGCTGACGGGCACGCGTCGGCCCGTCGGGCTCGCCGAGCTGTCGAACGGCCTCGGCAGGCGGCTGCCCGGCCTGGGCGGCCCCGTTGGCTCCGCCTCGGTCGGTGTGCCGGGAACCGTCCGGGCGGGTCGGCAGGGCAGCGCGCGGTCCGGGCCCTGCGCCCGCCCAGGAACGGCACTCCGTCCCCGCGCCCCGGAAGGTCAGCCCCGGCGGCGTGCCAGGGCCACCGCTCCCCCGCCCACGGCGAGCAGGGCGATCGCGCCGCCCATGATGTACGGGGTCGTAGAGCTGCCGCCGGTCTCGGCCAGGCCCTCCCCGGCGGGTGCGCCCTGCGGCTCGATCTCGGCGGGGGCGTCGGACGGTTCGGCGGACCGCTCGGCCGGCGGCTGTGCGGCGGGCGCGTCCTTCGGGGTCTCGCAGGTCGCCTCGGCCAGGGTGAGCGTGCCGTTCACCTCGGCCACGTTCAGCTTCAACGGGTTGACGGACACCGTGAGTTCGAGGGCGGTGGCGGCGGCCGTCCGGGACGTCGTCCGGGTCTTGGAGAGGTCCAGGCGTACATCACCGACGCCCGGCACCTTGACGTCCGTCGGGCCGCCGGCGGTCAGGGTGACGCGCTTGCCGAGCACGGTCACCGAGCCGGGCAGGTCGGTCGTGGCGACCGGCTTCTTCCCGGCCTCGCAGACGGCCTTCGAGGTGACCTGCTCGATCTCGACGACCGACAGCAGCGGCAGGCCGGGGACATGGACGCGGGCACGGGCCAGGGTAGTGCTCCCCTCGGCCTTCGTGGCGGTCGCGGTGGCTCTCGCCTCGGCCGCGTCCGCGCGCAGCACACTGAAGGGCTGTCCGCCGTTCACCCCGTCCAGGCGGGCGGTCAGCGCCGTCTTCTCCGCGCTCCGCGGGGCCTGGACCTCGTTGAGGGAGACGGCGAGCGGAGCCTCGACCGACTTGTTCAGCAGGGAGACATCGAGGCCGGTGCGCAGGACGACGGCGCTCGCACGGCCGTGGTCGCCGGTGGCGTGCGCCGGGCTCACGCCGGTCAGTGCCACGGGCCCGGCGGCGAGGGCCGTGGCCGTCGCCACGGTCGCCAGACGGCGTGCGGGCATGCGGAAGGAAGTGCTGTTCACGGTGGGGACTCCAGGAGAGACAGGCTCGGGACCCGGAAAGACTCGCGCAACCGGCGTACGACGTCAGCGATCTGACGCCTCTTCACTCCAACGTGGCGATACCGTGGAAGTTTTCGAATCTCCCGGCACAGGCGTTCCCCGGCGTCACCCTCGCGGCTAGCCGACCACGCGCCCGTTCAGCACCACCCGGCGCGGCGCGGCCAGTACGCGTACGTCGGCCCGGGGGTCCTCGTCGTAGACCACCAGGTCGGCCGGGGCGCCCTCGTCGAGGCCGGGGCGGCCGAGCCAGGTGCGGGCCGTCCAGGTTCCCGCCGCCAGCGCGTCGAGGGGCGGGATACCGGCCGTGACCAGTTCGGCGACCTCGGCCGCCGCCAGGCCGTGGGCGAGGCCGCCGCCGGCGTCGGTGCCGACGAAGACGGGAATACCGGCGTCGTAGGCGCCCCTGACGGTGTCGTAGCGGCGTTCGTGGAGCCGGCGCATATGGGCCGACCAGCGCGGGAACCGGGACTCGCCGCCGTCGGCGAGCTGCGGGAAGGTCGCGATGTTGACCAGGGTCGGCACGATGGCGACGCCCCGTTCGGCGAACAGCGGGATGAGGTCCTCGGTCAGGCCCGTCGCGTGCTCGATGCAGTCGATACCCGCCTCGACGAGGTCCCGCAGGGAGTCCTCCGCGAAACAGTGCGCGGTGACGCGGGCGCCCAGGCGGTGGGCCTCGGCGATCGCGGCCTCGACGGCTCCCCGGGGCCAGCAGGCCGACAGGTCGCCGAGGTCGCGGTCGATCCAGTCGCCGACCAGCTTGACCCAGCCGTCGCCGCGCCGGGCCTCCTGGGCGACGTAGGCGACCAGGTCCTCCGGCTCGATCTCCCAGGCGTAGTTGCGGATGTAGCGGCGGGTGCGGGCGATGTGCCGCCCGGCACGGATGATCTTCGGCAGGTCCTCGCGGTCGTCGACCCAGCGGGTGTCGGAGGGCGAACCCGCGTCGCGGATCAGCAGCGTGCCGGCGTCCCGGTCGGTCAGGGCCTGCTTCTCCGCGACGTCCTGGGGGACCGCGCCGTGCCGGTCGAGTCCCACGTGGCAGTGCGCGTCGACGAGGCCGGGCAGGGCCCACCCCTTGACGGTGCGGATGTCGCGGGCACCGGCGGGACGATCGTAGGAGACGCGGCCGTCCACCACCCACAGTTCGTCGCGGACGTCCTCGGGCCCGACGAGCACCCGTCCCTTCACGTGCAGCACCGTGCGTTCGCTCATGCACCGCACCCTAGTGAGCCGCGGACCTCGGCTGCGAGGGGGGACGTACCCGCCGGTTACCCTCGATGCCGTCGGCCCCGGGCGGATGCCGCCCGCCCCGTGAACGAAGAGAGCCCCACCGTGACGCACCCGTTTCTGGACCTGGCCCCGCTCGGCGCGGAGCGCTTCGCCGCGATCGAGGACCGTGTGGCGCGGCTGCTGAGCACCGAGCAGGACGTCGTGATCATGCAGGGCGAGGCGCTGCTGCCGCTGGAGGGCGCGATCCGTGCCGCGGCCGGGCCGGGGACGACGGCGCTGAACGTCATCACGGGCCCGTACGGGCAGACCTTCGGCGACTGGCTGCGGGACTGCGGTGCCACGGTGGTCGATCTGGCGGTGCCCTTCCACACGGCGGTCACGGCCGAGCAGATCCGGCAGGCCTTCGCCGAGCACCCGGAGATCGGCTTCGTGTCCCTGGTGCACGCGGAGGCGGCGACCGGGAACACCAACCCGGTCGCGGAGATCGGCGAGGTGGTGCGGGCGCACGGGGCGCTGTTCTACCTGGACGCGGTGGCGTCGATCGGTGCCGAGCCGGTGCTGACGGACGCCTGGGGCGTGGATCTGTGCGTGATCGGGGCGCAGAAGGCGATGGGCGGCCCTGCCGGTGTCTCGGCGGTCTCGGTGAGCGAGCGGGCCTGGGCCCGGATGGCGGCGAACCCGCGGGCGCCGCGCCGGTCGTATCTGTCGCTCCTCGACTGGAAGGAGCGCTGGATCGACGGCGGCCGCACGGCGCTGCCGCACGCTCCGGCGCAGTTGGAGATGCTCGGGCTCGAGGCGTGCGTGGAGCGGATCGAGGCGGCGGGGCTGGATGCCGTGATGGCCCGGCACGCCTCCGCCGCGGCGGCCGCGCGGGCCGGGGCGGTCGCGCTCGGTGGCGGGCTGGAGCCGTATGTGTACGAGGCCCGGGACGCGGCGCCCGTCGCCACGACGCTCCGGGCGCCGTCCGGGGTGGTGGCGTCGGAGCTGGTGGCCAGGGCGCTGAAGTCGGACCCGGCCTTGCCGGTCGCCGCCGGTGGGGGTGCGCTGGCCAAGGAGATGATCCGGGTCAACCACTACGGGGCGGATGCGACGCGAGGGGCTGTGCGGGGGAGTCTGGCGGCGCTGGGGGCGGCTCTCTCCGAGCAGGGGTTGAGCGTGGATGTGGAGGGGGCGCTGCGGGCCGTCGAGGAGGCGTGGCGGTAGTCGTCGGCCGGGGGTCTCCGTTCCTCGCCCCCGCCACCCCTTCCCGTCCCTGCCTCCAGGGGCTCCGCCCCTTCGACCCCGCTGGGGTCTGCGCCCCCAGGCCCCCGCTTCGGCCTGGACGGCCTCGTCCTCAAGCGCCGGGCGGGCTGAGTGGCACCGCGGTCGGCCGTGAAGGGCACCCCGATCGGCCGTGACGGGCACCGGACGGGCTGAGTGACACCCCGGTCGGCCGTGCGGGGCGCCGGGCGGGCTGAAAGACGCCGGTCGGTGCCAGTAGCGATGGAGCGATGTCAGTGGCCCCTGCCATGCTCCCCGCATGACCACCGACACATCTGCCGAACACACCCCGACCCTCCCCGACGGCCGCCCCGTGCCGCACCTCAGTGGTGATGAGCGGGCCATGCTCGAGAGCTGGCTGGACTTTCACCGGGCGACGCTGGCGCTGAAGTGCGCGGGTCTTGACGACGCGCAGGTGCGGATCCCTTCGGCCGAGCCGTCCTCGCTGACGCTGCTCGGGCTGGTGCAGCACCTCGCCGAGGTCGAGCGGAACTGGTTCCAGCGGGTCACCGCCGGTCTCGACGCCCCGCCTCTGTTCGAGGACCCGACCGGTTACACGCTGCATCCGGGGCGGGGTCTCGACGAGGCGCTGGGGATCTGGCGGCGGGAGGTCGCGCGCGGGCGGGAGCTGTGTGCGGGGCTGCCGCTGGACCACGTCGGGCGGGTCGCCGAGGGGCCGGTCCCGGGCATGGAGGTCAGTCTGCGATGGGTGCTGATTCACATGATCGAGGAGTACGCACGGCACAACGGTCACGCCGATATCCTGCGGGAACGCATCGACGGAGTGACCGGGGCCTGAATTACACGTGCTTTCCGCTACACCCCGCATGTAAGCTGGCACACATATTAAGAATTCATCAACGAACAGCTTCCCGTATTCTTCTGCCCGCTTTCTTCGGTCCTAAACCCAGAGATTTTGGGGACACTCGGCGAGGAAATTCGGGCAGATCTCGTGGGGATTACATGGCTGTGACGCGTTACACACAGTGACCACTTCGCCCGATATTTCCAGGGCAATACGGGACATCTCGCCGTCTGCACACCCAAAGACTCGCGCCCGCGCGATAACACAGACGTGGCTCATGCGCGACCCCGTCCGGCGATGCGATTTTGAATTTCTCTGGGTAAATTCAATAGGCATGACTGCCGTACAAGCGGACCCGCAAATCGACCGACCCACCGTGGCCGACGGAGCCGCACTGTGGCGGATGGCGAAGGACTCCAAGGTTCTGGACCTGAACTCGTCCTACAGCTATCTGCTGTGGTGCCGCGACTTCGCGGCGACGTCGGCCGTGGCGCGTGACGAGCACGGCGAGCCGATGGGCTTCATCACCGGGTACGTGCGGCCGGACAGCCCGCACACCCTGCTGGTCTGGCAGGTGGCCGTGGACGAGGCCCACCGCGGGCGCGGGCTGGCCGCCACGCTGCTCGACGGTCTGGTCGCCCGGACCGTGGCCGAGCGCGGGGTGACAACCGTGGAGACCACCATCACTCCGGGCAACGCCGCCTCGGAGCGCCTGTTCACATCGTTCGCCGAGCGTCACGGCGCCCGGCTGGAGCGCGAGGTGCTCTTCGACACGGCCGTGTTCCCCGACGGGCCGCACGACCCCGAGGTCCTGTACCGCATCGGTCCGCTGCCCCACTGAGACTTCCCGTCCCACCCACTCCCGCTGACTTCCCCACGTACCGAGGAGCGATTCGTCGTGACCATCACCCAGCCCGACCTGAGTGTCTTCGAGACCGTTGAGTCCGAGGTGCGCAGCTACTGCCGCGGCTGGCCCACCGTCTTCGACCGCGCCGTGGGCAGCCGTATGTACGACGAGGACGGCCATGAGTACCTCGACTTCTTCGCCGGAGCGGGGTCACTGAACTACGGGCACAACAACCCGGTCCTGAAACGCGCCCTGATCGACTACCTGGAGCGTGACGGCGTCACGCACGGGCTCGACATGTCGACCACCGCCAAGCGCACGTTCCTGGAGGCCTTCCAGAACCTGCTGCTGCGGCCGCGTGACCTGCCCTACAAGGTCATGTTCCCGGGCCCGACCGGCACCAACGCCGTGGAGGCCGCGCTGAAGCTGGCGCGGAAGGTGAAGGGGCGCGAGTCGATCGTGTCCTTCACCAACGCCTTCCACGGCATGTCGCTGGGCTCGCTGGCCGTGACCGGCAACGCCTTCAAGCGGGCCGGCGCCGGTATACCGCTGGTGCACGGCACGCCCATGCCGTTCGACAACTACTTCGACGGCACGGTCGAGGACTTCCTGTGGTTCGAGCGACTGCTGGAGGACCAGGGCTCCGGCCTCAACAAGCCGGCCGCCGTGATCGTCGAGACCGTGCAGGGCGAGGGCGGCATCAACGTGGCCCGGCCCGAGTGGCTGCGCGCCCTGTCCGAGCTGTGCGAGCGGCAGGACATGCTGCTGATCGTCGACGACATCCAGATGGGCTGCGGCCGTACCGGCGCCTTCTTCTCCTTCGAGGAGGCGGGCATCGTGCCGGACATCGTCACCGTCTCGAAGTCGATCAGCGGCTACGGCATGCCCATGTCGCTGTGCCTGTTCAAGCCCGAGCTCGACGTCTGGGAGCCCGGCGAGCACAACGGCACCTTCCGCGGCAACAACCCCGCGTTCGTCACGGCCACCGCGACCCTGGAGACGTACTGGGCCGACGGCTCCGCGATGGAGAAGCAGACCCGCAAGCGCGGCGAGCAGGTCGAGCAGGCGCTGATCTCCATCACCGAGGAGAACCTGGCCGACGTGAAGGAGTACCGGGGCCGCGGCCTGGTGTGGGGCCTGGAGTTCCACGACAAGGAGCGCGCGAACAAGGTCGCCAAGCGCGCCTTCGAGCTGGGGCTGCTGATCGAGACGTCCGGTCCCGAGAGCGAGGTCGTCAAGATGCTCCCCGCTCTCACCATCACCCCGGAAGAGCTGGACGAGGGCCTGCGGACGCTGGCCCGCGCCGTCCGAGAGACCGCCTGACACACCAACCGAGCATTACTCACCTAGGAGGCATCGCAGCACCGTGATTGTCCGTTCGTTCAAGGAGATCGAAGGTACCGACCGGCATGTGAAGTCGGCGTCCGGTACGTGGGAGAGCAAGCGCATCGTCCTCGCCAAGGAGAAGGTGGGCTTCTCCCTGCATGAGACGGTCCTGTACGCGGGTACGGAGACGTCGATGTGGTATGCGAACCACATCGAGGCCGTTGTCTGCGTGGAGGGCGAGGCCGAGCTGACCGACCACGAGACCGGGAAGTCGTACACGATCACGCCCGGCACCATGTACCTCCTGGACGGGCACGAGAAGCACACGCTGCGGATCAAGCAGGACTTCCGCTGCCTCTGCGTCTTCAACCCGCCTGTCACCGGACGGGAGGACCACGACGAGAACGGCGTATACCCGCTGCTCACCGAGGAGGTGTGACGTTTCATGACCGCCACCTACGACACCACCACCGGTATGCCGGACCTCTACCCGAGTCGTGGCGCCGCCGAGGTGCTGACGCCGCGCCAGGACCCGGTCGTCTGGGGCGCGCCCGACGCCCCGGGCCCGGTGGCGCCGGCCGACCTGCTGTCGTTCGAGCGTGACGGCTTCCTCGCCATCGACGAGCTGATCACCGAGGACGAGGTCGCGGTCTACCGGAACGAGCTGAACCGGCTGGTGCACGACCCGGACATGCGGGCCGACGAGCGTTCGATCGTCGAGCCGCAGTCCAAGGAGATCCGCACGGTCTTCGAGGTGCACAAGATCAGTGAGGTGTTCGCCAGGCTGGTGCGCGACGAGCGGGTTGTCGGCCGGGCGCGGCAGATCCTCGGCTCGGACGTCTACGTCCACCAGTCGCGGATCAACGTCAAGCCGGGCTTCGGGGCCAGTGGCTTCTACTGGCACTCGGACTTCGAGACGTGGCACGCCGAGGACGGTCTGCCGCGGATGCGCACGGTGTCGGTCTCGATCGCGCTGACCGAGAACTACGACACCAACGGCGGGCTCATGATCATGCCGGGGTCGCACAAGACGTTCCTCGGGTGCTCGGGTGAGACGCCGAAGGACAACTACAAGAAGTCGCTGCAGATGCAGGACGCTGGCACGCCCTCGGACGAGGCACTGAGCCAGTTCGCCTCGCAGCACGGCATCAAGTTGTTCACGGGCAAGGCCGGTTCGGCGACCTGGTTCGACTGCAACGCCATGCACGGTTCCGGCGACAACATCACGCCGTTCCCGCGCAGCAACGTGTTCATCGTGTTCAACAGCGTGGAGAACACGGCGGTCGAGCCGTTCGCGGCGCCGGTCCGGCGACCCGATTTCATCGGCGCTCGGGATTTCACGCCGGTGCGGTGACGCAGGTGCAGTGACGCCCCTTTGAGCACCGGGCCGGGCCTCCTCGTGTGGGACGGGAGGTCCGGCCCGGTCATGTCCTCAGCCGGACAGGACGTCCAGCAGCCGGTCGACGTCCGCCGGGGTGTTGTAGAGGTGGAACGCGGCCCGGAGATTGCCGGCCCGGTCGGACACCTCGATGCCCGCCCGGCTCAGCTCGCCCTGCCGGTGGCCGAGCCCCGGCACGGACACGATCGCCGAACCCGGCGCGGACACCGGCGCGTTGCCCAGCCCGTCGAGCCCGGCCCGGAAGCGGTCCGCGAGCGCGAGGTCGTGGGCGTGCACGGCGTCGACGCCGAGTTCCTCGATCAGCGCCAGTGACGCGCGCAGCCCGGCGTAGGTGAAGAGGGCCGGGCTGATGTCGAACCGCCGTGCGGAGAGGGCGAGTTGCTCGACGGGGCCGTAGCAGCTGTCCCAGGGGACCTCGCCCGCGACCCAGCCGGCGAGCAGCGGGGTGAGCCCGCCGAAGTCCTGCGGGGCGACGAAGAACGCGGCCCCGTGCGGCCCCATGAGCCACTTGAAGCCGACGGCGGCGAGGAAGTCGTCCGCGTCACCGTCCATGGGCAGCCAGCCGGCCGACTGCGAGGCGTCGACGTAGGTGCGGGCCCCGTGCGCCCGGGCCGCCTCCCGTACGGCGGGCAGGTCGGCGATCCGGCCGTCGGCGGACTGGGCGATGCTGACCGCGACGAGCGCGGTGCCGGGGCGGACGGACTCGGCGAGCCGTTCCAGCGGGACGGCGCGCACCTTGAGGTCGCCGCGCACATGGAACGGGTTCACCAGGGAGGCGAAGTCGCCCTCCGCCGTGAGGACTTCGGCGCCCGCGGGCAGCGAGGCGGCGATCAGCGCACCGTACTCGGCGACCGAGGCGCCGGTCGCGACGCGCTCGGCCGGCACCCCGGCCAGCCGGGCGAAGGACGCTCGGGCGGCCTCCGCGTCCTCGTACAGGGGACCCAGGGGCGTGCCCTCGGCACG
This sequence comes from Streptomyces sp. NPDC050546, assembly GCF_044457425.1. NCBI lineage: Bacteria > Bacillati > Actinomycetota > Actinomycetes > Kitasatosporales > Streptomycetaceae > Streptomyces > Streptomyces sp. NPDC050546. Next base: position 81,586 of record NZ_JBITGX010000006.1, read on the forward strand.
CATCCGCACCGCCTGGTGCAGGGCGGTGACGGTACGGGCGGGCAGGAGCCCGTTGCTCGCGGTGTTGAGGTAGGTGTGCTTCGGGGTGAACTCGGCGCGGACGAGGTTCTCGAAGGTCTCCATGGGACCACTCTGCGTCCCCGGGGAATGCCCCGTCCATTGCCGATATCTGCGCGATGTCACTAAGAAGCGCTTATGGATACGCCCTGACCTGCGATTTTCAGTGCTGGGGCACCGCACAGCCGTCCGGGCCACACGCGTCCGCGCCGTCCGCGCCGTCGGTGGATCCGCCCTCGACGATCTTCAGCGGCGCGCGCTCGCCGAACGCCTGCGTGAGGGCCTGGGCGAAGACCTCGGCGGGCTGGGCGCCGGAGACGCCGTAGGTGCGGTCGAGCACGAAGAAGGGCACACCGTTCGCGCCGAGCTGCGCGGCCTCCCGCTCGTCGGCCCGGACCTCGGCGGCGTACGCCTCCGGGTCGGCGAGCACCGCGCGGGCGGCGTCCGCGTCGAGCCCGGCGGCCACGGCCAGCTCCACGAGCCGCTCGTCCTCGCCGAAGACCGAGCGCTCCTCGGCGAAGTTGGCCCGGTACAGCGCGTCGAGCAGCCGCTCCTGGCGGTCGTGCTCCTTGGCGAAGTGGAGCAGACGGTGCATGTCGAAGGTGCTGCCGTGGTCGCGGCCCCGGGTGCGGTAGTCGAGACCCTCGGCGGCGGCCTGCGCGCCCAGGTTGTCCTCGCCCGCCTCGGCCTGCGCGGCGCTCATCCCGTACTTCTTGGTGAGCATCGTGATCACGGGCTGGATGTCGTCCTTGGCGCGGCCCGGGTCCAGCTCGAAGGAACGGTGCACGACCTCGACCTCGTCGCGGTGCGGGAAGTCCCGCAGCGCCTTCTCGAAGCGGGCCTTGCCCACGTAGCACCAGGGGCAGGCGATGTCGCTCCAGATCTCGACGCGCATGTCTCGGCTCTCTCCAGCTCGTACGGGTACGGAGACTCCCTCCGCCGAGTGCATGAACGTTCAAGCAGGGAGCTTCATTCCCCGGCCGAGGGCGTGCCCGGCAGGGCGTGCCCGGCCGGGGCGCCGGTTCCCCCGCTGGCCTCAGCCGCCGTCCCGCAGGTCCTTCGGCCAGTTCGGGCGGAACTCGATGTGGTCGTACGTCACCACGCAGCCCTCTCCCATCGGGGACTGCGTCATGAAGCCGACCAGGGCCGCGCCCGTCTCCTTCTCCCCGCCCAGGGTGAAGAGGCGGACGAAGGTCCAGTGCTCGCCGTCGCGGGAGGCGTGGAAGCCGAAGGCGCGGCCGGTGCGGCTGACCCGCAGCCAGACGGAACTGCCCTCGACCGTGAAGGAGTTGGCGTCGTCGGAGTGGCCCCGGGTGACCACCGTGCAGACGGTGGGGACGTCCGGGGAGTACTCCAGGCAGAGCTTGGCCCAGGCCCGCTCCCCGACATGCACGTAGAGCACGCCCGCGTCGAAGGCCGCACCGAACCCCACCGTGACCCGGGCGATCAGCTGGAAGTCCCCTTCGGGCGCCCCGAGCAGCCGCGGCGCGTCGGCGGCGGGGTCCAGCCCCTCCCCCGTGGGCGGCACGAACCGATCCTGCCGGGGCCCGGCCCACCCGGAGAGCACACCGTCCTCATACGACCAGTGGCCATCAGGCCCATACGCACGCAGCCCGAAAGGAAGTTCGGAAAGTTCCAGATCCATCCAACCAACTCTTCCAGGTCCACGCCCTGGGGGCGCGGGGAACTGCGCGAACAACCACGACGGACCCGCGCCCGCCCGCTCCCCGCACCCCTACGGCGTGCTACCGCTCCAGACGCCCGTTGAACCGCCGCGGCAGCCCCAACGGGTTCTCGTCCCGCAGTTCCGCGGGCAGCAAAGCAGACGGCGCGTTCTGATACGCCACCGGCCGCAGCCACCGCTCGATCGCCGTACCACCCACCGACGTGGACGTCGAGGTCGTAGCCGGGTAAGGCCCACCGTGATGCTGGGCGGGAGCCACAGCCACACCCGTCGGCCACCCATTGACCAGCACACGCCCGGCCAGCGGCGTCAGCTCCGCCAGGATCTCGGAACCCCGGCCCTCCCCCGCGGCCTCCTCCTCGGAGAGCTGCACCGTCGCCGTGAGGTTCCCCGGCAGACGCGACAGCACCGCCTTCACCTCGGCGTCGTCCTCGTAACGGGCCACCACGGTGACCGGCCCGAAGCACTCCTCCAGGAGCAGGTCGTGCTCGCCCTCCGCGGCCAGCCTGCTCGCCGGGACGGTGAGGAAGCCCGCGCTGACGGTGTGCTCGCCGCCCGAGCCGGGCGTGACCGGGGACTCCACGTCGGACAGCCGCGCGCGCTCGGCGACGCCGGCGACGAAGTTGTCGCGCATGCGGTGGTCGAGCAGGACTCCGGCGTCGGTGTCGCTGACGGCGTCGGTCAGGGACTTCAGCAGGGCGTCACCGGCGGCACCGGCGGGCGCGAGGACCAGGCCCGGCTTCACACAGAACTGGCCGACGCCCAGCGTCATCGACCCGGCGAGGCCCGCGCCGATCGCCTCGGCGCGCTCGGCGGCCGCGGCCTCGGTGACGACGACCGGGTTCAGGGAGCCCAGCTCGCCGTGGAAGGGGATCGGGACGGGGCGGGCGGCCGCCGCGTCGAAGAGGGCCCGGCCCCCGCGCACCGAGCCGGTGAAGCCGGCCGCCGTGACCAGCGGGTGCTTGATCAGCTCGACGCCCGCCTCGAAGCCGTGCACCAGCCCGACGACGCCCTCGGGGATGCCGTGCCGGACGGCGGCACGGCGCAGCACCACGGCGACGTACTCGGACAGGGCCGGGTGGTCCGGGTGGGACTTGACGACGACCGGGCAGCCGGCCGCGAGGGCGCTCGCGGTGTCGCCGCCCGCGACCGAGAAGGCGAAGGGGAAGTTCGACGCCGAGTAGACGGCGACGACGCCCAGCGGCACCTTGTAGCGGCGCAGGTCCGGGATCGGCGGGGTCGCGGTGTCGTCGGGGTGGTTGATGACGACGTCGAGGAAGGCGCCCTCGTCGACTATGTCGGCGAAGGCCCGCAGCTGGTAGCAGGTGCGGGCGAGTTCGCCGGTCAGCCGGACCGGGCCGAGCGCGGACTCGGCGTCGGCGGTCTCGACGAGACCGTCCTTGGCCGCCTGCAGCTCGTCGGCGGCGGTGCGCAGGAAGGCCGAGCGGACGGCGCGGTCGGCGAGTGCGCCCCGCGCCTCGTCCGCGGCCCGGACGGCGGCGTCCACCTCCTGGGCTGTGGCCTCCACCGCAACCTGCTCGCGCTGCTTCCCGGTTCGGGGGTCGACACTCCAGACTGGTGCTGCTGCCACCGCGGGTCCCTCCACATTCGTTGCCGCATGCAATGCCGCAGTATGTACGTCATCACCAGGGATGTTCGATATACTGAACGCTGTCTCTGATGATGAATGCTGTCGGAGACTATAACTCCAGCATCTCGTCGAACGAAGGGGTCACAGGCGATGTCGGCAGGCGAGACAGGCGGCGGTGCGCAGGTCAAGAGCGCGGTGCGGACCGTGGAACTGCTGGAGTACTTCGCGGGCCGGCCCGGAATGCACTCCCTCGCGGCGGTCCAGGAGGCCGTCGGGTATCCCAAGTCCAGCCTGTACATGCTGCTGCGCACCCTGGTCGAGCTGGGCTGGGTGGAGACGGACGCGACGGGCACGCGGTACGGCATCGGCGTCCGGGCCCTGCTGGTCGGCACGTCGTACATCGACGGCGACGAGGTGGTCGCGTCGGCCCGCCCGACGCTGGACCGGCTCTCGGACGACACCACGGAGACGATCCACCTGGCCCGGCTGGACGGCACGAACGTCGTCTACCTCGCCACCCGGCAGTCGCAGCACTATCTGCGCCCCTTCACCCGGGTCGGCCGCCGGCTGCCCGCGCACTCCACGTCCCTCGGCAAGGCGCTGTTGAGCACGTACTCGGACGAGCAGGTCCGCAAGATGCTCCCGGAGACGCTGCCCGCCCTGACCGAGCACACGATCACCGACCGGGAGAAGCTCATCGAGGAGCTGCACCAGGTGCGGGAGCAGGGCTTCGCCGTGGACCGCGAGGAGAACACGCTGGGGCTGCGCTGCTTCGGCGTGGCGATCCCGTACCGCACTCCGGCGCGGGACGCGATCAGCTGCTCGGTGCCGGTGGCCCGGCTGACGCCGGCGCACGAACAGCTGGTGAAGGACGCGCTGTTCGACGCTCGGGACCGGCTGACACTGGCCACCCGTAGGCTCTGAGGCATGAATGTCGAGCTGCGCGAGATCCACGACAGCGATCTGCCGGTCTTCTTCCGGCAGATGAACGACCCCGAAGCGCTGCACATGGCCGCATTCACCCCCAAGGACCCCGCCGACCGGGACGCCTTCGACGCGCACTGGGCCAGGATCCGCTCCTCGTCCGCCGTGGTCCGCACGGTGCTGGCCGACGGTGACGTGATCGGCAGCGCGGCGGTGTACGGGGAGCCGGGCGAGCGGGAGGTGACGTACTGGATCGACCGCGCCTACTGGGGCAAGGGCATCGCGACCGAGGCTCTGCGGGCGCTGGTGACGGAGGTGGACGAGCGTCCCCTCTACGCGCGGGCGGCTTCGGACAACGTGGGGTCGCTGCGCGTCCTGGAGAAGTGCGGGTTCCGTGCCGTGGCGTCGGCCACGGGGTACGCCCAGGCCCGGGGCGCCGAGATCGACGAGACGGTGCTGCTCCTGGAGGGCTGAGAGCCTCCCCGCGGGTCTCCCCCGTCCGGCGGAGACGGATCGTCGCCGTGCAGGACGTGCTGTCCGGCTCCGGCGCGGGAGCCTGATCGCATGACGCAGTCGATCACTCCCCTCGCCGCTCCCCGCCCCGCCGTCCGTTCGAGCCGCCCCCGGCGGATTCTGCGTGCCGTCGCCGTCCTCTCCTGTCTGCCGTACCTCGGGCTCAAGACCGCCTGGATCGCCGGGAGCCACGTCGGTATCCCCGAGGGGAGCCCGCTGCTCGACGACCGGGTCGGGATGGCCGTGATCAACGGTCTCTCCGTGCTGCTGGACAGTGCGGTGATCGTGCTGGCGCTGGTGCTGACCCGGCCGTGGGGGCTGAAGGTGCCCGCCTGGCTGCTGGTGTCGCCCGTCTGGGTCGCCACCGGGCTGCTCGCGCCGATCATGACCGGGTTCCCGGCGCAGCTGGTCGTGAAGGCGTTCGGCGGCGGAGCCGCGCCGGACCAGGGCCATGACCCCTTCCTCCACGCCTGGGTGTTCACCGTGGTGTACACCGGGTTCATCCTCCAAGGGATCGCTCTCGGCGCCCTGTTCGTGCTCTACGCCCGTGACCGCTGGGGGCACCTGTGGCGCGGCCGGGTGTGGGAGCTGCCCGTCGGAGCCGTCGGGCCCGCCCACCGCGCCCTGGCCGTCGCGGCCGCCGTACTCGCCCTGCTGCCGCTCACCGTCCACCTGCTGTGGGCCTGTGGTGTCACCGCCGGGCTCAGCGAGGGCCGGGCGGCGGACCGCACCGCCGACTTCCACGTCCTGGAGGCCGTGTACGTGCTGTTCCTCGTCGCGGCCGTCGCCGGTGGTTTCCTGCTGGCGTTCCGGCGCGGCCGGGCCCTGCCCGTGGCGGTCCCGCTCGGGCTCGCCTGGGTCGGCTCGGGGGCCGTGGCCTGCTGGGGCGGCTGGCTGTCGCTGGCCTCGCTCGGCGGTGTGGAGGACCTCGCCGACCGTCCGACGCCGTTGATGAGCCTCGCCTACGCTGGGCAGATGCTCGTCGGCTTCCTCGTCGCCGCCATCGGCGTCTACTACTTCGCGGAGCGCTCGGCCAGGGCCGTACGGCGGGCGGCGTGAGACAGGCCGCCAGGCTCCTGTTCGGCCGGCGGGCGCGCCTGCGCTGGGTCCATCTGATCCTCGGTGGCGCGCTCGCCATGCCGTACGTGCTGGTCGGCTCGGTGATCATCGGCCCGGCCACCGGCTCCACGGACGTCTTCAGCTCCTTTCCCCTCCAGCTCGCCTCGTTCGGGGTGGGGCTGCCGCTCGCCGCCGTCACGTCCGTGTTCCCGCTGACCCGGCCGCTGGAGGCCGCCGCCGTGCGCTGGCTGTGCGGTGTCGACGCGGACCGGCTCGCCTTCGGTCCGGCCGGGACGCGGGGCGAGAGGGGGAGGACGGCGGCCTGGTTCACGCTCCATCTCGGGTTGGGCGGGATCATCGCGGGGATGTCGCTGGCCGTGCCGCCGTTCGCCGTCGTGCTGATCGTCCTGCCGCTCTTCGCGGGGCTGCGCGGCACCCGGCTCGACCTGCCCGAAGTATTCGACCACGCCTGGGCGTCGGCGCTCGCTCCGGTCGCGGGCGTGGCGATGCTGGTCGCCCTCGCCGGCTGTGCGGCCGGCGGCGGCGCGCTGCTGGCCCGCTGGGCGCCCGACCTGCTCGGCCCGTCTCCCGAGGGCCGGCTGGCCGCTGCCGAGGCGCGCGCCGCCGACCTCGCCGTACGCAACCGGCTGGCGCGGGAGCTGCACGACTCGGTCGGTCACGCGCTGAGCGCGGTCACCCTCCAGGCGAGCGCGGCCCGCCGGGTTCTCGACTCCGACCCGGAGTTCGTCCGTGAGGCGCTCGCCGCGATCGAGGACACGACGCGGCGTACCGTCGGAGAACTCGACGCCGTGCTGGGCGTGCTGCGCGAGGGCGACGGCCCCGGAACGGCCCCGGCGCCCACCCTCGCCGGCGACCTCGACGGCCTGCTGTCCCGTACCCGGGCGGGCGGGGCCCGGGTGACGGCCACGGTCGGCGCCGACCCGGAAGCGCTGCCTCCGCTGCTGTCCCGCGAGGCCTACCGCATCGTGCAGGAGGGGCTCAGCAACGCCCTCAGGCACGCCGGTCACCGGGTCGCCGTGGACGTGCGGATCGCGGTGGCGGGCGGGGAGCTGGAGATCACCGTGGAGAATCCGCTGACCGGCCCCGCGCCCTCCCGGCCCGGCGGCGGCCACGGGCTGCGCGGCATCGCGGACCGAGCCAGGCTGCTGGGCGGGACGTCGACGGCCGGACCGACCACCGCACAGACCTGGCGGCTGCGCGTACGCCTGCCGATGAGAAAACCTGAATGACGGGCCCGTACGAAGGCCCGCGACGAAAGGAGCCGCATGACCCGCCCGGCACCGGTCCGTGTCGTCCTCGCCGACGACGAGCGCATGGTGCGCACCGCCCTGCGCGCCATCCTCTCCGCCGAGCCGGACCTGGAGGTGGTGGGCGAGGCGGCCACCGGAGCCGAGGCCGTGTCGGTCGTACGGGACCTGCGGCCGGACGTCGTCCTCATGGACGTGCGCATGCCGGAGATCGACGGCATCCGCGCCACCGAGCAGATCCTGGCCACGCTGGACGAGCCGCCCCGGATCGTCGTCGTGACGACGTTCGAGAACGACTCCTACGTGTATGACGCGCTGCGCGCCGGAGCCGCCGGGTTCCTGCTGAAGCGGGCTGACGCCGACGCGCTCGTGCAGGCGGTCCGGCTGGTGGCGCGCAGCGACAGCCTGCTGTTCCCGGCGGCCGTCCGCACCCTCGCGACCGAGCACGCACGCGCCCACCCCGCGCCGCCCGCGTGGGTGGCGAGGCTCACGGGCCGCGAGCGGGAGGTCCTGCGGCACATGGCCGGCGGGCTGACCAACGCGGAGATCGCCCGCCGGATGGAGGTCGGCCCCGCCACGGTGAAGTCCCACGTGGCGGCGGTCCTGGCCAAGACGGGCACCCGGGACCGCACGCAGGCGGTCATCGCGGCGTACGAGGCGGGCTTTCTAAACGGAGAATGAGAAAACGGACGGGCGGGAACGATCCGGCCCTCCTGGCTCGTCCTCATGTTCGGGATGAACAAGACGATCAGGCGCGCATCGGTCTTCGCGCTGCTCCTTGTGTTCGCTCTGCTGGTCAGGGCGACCTGGGTGCAGTTCTACGACGGCCAGGCGCTCGCAGACGACAAGGACAACCGGCGGAACGCCATCGAGACGTACTCGGCGCCGCTCGGGAACATCATCGTGGGCGGCCGGTCGGTCACCGGCTCGGCCAAGACGACGACAGGCGACCTCAGGTACAAGCGCACGTACACGGACGGTGAGCGGTACGCGGCGGTGACGGGCTACGCCTCGCAGGCGTATGCGCCGACCCAGCTCGAGGGCATCTACACCGACCTCCTGAACGGCACGGACAACCGGCTGAAGTCGGTGATGGACACCGTCACCAACCAGCGGGCCGAACCGGGCAACGTGGTCACCACGATCGACCCGGACGTGCAGAAGGCGGGGATCGACGCGCTCGGCGACAAGAAGGGCGGCGCCGTCGCCATCGACCCGAAGACCGGGAAGATCCTGGCGGTCGTGTCGACGCCGTCGTACGACCCCTCGTCACTGACGGACGCCAACACGGCGGGGGTGGCCTGGAAGAAGCTGACGAGCGACCCGGAGAAGCCGCTGACCAACCGGGCGCTGCGGCAGCCGCTGCCGCCCGGCTCGACGTTCAAGCTGGTCGTGGCGGCCGCGGCGCTGGAGGACGGGCTGTACGAGTCGGTGGACGACAGGACCGACAGCCCGGACCCGTACACACTGCCGGGCACCAGCACGAAGTTGTCGAACGAGAACCCGAGCGCGCCCTGCACGGACGCCACGATCCGCACGGCGCTGCAGTACTCATGCAACAACGTCTTCGCGAAGATGGCCGTGCAGCTGGGCCAGGACAAGGTGAAGGCGATGGCGGAGAAGTTCGGCTTCAACGACGACCAGCTGGATGTGCCGGTCCGGGCCTACACGAGCGTGTACCCGTCGGACATGTACCCGTCGCAGACGGCCCTGACGGGCATCGGCCAGTTCGACGTCACCGCGACCCCGTTGCAGATGGCCATGGTGTCGGCGGCCATCGCCAACGGCGGCAAGCTGGTCTCGCCGCACATGGTTTCGCAGATCACCAACAGCGGCGGCGACGTGTTGCAGGACTACGACGACGAGGCGGACTCGAAGGAGATCGTCAGCTCCTCGACCGCCGAGCAGTTGCAGTCGGCGATGCAGACGGTGGTGAACAAGGGCACCGGCTCGAACGCGCGGATCGCGGGCGCGACGGTGGGCGGCAAGACGGGCACCGCCCAGCACGGCGAGAAGAACAGCCAGGTGCCGTACGCCTGGTTCACCTCCTACGGGAAGTCCGACTCGTCGGGCAAGGAGGTCGCCGTGGCGGTCATGGTCGAGCAGTCGAACGCCGCCCGCTCGGAGGTCAGCGGCAACGGCCTGGCGGCTCCGGTCGCCAAGGCGATGATGGAAGCGGCGCTCAAGAACTGAACCCGCGCCTGAACCTCCGACCGCACCTCCGACCGCACCTCCGACTGAACCTTCGCCGTATGAAAGCCGTCTCTACAGACAGATGGGCCGCCCCCTTCCCCCCGGGGGCGGCCCTTCGCCGTTACTTGGCGCCCAGGAGCTGCTCGATCGGGTCGATCGCGAAGTACACGAGGAACAGCGCCGAGGTCCCCCACAGCAGCCAGTGGACCTCCTTGGCCTTGCCGAGCACGGTCTTGATGACGACGTAGGCGAGGAAGCCTGCGCCGATGCCGTTGGTGATGGAGTAGGTGAACGGCATCACGGCGATGGTGAGGAACGCGGGGATGGCGATGTCGTAGCGGTCCCAGTCGATGTGCTTGACCTGGGTCATCATCAGGAAGCCGACGGCGACCAGGGCCGGGGCGGCCGCCTGGAGCGGGACGATGGTGAGCAGCGGGGTCAGGAACAGCGCGAGGCCGAACAGGCCGCCGGTGACGAGGTTGGAGAAGCCGGTGCGCGAGCCCTCGCCGACGCCGGCCGCCGACTCGATGTAGGAGGTCGCCGAGGAGGCGGAGGCCGCGCCGCCCGCGACCGCCGCGGCACCGTCGATGAGCAGCACCCGGCCGAGGTTCGGGACCTTGCCGTCCTCGTCCAGCAGACCGGCCTCGGCGCTGACGCCGACGACGGTGCCCATGGTGTCGAAGAAGTCGGACAGGATCAGGGTGAAGATCAGCAGGACGACGGTGATGACACCGACGCCGGGGGCGCTGAACGCGCCGAACAGGTCGAAGTCGCCGATGAGTCCGAAGTCGGGGGTGTCGACGAGGTTGCCGGGCCAGGACGGTGTGGTCAGGCCCCAGGTCTTGATGTCGGCGAGGGAGTTGATCACCAGTGCGACGGCCGTCATGCCGACGATGCTGATGAGGATGGCGCCCTTGACCTTGCGGGCGAGCAGGCCGATCGTCAGCAGGACGCCGAGACAGAAGACGAGCATCGGCCAGCCGGCGAGGGTGCCGGTGCCGCCCAGCTGAACGGGCACGGTGGTGTTCGCGGCGTCCGGGATGCGGGTGACGAACCCGGCGTCGACGAAGCCGATGAAGGCGATGAACAGGCCGATGCCGACGCTGATCGCCTGCTTGAGCGGCTGGGGTATGGCGTGCATGACGGCCTCGCGCAGACCGGTCACCACCAGCACGCAGATCAGCAGGCCTTCGAGGACGATCAGGCCCATCGCGTCGTCCCAGCTCATCAGCGGGGCGATCTGGAAGGCGACCACGGCGTTCAGGCCGAGTCCGGCGGCGAGCGCGAGGGGCAGATTGCCGCCCACGCCCATGATGATCGTCATGACCGCGGCCACCAGGGCGGTGGCGGTGGTGAGTTGGACGGCGTCCAGCTGGTGCCCGAACTTGTCCTTCGCGCTGCCCAGGATGATGGGATTCAGGACAAGGATGTAGGCCATCGTGAAGAACGTGGCGAAGCCGCCGCGGATCTCACGGCCGAAGGTGGACCCCCGCTCGGAGATCTTGAAGAACCGGTCGACGCTGTTCACCGGTGGTGGTGCGGCGTCGGACCGGTCGGCCACCTTCTGCGATTCGGACATGACGAGTGCTCCTTGATGCCTGGGTGATCGGTGTGCGGGTGCTGGCTGGATTTTCCTCGCGTTGAACCACGTTCAGGTTTTCTTCGTGTTACGGAATCGAAGTCCGGCCCGCCATACGCCGTTCGAAGCTCCGTACGAACCATCCTGACGAACGCTGCTACGCTTCCCGATCTCGTCCGGGCCTCCCCCGGATGATCACATGTCATCTACATGACACGCACAGGCGCCCCCGCCCGGGAGTGCCCGAAGCCGCTGCGAGGAGAGGTCGCCCGTGGGCACAGTCGTCGACGACGCCGCCTCCGTGGAGTTCCACGCCTTCTTCGAGCGCCACTACGCCGAACTGTCCCGCCTGGCCTACCTGTTGACGGGCGAGTCGGACACCGCCGACGACCTGGCGGCGGACGCGTTACTGGCGCTGTGGCACCGCTGGGACCGGGTGCGCGCCGCCGACCATCCGGCGGCGTACGCCCGCGGTGTGGTCGCCAACCTGGCCCGCACCCGCATCCGCAGCGCCGTGCGCGAGCGGCGGCGCATCGCCCTGTTCTGGTCGCAGCGCGAGGAGAACACCGAGAATCCGGACGTCGCGGGCGTGGTCGATGTCCAGGAGGCGTTGCGCAGGCTGCCGTTCCGCAAGCGGGCCTGTGTGGTGCTGCGGCACGCCTTCGACCTGTCGGAGAAGGACACCGCGCTCGCCCTCGGTGTCTCGGTGGGTACGGTGAAGAGCCAGACCTCGAAGGGAATGGCCGAACTCCAGCGGTTGCTGGGCACACAGGGAGTGCCGCAGCGGATGCACGCGACACTGGGCGCGCCCCGTTGCGCGCCCGCCGTGGAGGGCTTGCGCACCGGTGAGGGCGGAGGGAGGGACCGATGACCGTCCGGCGGGACGTGCACGAGGAACTGCGCGCCCGGCTGCACGAGGCGGCCGGGGGGCACGAGCCCGACCGGGAGAACATCCTGGCCCGGGTCGAGCGCGGCATGGCCGGTCCGGCCGCGTCCGCCCACCGGGCGACGCGTCCGCCGGTGTTCGGCTGGATGCGGGTGGCCGGTGCGACCGCCGCCGTGGCGGGCGTGCTGGCGGTGGGCGGTTACGCGGTGGCGTCCGCGGTGAAGGACGAGACCGCCCCGCGGCAGCAGGAGGTGGCGACGTCGCCGACGCCCACACCGTCGCCGGAGGCGACGAGCCGGGCCCCCGTGCCGCCGGTGGATCCCACGCCGACCTCCTCGCCGGAGCGCCGCGAGTCCGCCGCGCCGCCCTCCGGGAAGCCGAGCGCCCCGGTCACCGCGCGGCCGCCCGCCGCCACCGAGGACGGGCCGCTGTGGTCGGACGGCTCGGTCGACCCGCACAGCAACGACTTCTGGGCGCAGAGCAACATCACGATCAAGACCCGCGAGGAACTGACCGCGCTGACCGTGCGGTTGAGCGTCGCACAGACCGGCGGGGTCTCCGACGCGGGCGCCTGGCGGTCGCTGCCCGAGAACGACTTCACCCTCACGGTCGGCGAGCGGGACGGCGCCCTCGTCTACACCTGGACCCTCAAGGAGGGCCGGAAGGTCCCGGCGGGTGAGTGGGTGTTCGCGGGCCAGTTCGACCATGACCGCGGGGGGCGTGACGCGGGCAAGGACCGCTACACGGTGACGGCCGCCGCCGGGTCGGACCGGCTGTCGGTGGACGGCGGCTTCGCGGCCGTGGACAACGAGGGCGACGAGGACGACGCCGGGGGCGACTCGTAGGTCCCGCGTGAAAAAGATCTGAAGACGCGGCAACCCTTTCCTCACCGGTGACGACCACAACGCGCAAAGAGTCACCCCCCATTCGAGGAATCGGTACATGACTGCACCAGCAGAACAGCGCGTCCGCCATCGCCGCCGGGTCACCAAGCGGCGGGCGGTGATCGCCGGACTGTCGGCGTTCGGCATCGCGGGAGCGGCCATCGTCACCACGTCGATGCTCTCCACCGCCAGCGCCGCGTCCTCCTGGCCCGCCGACAAGGGCAGCGAGCCGGTGTCCAAGACCATCCCGGTCTCGGGTGTCCGCGACGGCGGGATGAAGAAGTTCTACGGCAGCGGCGCGCTCGGCGGCGACAGCCAGGACGAGGGCCAGAAGCCTCTCTTCGAGCTGGCGGACGGCGCCACGCTGAAGAACGTCATCATCGGCACCCCGGCCGCGGACGGCGTGCACTGCAAGGGCAGTTGCACGCTGCAGAACGTGTGGTGGCTGGACGTCGGCGAGGACGCGGCCAGCTTCAAGGGCAAGTCCGCCTCGGCGGTGTACAAGGTGATCGGCGGCGGCGCGAAGAACGCCGACGACAAGGTGCTGCAGTTCAACGGCGCCGGCACGCTGAACGTGTCGGGCTTCCAGGTGCAGAACGCCGGCAAGCTGGTCCGTTCCTGCGGCAACTGCGGGACGCAGTACAAGCGCACGGTCGTGCTCAACGACATCGACGTGACGGCGCCGATGAACTCGATCGTCGGCGTGAACGAGAACTACGGCGACACGGCCACGCTGTCGAAGATCCGCGTCCACGGCGACAGCAAGAAGAAGATCAAGACGTGTGTGCGCTTCAAGGGCAACAACACGGGCAAGGAGCCGACCGAGCTGAAGCCGCCGGGCCCGGACGGCAAGACCTGCAAGTTCAAGGCCTCCGACATCAGCTACCAGTGAGGCTCGCCCCCCTGTGACCCCGGCCGGCCCTGATCCCCCCTTGGGCCGACCGGACGCCGGACGTCCGGGCCCCCAGTCGGACCTTCGGCACCCGGCCCTCCGGAGCCCCCCTCCGGTCGGTCGAACGGTACTGGCCGAGCCCCCCTCGGCCAGTCGGCAGGACGCCCCCGCCGGTTCGCACCGGCGGGGGCGTCGGCATGTGCGGACGTGAGGGCCGGCTAGTCCATCGTCGAGCCGATGGTCGTGGAGCCGGTCGTCAGGAACGCCGTGGCGGGGAGGGAACCCTCCGCCTCGCGTGCCGCGTACGCACCGGCCGCGTCCGTCGACCTGAAGGGCGGGGTGGCGACACCGCTGTCCCAGTTGTTGCCGGCGGAGACCGTCGAGGAACCCCGCTTCACGGGGCCGCCCTTGTCCTTGACGGCGAGGTTCTTGCCGAGGCGGGCCTTGCCGGTGGCGAAGTAGAAGCCGTTCCGGGCGTTGGCGTACGCGGTGTTGCGGTTCAGGGCGATGGCGCCGGTGTTGGAGTTCTCGGTGAAGCCGTGCAGCGTGTTGTCCCAGGCCGCGTTGTTGTTGACGACGTGGGCGACGGAGGCTCCTCCGCCGCCGAGTTTGAAGCCGTTGCCGTTGCCCTCGAAGGCCGGGTCGTTCCAGCGGTTCTTGCCGTTGCCGAAGGCCCAGGAGTGCTCGAGGGTGACCGGTGAGGAGAACTGCCAGAGGTCGAGGCCGTCGTCGGAGTTGTTGTACAGCCGGGCGCCGGTGATCCTGTTGCCCGTTCCTGAGCCGAACTTCACGGCGATGCCGTCGGCGTTCTGGCCGTGTCCTGCCGGGTCGTAGTTGCCGTGGCTGTCCAGGTTCTGCACGAGGTTGCCGGTGGTGCCGTCGCCGCGCAGGGTGAAGCCGGAGTCGCCGTTGTCGGCGGTGACCAGGTTCCTGAACACGCCGCCGGCCGAGGAGGTGGCGACGAAGCCCTGGGCCGGGGCGTTGACGAAGGCCAGGTCCTGGACGGTCCAGTAGTCGCCGTAGAGGCCGGCCAGCCAGGAGCCTGCGGGCAGCTTGGAGCCGTCGATGCGCACCTTCTCGTTGCCGTGGGGCCGCAGGGTGATGCGCGCGGAACTCGTGCCGTTCGCCGTGGACTTGAGGGTGGCGGCCGGGTAGTAGGTGCCGCCGCGGACCTGGATGACGGTTCCGGCGGTGGCGTTCTTCACGGCCGCTTCGAGCTGGGCCGCGGTGGAGACGGTGACCGCCGCCGAGGCGGCCTGCGCGCCGCCGCTCGACAGCCCGAGGTAGACGCCGCCCGCCCCCGCGGTCACTGCCACGGCCGCGGCGATGGTGAGCGTGCGGGTCCTGCGGTGGCGTCCGGTGCTGAGCAGCACGGAGCGTTCCTTTCCTGGGGGATGAGGGACGGAAGCGGTTCGGAGGGCCCCGCTCCGATCCGTTTCCGCCCAGCAGTCGCCGCCGCGCCGGGAAAGGGTTGCCGCCGTCAAGTGCACAGGTGTGCCCGGGTGCCGAAACTTTCGAAAACCACCGGCCTCATGCACACCCGTTGACGCACTGCTCCCGTCCGGTGAAACTCCGAAGGCCATTACCCAACAGAATCCCCCACACTCCGACAGGAAGTGTCATGCGCCCCCGCACGCTACTGCTTCCGTTCCTGGCCCTGACCGGCCTCCTCCTGACTCTCCTCACGGCGCCGCCCAGCACCGCAGACCCCGGAGCACCACCCGTGAAGCAATCCAAGTACGCCGGCTATCTCTTCGCCTACTTCACGGGTGAGGGCACCGCCGACGGCGAGCAGATCCGCTACGCCCTGAGCCGGGGCAACGACGCGCTGCACTGGCGTGAGCTGAACGCCGGCAAGCCGGTCCTGACGTCGACGACCGGCGAGAAGGGGCTGCGCGACCCGTTCGTGATCCGCTCCCCGAAGGGCGACAAGTTCTTCCTGATCGCCACCGACCTCAGGATGTACCAGAACTCCAGCGGGAGCTGGGACGACGTCCAGCGGCACGGCAGCAAGTCGATCATGGTCTGGGAGTCCACCGACCTGGTCCACTGGACCGACCAGCGCCTGGTGAAGGTCTCCCCGGACACCGCGGGCAACACCTGGGCCCCGGAAGCCTACTGGGACGACGAGCTCGGTGCGTACGTCGTCTTCTGGGCGTCGAAGCTGTACGCCGAGGACGACCCGGACCACAAGGGCGACACGTACAACAAGATGATGTACGCGACCACGAAGGACTTCCGCACCTTCAGCGAGCCGAAGGTCTGGAACGACCCGGGCTACTCGGTCATCGACTCCACGGTCGTGAAGTACGAGGACGAGTACTACCGCTACACCAAGGACGAGCGGGACCCCACGTCCTCCAGCCCGTGCTCGAAGTTCATCACCGGCGAGAAGTCGACCTCCCTGACCTCGACGAAGTACGACTTCGTGGCGGACTGCATCGGCAAGGGCGCGATGGACCGCGGTGAGGGCCCGACGGTGTTCAAGTCGAACACCGAGAAGAAGTGGTACCTGTTCATCGACGAGTACGGCGGCCGCGGCTATCTGCCGTTCGAGACCACCGACCTCGCCTCGGGCAAGTGGACCCCGTCCGCGAACTACCAGCTCCCGGCGAGCCCCCGGCACGGCACGGTGCTCCCGGTGACGCAGAAGGAGTACGACCGGCTGCTGGCCGCGTACCCGTCGACGTCCACCTCTGTCGTGGACGCCACGGCGAAGCACCAGAAGGGCTACTCCATCGTCACGGACAGCGCCTCGAAGGTCGTGCTGCCGATGAAGCCCAAGGCCGACCTGCGGAGCCTCGCCCCGAAGCTCTGGGTGGGCGAGGGTGCCACGCTGAGCCCCAAGTCCGGTACGCGCCGCGACTTCCGCAAGCCGCAGAAGTACACCGTGACGGCCGCCGACGGGACGAAGCGCACCTGGACGGTCGAGGCGGTCCGCACGCGCAGCCCGCTGCTCCCCGGCCTGAACGCCGACCCCGACGTGCACTATCTCGACGGCAGATACTGGATCTACCCGACGACGGACGGCTTCCAGGGCTGGAGCGGCACCAAGTTCAAGGCGTACTCGTCGAAGGACCTGGTCAACTGGAAGGACCACGGCGTCATCGTCGACCTCGGTCCTGACGTGAGCTGGGCCGACAAGAACGCCTGGGCACCCGCGATCGCCGAGCGGAACGGCAAGTACTACTTCTACTTCTGCGCCGAGCAGCAGATCGGTGTGGCGGTGGCCGACTCCCCCGCCGGCCCCTTCAAGGACGCCCTCGGCAAGCCGCTGGTCGCCAAGGGCGGGGCGTTCAAGGGCCAGATGATCGACCCGTCGGTCTTCACGGACGACGACGGCCAGGCCTACCTGTACTGGGGCAACGGGCACGGGTACGTGGTGCCGCTCAACGACGACATGGTGTCCTTCGACGCGTCGAAGGTGAAGGACATCACCCCGGACAACTTCTGTGAGGGCTCCTTCGTGATCAAGCGGAAGGGCACGTACTACTTCATGTGGTCGGAGGACGACACCCGCAGCGAGAACTACCACGTGGCGTACGCGACGGGCCCGTCCCCGCTCGGCCCGTGGACCAAGCGCGGGACGATCCTGGAGAAGCGGCCGGAGTACGGCATCCTCGGCACCGGTCACCACTCGGTGGTGAACACGCCCGGCACCGACGACTGGTACATGGTCTACCACCGCTTCGCCCTGAACGGCCCGGGCCTGCCGGGCGGCGACGGCATGCACCGGGAGACCACCGTCGACCGCATGGAGTTCGCGGCCGACGGCAGCATCAAGCCGGTGGTGCCGACGCTGGAGGGCATCGAGCCGGTACGGCGGTGAGCCTCACAGGACGTCGTCGAGCCAGCTGACGACCTCGTCCTGCATCGCGTGGGTGAAGACGTGGCCGAGCTCCGGCCACGTCTTCGTCCGTAGCCGCTCCTCCGCGTGGCGCGAGCGCCAGACGGCACGCAACTTGTCGTACGCGACCCGTACGCCCTCGGCGGGGAAGAGCGTGTCGAGCCCGCCGTTCATGAACAGCATCGGCCTGGGGGCGGCGATGCTCGCGACGTCGGGGATGTCGAGATGGCGGGCGAGCCCGGGGTGGAGCATGTGGAACGCCGACTGCCCGCGCAGCGTGTTGTTGCCGGGCACCATCATTTCTTTCAGGCCTGTCATCCAGCAGACGCTCGCGGCGGCGGCGACGTGGTCGCTGAGGGCGGCGGTCTGCCAGGCGCGGTAGGCGCCCATGGAGAAGCCGACGGCCGCGACCCGCCGGTCGTCCACCCGGTCAAGCCCCGCCAGGAAGGCGGCGGCCCGCTGGTCCTCCCGGGCCATGAGCCCGGCGAGCGAGGAGCCCAGGTTGTAGAAGTTGGAGGCCAGCGCCTGCTGCTGCTCGTAGGCGAGGGGCCCGCGGTCGCCCCAGCCGAGGGCGTCCAGGCACAGCACCACATAGCCCCGCCGGGCCAGTTCGTCACCGACGAACCGTCCGCTGAAGTACTTGTCCGCCCACGCCCGGGCGGCGGCGAGACGCGTGTCGTCGTACCAGGGCCGGACGAGCTTCTCCTTCCCGATGTCGAATCTGGACCCGTGGTCGTGCAGGAGGAGCACGGCGGGGAAGGGCCCGTCGCCGTGCGGGGTGAGCAGGGCGCCGCGCACACGCTCGTACCGGGTGAGGGACACGGTCACCAACTCGCGCGAGTAGTCCCGCGTGTGGCCCCGCCCGGTGTACTCCGGCGCGAACGGCACCCGGTCCTGCCGCTCCACGAGGAGGTGCTCCTCGACCGTGGCCCGGGCGGTACGCCGCCAGGCGCGGAAGTCGCGGATCGGGGACCTGCCCCAGGCGAGCGGGAAGGTCAGGGCGTCCTTGAGCGCCGGATGGAAGTCGGGCAGCGGCCCGTCCACGACCGCCGCCTCCGCCCCCGTCACGGCTCCCCCGGCCAGCAGCGCCGAACCCGCTCCGACCACGAACGTCCGCCGTCCGAGCTGCTCATGGGCGTCCATACGGCCTCCCGGCTCCGGCGTGCCGCAGCACGTGCCGCTCGACCGCCGCCGGGGACGTGAGGGCGCGGTAGTCGTAGACGTCGGCGGGGTCCCAGCCGACCTCGCTCCCGAGGCCGAGACCGCTCGCCACGTCGTTCAGCCGGGCGGGCCGGCCGTTGAACCACGAGCCGGTGTCACGGAACCGCACCCCGCCGTAGTCCGCGACGGCGGCGGACGGACCGCCGCCCGGGTAGCGGAAGACGTTGCGCTCGGAGAAGATCGCGGACTCCACACCCACGCCCAGGGCGTAGAGCGGCGCCCGCCCCCGGTGGACGTTGTTGACGACGTGCACCTGCCCGAAGCGGACGCGTGGGGCGCGCTGCACGATGCCCGTGAACAGATTGCGGGCGAAGGTCACTTTGAGATGCCCCCGGTCCCGGTCGCCGCGCCCGTCGCCCGACCCGATGAGGATCGCCTTGTCGTGGTCGTCGAACCGGCTGTCGGAGACGGTGACGAAGTCGGAGCCGTCCTCGATGTCCACCAGCCCGTCGTGCCGCTGGACGCGCTCGCCGTGGAAGCCGAGGGGTGCCTCACGGTCCGGGAAGCGGCCGTCGGTGAAGGTGCAGTGGTCGATCCAGATGTTCTTGCCGGTGATCACGGTCAGCGCGTCGAAGCGGGCGTTCCAGCTGCCGTGCGTGCCGTCGTCCGGGGACCAGCTCGTGAAGTGGTCGACGGGCGCCTCCAGACGGAGGTCGCGCACGATGATGTCGCTGCCGGTGTTGACGGTCAGGAACACCCCGAGCAGCCGGGCGTCGCGCCCCACGCCCACCAGCGTGGTGTTGCCCGGCACGGTGAGCTGGATCTGTGCCTTCTCCTTGTTCGAGCCGGTCTGGCGCAGTCGCCGCTGCTGCCCGCAGTACTCGAAGCGGGTGTCGGACCAGGCGGCGCCGTCCTCGCCGAAGCAGGACATGTACTTGCCGAGGTCGTATCCGGGCGCGTAGTCCTGCTCACCGAGCAGGGAACCGTCGTCGGCCTCGTGCCCGGAGATGGCGCCGACGACCCGGATCACCTTGGGCGCGGTGGGATCGCCGTTGTTGGCCAGGGCCTGCTTCAGCTCGGCCCGGGTGTCCACCGTCCAGGTCCTGCCGCCCGCCCCGCCGTCGGTGCCGGTGCCGGTCGAGGCCCAGCCGACGGGTCCGCGCTCGGTGGCGGAGGCCGCGGGAGCCGGCCAGAGCAGGCACACGCCGAGCAGGAGCGCCGCGGCCCTACGCACAGGGCCGCCAGTCGCCGAGATAGGTCTGCCTGGTGTGCGACGCGGCTTGCGCCCGGGTGAGCTGGGGCCGGTTCTCCGGAACGGACATGACGGCACCGGGCCCGGTGTTGCGGTACTCGGTGAACCGCATCGACTGCCAGGGGTAGCCGCTCGCCATGTTCGTGTAGGGCGCGACGGCGTCGATGCCCGGCCCGAGCCAGGTGTCCCGGACGGTGAGCATCGGGCGGGCGGTGGTGTCGGAGCTGGGCACCCAGGGCCGGGCCAGCTTGAAGTAGGCGTCGGGAGCCTCGCTGCTGACGCGGCTCCTGGTCACCAGGTAGCCGAGCGGATTGGCACCGGCCGTGGAGGGGGCGAAGACGAAGCCGTACGGGGCGGCCGGCAGGTCGGTGCGGTTCAGGGTCCGGAAGTGGCAGTGGTCGAAGACTGCGGTGGCCCGTCCGAAGACGAAGTCGACATCGCCCTCGGCGTAGCAGTGGGCGAAGTACTGGCGGGCGAAGGTGCCCAGTGCCATGGAGTCGGCGTACAGGGTGTCCTGGTGGCCGAGGAACCGGCAGTGGTGGAAGGCGGAGCGGTCGCCCTGGACCTTGAGGGCGACGGCCTGGGTGCCGGTGATGTCGGGGTGGTCGGCGCGCAGCCAGTCGTTGGCGAAGGTGATCCAGCGGGCGGTGAAACCGTCGGCCTGCACCGTGGTGGTGGCGGAGCCGGTGGTGCCGTGGGTGCCGCCGCCGGGCTTCGGGGTCCCGGCCGCGTTGTCGTACACGATCACGACGTCACGGGGTTCCTCGCTCGCCCCGATCCAGGTCATCTCCGTACGGGCGGGGTCGACGGCGACCGTCTGCCGGTAGACACCAGGCGCGATGACCAGGGTGTAGCCGGTCCCGGTCGCGGCGGCCACGGCGTCCCGGACGGTGGTGAAGTCACCGGCGCCGCCCGGGTGGACGTACAGGGTCCTGGGGTCACGGCGGTCGGCCGGTGAGCCGTACCGGCCGAACGGACGCGGACGGGTACCGGCCCGCGCGGGGCCGGCGGCGAGGCCGAGGGCGGCGCCCGAGGCGGCGCTCGCGACGAGGAACCCCCGGCGGGAGAGGGCACGGTGGGGTTGCGAGAGCATGCGGCTGCTCCTTCGCGGTACGGCGAATGCGGGACGGGAATGCGGGATGGGGAAGGACCGGGGCGGGCGCACCCCGGGGCAAGGGGTGCGATGCGGGCCGCCCCGGCCCGTTCAGGAGGGGCGGGTCAGGTCAGCGCACGCGGCCGGCGCCCGCGCCGGCGTTGACGATGCCCGGGACCGACTTCGCCGGGTCGACCCCGGCCCGCAGGGTCGGCGTCCAGCCGGCACCCGACTGGAGCGTCTCCCCGGGGATCTCCGCGTTGTGCACGGCGATCAGGTCGACGGCCTTGCCGTTGACGTAGTTGGCGTTCGCGGTGACCGGCGCCTCGTTCCACTTCTTGAGGATCTTCCCCGTGCTGATCCCCTGCGCGAGCGTGAACGCGTTGTGCTCGGCGACGAGCCGGGACTCCTTGCCGATGCCGTAGACATAGCCCCACTTCTGGCCCTTGGTGACCACGAAGTGGTTGTTGTACGAGTCGACCTGCCCGAAGCGCACCCGCGGCGCCCGCTCGACGATGCCCTCGAAGCGGTTGTGGTGCAGGGTGACCTTGAGCTTGCCCGTGTCGTCGGCGGTGGCGCTGTCGCTGTTGCCGATCAGCATGGTCTTGTCGTGGTCCTTGAACGAGTTCCAGGACACGGTCACGTGATTCGAACCGCGTACGACGTCGGCGAGACCGTCGTGCTGCTGGTAGGTCTTGCCGAAGTAGGACGGCAGGGAACTGTCGGGGTGGCGGCCGTCGGTCAGTGTGTTGTGGTCGATCCACACATGGGTGGAGCCGTAGACGACGACCCCGTCGTACTCGGAGTTCCAGGCGCCGGTCTTGTTGTCGTCGGTCGGGTCCCACTGGGGGAAGCAGTCGACCGGGGCCTCGATGGTGAGGTTGCGGACGATGACGTTGTCGACGCCCTTGATCTGGAGGCTGCCGCCGAGGATCCCGGAGTTCTTGCCCACGCCGATGATCGTGGTGTCGGCCGGAACGCTCGCCTTGATGGTCTTGTCCTGCTGGGCGGCGGACGCGGCCCGCAGGTCCTCCTGGGCACCGCTGACCGGCTTCTCGTGCCCCCAGACGGCGGGGTCGTAGTCCGCGAGGTACTTCTGGAAGTCGTACCCCTCGGCCTCGAACGCCTCGCAGCCCTGGGAGACGGCGTCGATCATGCCCTTCACCTTGATGATCCTGGGTGCGGAACCGCCGTCCTTCAGGGCGGCCTTGAACTGCTCCCAGGTGGTGACGGTGTAGACGTGCGCGGCATCGGCGGCGGCACCGCCGCTGGTGCCGGTGCCGTACGCGCCCCACCCATCGTTCGCCCCGAGGGTCTGGCGAGCCGCGTCCCGGGAGCCGGCCTGCGCGGTGGTGCCGCTCAGGGACAGCACGAGCGCGGTGCACCCGACCAGGAGGGCGACCCTACCAATGACATGATCATGACACTTCTGGATCTTCACGGTACGGCTCTCTTCCTTCTTCTGTGTCGAGGGGTGTTACGCGGCGGACTCGGGCCAGCTGATCCAGGACTCCGGGATCTCCGCCTCCAGCCGGCACACATCGCGCGGCCCGAGCACCCGGGCCCGTAGCAGCTCCCGGGCCACCAGCCGGGCCACGGCGATCGCGCCCGGCGGATTGAAGTGCGTGTTGTCCTGCTCGGTCGCGGTCCAGTTGAAGTACGTCTTCGTCCGCTCGACCCCGAGCTCCTGCCACAGCGCGAGCGACAGCGCCTGCGTGTCCAGCAACGCGACCCGCTCCTCGGCGGCGAGCGCCCGCATGGCCGCCGGATACTCACCGTGCGTCGGCAGGACCTTCCCTGCCGCGTCGAACCTCCGCCGCTCGACGGCGGTGGCCAGCACCGGCCGCGCCCCACGGGCCCGGGCACCGTCGACGTACATCCGCAGATGCTCCTGATACGTCGACCAGGGCTCGGTGTAGCGGGTGGGGTCCTCCGCCTTCTCGTCATTGTGAGCGAACTGAATGAGAAGGAAATCCCCCGGCTCGATCACATCGAGAATCGCGTCGAGCCGCCCTTCATCCACGAAGCTCTTGGAACTCCGCCCGTTCACGGCGTGATTGGAGACAGCGAGAGGCCGTTGAAGAAAGAAGGGCAACGCCATTCCCCACCCGGTCTCGGGCGCGGCGGCAGCGTATTTCTGGGCGGCGGTGGAGTCACCGGCGATATAGAGGGTGCGACTGCGTCGGCCATGGCCGGCTTGTGCCGTACCAGCGGCGGATAATCCGAGAGACACCGAGGCAACAGCGGCAACGGCAACCTGTCTTCGACTGAGAGACACCAATACCAACTCCCTTTTCGTCTTGGGGGCGCGGGGAACTGCGCGACAAGCCAGGGACGGCCCGCAGCCTGCACACCACAGGCCGCCCCACGACGAAACCCAGAAAACTAACCGTTCTGCTGGTCCCACTCCTCCTGAGCCGCGTTCAACTGCTCAGCCATCGTGTCCAGGAATTCCTTCGCACTCATCTTCCCCAGCAGCACCTTCTGGAAGTTCGGCTCATTGTCAGCCTTGGAAATCGTGTTCCAGTCGGGCAGGTAGTACGGCAGCTGCACAATCGTCGTCGACCCGTCCGACAACGCGTCAGCGGCCAGCTTCGTGGGCTCGGCCTTCGAGATCCACGCATCCGACGCCGCGTCCGTGTTCGACGGCACCTGCCCCGCCGCCTCGTTGAACCGCGAGTTCTCCGCCTTGGACGTGGCGAACTCGATGAACTTCCAGGCGGCTTCCTTGTTCTTGCCGCTCTTGAACAGCCCAAGACCGTCAACGGGGTTGGACACCTGCACCCGCTTGCCCCCGGCACCGACCGGCTGCGGAATACCCCGGAACTTCTCGCCGCCCAGCGCCTTCACATGGTCCTGGTACGACCCGAGGTTGTGGTTCAGCATTCCGATGGTGCCGGAGTCCCACTGCGCGACCATCTTCGTGAAGTCGTTGTTGAGGTCGGCCGCCGGGGTGACCTTCTTGTACAGCGCCGCGTACTTCTCCAGCGCCGCCACGTTCTTCGGGTCGTTGACCGTGGTCTTGTCACCGCCGGCGTTCCAGAACGACGTGATCCCGGACTGCCCGTACATGGCGTCCAGCGCCTGGGCGATGGACCCGGAGCCACCGCGGATGGTGTAGCCGAACTCGTTCTTGCCCGTGTTCGTGAGCTTGTCCGCGGCCTCGTAGAACCGCTCCCACGTCGTGGGCTCCTCCAGGCCCGCCTTCTCGAACAGGTCGGTGCGGTAGTACAGCACACCGTTGTTCGCGGAGGTCGGAATCGAGTACAGCTTGTCGTCGCCACCGCCGGCCGCCTTCAGCGACTCGACCATGTCCTTGTTGAGCTTGCCGTTCAGCGAGGACTCGCCGAGCCGCTCGTCCAGCGGCTCCAGTGCGCCCTGCGCGGCGAACCCGGCGAGCATCGCCGCGCCCACACCGCCGACGTCCGGCAGACCGCCGCCCTGGAGGGCGGTGTCGACCTTGGACTGGTACTCGGTGGCGGCGATCCCGACGTACTCGACCTTGATGTCCGGGTTGGCCTTCTCGAAGTCGGCGATGATCTTCTTCCAGATCTCGGTGCGGACACCGCCGTTGTTGTCCCAGAAGACGATCTCGCCCTTGCCGCTCCCCTCGGAACCCTTGTCACCGCTCGCCCCGCTGCCGTCGTCGCCGCAGGCGGTGACGGTCAGGGCGAGCACGGCCCCCAGGGCGACGGCCGTGGCGGCTCGCCTGCTTCTGCGAATGCTGATCTTCATTGGTCGGCTCTCTTCTTCTGGATCCAACTGGCTGTGAACGTGCGGGGGGTCAGTGGTGGCGGGCGTACGGAGCCCAGTCGTCCGTGCCCTTGAGGTAGTGCGCGACGGTGTGGGTCCGTGCGGCGGCGTCGCCCAGCTGCGGCCGGTCCGCGGTCACGCCCGCCCCGGCCCCGTGGTTCCGGTACTCGGTGAACCGCGCGTCCTTCCACGAGAACCCGCTCATGTCGGTCCACGGCGAGGACTTGACCGCGGCGGGCAGCTCGGTGTCCCGGATCAGCACCTGGGCGACGGCGTCAGGCTCGCCGCCCGGGTGCCAGGGCCGCCCGAGGTGGAAGGTCCCGTCGGGTGCGTCACTCACGATCCTCGACCGGCTGATCAGGAACCCGTACGGGTTTCCCGTCCACGTCGAGGCGGCGGTGATGTAACCGTTGTTCGTGTCCGAGCCGCGGCTCAGCGCCCGGATCACCGATCGTTCGATCACCGTCGTGGCCCGGCCGTAGACGAAGTCGACGTCGCCCTCGATGTAGGAGTCGCGGATGTAGACCCGGCTGACGGTGGTCAGCTTGGGGCTGTCGGTCATCAGGGTGTCCTGGTTGCCCAGGAACGCCGTGTCCTCGAAGACGATCCGGTCGCCGGTCGTCTTCATCGCCAGCGCCTGCTCGCCCTTCAGCTCGTGCGCGGCCTCGTCGAAGTCGTTGCTGAAGGTGAGGTTGCGTGCGGTCACGTCGTTCGCGGCGATCCGGACGGTGGCGCTCCCCGTCGAGCCTCCGTACTCGGCCGGCGTGTCGAAGACGATCACGGTGTCGGAGCGGTCGCGCCCGGTCCCGCGCAGCTCGATGCCCAGCTTGCTCGCGGGGATGTACACCTTCTCGCGGTAGGTGCCGGGTGCGACGGCGATCGTCACCGGGGTGTCGTTGCCGTCGGGCACGGCGTCCACGGCGGACTGCACGGTCGGGTAGTCGGCCGGTACGTTCAGCACGACCGGGCCGCCGATCCGCCGCTGCGGCCCCGAGAACCGCTTCACCAGTGCGGGCACGGCGGCGGCCGGGTCGAGGCGGTAGGCGTAGAACTCGCGGGGGTCGAACGCCGTGCCCCAGGCGTCGTGCCGGCCCGTGGTGTTCCGCAGGACCGACCCGCGCTGCACCAGCTCGGCGGTGGCATCGGCTTGGTAGGGGTGCTGGACACCGTCGTAGAAGCTGTTCTCGATGACCATCCTCGTCCGGCCGCGCGACCAGTTGCCGTACGTCCACACGGGGTCGCCGTCGGAGAGCTGCGAGGACAGGTAGTTGTTGTAGAGGTGCGCGTAGGCGCAGTTGTCGGCGGACGGGTTGCGCTGCTTGGTGCCCGTGAACCAGTTGTGGTCGACCGTGATCTGGGTCTTGACGTTCGGAGTCCAGCCGATGCCGAAGGTCTTGTTGTTGTTCGTGAACCGGTTGTAGGAGACGGTGACGTACTCGCTGTCCTTCCGGATGTCGAGCTGGCCGTCGCAGATCCGCGAGAACCGAATGTGGTCGATCCACACATGGTGGGCGGTGTCGAGGCGGATGCCGTCGTAGTCGGTGTCCTTGCAGTCCCAGTTGCCCTCGATGGCCGTGTCGCGGATGGTGAGGTTGCGGATGATGACGTTGTGCGTGCCGGGGTCGAGGGTGAAGCCGCCGTGCACGATCTCGGCGGTGTCGCTGACGCCGATGATGGTCTTGTCCGAGGCGACGGGTATCTCCGTGCCGAACGGGTCCATCGCCAGGGCGCCCTTGACGCGGATGACGTAGGGCTCCTCGGCCGCCGCGTACTTCGCCAGCGCGGCCTGGTCGGTGACGGTGACGACCTTGCCGCCCGCGCCGCCGGTGGTGCCGCCGGCGAGGGAGGCGAAGCCGTGCGGGCGGTCGGTCCAGCGGTCCGCGGCGGGCACGGTCTTCGACGGCGGGGCCGCCTGGGCGTCCCCCATCGCCCCGAGGCCCAGCGCGGCGACGAGGCCGAGCACGGCGGCCACGACCTTGCCGTGCCCCGGTCTCGACAAGCGCTTGCTACGGAAGTGCGTCATTGCGGCTCCCAACAGGCGTACGACGGCGGGTGCGTTACGAGGGGCTGATCCGGAACCGGGTGAAGGTCGCCGCGCCGGCGTGTCCCTGACCGGTGGGCGCGAGGGCGAAGAGGCCGAGCAGGGCGCCGACCCAGCGCCACGGGGTGGCGGCGAAGACCGGGCCCGAGGGCCGGAAGCCGTCGCCGGTGTCGGCCGAGAACCGGCAGCGTGCGCCCGCGCCGATCTCTATCCGCAGGCGGGCCCGGCCCTCGGGCGCGAGCCGCGGATGGGCGGCGTCGCGTTCGGCGTCCGCGACCCCCTCCGCGAACCGGTGCACGAGGTGCGCGGTCCCGTCCGTGCCCCGCTGCAGACCGATCCAGCCGAACGCGTCCCCGAGGACCGCGAGTCCGGCCCGGGCCCCGGGCTCGTCGCTGTCGAGCCGCAGCTCCACCTCGACCGTGCGGGGCGCGCCGGGCAGCCGCTGGGTGAGCACGCTGGGCAGCTTGCGCAGATCGTGGGCGTCGGCCGAGCGGACGCAGGTCAGCCTCAGCCCGTCCCCCGAGTGCTGGGTGGCCCAGCCGTCGCCCGGGTTGGCCGTCCACTGCCATTGGCGGCCGTACCGTCCGCCGGGAAAGTCGTCGTCGGTGGCGGGCGCGGCGGGCGGCTGCGGCGGCAGGTCGGGCACCGCGTGTACGGCGACGGGGGCGCCGTCGTCCCCGAGCACCGGCCAGCCGTCCGGGCCCCAGCGCATGGGCTGGAGGTGGACAACTCGGCCGTAGGCGCCGCGCTGCTGGAAGTGCAGGAACCAGTCCTCGCCGGTCGGGGTGCGCACCCAGCCGCCCTGGTGGGGGCCGTTGACGTCGGTGTCCTTCTGCTCCAGGACGATCTTCTCCTCGTAGGGCCCGAAGAAGCCGCGCGAGCGGAAGGCTCCCTGCCAGCCGGTCTCGACGCTCCCGGCGGGGGCGAGGATCCAGTACCAGCCGTCGTGCTTGTAGAGCTTGGGGCCTTCGAGGGTGAACCAGCCGGGTATGCGGTCGGCGTCGACGATCACCTTGCCCTCGTCGAGGAGTTCGGTGCCGTCGGGGTGCATCCGGTGCCCGGTGAGACGGTTCTTGATGCCGGAGCGGGACTTGGCCCAGGCGTGCACCAGATGGGCCTCGCCGGTCTCGTCGTCCCACAGGGGGCAGGGGTCGATGAGGCCCTTGCCGGCCTTCAGCAGGTGCGGCCGGGTCCAGGGGCCCCTGATCTCGGGGGCGTTGACCTGGAAGATGCCCCGGTCGGGGTCGCCCCAGAAGATCCAGAAGCGTTCGTCGTGATACCGGAGGGACGGGGCCCAGACGCCGCAGTCGTGGCGGGGCCGCTCGAACTCCTCCGTCGGTTGGAGACGGTCCAGCGCGTGGCCGACCAGGGTCCAGTTCACCAGGTCGCGGGAGTGGAGTAACGGCAGGCCGGGGACGCGGCCGAAGCTGGAGGCGGTGAGGTAGAAGTCATCCCCCACGCGGACGACGTCCGGGTCGGACCAGTCGGCGTCGAGGACCGGGTTGCGGTAGGTCGGGGTGGTCACGGGCTCGGTGGTCACGGGCTGGTTGGTCACGGGCTCACCGCCTTGCGGACCAGGGCGGCCGCGGCGTCCCGGCCGAGTCGTCCGTCGGCGACGACGGTGACGACCCGGCGGACGACGGTCTCGCCCGGCGGGATCGCCAGCCGCTCGTCGTGGGCCAGGGAGGAACCCACCCCGGGGTACTCCCCGGTACGCACGAACCACGGGTCGCGTCGGGTCTGTTCGGTGGCTCCGGCGAAGACCAGCGTCCAGCCGGAGCCGGCCAGGGCGAGCCAGTCGGCGCGTCTGCCGTGCGCCTCGCTCTCGCCCTCGGTGCCCGCGGTGAAGACGTCCGGGGGCGCGGCCTCCTTGCGGGCGCGCCAGAAGAAGCCGCCGTAGGCCGCGCCCGGGCGCCCGTTCGTCGCGGGGCTGCCGATCGACAGCGGGTCCTTGGTGACGTTGGTGAGGGAGAAGGTGAGGTCCAGGGCCCAGGCCTGGTCGGTGAGTTCGGTGGCCGCGACCGTACGGCGCTCGCGCAGCAGCTCGCCGCCCTCCGCCACCCAGCGCAGCTCCTCCACGAAGCCGTCCGGGTCGCGCAGCTGGAACGCGACGTGCCGCTGGGAGCCGTGGTTGTCCAGCTCGGTCGGGCCCTGGTCGCGGACGTAGGTGCGCCCGCCCCAGAAGTTGAACCCCTCGACGTCGGGAACGGCTACACCGACGCCGAGGTGGTGTGCGTGGTCGGCGGGGCTGAGCTCGGTGACCGCCGTACCGGACAGGGTGGTGACGGGATGCAGATACGGGCGCGGGGAGAGCCGGACCGGCAGTTCGGGCCGGGTGACGTACCGGCCGACCGGCCGGCCCGCGACGCGCAGGACCGCGGTGTCGTTGCTGGTCATCGGGTGCTCACCTCGTTCGAGAAGTGCCCTTGCGCCCAGGGGGCGCCGAGCTCGGAGTAGAGGGAGAGGGTGTCGGCGGCGGCCGCGACGAGTCCGTCGACGCCGGGTACGACACGGCGGTTCTCGTCGGGGATCCGGTGCCAGGCGGTGTCCGGCAGCGGTGCCGGGTCGGGAGCGGTGCGGATGGCCTCCACGACCTTCATGAAGGCGCCGGTCTCCTCCGGCGGGACCAGCAGGGCCGCGCCGGTGGTGAGGTGTGCGACGAGGTTCTCCAGCAGGTCGGTACGCCCGTGGTCGGACTCCTCCGGGCCGTGCCCCGCGCGCTGGAGCAGCACCCGGTCCTGCTTGTACCAGAAGGTGATCCGGCCGCTGCTGCCGTGCACCAGGACGTACGGCTCGTCCGACTCCTCGGCGCACAGCGTCGCGGCGACGGTCACCGGGTGGCCCTGCGTGGTGGTGATCCGGACGCAGGAGGTGTCGTCGGACTCGATGGCGTTGGCGCGCAGCAGCTCGGTCTCGATGCCGCTGACGTGCTCGGCGCGGGTGCTGCCGCCCAGGGCGAGGGCGGTGGCGACGGCGTGGGCGAGGGGGTTGGTCAGCGCCCCGTCGATCACGTCGACGCCGTTCAGCCGCCGCTTGCCCGCCCAGGGCGCCCGCCGGAAGTAGTCCTCGTCGCGCACCCAGGCACCGGCCCCGCCGAGTCCGACCAGCTTGCCGATCGCGCCCTCGGCGATCATCTCGCGGATGGCGGGCAGGGCGTGCGAGCCCAGCGACTGGAAGCCGATCTGGCAGACGACACCGGCGGCCGCGACTCCGTCGGCCATGCGGCGGAACTCCGCGTACGAGGGGGCGGGCGGCTTCTCCAGCAGGATGTGCACGCCCCGTTCGGCCGCCGTGAGCGCGAGGTCGGTGTGGGTCTGGATCGGTGTGCAGATCACGGCGATCCTGGCGCCGGTGGAGTCCAGCAGGGCGCCGAAGTCGGCGGACTGCTCGGGTGTGCCGAGGTCGCCGAGCTCCTCCTCGGTCAGCGGCGTCAGCTCGCAGACGCCGACGAGCCGCACGATGCCCTGCTTCTGGAGCCGGCGGATGTTCTCGACGTGCCAGCGGCCGTGGCCCCGGGCACCGGCGAGGACGACGGGCAGAGGCATGCTCATGGAGTCGTTCATGGCGTCGATCATGCGACCGGTCACGGGATCCTCCCCGCTCCCGCGCCGCGGGCCACGGCCCGGTCGGCCGCCGCCGCGCTGTCGACCGGCCCGTGCAGGGTGGGGGTCCAGCCGACGTCGGCCGTCAGATCGCGCTCACTGCCCGAGTTGTAGGCGTTGTGGATGGCGAGCAGGTCGACCGGGTAGCCGTTGAAGAGGGTGCCGCTCTGGTGCAGTGCGCTGCCGTTCCAGCTCTTGACCAGGTCGGCGACCTCCACATGGCCGGGGGCGTGGAAGGCGTTGTTCTCGGCGAAGACCCTCGACTCGGTGGAGACGCCGAGGGAGTAGCGGTAGTCGTCGCCGGTGACCTCGTACCGGTTGTTGTAGACGTGCACCTGCCCGAAGCGGACGCGCGGGGCGCGCTGCACGACCGACTCGAACGCGTTGTGGTGCAGGGTGACCCGGAGCCTGCCCCGGTCGCCGGTGGCGGTGTCGCCGTTGCCGATGAGCATCGCCTTGTCGTGGTCGGCGAACCGGCTCCAGGAGACGGTCACGAGGTCGGAGCCGTTGGTGATGTCCAGCAGTCCGTCGTGGCGCAGGTAGTTGCGGGCGAAGTAGGTGGGTTCCTTCGCGTCCGGGTGACCCCGGTCGGACGCGGTGACATGGTCGATCCACACATGGGTGGCGCCGGTCAGCCAGATCGTGTCGTAGGCCGCCTTCCAGTCGCCGAGGCCGCCGGTGTTGGGCTGCCAGACGGGGAAGCAGTCGTAGGCGTCGCGCACGTCGAGGTTGCGGATGATCACGTTGTCGGCGTTCTTCACCTGGAGGCCGGCGCCCTTCAGGACGGCCGAGTCGCCGAGTCCGACGATCGTGGTGTTGGAGCCGACGGGCAGCACGATCCGCTCGGCCTGCCGGGCGGCGGAGGCCTGGCGGGCCTCCTCCTGCGGGCCGCTGGGCTTGGCGGCGCCCCAGGTGCGGGGGTCGTAGGCGGCGAGGTACTTCTTCAGGGTGTAGCCGCCGGTGGCGTAGTCGGAGCAGTCCAGACGGTCGCCGTCGTCGTCGGTGTTGGCGTCGATGGTCCCGGCGATCCTGATGATCTTCGGGGTGTCGCTGCCGCCGTCCAGGGCGCGGACCAGTCCGGCCCGGTCGGTGACGGTGAAGACGTGCTCGGCGTCGGCGGCCGCGCCTCCGGTGGTGCCTTCGCCCTCGGCGGCCCAGCCGTCGTTCGCGGGCAGGGTGTCGCGGCCGATGTCCCGGTCCTCGGCGTGCGCGGGGACGCAGAGAAGCCCCAACAACCCTGCGGTGAGGGCGAGTTGTCTGAGTCTCATCCCTTCACCGCCCCCGCGCTGAACCCGGTGATCAGCCACTTCTGGATGAAGGCGAACACGATCACGACCGGGACGGCCGCGATGATGCCGCCCGCCGCGAGGGCGCCCAGGTCGACGCTGTCCGCGCTCATCAGGGAGTTGAGGCCGACGGGGATCGTCTGCTTGTCCTGGTTGTTCAGGAACATCAGGGCGAACAGGAAGTGGTTCCAGGAGTGGACGAAGGCGAAGGAGCCGACGGCGATCAGGCCGGGCCGCAGCAGCGGCAGCACCACGATCCGGAAGGCCGTCATGCGGTTGCAGCCGTCCACCCAGGCCGCCTCCTCCAGGGAGTACGGCACGTTCTTGATGAAGTTGCTGATCAGGATCATCGACAGCGGCAGCTGGAAGACCGTCTCGGCGAGGATGACACTGCCCAGCGAGTTGATCATCTGGAGCTCGGCGAAGATCTCGAACAGCGGCACCAGCAGCAGCGCGCCCGGCACGAACTGGGAGCACAGCAGCGCCAGCATGAACGCCCGCTTGATCTTGAAGTCGAACCGGGCGAGGGCGTAGCCGCCGGCCAGCGCGACGAGCGTCGTCATCAGCAGGGTGGCGACGCCGACGAGCACGCTGTTGGTGAAGTAGGTACCGAAGCTGCGGTCCGTCCAGACCTTCTCGAAATGGTCGAAGGTCATCGGCCAGGGCACGAGCGAGGTCGAGCCGGCCGGGCGCAGCGAGAAGAGCAGGATCCAGTAGAAGGGGATGAGGGTGAAGACCAGATAGATCCCCAGGGGCAGGTAGACCTGCCAGCGGGGGGCCTCGTCCCAGGCGCGGTTCCGCTTCGTGGATCGCGGCGGTTCGGGGGTGGCGCGCACGGGAGCGGGCGCCGCCTTGGTGGCTTCCTTGACGCTCACTTGTTGTCGCCTCCGAACTTGCTCAGCCGCAGATAGACCATCGAGCAGAAGAGCAGGATCACGAACGCGACCGTGGTCAGGGCGGACGCGTAGCCGAAGTTGTGGGCGTCGACCGAGGTGTTGGCGATGTACAGCGGGAGGGTCGTGGTCTCCCCCGCCGGGCCGCCGCCGGTCAGTGTGTAGAGCAGGTCGACGTTGTTGAACTCCCACACCGCGCGCAGCAGCGTGGACAGGATGATGGCGTCCTTCAGATGCGGCAGCGTGATGTGCCAGAACTGCTTGATGCGGCTGGCCCCGTCGACCTCGGCGGCCTCGTAGAGGTCCTTCGAGACGGACTGGAGGTCGGCGAGGATGAGGATCGCGAAGAAGGGCACACCGCGCCACAGGTCGGCCACGACCGCCGCCGGGAACACCGTGGAGGTGTCCGACAGCCAGCTCGTGCCGTAGGAGCCGATGCCCATGTCGGCGAGGTAACGGGTGATGCCCGTCTGGGAGTTGTAGAGCAGCACCCAGATCGCGGAGGTGAGCACGCCGGAGACGGCCCACGGGGAGAAGACCAGGGCGCGTCCCAGGCCCCGGCCCACGAAGGTCTGGTTGACGATGAGGGCCAGCGCGAGACCGAACAGCAGCTGGAGTCCGACCTCGACGAAGACCCACTTGGCGCTGAAGACCAGGGTGTCCCAGAAGACCGGGTCCTTGGTGAAGGCGTGGACGAAGTTGTCGAAGCCCGCGTAGCCGTTTCGCCACGGCTTGGTGGGGTTGTAGTTCTGCAGGCTGTAGTAGAAGACGCTGATGACCGGGTAGGCGATGAAGCCCAGCATGAGCAGGGCGGCCGGGGCGATCAGCAGGTACGGGAGCCTGCGCGGCGTGGCGGAGGCCCGGCGCCGCCGGGGTGGCGCGGGCGGTTTCGCCACGGCTGCGGCTTGGGCCATGACAGGGTCTCCGATCTCGGTACGGCTTGCGTTCGTGGCGCGGAAAGCGCTTTCTCGCGGTGCGTGAGTGCCTCTGGAATGCGCGGTACGGGTTGCCTCTTACTGTGTGCGTGGCGAGTGCGGATGCGTTGTGGCTTGTCGCGCAGTTCCCCGCGCCCCTGGGTTGGGCCGGTCAGCTTGCGTAGGGATCCGGGGCCTTGCCCGGCCTTGCCAAGAACTCGAAGTCGCAGCCGGTGTCGGCCTGCGTGATCTGCTCGTTGTAGAGCGCGCCGTAGCCGCGCTCGTAACGGGTGGGCGGCGGTGTCCAGTCCGCCCTGCGCCGCTCCAGCTCCTCGTCGTCCACGTTGAGCTGGAGGGTGCGGGCCTCGACGTCGAGCGTGATCATGTCACCCGTGCGGACGAGGGCGAGCGGGCCGCCGACGTACGACTCGGGCGCGATGTGCAGCACGCACGCGCCGTAACTGGTGCCGCTCATCCGGGCGTCGGAGATCCGGACCATGTCGCGGACGCCCTGCTTGAGCAGGTGGTCGGGGATGGGGAGCATGCCGTACTCGGGCATGCCCGGGCCACCCTTGGGTCCGGCGTTGCGCAGCACCAGAACGCTGTCGGCGGTGATGTTCAGCCCGGGGTCGTTGATGGTGCGCTGCATCGTCTTGTAGTCGTCGAAGACGACGGCGGGCCCGGTGTGCTTGAGCAGGTGCCGCTCGGCGGCGATGTGCTTGATGACGGCGCCGTCGGGGCAGAGGTTGCCGCGCAGTACGGCGACACCCCCCTCGGCGGCGACCGGGTTCGCGCGGGTGCGGATGACGTCGTCGTCGTGGACGACGGCGTCCTCGAGCTGCTCCCTCAGGGTGCCGTTGACGGTGGGCCGGTCCAGGTGGAGCAGGTCGGTGATCCGCGAGAGGAAGGCGGGCAGACCACCGGCGAAGTAGAAGTCCTCCATGAGGTACGTCTGTCCGCCGGGGCGGACGTTGGCGAGCACCGGCACGGTGCGGGCGATGCGGTCGAAGTCGTCGAGGGTGAGCTCGACCTGGCAGCGCCCGGCCATCGCGATCAGGTGGATGACGGCGTTGGTGGAGCCGCCGAGCCCGAGGACCGTGGTGACGGCGTCCTCGAAGGCCTCACGGGTGAGGATCCGGGACGGCCTGAGCGCGGTCCAGGCGAGCTCCACGGCACGGCGCCCGGAGGCGGCGGCCATCCGCTCGTGCCCGGAGTCCACGGCCGGGATCGAGGAGGCGCCCGGCAGCGTCATGCCGAGGGCCTCGGCCGCGGCGGTCATCGTCGACGCGGTCCCCATGGTCATGCAGTGACCGGGTGACCGGGCCAACCCGCCCTGTAGTTCCCGGAGTTCGCAGTCGGTCAGGTTGCCCGCGCGGTGCTCGTCCCAGTACTTCCACATGTCGGTGCCGGACCCGAGGGTCTCACCGCGCCAGTGGCCGGGCAGCATCGGCCCCGCGGGCACGAAGAGGGCCGGCACGTCGGCCGAGGCCGCGCCCATGAGCAGCGCGGGCGTCGACTTGTCGCAGCCGCCGAGCAGCACCGCCGCGTCGATCGGGTACGACCGCAGCAGCTCCTCCGTCTCCATCGCGAGCAGATTGCGGTAGAGCATCGGGGTCGGCTTCTGGTACGTCTCGGAGAGCGTGGCGACCGGGAACTCCAGCGGGAAGCCGCCGGCCTGCCACACCCCCCGCTTGACGGCCTCGGCGCGCTCGCGCAGATGGACGTGGCAGGGGTTGATGTCGGACCAGGTGTTCAGGACGGCGATCACCGGGCGGCCCCGGTACTCCTCCGCCTCGTAACCGAGCTGGCGCATCCGGGCGTTGTGCGACCAGGTGCGCAGCTGGCCCTCGACGCCGTACCACTGGTGGCTCCTGAGGTCCTCGGGACGCAGCCTGCCGGTCATATCGACCACCCCGCGGCGATCGCGGCGACCTCGGCGCGCTCGCTCTCCGGCAGCGGCTTGCTCGGCGGCCGGACCTCGCGGCGGCACAGTCCGAGGGAGGCGAGAGCCTCCTTGACGACGGTGACGTTGTTGGCGGAGCCGCTGTCGGCGCGCAGTTCCTCGAAGCGGCGGATCTGCTCCCAGACCTTCATGGCGGCCGGGTAGTCGCCGGAGCGCAGCGCCTCGATCATGTTCAGGGAGACGGCGGGGGCGACGTTGACGAGCCCCGAGGTGAAGCCGGTGGCGCCCGCGGAGAAGTAGGAGGGGGCGTACGGCTCGGCGAGCCCCGCCACCCACACGAACCGCTCAAGCCCCGCGTCCCGGGCGAACGCGGCGAACTTGGCCGCGTCGGGGACGGCGTACTTCACGCCGATGACGTTCGGGCAGGCGTCGGCGAGTTCGGCGAGCCGGGCACCGGTGAGCTGCGGGTTGCGGACGTATGGGACGACACCCAGCTCGGGCACGGCCTCGGCGATGGCCCGGTGGTAGTCGACCCAGCCGCCCTGGGAGACGTAGGGGTGCACGGGCTGGTGGACCATCACCATCTGGGCGCCGAACTCACGGGCGTGCCGGGCTGAGGCGACCGCGGTGGGCACGTCGTGACCGACCCCGACCAGGACGACGGCCCGGTCCCCTGCCTCGTCCATGGTCAACTCGGTGACCAGACGGCGCTCTTCGGGGGTCAGGGCGTAGAACTCGCCGGTGTTGCCGTTCGGGGTGAGGGTGGTGACGCCGCCGTCGAGCAGACGGCGCAGCAGGGCCCGGTAGGTGTCCTCGGCGACGGAGCCGTCCTCGGCGAACGGGGTCACCGGGATCGCCACCACGTCGGCCAGGGCCGCCCGCTGGGTCTCGAACGCCACGCTGCTCATTGCTGACCTTCCTGTTCCAGTGCTGCCTCGGGGAAAGCGCGCCGCACGAAGGACGCGATGTGCGAGTGGAGGGCACGGGCCGCGCCGTCGGCGTCGCCGTCGAGGGCGAGCCGCAGGATCTCGCGGTGCTCGCCGGCCTCCCGCTCCCAGGAGGGCGAGGCGGCCCAGGCGACGGCGGAGACCAGGGCGGCCTGGTCGCGGACCTCGTCGAGCATCCGGCCGAGCAGCGGATTGCCGCAGGGCAGGTACAGGGCGCGGTGGAACTCCCGGTTGGCGAGGGAGCGTTCGGCGGTGTCGATGGCCGCGTCGGCCCTGGTCAGCGCCTCACGGGCGGCGTCCAGGGAGGCCCCGCGCTGTACGGCGCGCTTCAGTGCCTCGGGTTCCAGCAGCAGCCGTACGTCGTAGACCTCGCGCGCCATGTCCGCGTCCACCAGGCGCACGGTGACGCCCTTGTACTGGCTCATCACGACCAGCCCGGTCCCGGCGAGGGTCTTGAGCGCCTCGCGCACCGGGGTCTTCGACACCCCGAACTGTGCGGCGAGCTCGGTCTCGACCAGCGCCTGCCCCGGCGTCAACTGCCCGGTGAGGATGCGGTGTTTGATCCCTTCCAGCACGAACTGCGTGCGGGAGGGGATCGGCGTGGGCACAGAGGTCATGCGCGCCTCTCGGATCTCGCGTCTCGACGGATCGCGTATGGGATCTCGCGTATCGCGTCTCATATATGACGTACGAAGTACGACGCGATGACGGTAGGAGGGCGCGTGGGGTTCGTCAATGCTTTCGACAGAGATGGTTGTCGGCGGACCTCACGCGCCGGTGTGCGCCAGGACCAGCCGGCGGCTTCGTTCCGCGTGCTCGGCGAGGGTGCCGTCCCCTTCGGAGAGCTCGGCGAGGTAGAGCAGCAGGTCCGTCACGGCGTCGAAGTCCGGTCCGCTGTCGAGGAACGTCCGAAGGGCCTCCGCGCCGGTGCCCTCGGTGTCGAGGAGGAGCGCCCGGAAGAGGGCGAAGTACCTGGTCGCGTCGTCGCCGGGAGTATCGACCGGGTGCTCCAACAGGGCCGCCCACCGGTCTCGGCAGGCCTCGAATCCCGAAGTCACCGTGTCCAGCATGAGCTGTTCGAAGAGGACTCCGCGGTCGCCTGGTTCGGCCACGATCGCCTGCTCGAGGTCCTGCCGGGCCAAGGCGTAGTGGCCCGCCTCCCGCCGGGCGATCCCCCGGCGTTCGAGGGCCCAGGAGAGATCCGGGTCGTGCTCCAGAGCGGCCGTGAAGTCGGCGACGGCCTCCTCGTGGCGGCCGGTCTGGCGGTGGGCCTCCCCGCGTTCCGCCAGGGCCTCCACGAGGGTCGGGTCGTGCTCCAGGGCGGCGGTGAAGTCGGCGATCGCCTCGTCGAGACGGCCGGCCTCGCGGTGGGTCTGACCACGCTCGGACAGAGCCCAGCTGGAGACGGGATCAAGAGCCAGGGCGGCCGTGAAGTCGGCCACCGCCTCCTCGAAGCGCCCCGCCTGACGATGCGCCTGCCCACGGGACACCAGCGCCCAGACATACCCCGGATCCACAGCCAACGCCGCCGTGAAATCCGCCACCGCCTCCTCGAAACGCCCCGCCTGACGATGAGCCGCCCCCCGCTCCGCCAGAACCCAGTCGTTACGCGGTTCACCCTCCAGAACGGCACTCAGATCCGCCACCGCCTCCTCGAACCGACCGGCCTGCCGAAACGCCTCACCCCGACGGGCCAGAGCCCACACATAAGCCGGATCAAGAGCCAGCGCCGCCGTGAAGTCGGCCACCGCCTCCTCGAAACGCCCGGCCTGACGATGCGCCTGCCCACGGGACACCAGCGCCCAGACATACCCCGGATCCACAGCCAACGCCGCCGTGAAATCCGCCACCGCCTCCTCGAAACGCCCCGCCTGACGATGAGCCGCCCCCCGCTCCGCCAGAACCCAGTCGTTACGCGGTTCACCCTCCAGAACGGCACTCAGATCCGCCACCGCCTCCTCGAACCGACCGGCCTGCCGATACACCTCACCCCGACGGGCCAGAGCCCACACATAAGCCGGATCAAGAGCCAGCGCCGCCGTGAAGTCGGCCACCGCCTCCTCGAAACGCCCGGCCTGACGATGCGCCTGCCCACGCTCCGCCAGGGCCCAGTCCAGCGTGGGGTCCGCCTCGAGGGCGGCCGAGAGGTCGGCGACCGCCTCGTCGAGACGGCCGGCCTCACGGTGCGCCTGGCCCCGGGACGCGAGGGTCCACATCGAAGCGGCGTCGATGTCCAGTGCGGCGGTGAAGTCGGTGACCGCCTCCTCGAAGCGGCCGGCCTCCCGGTGGGCTTCGCCACGGTGGGAGAGGGCCCAGGAGTAGGAGGGGTTGATGGCCATGGCCGCCGTGAAGTCGTCGACGGCCAGGTCGTATCGGCTGTCGAGGCGGTGGGTCTCGCCCCGCTGGGCGAGGGCCCAGGCGTACGGGGGGTCGAGTTCCGCGGCGGCCGTGAGGTCGGTGACGGCCTCGGCCGTGCGGCCCGCCGCCCGGTGGGCCACACCCCGCTCGGCCAGGGCCCAGGCGAGAGTCCCGTCCAGTTCGAGAGCCGCGGTGAAGTCGGCGACGGCCTCCTCGTGACGCCCGGCCGCCGTGTGGACCAGCCCGCGCTGGGCGCGGGCCCACGCGTAGGTGGGATCGATCTCCAGGGCCGCCGTGAAGTCGGCGACCGCGGCGTCGTGGCGACCGGCCTGCGAGTGCACCAGCGCGCGGTGGGGCAGGACGTCCGCGGCGAGGCCGGCATCAAGGCCCAGGGAATCCGTGAAGTCCGCCATGGCTTCCCCGTACCGGGCCGCCGCACGGTGGACCTCACCGCGGGAGGCGAGGGCCCGCGCCATGGTCGGGTCGAGCGCGAGGGCGGCCGTCAGATCGGCGACGGCCTCCTCGTTGCGGCCCGCCTGGCCGTTGGCTTCGCCCCGCCGGGCCAGGGACCAGGCATCCGTGGGGTCGAGTGTGAGCGCGGTCGTGAGGTCGCTGATCGCCTGCTCCGAGTGGTCGAGCCAGCGATGCAGGTCGCCTCGGTAGGCCCAGGCCCGGGCGTTGCGCGGATCCGTGGCGACGGCCAGGTCCAGCGCCTGGGTGGCTTCGTCGTCGCGGTCCGCGAGGTAGAGCTGCCGACCGCGGTAGGCGTGGACCCAGGCACGGGCGGAGATGTCCAGGCCGCCGTGGGCCAGCAGGGCGGCCAGGGCGGCGAGCAGGGGCTGGGCGTCCGCGGCGGCGCTCTGGAGCCGTTCGGCCCAGGTGAGCAGGGCCGGATCGGCGCTGTCGCGGGCGGCCTGCGCGAACCCGTCGATCCACTGGCGAAGGATCTCGGCATCCTGGCCGGCGGCGTGGACGGCCTCCTCCAGCGTGGCCGGCAGTTCGGCGGCGGGATGCGCGCACAGCCGGTGGTACGTCTCGTCCAGACGGTGCCTGCGCCATCTGGGGTCACCCCAGCGCTTGGCCTCGGGCAGTCCCTGCTCGGCGGCGGCGCGCCAGGCGGCGTGCGCGTCCGCCAGCCGCACGTGCGCGGTGGTCCAGCGCTGGGGAGAGTGGGCGCGCTGCTGACGGACCATGCTCGCGCGCACCACGGCGTGGTACTGCTTGAAGTCGCCGCGACCGCTGACGAACGGCTGCTCGCACAGCCACTGCCAGAGCTGACGGGCCTCGGCCGGTACGGCGGTGGCGAAGATGTCCTCGTTCAGCTGCGGCGCGAACGCGCACGCCAGTACCGTCTCGCGTTGCCGCCCGTCGGTGATCCACTGGACGAACCGTTCGACCGCCAGGTCCGCCACGTTTCCGTCGGCGGCGACGTCCTCGGCCGCCGCCGGCCGGGTGAAGGCGAGGAGCTCCACCAGCAGGGGCAGCCCCATCGACAGCTGCAGCACCGCCTCCACCACATCGGGTTCCGTCACGCCCCGGGCGGCGAGCAGCGCCCTCGTCTCCGCGACGGTGAACACGTCGAGCGGGACGTCCGCCACCAGGGCCCGCAGCGGAGCCCACTCACGTTCCGCGAGTTCGTCGCGTCCGGCCAGTACGACCATCACGTTGACGGGTAACGGACCGAACGCGTCCTCCAGCAGGTCGCGCAGCCACCCGTCCAGGTAGCGGCCGGTCACTTCCCAGGTGTCGAGGAACAGCACGACCCACGGGTGCCGGCCGCAGAGGCGGCCCAGTTCCGAGACGAACGCCCGGCTCACCTCAGCCGCGTCGCTCGCACGGGCCCGGCGGGGGCGGGTCCGGGCACCGGAACGAAGCCGGTCCAGCCCCTGTGCGGCGGCGTCGGGGCTGGCCATCGCGGCGACCGGGGCGGCACCCGGTATCAGCGAGACGGCCCCCAGGGCGGCCTGCGCCACCACCCTGCTGGACACCGAGGCGTCCCCCTCGGCCGGCACCGGCTCGACGGCGGCCTCCTGCTCCCGGCGGTACTGCTCGGCCGCCCGGTCGTACTCCTTGAGCGGCCCCGCCTGCGCGGCCAGCTGCCGCGCCAGCTCCGACAGGGCCTGCTGCACGCCGTGGACGTCGCCCTCGTCCACCACCGCGGTCACCGCGCCCGCGCGCCGGGCGGCCTCCTGCCACTGGCGCAGCAGCGTGGACTTGCCCACGCCGCCCACGCCGCGCACATGGAACAGGAACTCGGCCGGGTCCTCCTCCGAATACGGGTCCCTCCCCAGGTTCTCCGCGAACAGCGACAGCTGCGCCCGCCGGCCCACGAAGCGTGCCCGTGTGCGCTGTCGGATCATTTCCCCCCGCGACCGGCCGCGCCGCCCCGAGCCCGCCATACCCCACCCCGTTCCGACCACCACTTCGTGCGCCGTCACCCCCGGCCATTCTGCCGCGCCGAACGGGGCGTGGGGCGGTGAAGCGGAGGCACGGACGTCACACCGTCCGGGCCGGGCACACCCGGGGCGGGGGGGCGTCACGCCGTTGGGGCCGAGCGCACCCGCCGGGGGGAGACAGGCGTCACACCGTCCGGGCCCGGGAGCACCCGCGGCGGAGGCACGGACGTCACACCGTCCGGGCCGGGCACACCCGGGGCCGGGGCAGCCCGGCGGCCGCTGTCGCGGGCCGGTTCCGGCTCCTCAGGAGACGCGTGTCCATCCCGGCTCACGCCCGCTCAGCCCGACGGCCCGGTCCAGCAGCGCGGCGTCCGCCTCGACTGGTACGACGGGGCCGAAGATCTCGGGGCGGTCCGGCTCGTCGGCGGCGGCGGCGAGGAAGTCGTGGCAGGCCTGGAGGGCGGCCGGGTCGGGGGCGTAGGACTGGCCGGTCGCGCGGGCCAGGTCCCAGCCGTGGATCACCAGCTCGTCGGTGGCGACGAGGCCCGCGATCTCGCCGGGCAGGTCGACGCTCCCAGCGCGGGTCATGCCGGTCCACGCGGCGGGATCACACCAGGCCTCGGCCATCTCGCCGAGCACCTTGGGCAGCTCCTCGCGCCAGCCGGGACCGAGCTCGGGCACGGTGGAGTCCGGGCGGGTGTCGGTCGTGACGCCCAGGTCCTTGCGGCCTGCGTCGCGGAAGGCCCGGGCGAGTCCGGCCAGGTGGGCCAGCACGTTGCGCACCGCGTACTCCGGGCAGGGCGTCGGGTCCGCGAGCTGCTCGTCGGTGACGCCCTCGGCCAGGCGCGCGACGACCGCGGCCTGTGGTCCGAGGTCGAGGGTCGGGGTCTGGGTCGTGTCGGTCATCGGCTGCTCCTCCTGGTTCCGTTCCTGGGAGGTAGACCGACTCCGGCCACGGAACTCATCGCCACGGAATCGTGACCCATGGCCGGCCAGCCTAAAATGCGCATAGGGGTCATTCCAGGCGCCTTCGGTGGCAGGTGGTGCGTGATGACACAGGACGTCGAGCTGAGACTGCATCTGGAGTGCGAGCTGGCCGATGAGCCCGTGCGCGTGTTCCGAGAGCTGACCGACCCCACGGAAGTGGCCCGCTGGTGGGGCCCCGACGGGTTCAGCACCCCGAGTGTGGAGATCGACCTCCGCCCCGGCGGTGCCTACCGGATCGCGATGCAGCCCCCGGAAGGCGATCTGTTCTACCTGGTGGGCGAATACATCGACGTCGATCCCCCGGTAGGCCTGTCGTACACCTTCCGCTGGGAGGATCCCGACCCCGAGGACCGGGAGACGGTCGTGACGCTGTCGCTGCACGACACCGGCATCGGACGGTCCGAGCTCATCCTCGACCAGGGCGACTTCGCCACCGAGCGGCGGCGGGCTCTCCACGAGGAAGGCTGGAGTCAGGGCCTCGGCAAGCTCGGGGAGTTGCTCGCCTCACGAGCGTGACGACGGCCGGCCCTGTCCACTGGAATTAGGGCACTCTCCCGATCCCTCCGCCCGGTCCTTAGTCCCACGATGGCCAGGCATGACGACCAAGACGACCTGGCCTCTCGTGCGCGTCCTGCGCGACCGCGACGCGGGGCTCTGCCTCTCCTCGGTGCTGGTCTCCGGCTTCGGCACCTCGGCCCTGTGGCTGGCGTCCGGCGTATGGGTCAAGGACCTCACCGGCTCGGACGGCCTGGCCGCGCTGTGCATGCTCGCCATGTGGCTGCCGACCCTGGCCGGCCCGCTGCTGGGCGCCCTCGCGGACCGGGGCCGCCGCAAGCCGCTGCTGATCGGCGTGAACGTGTTCTTGGGCGTCCTCCTGCTCACCCTCGTGAGCGTCGACGCCCCGGGCGACCTGTGGCTGCTGTACGCGGTGCTGTTCTTCTACGGAGCGGCGGGCGTTGTCCATCACGCGGCCGAGTCGGCGCTCGTGGCGGCCGCCGTCGACCCGTCCCTGCTCGGCGACTTCAACGGCCTGCGCATGACGGCCGCCGAGGGCATGAAACTCCTCGCCCCGCTGGCGGGCGCGGGCCTGTACGCGGCGTACGGCGGTGCGAGCGTCGCCCTCCTGGACGCGGCGACGTTCGTGCTGGCCACGGGGCTGTACGCGCTGCTGCGGGTGCGGGAGGAGAGGCCCGCGCCGCCCACCGGAAACCGGGGGAAGCGGACCGCCGAGGGCGTCCGTCACCTGTGGGCGCACCCCGTGCAGCGCCCCCTGGTCCTGGCCGGCGGCGCGACCATGCTGTGCGCCGGAGTGAACGGGGCGATGATCTACGCCGTCGTCGACGGCCTCGGGCGCTCCCCCTCGTACGCCGGTGTGCTGTACGCCGTGCAGGGCGCCGGGTCGGTCGCGGTGGGCCTGCTGTCCGGGACGGCCCTGCGCCGTCTGGGCGAGCGGCGCTTCGCGGCGTACGGCATCGCCCTGCTGGCCGTCGCGGTGGCGCTACGGGCGGTGCCGTCCGACCCGCTGGCGCTGGTGTGCGGCGCGGCGATCGGCGCGGGCCTGCCCGCCGTGCTGATCGCCGCCCTGACCTCGGTGCAGCGCGAGACCCCCGGCCCGCTGCTCGGCCGGGTCACCGCCACGGCCAGCACGCTGGTGTACGCCCCGAACGTGATCGGACTGGCCGCCGGAGCGGCCCTGGTCGAGCTGACCGGCCACCGGCTCGTGCTGATCGCCCTGGGCACGGCCCTCCTGGCTACGGCGGCCCCGCTGCTTCAGCGCCCGGCGCGGACCGAGCCGGTCGCCTCCCGGTCACAGTCGGACACCGACCCGGCCTGACCACCGGCACCGAGCCACCCGGGCGCCCCGGCCGCTTCAGCGACCCGCGAGCACGGAGCGGACCGTCTCCAGGTCGCCGTCGGACGCCAGCCCGGCGTGATAGAGCCGCAGTTCCGTGGCGCCGAGGCGGTGGGCCTCGGCCATGTCGCCGACGAGGGTGTCAGGACTGCCGCCCATGCCGGAGACGACGGGGAAGTTGGCGGCGATGACCGCGCCCTCCTTGCCCTGGCTCGCGAACGGCGTCAGGGTGCCGAGGCCGCCCGCGCAGGGCACGACCACGCCGTCC
Source organism: Streptomyces sp. NPDC050546 (assembly GCF_044457425.1). Classification (NCBI taxonomy): domain Bacteria; kingdom Bacillati; phylum Actinomycetota; class Actinomycetes; order Kitasatosporales; family Streptomycetaceae; genus Streptomyces; species Streptomyces sp. NPDC050546. The sequence continues at coordinate 125,669 of NZ_JBITGX010000006.1, forward strand.
GCGACGGACAGGATGTGCGCCGGGTCGACGCCGGGGTTGGCGCCGACGTGGTAGGACACCGGGTCCGCGTGCAGCAGTACCTGGAAGCCGTCGGGAGCGGCCGCCCGGACCGCCGCGACCGCCTGTTCCTGAAGCGTGCGGGCGGTTTCGTCGCGGTACGCGCGCGTGGTGTTCGCGAGGGTCTCGCCGAGCAGCTTCTCGATGCCCGTCCAGCCCCCGTCGGAGGGCGTCACCCCCTGCCAGACCGGCTCCAGGGCGGTCCGTACGGCGGCGGCCAGTTCGTCGGCGTCCAGGCCGTGCCGGCCGTAGCCCTCGCGGCAGGACGGGCAGAAGCACAGCGCCATCAGGTACTGCCCGGCGTCCTCGAGGCCGACGCCGCCGGTCTTGTCGTGGGCGTGCAGATGCTGGAGGCCGTACCAGCCGAGGGACTCCAGCTCGGTGCCCCGCGCCCCGGGCCGTACGGCCGCCTCCGCCGCCAGGTCGGTCAGATACGCGCGCGTGGCGGGCTGGGCGATGCACGGTGCCCAGGGGTAGCGGTCGCCGTAGGCGTTGACGACCGAGGTGTCCGGGTGCTCGGCGCCCATCCGGGAGTTGTGCGCGAGGACGACCCAGGTGTGCACCTCCAGGCCGGCGTCCGCGAGAGCGACCGCGGCCGCCCCGAAGGCGTCCCCGGGAGCCCAGGCGCCGGCCGCGTAGGGGCGCGGCTCCCGCCCTTCCCAGCGGTCGTCCGCCGGGTAGAGCACGGAGGCGTGCTCGGCGGTGACGACGCGGTGGCGCGGGTGGCGGGGCGTGAGGGCGCGCGTGGAGTGGTAGGCGGCGGCGAGCGTCACCTGCTCCACGCCGAGCGCGGCGATCCGCGCGGGCGCCTCCGGGTCCCCGTTGACGTCCCAGGGGTAGACGAATGCCGACGCCTTCACTTGGCCTCCTCCAGCAGCGCGTAGCCGCGTTCGATCAGTTCGGCGAGCTGCTTGACATGATCCTCGGTCGGCTCGTGCAGCGGGGGCCGCACCTCGCCCACGTCGAGGCCGCGCAGCCGTACACCGGCCTTGACCAGGGCGACGGCGTAGCCGCGGCCCTGGTCGCGCAGTTCGACGAACGGGCGGAAGAAACCGTCGAGCAGCTTCTCCACGGTCCGTCCGTCGCCGTCGGCGAGGGCCCGGTGGAAGGCGAGGGCGATCTCGGGGGCGAAGCAGAACACGGCGGAGGAGTAGAGCGTGACACCGAGGGCGCGGTAGGCGAGCTGGGTCTGCTCAGCGGTCGGCAGGCCGTTGAAGTACAGGAAGTCGCCCGGGACCTCCGTGCGCACGGCGCTGATGACGCGCTGCATGAGGTCGAGGTCGCCGAGCCCGTCCTTGAGGCCGATGATCCCGTCCGTGCGGGCCAGTTCGACGACGGTCTCCGGGGTGAAGACAGCGTTGTCGCGCTGGTAGACGACGACGGGCAGGGAGGTCGCGGCGGCCACCTCCCGGTAGTGCCGCAGCAGCCCCTCCTGCCCGGCGACGACGAGGTAGGGCGGCATGGCGAGCAGCCCGTCCGCCCCGGCGGCCTCGGCGAGACGGGCGTAGCGCACGGCGAGCGCGGTGCCGTACCCGGCGCCCGCGACGACCGGCACCCGCCCTTCGGCCGCCTCGACGGCCGCCCGGACGCACCGTTCGAACTCCTCGGGCGTGAGCGCGTGGAACTCGCCGGTGCCGCAGCAGGCGAACACGGCGGCGGCTCCGGCCTCGACCCCGCGGCGCACATGCGTGCGGTAGGCGTCGAGGTCCACGGAGCCGTCGGGTCCGTACGCGGTGACCGGGAAGAACAGCGGCCCGCTGGGAAGGCTGAGTCGAGCGGCGAGAGGGGCTGACGTCACGAGCTCTCCCAGTTCCATATTCATGATTGGCGTCTATATTTCTGAACATCTCCACGCTAAGGCGCCCCCTTGGCGCCGGTCAAGCGCGCGAACCCGCGACGCACCAGCGGATTCGCCGCTCCCGCGACATACTTGACGGGCTCCGCCCCAGCTCCTTAGCGTGTCCACACATATGAATGCCGTGCGCCCATGTACACGGCGGCCCATTCAAGGAGATCCGAGGATGCCCGCTCCCCGCACCGTCCTGCTCACCGGCGCCGCCGGCGGCCTCGGCACCCTGATGCGGGACCTGCTCCCGGACTACGGCTACGAGCTGCGCCTGCTCGACCTGCGCCCGATCGAGGACGCGCCGGACGCGATCGTCGCCGACCTCGGCGACAAGGACGCCCTGCGCGAGGCCGTCCGGGGCGTCGACGCGATCATCCACCTCGCGGGCATCTCCCTGGAAGCCCCCTTCGAGAAGATCCTCAAGGCGAACATCGAGGGCACCTACCACCTGTACGAGGCCGCCCGCGAGGAGGGCGTCGGCCGGATCGTCTTCGCCTCCTCCAACCACGCGGTCGGCTACACCCCGCGCCCCCAGGGCACCGATCCGCTCATCCCCGTCGACACCCCGCACCGCCCGGACACCTTCTACGGCCTGTCCAAGTCCTTCGGCGAGGACCTCGCGCAGTTCTACTGGGACAAGCACGGGATCGAGACGGTCTCCGTGCGCATCGGCTCCTGCTTCGCCGAGCCGACCAGCGTCCGCATGCTGTCGGTGTGGATGAGCCCGGCCGACGGCGCCCGCCTCTTCCACGCGACCCTGACGGCGGAGAACGTCGGCCACACCGTCGTCTACGGCTCCTCCGCCAACACCCGCCTGTGGTGGGACCTCGGCACGGCGCGGGCGCTCGGCTACGACCCCCAGGACGACTCCGAGCCGTTCGCCGAGAAGCTGATCGCCGAGCAGGGCGAGCTGCGGGACGGCAACGAGGCCCACGCCTACCTCGGCGGCCCGTTCGTGACGGACCCCCCGATCTGGCCGTACTGACCGGAAGACATCACCTCCGGCGGCGAGCGGGCAGAGAACGGGCCCGCCCGCTCGGGCATTCGGGCACGACCCGGAAGCCGTAGGGCAGTGCCCTCAGGGGCGCGGGGAACTGCGCGACCAGCCACAACGCGCCCGCAGACAGCCACGACACCCCCGTAACACGCCGCGCACGCCCGGGACCGAACGGGCACACGCGGGCAGCATCGAGCCCGCATCAGGCCTGGTCACCACACCCGACCCCCTGTAGAACTTCCCCAAGGCCCGACCGAGGGCCCGAACGGGCAGCACAGCAGGAGGCGGGTGACGGCCATGAACAGAACCGCGGAAGAACGTCAGCGCGAGATCGTGCTCGTCGCACGACGCGACGGCGCCGTCGACGTCAGCGCGCTCGCCACCGAGCTGGGTGTGGCCAAGGAGACCGTACGACGGGATCTGCGCGTCCTGGAGGACCACGGCCTGCTCCGCCGCACCCATGGCGGCGCCTACCCCGTGGAGAGCGCCGGCTTCGAGACGACGCTCGCGTTCCGCGCCACCAGCCACGTCCCCGAGAAGCGCCGGATCGCGGCCGCCGCGGCCGAGCTGCTCGGGGACGCCGAGACCGTCTTCGTCGACGAGGGCTTCACCCCCCAGCTCATCGCCGAGGCACTCCCCAGGGACCGGCCGCTGACCGTGGTCACCGCGTCCCTGCCGGTCGCGGGCGCGCTCGCCGAGACCGACACCGTCTCCGTCCTGCTGCTCGGCGGCCGGGTCCGCTCGGGCACCCTCGCCACCGTCGACCACTGGACGACGAAGATGCTGGCCGGCTTCGTCGTCGACCTGGCGTTCATCGGCGCCAACGGCATCTCCCGCGAACACGGCCTCACCACCCCCGACCCGGCCGTCAGCGAGGTCAAGACGCAGGCGATCCGGGCCGCCCGCCGCACGGTCTTCGCGGGCGTGCACACCAAGTTCGGAGCCGTCAGCTTCTGCCGGTTCGCCGAGGTCAGTGCGCTGGAGACGATCGTGACGAGCACGCTGCTGCCGACCGCCGAAGCCCACCGCTACTCACTGCTCGGACCCCAGGTCATCCGGGTCTGACACCCAACCCGACGTCCCACACCGACGTCCCGCACCGACGTTCCCCATCGGGCGCAGCCATGCCCTGAACCACCCCTTATCTCCCCATACATCCAGGAGCGATCCATGCGAACCCAGAGCCGACGACGGCCACCGCGAGCCACGCTCGCCGCGGCCGCCGCAGGGACGCTGCTCGCCCCGCTGCTCTCCGGCTGCTGGGTCGGCGCGGGCGGGGCCGGATCCGGCGGCGACGCCATCAACGTCCTCATGGTCAACAACCCCCAGATGGTCGAGCTGCAGAAGCTGACCCGCGCCCACTTCACCCAGGAGACGGGCATCAAGGTCAACTTCACGGTCCTGCCCGAGAACGACGTCCGCGACAAGATCAGCCAGGACTTCGCCAACCAGGCCGGCCAGTACGACGTGGCCACCCTCTCCAACTACGAGATACCGATCTACGCCCGCAACGGCTGGCTGCACGAGATGAACGGCTATGTGGCCAAGGACCCGGCCTATGACGAGCGGGACGTACTGAAGCCGATGCGCCAGTCCCTCACCGCGGAGGACGGCAAGCTCTACGGCCAGCCCTTCTACGGCGAGTCGTCGTTCCTGATGTACCGCAAGGACGTGTTCGAGAAGCAGGGCCTGTCGATGCCCGCCCACCCCACCTGGCAGCAGGTGGCGGACCTCGCGGCGAAGGCCGACGGCGCCGAGCCCGGTATGAAGGGCATCTGCCTGCGCGGCCTGCCCGGCTGGGGCGAGGTGATGGCACCCCTGACCACGGTCGTGAACACCTTCGGCGGCACCTGGTTCGACAAGAACTGGAAGGCGCGGCTCGACTCACCCGCCTTCGAGAAGGCGACGAAGTTCTATGTCGACCTGGTGCGCGAGCACGGCGAGTCCGGCGCCGCCCAGTCCGGCTTCGCCGAGTGCCTGAACAACATGACCCAGGGCAAGGTCGCCATGTGGTACGACGCCACCTCCGCGGCCGGATCCCTGGAGGCGGCGAACTCCCCGGTCAAGGGCAAGGTCGGCTACGCCCCCGCCCCCGTGGAGAAGACCGACTCCTCCGGCTGGCTCTACACCTGGGCCTGGGGCATCCAGAAGTCCTCCCGCAACCCCGACAACGCCTGGAAGTTCGTCTCCTGGGCGTCCGGCAAGGGCTATGAGGAACTGGTCGGCGACAAGGCCGGCTGGTCCAACGTCCCGGCCGGCAAGCGGGCGTCGACGTACGCGAACGCCGACTACCGCAAGGAGGCCGCAGCCTTCCAGGAGATGACCAAGGATGCCATCGAGGGAGCCCGGCCCGACGATCCCGGCGTGCAGCCGCGGCCCGCGCCCGGCATCCAGTTCGTCGGCATCCCCGAGTTCACCGACCTCGGCACCAAGGTCTCCCAGGAGATCAGCGCGGCCATCGCCGGACGCCAGTCCGTCGAGTCGGCCCTGAAGAAGTCCCAGCAGCTCGCCGAGAAGATCTCCGAGGAGTACGAGGGACGATGACCGCCACGACAACGGCCCCCGCGGCCTCCCCCGAGCTCCGCACCCCGGTCCGCCGGCCCTCCGCCCGGCTGCGCGCGTGGGCCACCCGGGCCCCGCTGCTCCCCGCCCTGATCTTCATGGTCGTCGTCACCCAGCTGCCCTTCGTGGCCACGCTGGTGATCTCCTTCTTCGACTGGAACGCCCTCTATCCCGACGCCCGCCACTTCACCGGCCTCGACAACTACCAGGAGGTCCTCACCGACGCGGACCTGCGCCACTCGGTGTGGACGACCGTGCTGCTGACGGTGGCGGTGGTCCTGGCCAGCCTGGTGCTGGGACTCGTCCTCGCCCTGCTGCTGGACCGCAGGTTCCGGGGCCGGGGCATCGTCCGCACCCTGCTGATCGCGCCGTTCCTGGTGGTCCCGGTGGCAGCGGCCCTGCTCTGGAAGCATGTGCTCTACAACCCTGAATACGGTCTGCTCAATGGGTTGTTGCACTATGTGGGCGGCCCACAGCCCGACTGGATCTCCAACACCCCGCTGCTCGCGGTCGAGGCCTCCCTCGTCTGGCAGTGGACGCCGTTCATGATGCTGATCCTGCTCGCCGGCCTGCAGAGCCGCGACCAGGAGCAGATCGAGGCGGCCCGGGTCGACGGCGCGAGCGACTGGCAGATCTTCGTCCATCTGACACTCCCGCATCTGCGCCGCTACCTCGAACTCGGCGCCCTGCTGGGCTCGATCTACATCGTCCAGAACTTCGACGCGGTCTTCACGATCACGTCCGGGGGCCTCGGCACCGCCAACCTCCCCTACACCGTCTACCAGAGCTTCTACCAGGCCCACGAGAACGGCCTCGCCTCGGCCGCGGGCGTCCTGGTCGTCATCGGCTCGATCATCATCGCGACCTTCGCCCTGCGCGTGGTGTCGTCCCTGTTCCGCGAGGAGGTGTCCCGCGCATGAACGTCGTACGCCGCAACAGCATGGGCCTGATGGCCTGGCTGGCCGGGATCGTGTTCTTCCTGCCCATCGCCTGGATGGCCCTGACGTCCCTCCACTCGGAGGCCGACGCGGCCACCAACCCGCCCTCCTTCGCGGCCTCCCTGACCCTGGACGGCTACCGCGAGTTCTTCGGCGCGGGCGGCGGCGCGAGCCCCTGGCCCGCCCTGATCAACTCGGCGGTCGCGTCACTGGCCTCGACCCTGCTGGTGCTGCTGCTGGCCTTCCCGGCGGCGTACGCGTTGTCGATCAACCGCGTCCGCAAGTGGACGGACGTCCTGTTCTTCTTCCTCTCCACGAAGATGCTGCCGGTGGTCGCGGGCCTGCTGCCGATCTACCTGTTCGCGAAGAACGCCGGGATGCTCGACAACATCTGGCTGCTGGTCATCCTCTACACGTCCATGAACCTGCCGATCGCGGTGTGGATGATGCAGTCCTTCCTCGCCGAGATCCCGGTCGCGGTGATCGAGGCGGCGAAGGTCGACGGGGCCAGACTGCCGACGGTCCTCGCACGCGTGGTCGCCCCGATCGCCCTGCCCGGCATCGCCGCGACCTCCCTCATCTGCTTCATCTTCAGCTGGAACGAACTGCTCTTCGCACGAGTGCTGACCGGCGTGGTCGCCGAGACCGCCCCCGTCTTCCTGACCGGCTTCATCACCAGCCAGGGCCTGTTCCTGGCGAAGGTGTGCGCCGCGTCGCTCGTCATCTCCCTGCCGGTGCTCGCCGCGGGGTTCGCCGCCCAGGACAAGCTGGTCCAGGGCCTGTCGTTGGGAGCCGTGAAATGAAGGCCGCCGTCATCGAGTCCGTGGGCAAGGCCGTCGTCGCCGAGGTCCCGGACCCGACGCCAGGGCCGCGCGAGGTCGTCGTCGAGGTGGCCGCCTGCGGCCTCTGCGGAACCGATCTCCACATCCTGCAGGGCGAGTTCGCGCCGAAGCTGCCGATCGTGCCCGGGCACGAGTTCGCGGGCCAGGTGGTCGGGGTCGGCAACCGGGTCACCGAGGTGTCGGTGGGCGACCGGGTCGCGGTCGACCCCTCGCTCTACTGCTACGAGTGCCGCTACTGCCGTACGGGCCACAACAACCTCTGCGAACGGTGGGCCGCGATCGGTGTGACGACGGCGGGCGGCGCCGCGCAGTTCGCGGTCGCGCCCGTGGCGAACTGCGTGAAGCTCCCGGACCACGTCCGCACCCAGGACGCGGCCCTCGTGGAGCCGCTGTCCTGCGCGGTACGCGGCTACGACGTCCTCCGGTCCCGCCTCGGCGCGCACGTCCTGATCTACGGCTCCGGGACGATGGGCCTGATGATGCTGGAACTGGCGAAGCGCACGGGCGCGGCGAGCGTGGACGTCGTCGACGTGAACCCGGCCCGCCTGGAGACGGCCCGCCGCCTCGGCGTCTCGGCGTCGGCGGCGAACCCCGACGAACTCGACCGCCCGCAGGGCTGGGACCTGGTCGTCGACGCCACGGGCAACGCGGCGGCGATCCAGGACGGCCTGGACCGGGTGGCGAAGGCGGGCACGTTCCTGCAGTTCGGCGTGGCCGACTACGCGACCCGCGTGACGATCGACCCGTACCGCATCTACAACCAGGAGATCACCATCACGGGCTCGATGGCCGTGCTGCACAGCTTCGAGCGGGCGGCGGAGCTGTTCGCGAACGGGGTGCTGGACCCGGAGATCTTCATCAGCGACCGCATCCCGCTGGAGCGGTACCCGCAGGCGCTGGAGCAGTTCGCGTCCGGCGTGGGCCGGAAGATCGTCGTGGTGCCGTAGCCAGGACTCACGGACCGGACCGCGCGTGGGGTGCGACCCCCTCCGGCCGCACCCCACGCGTCCCCCGAACACGGCCGACATGCAAGATCCTTCCGCGCCAGTCTTGTGCAGCCGGCCCCCCAGGGGAACATCCGCCTGATTCCGATCTCCGACGGATTGATAGCGGAACGCCTATCAATGGCCGCCCGCTAAATTCGCTGGGAGTGCCCGCCTCCCGCCCCATAACCTCGCGGCATGCCACGACCCCACGGATTCAGCTACGAGCAGCACGGCGGCGGAACCGTCCGCATCACCCACCACGGCCGCCCCGCCACCACCCTGAACGGCCCCCGGGCCGCGCAGTTCCTCGCCGAGGTCGAGACCTCCGACCCCCAGCTCGTCATGGCGCGCTGGACCGGCAACTACAAGCGGGGCAACGAACGCACCGCGCGCGACCATCCCCGCAATCGCCGCTGACCCGATTGGGCCCAAGGTAAGGGAACGGCAAAACCGCCTCGCTCGTTCACCCGGCATGACAGCTATGACCCCCGGCTCGAACATTCCCCTGTCCGCCGCCCGCGTGACGGTGGACGTCGCCGCCCCGGTGCGGCTCGACGTATCGGGCCTGCTGCTCACCGCCGACGGCAAGGTGCGCTCCGACGACGACTTCATCTTCTACAACCAGCCGTCGGGCCCGGGCGTGACGTACCGCTCCGGCGGCGGCACCGCGCCCGACGCGATCACGGTCGACACAGCGGCCGTACCCCCCGGCATCGAGAAGATCATCGTAACCGCCAGCCCCGATGCCGCGGGCCAGACCTTCCAGGGCGTCGAACCGACCGCCACGATCCGCAACGCGGACGACAGCTCCGTCCTGGCCTCGTTCACACCGCCGCAGCTCGGCAGCGAGACGGCCCTGGTGATCGTGGAGATCTATCTGCGCAACGGCCAGTGGAAGGCCCGCGCGGTCGGCCAGGGATACGCCAACGGCCTCGCGGGCATCGCCACCGACTTCGGTGTGACGGTGGAGGAGCCGGCCGCCGCCCAGCCGGTGACCCCGCCCCCGGCCCCCATGCAGCCGCCGGTGGCCCCGCCCGTCACCGCGCCCGCGGCACCCCCGGCCCCGGCCACGCCTCCCCCGCCCGCGCCCGCGCCCGGCACCGGGAAGATCAACCTCGACAAGGGCCGCGTCAGCCTCCAGAAGAACCAGACCGTCTCCCTCGTCAAGGGCGGCCGCCCCCTGCTCTCCTCGGTCAAGATGGGCCTCGGCTGGGAGCCGGCGTACCGCGGCAAGGACATCGACCTCGACGCCTCGGTCATCGCCTACGGGCCCCAGCGCAACCACATCGACAGCTGCTACTTCGGCAAGCTCCAGATCGTGGGCGGCGCGATCAAGCACTCCGGCGACAACCTCACGGGCGAGGGCGGCGGGGACGACGAGGTGATCATGGTCGACCTCGGCCGGCTGCCGCAGGAGGTCACCGGCCTGGTCTTCACGGTCAACTCCTTCTCCGGCCAGAAGTTCACGGAGGTCGCCAAGGCCTACTGCCGCCTCCTGGACGGCACGACGGGCGAGGAACTGGTCCGCTTCGACCTCACCAGCGCCGAGCCGCAGACCGGCGTGATGATGGCCAAGCTGATCCGCCAGTTCTCCGGCGAGTGGGACATGACCGCCATGGGCGACTTCGTCAAGTCCCGCACAGTCCGAGGCATGGTCAAGCCGGCAGCCCAGGCCTTGTAAACACCCTTGCCCCCCGCGCCCCTTCAGGGGCGCGGGGAACGGCGCGACAAGCCACACACCCCCCGCACCCTCCAAACCCCCCACACCCCCACCCCCTCAGGGGCGCGGGGAACTGCGCGAAAAGCCACACACCCCCCGCACCCTGCAAGCCTCCGCACCCCCACGGCGCCCGAGACCGGCGACCCGCAACGCACCGCCACTCACCCACCCCTCGGCCGCAACCCCTCCACCAACAGCATCAGATACCGCCGCACATACCCACGCTCCGTATCCGCCAGCTCCGCCGCCGCGGCGACCCCATGCACCAGCCGCAGCACATCGATCGGCTCGACATCCCCCCGCAGCGCGCCCACCTCCCGCGCCGCGCGCACCAGCCGCCCCGCCGCCCCCTTCACCGAGTCACCGCAGGCCGCCCCCACGGGGGCACCCGTGTCCGTGACGGCCGGACCCAGCAGCGCCTTGAGCCCACGCACCTCGATCAGCCCGGCACCGAGCTCGTACAGCCACTCCACCAGCGCCTCACCCGGCGCCAGCCTGGCCGCCAGCGCATCGGCCCGGGCCGCGATCGCCTCGATCCGGTCGAGATACACCGCCTCCAGCAGCGCGTGCCGGGTCGGAAAGTGCCGGTACAACGTGCCGGAGCCCACCCCGGCCCGCTTCGCGATGTCATCGAGCGACGCGCTCTCCCCGTGCTCGGCGAACGCCTCCCCGGCCGCCTCCAGCAACCGCGCGTAGTTACGCCGGGCGTCCGCCCGCATGGGCCGGACCTGCGCCACAGTCACTCCCTGCAGAACGGGGACATTCCCCGCATCCTATCGAGGCGAGATCCGGCCCACCCGCCTCACGACTTCATGGCCCCCGCCGCCAGATCCCGCAGGAAGTGCCGCGCCCCGACCAAAAACACCAGGATCAGCGGGATGACGCTCATCAACGCGCCCGCCATCACCAGCGAGTAGTCGGTGTTGTAGAGGACGTTGAGATTGGCCAGGGCGACCTGGAGGGTGACCTTGTCCGGGTCGATCATGACGACCAGGGGCCAGATGTAGTCGTTCCACAGGCCGATGAAGGTGAAGATGCCGAGGAAGGCCAGGGCCGGGCGGAACAGCGGCAGGGCGACCGTCCAGTAGAGGCGGAAGAAGCCGGCCCCGTCGATCCGCCCCGCGTCCAGCAGCTCGTCCGGCAGTGAGTTCTGGGCGTACTGGCGCATCCAGAAGATGCCGAACGCGTTCGCCGCGCCGGGGATGATCAGCGCCTTCAGCGAGCCCGCCCAGCCGAACTCGGCCATGGTGACGAACTGCGGCACCAGGGAGAGCTGCGCCGGGATCATGTACGTCACCAGCAGCGTGCCGAAGAGGAACTTCTTCGCCGGGAACTCGTACTTGGCGAAGGCGAACGCGGCCAGCGAGTCGAAGAACAGCACCAGCGCGGTGCCGAGCACGGCGACGACGACGGTGTTGAACAGCGAGCCGAAGAAGTCGACGGTGTCGAGCACCCGCCCCATGTTGTCCAGCAGATGCGGCCCCGGAAGCAGCTTGGGCGGGTAGCGGTAGATGTCCTGCGTGGTCCCGGAGGCCAGCACCACCAGCCAGTAGAAGGGGAAGAGTGAGACCAGCACCCCGAACAGCAGCGTCGCCCGCACGCCGATACGGCTGAGCCTGCTGCCGGAGCCGATGGCCAGGCCCGCGCTGCCGGTCGTCCTGTCGTCAGCGGCCATTACGAGCCCCCTTGCGGCGCAGCAGACCGGCGATGCCGGGACGACGGTCGTCGTCCGAGCCGGCGACCAGCCGCCAGTTGATGACGGTGAAGATCGCGATGATCGCGAAGAGGACCCAGCCCATCGCGGCGCCGTAGCCGAACTGGTGCTCCATGAAGGCCTTCTGCCACAGATAGAGCACGATGGTCATTCCCTCCTGTCCCGGACCGCCCGTGGTTCCGACGTCGGACGACTGGAAGAGCACCTGGGACTCGGTGAAGATCTGCAGGCCGTTGATGGTGGAGGTGACGGCCGCGAACAGCACCACGGGCCGCAGCTGCGGCAGTACGACCCGGAAGAGGGTCTGCCGGCTGTTCGCGCCGTCGACGCGCGCGGCCTCGAAGTGCTCGGTGGGGATGGCCTGGAGGCCCGCCAGGAAGATCAGCGCGTTGTAGCCGACCCACCGCCAGATGATCATGAGGGAGACGGACGACTTGATGCCCCATTCGGAGGACAGCCAGCCGATCCCGTCCACGCCGACCGCCCGCAGCACCGCGTTGGCGAGGCCCGCCTGGGCGAAGACCGAGCCGAAGACGACGGTCATGGCGACCATCGAGGTCACGTTGGGGATGAAGTACGCCACCCGGTAGACGCCGCTGAAGCGGACCTGCGAGTGCAGCAGGAAGGCCAGCACCAGGGCCAGGAACAGCATCGGCACCGTCGACAGCAGCCAGATCTCGAAGGTGTTGAGCACCGAGTGCCAGAACACCGAGTCCTGGAGCAGCCAGCCGTACTGCTTGAACCCGACGAAGCGCATGTCCCCGATGCCGTCCCAGTCCTGGAAGGACAGGTAGACGGAGAAGACGATCGGGAACGCGCCGAAGACCGCGAACAGCACGTAGAACGGGGAGATGGCGAGCAGGGGCGGGATATGACGCTTGCGTCCGCCCGGGGTGGTTGACCTGGTACGGCGAGCAGGCCGCCGCTCGTCGGCCGCCGGCGCTCCGGCCGGATCGAGAACCGTGGCCATGTCAGCTCACCCCCACCCGGGACAGAGTGGTCTCGGCCGTGTCCACGGCGTCCCGCCACGCCCGGTCGGGGTTCTTGCCGAGCATCTCCACATTGGTCAGCTCCTGGAAGAACGGGGTGTTGGCGGTCTCCTCGTAAGGGCTGAAGTAGACGACCGGGGCCTTCTGTGCGGCCGGGCCGAAGACGTCGATGGGCTGCTGACCGCCGAAGAAGGGGTCGGGCTTGTGCATCGCCGGGTCGGCGTAGGTGGCCGGAGTGGTGGGGAACAGGGCCATCTCCTGGTAGCTCTTGAGCTGGTTCGCGGGGCTGAGCAGCCACTTCAGGAAGGCGAAGGCCGCTTCCGGTTCCCGGCAGTAGCGGGTCAGGGTGACGTAGGAGCCGCCGTAGTTGCAGGGGCCGTCGGGCAGGGTGGTCAGCCGCCACGCCCCGGAGGTCTTGGGTGCGGTGTCCTTCAGGCCGTAGATGGCCCACACCGCCGTGGTCATGGTGGCGACGCGGCCCCCGCTCATGGCCGCGTTGAAGTCGGGCGTGCCGTCGGTGATCCGGGCGCTGAGCTTCTGCCGGAGGATCTCCACGGAGACATCCCAGGCGCGGCGGACGTGCTCCTGATCACCGATGAAGCGGTTGTCGGCGTCCACGAACTGCCGGGGGCTCTGGAGCAGGACCTGCTGGAAGACGTTGCCGATGTTGCTCACGAGGTAGGGCTTGCCGGGGCCCTTCGCCCGCAGGGTCCGTCCGGCGGCGATGAACTTCTCCCAGGTGGGCACCCCTTCGGCGACATCCGCCGGTTCATGGGGCAGTCCGGCCTTCTCGAAGAGGTCCCTGCGGTAGTAGAGCGCGGTGGGGCCGGCGTCCAGCGGGAAGCCGATCATCCTGCCCGTCGGGGTGAAGCAGGCCTTCCACTTCCAGTCGAGGTACTGGTCACGGACGGACTCCGCGCCGAGGGTGCGCAGGTCGAGGAACTCGTTCTCGTCGGGGAAGAACGTGGCGAGGTTGTCGCTGTTGACGACCGTGAGGTCCGGAACGTAGGCGCGGGCGGCGAGACTTGTGCGCACCTTGGAGTCGATTTCGCCGTCCGGGATCTGGGAGCCCTTCACCCGCAGCCCGGGCACGCCGGGGACGCCGCGCCTGGCGGTGGCGAGCAGCTTGTCGCTGAGCGAGCCCTTCCAGTACCAGAGGCTGAGGTGGTCCGTGCCGGTGGAGGCCGATCCCGCCTCGGCCCCGCATCCGGTCAGTCCGAGCAGGCCCGCTCCCGCGCCGCCCAGGGAGGCCCCCAGAAAGCGTCTGCGGGACATCGTTCGGTGTTCCATGGGCGCGCACTCGCTTTCCGGGCGTACCGCGGCCGGGGAGAAGGCGCTGCCGCGGGCCCGTTCTCACGGGGATGGGGGGACGCTTCGGATGCTTCGGGCGCTTCCGGGATGAGGAAGCGAAGACAACGATGTCGGCGGGCGCGTGGTGGTCGGGCCGACGGTGTCACGATGGGGACTTCTGGGGGTTCGTGAACGTTCACGTGAGCGTTGCCGTTGAGTATCGGGGCGCCCGAAAACCGGTGTCAAGGGAACGGCGGGGCCGATCTACGGACGGGATGCGACGGCCCGAGGAGTCAGGCGGACTCGCGCACGACCAGTTCGGGCGTGATCCAGGCGTCCGCGCCCCGCAGCGGCTCCTCGCCGGCGCACAGCCGGGCCATCTGCTCCACGGCCAGCCGTCCCAGCTGCCGCTTGTCGATGTGCAGGGTGGTCAGGGCGGGGTCCACCAGCTCGCCCAGGGAGAGACCGTCGAAGCCCAGCACGGCCAGATCGTCCGGAACCCCGCGGCCACGGCGCCGGGCGGTACGCATCGCCCCGACCGCGATCAGATCGTTGAAGCCGAAGACCGCGGTGATCTCCGGCCGCGCGTCCAGCAGCCGCTCCATGCCGGCCTCGCCCCCGGTCACGCTGTGCTCAGGGCACAGCACGATCCAGCTCTCGTCGACGGGCAGACCGTGCCTCCGGACCTGCTCGAGGAAGGCCTGCTTGCGGGCACCGGACTCACGCTCGCCGTCCAGCATGCCGATCCGGCGGTGCCCGGCCCCGACCAGGTGGGCGATGCCCTGCTCGACACCGGCCGAGGCGTCGATGCCGACGGCCGCGAACCGGGTCTGCTGCGGGCCGCGCTCCAGCAGCACCAGCGGCACGCCCCCGAGGTGCCGGGTGAGCACCTCGTCCGAATCCTTGAAGTAGCCCACGACCGCGTCCGTCTGGTGGGAGAGCACGTCGAGCGCCTGCCGCTCCCTGGCATCGTCGATACGGGAGTCCCACACGACGACCTGCCAGCCGCGCTGCTCGGCCGCCTCCAGCACTCCGGCGGCCACCTCGGGGAAGAACGGGTTGCGCAGGTCCGGGATGACCAGGCCCGCCGTCACCGCGCCCTTCTGGACGAGTCCGCGCGCGAACCGGCTGGGCCGGTAGTCCAGGAGCCGCGCCGCCTCCAGCACCCGTTCCTTGGTGCCCGGGTCGATCTCGCCCTTGTCGTTGACCGCCCGGGAGACCGTCTGGCGAGACACCCCGGCCAGGCGTGCGACATCGTGGATCGTGGCCCGGCGCCGGGCACCGTCGGGCCGCTCGTCACCCGGCTCCACCCGTTGTTTGTCGGTCCACACGCTGAGCACTGTATCCGGCGCCGGACGCGGCCCGGCAGGGGCAGCGAGGTGGGCCGCTCAGTCGCCGAGCTCGGTGAACAGCGTCAGCTGCAGGGCACCGGGGGCCTCCAGCCGGGAGTTCAGGGAGTTCCAGGGGGTGCGCGTCGGCTCGGCGACGACCTCGGCTCCGGCGGCGGCGAGCTTCGCCGTGACGGCGACGGAGTCGTCCACCTGGAAGGCGACCCGGACATGACCGGCCACCCGCCGCCCCACCTCGACCTCGTCGATGAACGCCGCGTGGTTCGGATCGGTCAGCTCCAGCGTGGCCCGCCCGGCATCGAGAATCGTGACCCGCCCGCCCTCCGAGGCGAAGGCTCCCTTCTCGCCCAGACCGAGCACGTCCCGGTAGAAGTGCAGCGCGGCGTCGTAGTCGTCGGCGGTCACGACGAGCCGGAGCTCACGAACGGCTGATTCCTCGGGCATGGGGCTCCTCCGTGATCTCGGGTACCCGCTGACAACCCACCCACCGGCAGGTTGATTCCCGCGCTCCCCCGAACACCCGCGCCCGCGCCCCCCTTTCGGCACCCGCCGCCAGATCGGGCCTGGTCCCACCTCCACCGCACGATCCCCCGCCGACAACCCTTCCGGTACGCCTCGCACGCGCGGGCGGGCGCCGCTCGGAGCGGACGGGGCCCACCCGGTGCCGCCCCAGCGCTCAAGGCCCCCTCAGAACAGCGCGCTGTACGCGTTCAACGCCGGCTGCCCGCCGAGGTGGGCGTAGAGGACCGTGGAGTCACGGCCGATCTCCCCGCGCGAGACCAGATCGATCATCCCGGCCATGGACTTCCCCTCGTACACGGGGTCGGTGACCATGCCCTCCGTGCGGGCCGCGAGCCGCATCGCCGCCAGGGTGGTCTCGTCGGGGACGCCGTAGACGCCCGCGTGGTACCGCTCGTCGAGTTCGACGTCGGACTCGGTCACCTCGCGCTCGAGGCCGATGAGCTTGCCGGTGTTGTGGGCGATCCGGGCGATCTGCGTACGGGTGGCGGCCGGCTTGGCCGAGGCGTCGATACCGAGCACGCGCCGGGGCCGCCCACCCACCTCCTCCAGCGCGGCGAACCCGGCGACCATGCCGGCCTGCGTCGACCCGGTCACCGAGCACACGACCACGGTGTCGAAGAAGACGCCCAGCTCCCGCTCCTGCCGCACCACTTCATGCGCCCAGGCGGCGAAGCCGAGGCCGCCCAGCGGATGATCGGAGGCACCGGCCGGAATGGCGTACGGCTTCCCGCCGCCCTCCTCGACCTCCCTGAGCGCCTGCTCCCAGCTCTCCTTGAACCCGATCCCGAACCCGGCCCTCACCAGCCGCACATCGGCCCCGGCGAGCCGGCTGATCAGGATGTTGCCGACCTTGTCGTACACGGCGTCGGGCCAGTCCACCCAGCTCTCCTGCACGAGCACGCACTTGAGCCCGGCCCGGGCGGCGACGGCCGCGACCTGGCGGGTGTGGTTGGACTGCACCCCGCCGATCGACACGAGCGTGTCACAGCCCTGGGCGAGCGCGTCGGCGACCAGGTACTCCAGCTTGCGGGTCTTGTTCCCGCCGTACGCGACACCGGAGTTGCAGTCCTCGCGCTTGGCCCAGAGGGAGGCACCGCCCAGGTGCTCGGTCAGCCGCTCCAGACGGTGGACCGGCGACGGCCCGAAGAGCAGGGGGTAGCGCTCGTACGAGGAAAGGGACATGGGTCCTCCCGGGGTCGGGGGTCGGTCTCAGTCGGCGAGTTCTTCGAGCCCCCGCCAGATCTCGGCCGTGACGCGGACCGCCTCGGCCACGTCACCCGCCGCACAGGCCTCGATCAGCCGCTCGTGCAGCCCGGCCGAACGGCAGCTCCCGCCCTGACCGAAGCGCCGCCGCTCCAGGCGGCGGATGAGCGGGGTGTAGCGGGCGACGGTCGCGGCGGCCGCGCGATTGCCGCTCACCCGGACGAGGACCTCGTGCAGCGCGTCGTCGGCACGCAGGGCCGCGTCCACGTCTCCGCTGGTGACGGCGGCGGAGAACCGCTCGTTGGCGGCGCGCATCGCCTCGATGTCCGCGGCCTTCATCCGGGGCACGGCGACCCGCGTCACCAGCTCGTGCATGGCGCCGACCACGGCGGCGGCGTCCCGCACGTCGGAGGCCACGAGCGGAGTCACCCGCGTGTAGCTCTGCGGCTTGCTCTCCAGCAGCCCCTCGTCCACCAGCCGGGAGAACGCCTCCCGCACGGGTCCCCGGGAGAGCCCGAGCCGCTCCGCGAGCTCTGCGTCCCGCACCACCGCACCGGGCTCGATCTCCCCGGCCACGATGGCGTCCCGGATCGCCGCGTACGCCCGGTCCCTGAGCAGGGTCCGGGGCACGGGCCGGATGGCCTCCATAACTGAAATGTTAGATGTCAGCTTCCCTCGCGGACAAGAGGCACGGGAGAGGACCATGGCCCGCACTCCCCACGCGGTGCGGGCCACGGTCTCTCAGGCCACCCAGGGCCAGTCGGCGTCCCGGGAGGCCTCGATCAGCGGAATCATCCGGAAACCCGCGTCCGACAGGCCGCCGAAGGTGTGCCGGTTCGCGGTACCCGTCGGGCCGTGGCCCGCCCGGTACCCCGCGAGGTTCCAGGTGTAGACCGGCACATCGGCCGGCACCTGCTCGGTCGGGTCGCCCTGCCGGTGGTGCGTGTACTGCTCGTCGGTGACGATCAGCACCCGGTCGTGCTTCCGGTAGTGCCGGCGCACCGCCTCCGTCGGTCGGACAGCCGGGACCAGAACATCGAGCCCGAGCGGTCCACCAGCACGAGCGTCCGGCCGGGCAGCGCGGGCACGTTGGCCAGCGAGTGGCCGAGGGCCCGCTCCAGCGCGTACGACCAGCGCAGTGACGGAGCGTGCCGGTACGCGGCGAGGTACCGGAAGGGGAGCTGCCGCGAACGCGTGACCTCCGCCGGGTCGCTGATCCGCGCGGCGACCCGCTCGGCGACCTCGTCGGACACCCCGGCCTCGTCGAAGTTCCGCAGGTTGCGCACGAGCGCCATGGCGCCCATGGACGGAATCACGGCCTCCCAGGCCGCCTTGTCCATCGGCCCCTGGAGCCAGCCCGCCAGCGTCTCCCACGTCATTCCGGCCGCGGCCAGCCGCTCGGCACCGCCCTCGGCCGTCACGACCGCCCGCCGCTCTGCGACCGGCAGCGCCATCAGCTCGCGGTGCGCGGCGAGGACGCGGTCCGCCTCCGGCGGCACCGCGGTGTCGGGGTTGTGCCGCCGGTCGAGGGCGTAGCGGAACAGCTCGCCCTGCCACGGCTTGTCCGGGTCCGGGGCCGCGTGCACGAGGTTGAGGATGTCGCCGAAGCGGTACCCCTTGGAGGCGGTGTCGTACTTCAGCAGCGCCTTGCCGTGGTAGAGGCGGCGCACGGCGTCGGCGATGCCGCGCTTGGCGGGCGTGAGTGAGCGTCCCCTATGCCGTACGTTCGCTCAGCCAGACCTCCTGATACCTGCGGCTCTGCTTCTGGCGCACAGGTTGCACCCTCGGGTTGTTGAGGTGCTGATAGTTCGGCGTCAGCGCGTGGCAGTTCGGGCACAGCAGGCGGAAGTCCACCGGACGGTTCTTCGTGCGGTCTCCGTCGACATGATCGACATGCAAGGGCACACGGCCGGACACCGGGTTGACCTCGGCCCAGCCGCACTTCTCGCAGCGCTGTCCCCGGAGCAGCACCAAGGCCTGGCGCACACGCCAGTCGGGGCTTCCGTCCTCACGGGTGCCGCTGACCTCGCCCGCCTGCCACGCAGCAAGCCATCGAGCGAACGTGCCCGTCCGCTCGTAGCGGTCCTCGTTGAAGCACTCCCATGAGCAGTACGGCCCGTCGCAGCGGCGGCGGCGCTCCGTCGTCCCGCAACGGCGGCACGGCGCAAGCTCCCCACGACGCGCCTCCGCCTCCTGCCGACGGGTCAGGTTGGCACAGGCGCGGCCACAATGGACCGCGCCCTTGGTCAGGACACGACCGCCGCACTGAGGGCACACCGGCTTCGGCCTGCGCCGGGCCTGTGCCCGCTGCGTGGCGGTACCTGCGAGGCTGCACCGGTTACTGCAGAAGCGCCTGCCCTTCCTCTTCACCGGCGCACCGCACTTCTCGCACAACTTGGACACGCGTGAACCGTATGTCCAGGAGCACGAGGCGTCCGCCGAATCGGACGCCCCCACTCGTACGGGTGACTCGGCGTTCTACCGCTTCTGGCGCTTCCAGGGGCCGGTAATGGCCAGCATGATGCCCGGCGTCTGAATGTTGGCGTACAGCGTCCGGCCGTCGGGAGAGAAGGTGACGCCGGTGAACTCGCTGTATTCCGGCTCCTCCTCGGTGCCGATGTTCAGGTCGTTGCGGGCGATCGGGTACGTACGTCCGCTGTCGGTGGCCCCGAACAGGTGCTGCACCCCTTCCCCGTCCTCGGCGATGACGAGACCGCCGTACGGCGAGACGGTGATGTTGTCCGGACCGTCGAACGCGCCGTCCTTCGACGGGTCGGGGTTCACTCCGAGCAGGACCTTCAACGTCAGCGTCCGGCGCTTGGGGTCGTAGAACCAGACCTGCCCGTCGTGCTGGACGGGGCTCTCCTCACGGGCGTACGAGGAGACGATGTAGGCACCGCCGTCGCCCCACCACATGCCCTCCAGCTTGCGGGCGCGGGTGATCTGGTCGTCCTTGAACTGCTTGCGCACGGGGGTGGTGCGGGCGTCGCGGTCGGGGACGTCCACCCAGTCGACGCCGTACACGGTGCCGATCTTCGTGGCCCGGGACAGGTCGTCGACGAACTTGCCGCCGGAGTCGAAGCACTTGGGCGCCTGGAGGACACCGGCGTCGTCGGCGAGCTTGCGGAACTTCCCGGGGCCGTACTCGAAGCCCTTGGGCGGGGTCCAGCGGAAGAAGAGGCCGTTGGGGTCGGCGGCGTCCTCGGTGAGGTAGGCGTGGCCGCGCCTGGGGTCGATGACGACGGCCTCGTGGTCATAGCGGCCGAAGAACTTCAGCGGCTTGGGGCCGCGGTTGGCGCGCCGGTCGCACGGATCGACCTCGAACACATAGCCGTGGTCCTTGGTCATGCCGTTGACGCCGGCCTTGTCGGAGTTCTCCTCGCAGGTGAGCCAGGTGCCCCAGGGGGTGCTGCCGCCGGCGCAGTTGGTGGAGGTGCCGGCGATGCCGACCCACTCGGCGACCCGTCCGTCGGGGCGCACCTCGACGACCGTGCAGCCACCGGCGGCGGCCGAGTCGTAGACGAGGCCCTCGGTGAGCGGCACGGGGTGCTCCCAGTTGGCGCGCGGGCCCTTCAGCTCGTGGTTGTTGACGAGCAGGGTGGTGCCGCGGGGACCGTCGAAGGTGGCCGTGCCGTCGTGGTTGGACGGCGTGAACTCGCCGGACTCCAGCTTCGTCTTCCCGCTGTAGGTGAGGATCCGGTACTTGAAGCCGGCGGGCAGCGCGAGGATGCCCTTGGGGTCCGCGACGAGCGGCCCGTAGCCGACGCCGTGCCGGGCGTCCGCGGACGCCTCCCCCGCACTGTCGGTGTCGTAGGACGCGAGGGCGTTCGGTGCGGTGGCGAGGGCGCCGACACTGCCCGCCAGCGCGACACCGGCACCGGTGATCGCGGAGGTTCTGGCGAAGTCCCTGCGGGTGAGCGACATGGTGTCTCCTGTGACGGTGAGTATGCCGTGGAGGGTGGCGGACCTCGTTCGGCGAAACCGTCCCGCTCACTCATGAACGCCGGTTGAACAACACCCCAGGGGCGCGGGGAACTGCGCGATAAGCCAAGACGGCGCCGCACCCGCTAAGGCAAGGTCAACCACCCTGTTGCGAGCGCGCCTTGAACGCCGCCTTCCGTGCTTCCTTCGCCACCTTCTTGTCCGGATGCAGCCGCCCCATCGCCTCCAGCACATCGGCCACGGCAGGATGATCCACCCGCCACACCGCCGCGAAGAACCCGCTGTGCTGCTGAGCGAGCCCCTGCACCAGGGCCCGCAACTCCTCGGAATTGCCCTCTGCCGCAAGCTGCGCGGCCACCGTGTCGATGGTCAGCCAGTACACCATCGCCTCGGACGGAGCGGGCACGTCCGCCGCCCCGTGCTCGGTCAGCCACACCCGCGCGAGCCCGCCCAGCTCGGCGTCGTCGAGGACCTCCCGCAGCGCCGGCTCGGCCGAAGCCCCCACCAGCGACAGGGCCTGCTGACACCGCAACCGCCGCAGGGGCGCCCCGGCATCCGAGCCCCGCGCCGCCGCCAGCAGCTCCCGTGCCGCGGCCAGGGACTCCCGCCGCTCCAGCCACTGCTGGGTCTCGGCCTGCGCCGCCCCCGGCGGGAACTCCGCCGTGCCGTCGAGCAGCGCGTCGGCCCCCTTGTCCGCGAGATCCCCGACCGCCGGTGCCTCGAACCCGGCCTCCAGCAGCCGGGCGCGCATTCCGTACAGCCCGAGCGGGGTGAGCCGGACCATGCCGTACCGGGAGACGTCGGTGTCGTCGACGGGCGCCGCGGGCTCCTCGTCGGCGTCGGCCATGAGCGCCTCGTCCACCGGCTGGTACTCCACGAACCCCACCGGCTCGAGCATCCGGAACTGGTCGTCCAGCCGCATCATCGCGTCGGACACCTGCTCCAGTACGTCGTTGGTGGGCTCGCCCATGTCGCTGGGCACGATCACCGACGCGGCCAGCGCGGGCAGCGGCACCGGCGCGTCACCGGGCGTGTCCTCGCCGACGGTCAGCAGATAGAGGTTGCCGAGCACACCGTCGAGGAACTCGGCCTCGGACTCGGGGTCCCAGTCGAGGGCGGAGAGGTCGAGCTCGCCGTCCTCGTCGACGAGATCCGCGAGCCCCTCCAGGTCGGGCACGCTCGCGTCGGCGAGCACCGTCTCCAGGGCCGCGAGCCACAGGGCGAGCACGTCCTGCGGCGAGCCACCGGTGAGCAGGGCCAGGTCCTCGCCCGCCCGGACGGTGCCCTCCTCCTCGTCGACGACCTCGACGAGCCCGGCGTCCACGGCCACCCGCCACGCCTCACTGGCGTCGGCGGCGGCGTCGTCCCCGCTCAGCCCGAGCGTCTCGACCGCCGCGGGCAGCTGCTCGTCGACGAGCCCTCCCCCGGCGTCGACACGGGTGTCCGGCCCGGCCCAGCGGGCGAGCCGGGCGGCCCGGGACAGCAACGGGGTGGACAGTGCGGCACGCGCCAGCTCCGCTTCGGAAGTCAGCCGCACCGGCGGCAGGGGGGAGCTGTCTGACATCGGCTGTTTCTCCTAGGGCGCCTTTTACGACTCAGCCGCTCAGCCTAGACGGATTTCCACCCATGCCGCCCACTTCATCTCCCGGTCAGCCGCCGTACATGGCCGAAACCTTGACAAGTGACATGACCAGGCTGGAGATTGACGCGCGTAGAAGTCGGCGGACAGTTGTTCACCGGGCCGGCCCCACCCCGCCCGCCCGTCCACCGCCCGCTACGCGCGTCACACCGCCCGCCCCACAGGTAGCGGCAGACAGTCCACGCACCACCCTCGTCCCGGCACCTGTCATGTCCCCGGAGGGAATCCCGTTGCCGAGCAAGTCGTCCGCGCGTCTCGCCGCGCTCACCGTCGCCGCCGTGTGCTCCGCGGCATCCACGATCGTCCTCACCACCCCCGCGCACGCGGACTCCGTCCGCGTCCACGACATCCAGGGCAACACCCGGACCTCCCCGTACGCCGGGAAGCAGGTCACCGACGTGACCGGAATCGTCACCGGCATCCGGACGTACGGTTCCTCCCGCGGCTTCTGGATCCAGGACCCGAACCCGGACGCCGACCCGGCGACCAGCGAGGGCGTCTTCGTCTTCACCAGCTCGGCGCCGAAGGGGGTCGCCGTCGGTGACTCCGTCACGGTCAGCGGCACGGTCGCGGAGTACGTCCCCGGGGGCGCCACCTCCGGCAACCAGTCGCTGACGGAGATCACCAAGCCGGCGTTCACGGTCCTCTCCAGCGGCAACGAGCTCCCCGCCGCCACCACGATCACCTCCCGGTCGGTCCCCGCCGCCTACGCACCCCTCGGCGACACGACCGCCAACGGCTCGGTCAACGGCCTCGCCCTCAAGCCCTCGAAGTACGCCCTGGACCACTACGAGGCACTGGAGGGCATGACGGTCCGCGTCTCCGACACCCGTGTCGTGGGCGCCACCGACCCGTACACCGAACTCTGGGTGACGGTGAAGCCGCACGAGAACCGCAACCGCCACGGCGGCACGGTCTACGGCTCCTACGACGCCCAGAACACCGGCCGCCTCCAGATCCAGTCCCTGGGATCGACGGCCGACTTCCCGAAGGCGAACGTGGGCGACACCCTCACCGGTACGACGGCGGGCCCGCTCGACTACAACCAGTTCGGCGGCTACACCCTGGTCGCGAGCGAGCTCGGCACGCTCAGGACCGGAAGCCTGAAGCGCGAGACGACCCGCAAGCAGCAGAGCGGCGAACTCGCGGTAGCGACATACAACGTCGAGAACCTCGACCCGTCGGACGACACGTTCGCCGCCCACGCCGCCGCGATCGTGAACAACCTGAAGTCGCCGGACGTCGTGTCCCTGGAGGAGATCCAGGACAACAACGGCGCGACGAACGACGGCACGGTCGCCGCCGACCAGACGATGACCAAGCTGATCGACGCGATCGTCGCGGCCGGTGGCCCGAAGTACGACTGGCGCTCCATCGACCCGGCGAACAACACCGACGGCGGCGAGCCGGGCGGCAACATCCGCCAGGCGTTCCTGTTCAACCCGAAGCGGGTCTCCTTCGCCGACCGCGCGGGCGGTGACGCCACCACGGCCACCGACGTGACGAAGATCCGCGGCAAGGCCCACCTCACGCTCAGCCCCGGCCGCATCGCGCCGGCCGACGAGGCCTGGAAGAACAGCCGCAAGCCGCTGGCCGGCGAGTTCACCTTCCGCGGCCGCACGGTCTTCGTGATCGCCAACCACTTCAACTCCAAGGGCGGCGACCAGGGCCTGACCTCCCAGTACCAGCCGCCGTCCCGCAGCTCCGAGACCCAGCGCCACCAGCAGGCCACCCTGGTGAACGCCTTCGTCAAGGACATCCTCGACACCCAGAAGAACGCCGACGTCGTCACCCTGGGCGACATCAACGACTTCGAGTTCTCACAGACCACGAAGCTCCTGGAGGGCCGCGGCGAACTCTGGTCGGCGGTCAAGTCCCTCCCCCGCAACGAGCGTTACTCGTACGTCTACCAGGGCAACAGCCAGGTCCTCGACCAGATCCTGATCAGCCCGTCGATCCGCCGCGACTGCGACTTCGAGTACGACAGCGTGCACACCAACGCGGAGTTCAACGACCAGATCAGCGACCACGACCCCCAGGTCCTGCGCTTCCGCCCGTAGCCCACAAGGGCCGGCTGAACAACCGCTTCAGCCGGCCCACCTCACACCACTCACCCCGGCACAAGCCCCAGAGCATGCCGATACCGGCTCCCGCTCGACCCCTTCATCCCCGGATACGTCCGCACCCGCTCCCAGGCACCCTCGCTCCCCGACGCAGCCAGGGCATCGTCATAGGCCTGGTCACTCTCCCACTCGGCGTAATTCAGCACATGCCCGCCATCGGTACTCAGATGGAAGTGAGCGGAGATCAGCCCGGCATCCCCGTCCTGATCGTCCCCCAGGGCCTTCACCACCAGGTCGACCCACTCCTCCGGCCCCGCCCCGGCACCGTCCTCGAAGTCGACCCGCACGGTGACGATCAACCCCGGCACCCGCACGTCCCCGACGGCCCTCTCCAGGCTGCGATACCGCCGGTACCTCCCGAGCCCCACGCGCTCGATCCCCGGCACGGCGGTGTCGATCTCGTCGACCCGCTCCTGCCGATGCGTCTTCACGAACGCCTCGAAGGCCTGCTCACCGCTCCACTGCGAGTGGTGCATCAGCGTGGATCCGTCATGCCCCACGTACACGTGATATCCCAGCAGACCATCAGCGGGCCAGGGCCGCCGCTCCCACGTACTCCCGATCGCCTCCACAGTCCGCTCCTGCCGCTCGGGCGTCCCCACGCGCCAGGTACTGAAGAAGGGAGCACCGATACGCGGGTCGGTGAGATCGGGGTGCTGCTCGGTCCGACGGCTCATTGAACACTCCAGTCGCGGTTCGCCGAATGCGTACGCACCCCACCTTTCAATCTCAACCAAGCTTGAGGTCAAGCGAAGGTTTCCGGTGCGCGGCGTCGATGCTGGGGCTGGGTGGGTGCGCCCCGGCGGAGCGGGGTGCCGCCGCGCCCACCCGTGCCGCCCCTAGCGGCACGCATGCCCGCAGCTAGGGAGGGACTACGCAAGGGGACGTGTCGGGGGGTGTCCGCCCGCAGCGGTTGGCGCGTCAACGGACAGTGAGCCGGTTCGCAAGTCCATCGCGCCAATCCGAGGACGGACACCCCCCGGCGCGGCCCCGACCCCCACCCGGCCTCAGGCGCTACGCGATCACCGATGCCCGTGATGATGCCTCCGCCGCAACACCCCGACAGCCACCACCGCCCCCGCGGCCGCCCCCACCACCAGCACCGGCCGCGGATGCCGCAACCCGGCCTGAACAGCGTTCCGCACGGGCCGGGGCCCCGTATGCGTCGCCCTGTCCTGCACCGTATGCCCAGCCTCCACCGCACTGCTGCGCAACTGCACCGTCATCGCCCCGGCCTTGTCCCGGAGATCAGCCGCCCGCGCCCGCGCACGCCCCTTCACATCCGCCTTCCCCGCCAACTCCTCCACCGTGTTGCCGAGTTCACTCCGAGTCCGCTCGATCTGCCGCCGCAGCTCATCGGGCCCCTTGGCCCCGCCCGTCGCGTCCGTCATCGATGCGCCCTTTCCCTGATCTCCTCCACGTCCGCCTTCACGCTGCCAAGGGCCTCCTCAGGCGTCGGAGGCGTGGCCCGGCGCAGCTGCCCCCGGCCGACCACACCCAGCACAGCCGCGATGACGAACAGCACCCCCGTCACGATGAGCGCCGCGGCCCACACGGACAGCACCAGCGAGAGGGCGGCGACCCCCGTACCGGCCAGCGCGAGAAACCCGGCATACGCGACGGCACCCGCCGCACCGAGCAGCCCACCGCCACGCCCCGCACGCCGCCCCTTCTCGGCCAGCTCCTCCTTGGCGAGAGCCACTTCCTGCCGCACGAGCGTGGAGAGCTGCTCCGCGGCCTGTCCGACGAGCTCGCCCACGGAGTGGTGCTCGTCGTGCACGACCCGATGTTCCATGGTCCCGGTCACAGTGTTCCGCCTCCTCTCGAAGTAGGAACCCCCGAGTACCCGCACCGCCCCCGCACAACCTCGAAGTAAATCTGACCATTACCTGGTAGAAAATTTAAGTGGAGCTACACAATCATGCCGCCGACACTACTGACATGACGACGACGACACCGTTCGGCCGCGCCCTCTGCGCCATGGTCACCCCGTTCACCGAGACCGGAACCCTGGACCTCGACGGCGCCCAGCACCTCGCCACCCACCTGATCGCAAACGGCTGCGACGGCCTCGTACTCTCCGGCACGACAGGCGAATCCCCGACCACCACGGACGCCGAGAAGTCAGCCCTGATCGCCGCCGTCCGCGAGGCCGTGGACGACAGGGCGTCGATCGTCGCGGGCATCGGCACCGCGGACACCAGGCACACCTCCACGCTGGCCCGGGAGGCCGAAAAGGCGGGCGCGGACGGCCTGTTGGTGATCCCGCCGTACTACAGCAGGCCCCCGCAGGACTCGATCGAGGCCCACTTCCGCGAGATCGCGGACGCCACCGAACTTCCGCTCATGATCTACGACATCCCGATCCGCACCGGCACCCGCGTGGAACCCGAGACGATCCTCCGCCTCGCCGAACACCCCCGGATCGTCGCGGTCAAGGACTGCTCGTACGACTTCCTGGGCGCCCAGAAGGTCCTGGACCGCACGGACCTGGCGTACTACGCGGGCTGCGACGAGCACAATCTCGCGCTGTACGCCGTAGGCGGCACGGGCTACGTCAGCACGGTGGCGAACGTGATCCCGGGTCATCTACGAGCGGTCCTGGACGCGTTCGACGCGGGCGACACCGCACAGGCGGCCCGCCTCCAGCAGCGGGCCACCCCCCTCATCGAGGCGATCATGTCGGCAGGCCTGCCGGGCACCGTCACGACAAAGGCGCTCCTCACCGAACTGCACCTCCCCGCAGGCCCGGTCCGCGCTCCGCTGCGCCCGGCCGACCGCACCACGACCGACGGACTGCTGTCACTCCACAGAGCCCTGACCACCACCGGCGCCTGAAGACCGGCTCAGTTCCAGGCGTACCCGTCACCGAACAGCAGCGTGTGCTCCAGCACGTCCTCCGCCGGGTCGTCGACCTGGCCGGTGCTGACGTTGACCAGACCGAATCGGTGACCGTTGTGCGAGTTCGCGTTGGTCTCATCGGCGTGCGCGGCCCCCGCCGGAATCCAGCACACCGTCAGTACCGCGACCGCCCCGGCCAGACGACGCGCCACAACCCACTCGCGCTCGTTCCTCATGCCCCGGTCGTTCCTCATGCCCGGTCCTCGTTTCATCGGTTCGGCGTCAGATCGGACCCTGCGTCCACCGGTTCATCTGCCTGGCCCGTCACGAGGTCACGCCCGCTCATGCGTCCGCATATGTCCCGGCTCAGCGGAAGGCGTCACCGTTCTCCGCCGCCCACTGCCGGAACGACCTGGCCGAGGAACCGGTGACCTGCGCGATCGTGTCGCGCACCGCCAGCAACTCGTCGTTGACGTCCCCGCCCATGAGATCGAGCACCGCGTGTGCGGTCTCGTCCCCCAGGAAGGACGCCATCTGCCGATGCGCCTCCTCCGGGCTGATCTCGACGAGGGTCACGGCCCGCCCCAGAGCCGCCGCCACGGCAGCGACCTGCTGCCGGACGGTGACGCGTGCCGGCCCGGTCAGTGCGTACGTCCGCCCTCGATGCGCCGGCTCGGTCAGAGCCGCCCGGGCGACCGCGGCGATGTCCGCGGGGTGCACGGCGGGAAGCCCGACGTCCGCATACGGCGCCCGCACCACGCCCTCCGCGCGGATCGACGGCGCCCACCACAGCGTGTTCGAGGCGAACTGCGTCGGCCGCAGGATCGTCCAGGCCATACCGCTGTCCTTGAGCAACCGCTCGACGGCCAGGTTCTCGCCTGCCGCGGGCAGGTGCGGATGGGTCTGCACGGTGATCGACGACACGAGCACCACATGCTCCACACCCGCCCGCCGGACAGCCGCGAGAACCTCCTCCTCAGCCCCCGTCCCCGACAGCAGGAACAGCGAACGCACCCCCTCCAGCGCGCTCTTCAGGGAATCCGCTCGCGCGAGATCGCCCTCGACGACGTCGACCGCCTCGGGAAACGAGACCCGTCCCGCATCCCTCGTCAGAGCCCGCACAGCCACGGAACCCCCCAAGCCCGACTCCCCCAGCAGAGCCCTTCCGATGTTCCCGGTCGCACCGGTCACAAGAATCATCGCCGCCCGCTCCTGCCCCCAGATATCGATCACTTGCCCGGCAGCCTAGAACCTCGACTTTGCTTGAGGTCAAGGCGACGGAACGGCCCCGAACACACGAGCGCCCTCCCGGGCCGTTCCAGGGTCCGGGAGGGCGCTCGGCGATGACCGAAGCGGATCAGTTGTGGCTGTGCAGGATCTCGTTCAGCCCGCCCCACACCGCGTTGTTCGGCCGGGCCTCGACCGTGCCGGTGACCGAGTTGCGGCGGAACAGGATGTTGGAGGCGCCGGACAGCTCGCGGGCCTTGACGATCTGGCCGTCGGGCATGGTGACGCGGGTGCCGGCGGTGACGTAGAGGCCGGCCTCGACGACGCACTCGTCGCCGAGGGCGATGCCCACGCCCGCCTCGGCGCCGATCAGGCAGCGCTCGCCGATGGAGATGATGACGTTGCCGCCACCGGACAGCGTGCCCATGGTGGAGGCGCCGCCGCCGATGTCCGAGCCGTCGCCGATCAGGACGCCCGCGGAGATACGGCCCTCGACCATCGACGTGCCGAGCGTGCCGGCGTTGAAGTTGACGAAGCCCTCGTGCATGACGGTGGTGCCCTCGGAGAGGTGCGCACCGAGGCGGACCCGGTCGGCGTCGGCGATGCGGACGCCCTTGGGAGCCACGTAGTCCGTCATGCGCGGGAACTTGTCGACGCTCGTCACCTGGAGGTGCAGGCCCTCGGCGCGCGCGTTCAGGCGGACCTTCTCCAGGTCGTCGACGGCGACCGGGCCCAGCGAGGTCCAGGCGACGTTCGCGAGGTGGCCGAAGATGCCGTCGAGGCTCTGGCCGTGCGGCTTCACCAGACGGTGCGAGAGCAGGTGCAGCCGCAGGTAGACGTCGTGCGCGTCGACCGGCTTCTCGTCGAGGGAGGCGATGACCGTGCGGACCGCGACCACCTCGACGCCCCGGCGGGCGTCGGGGCCGACGGCGGCGTTCGCGCCGCCGCCGAGCAGTTCCGCGGCACGCTCGGCGGACAGCCGCTCGGTGCCGGACGGGCCGGGCTCGTCGGAGAGCTCGGGCGCGGGGAACCAGGTGTCGAGGACGGTGCCGTCGGCGGCGATCGTGGCGAGGCCGGCGGCCACGGCGCCGGTGGTGCGAGGAGCAGTCGTGTCGGTCATGAGGGCAACCTAACCGGCGAACGGCGGTCCATGCGAACCGGTACGGGGCCGTCTCACGTGCCGGGCGGTACGTCTCCCGTGCTGGTCGGCGACGCACGGCGGCGGCCCCGCCACCGGCCTCACTCGCCCGCCCCCGCGACGACCCGTCCCAGCACCTCCCGGGCGTACGCCTCGTCGTACGGCACCCCCGTCAGCAGCACCTGAAGACAGATCCCGTCGACCACCGCCACCAGCGCCCGCGCCGTGACGGGATCCGTGCGCCGGGACAGCAACTCGGCGACCCCCTCGGCCCACTCGGCGGCGACGGGCCGCAGGGCGGGCCGGCGCAGGGCGGCCAGGTACAGCTCGTACTCCAGCTCCACCCCGGTCCGGTCACCCGCGAGCCACTCCCCCATCCACCCGGCGAGTTCGGCGGCCAGATCGGTCCGAGGATCCTCCAGACCGCCGCGTGAGGCGACCACCTTGGCGAAACCCTCGTTGGCCTGCCGCAGCGCGGCGACCAGCAGTTCGTCGAGGGTCCTGAAGTGGTACGTCGTGGAGCCGAGCGGCACATCGGCCTCGGCGGCGGCACTGCGGTGGCTCAGTCCGGCGATGCCCTTCTCCCCCACGACACGGATCGCCGCGTCGATGATCCGCTGCCGCCGCTCGGGGTCGTAGCGCCGGGGCATCAGTGGGCACCGCCCAGGTTCAGCACCACGACCCCGGCGATGATCAGCGCGATCCCGGCGGCCTTGGCGCCGGTCATGCCCTCCCCCATGAACAGGATGCCGATCGTGGCGATGACCGCCGTGCCGACGCCGGCCCATATGGCATAGGCCGTGCCGACGGAGACGGTCTTCAGTGTCTGCGCGAGGAGCGCGAAGGAGACGACGTATCCGAGGACGGTGAGCAGCGAGGGTCCGAGCCTGCTGAACCCGTCGCTGTACTTCATGGCGGTGGTCGCGCCGACTTCGGCGGCGATGGCACCGGCGAGCAGCAGATAACCCATATGTACGAGCGTACACAACGCATGTACACCCGTACACAACGGACCTCGGGATATCGGAGTGAAACCGCTCTCATCAAACGCGTCCCAGGATTCACACCTGTCCACTACGGTGTCACCGATCACACACCGGGCCACCACAACTGCGCCGCCGTCAAGGGTGCCCCGCTGGAGGAAAAGCGCATGTCAGAAGAGAAGTCCCGGCCGCCACAGGACCGTCCGTGGGAGAGCGGCTGGGCCCCGGACACCACCCGGGCACCGGGAACGCGACGGCTCTGGCTGGCGGGCGCCCTCGCCCTTGCCACGGTCACCGCGTGTGTCACGGCCGTCACCGTGCTGGAGAAGGAGTCCGACGAGCCGGCCGAGAAGGCGGCGGAGCCGACCACACTCAGCAGCTCGGCCCCGGGCGGCCTGATCTCCTTCGCGACACCGTCCGAGAACGGCACCGAGTCCCCCGGCAAGGACGGCGCGCGCCCTTCCCCCACTCCCACGACGAGCGCCCCCACCAGCGCCTCCCCCGCTCCGAAGCCCACGAAGAAGGCACCCAAGCCCCCGGCGGCGTCCCACCACCCGTCGAAGCCCCCGAAGTCCTCCGGCGGCATATCCATACGAGCGGTCAACTATCCCGACCGCTACTGGCGGGTCCGCGACGGCTACGTCCGTCTGGACCAGATCGGCTCCGGCCCCGAACAGCGCGAGGACGCCACCTTCAAGCGCGTCTCCGGTCTCGCCGACTCCTCCTGCTACTCCTTCACCACAGCGGACGGCCGCTACCTCCGCCACCGCAGCTTCGTCCTGGTCGCGAACGCCGACGACGGCTCGGCCCTCTTCCGCAAGGACGCCACCTTCTGCTCCCGCCCCGTGTACCCCTCGGGCACGGTCATGCTGGAGTCGGTGAACTACCCGGGCCGCTTCCTGCGCCACCGCAACTTCCAGCTCCGCCTCGACCCGTACCAGCACTACGGGCAGTACCGCGCGGACGCGTCGTTCCAGCTGGTGGCCGGTCTGGACTGAGCATGTCGAAGGGGCGGCACCCAATCGGGTGCCGCCCCTTCGTCATGCGTGGATCTCAGTGGATCTCAGTGCGTCTCAGTGCGTCTCAGTACGCCTCAGACGTTGAACCCAAGAGCCCGAAGCTGCTCCCGGCCGTCGTCCGTGATCTTGTCGGGGCCCCACGGGGGCATCCAGACCCAGTTGATGCGCAGTTCGTTCACGATGCCGTCCGTGGCGGACTTCGCCTGGTCCTCGATGACGTCGGTGAGCGGACAGGCCGCCGACGTCAGGGTCATGTCGATCGTCGCGATGTTCGCGTCGTCGATGTGGATGCCGTAGATCAGCCCGAGGTTGACGACGTCGATGCCCAGCTCGGGGTCGACGACGTCGTACAGGGCCTCGCGGACCTCGTCCTCCGAGGCCGGCTTCATCTCGATGGTCTCGCTCATGCCGTCGTCTTCCTTTCGGCGTCGGCCTCGCCCAGGGCCTGGGCCGTCGCGTCCTTCCAGGCCATCCAGCTCAACAGGGCGCACTTGACCCGGGCCGGGTACTTGGACACCCCGGCGAACGCGACCGCGTCCTCCAGGATGTCCTCCATCGCGTCGTCGGGCTCGAGCTTCCCCTTGGACTGCATCAGCTCCAGGAAGGTCTCCTGGATCTTCCGCGCGTCGGAGAGGTCCTTGCCGACGAGGAGTTCGTTCAGTACGGACGCGCTCGCCTGGCTGATGGAACAGCCCTGGCCCTCGTAAGAGACGTCCTCGATCGTCGTGCCGTCGTACTTCACGCGCAGTGTGATCTCGTCGCCGCACGTCGGGTTGACGTGGTGCACCTCGGCGTCGCCGTCCCGCAAGCCCCGCCCGTGCGGGTTCTTGTAGTGGTCCAGGATGACTTCCTGGTACATCGAATCCAGCTTCACGGTTTCCGCACGCCTCTCAGCCGAAGAAGTTCCGTACGTGCTCCAGGCCGTCGACCAGTGCGTCGATCTCGGCCGGCGTGGAGTACAGATAGAACGACGCTCGCGTGGTCGCGGGAATTCCGTAGCGCAGGCAGACCGGCCGCGCGCAGTGGTGACCGACCCGGACCGCGATGCCCTGCTCGTCGAGGACCTGGCCCACGTCGTGCGGGTGGATGTCCCCGAGGGTGAAGGAGATCGCCGCGCCCCGCTCCTCGGCCGTGGTGGGGCCGATGATCCGGAGGTCGGGGACCTCCAGGAGCCGCTTCACCGCGTACTCGGTGAGCGCGTGCTCGTGGGCGAAGATCTTGTCCATGCCGATCGAGTTGAGATAGTCGATCGCCGCGCCGAGCCCGACCGCCTGGGCGATCGGGGGCGTGCCCGCCTCGAACTTGTGGGGCGCCGGGGCGTAGGTCGAGGAGTGCATCGACACCGTCTCGATCATCTCGCCGCCGCCGAGGAACGGAGGCAGGTCCTCCAGGAGTTCCTGCCGTCCCCACAGGACGCCGATGCCGGTCGGACCGCACATCTTGTGGCCGGTGAAGGCCACGAAGTCGGCCTGGAGGGCCTGTACGTCCAGCGGCATGTGCGGCGCGGCCTGCGAGGCGTCGACGCACACCAGCGCACCGACCTCCTGGGCGCGGCGCACTATCGCCTCGACCGGGTTCTGGGTGCCCAGGATGTTGGAGACCAGCACGAAGGAGACGATCTTCGTCTTCTCCGTGATGACCTGGTCGATGTTGGACAGGTCGAGGCGGCCGTCGTCGGTGAGGCCGAACCACTTCAGCTTCGCGCCCGTGCGCTGCGCGAGCAGCTGCCACGGCACGATGTTGGAGTGGTGCTCCATCTCCGTGATGACGATCTCGGTCTCGGAGTCCACGCGGTAGGGCTCGTCGGCCCAGCCCAGCATGTTCGCCACGAGGTTGAGCGACTCCGAGGCGTTCTTGGTGAAGATCACCTCGTTGCGCGAGGGCGCGTTGATGAACTCCGCGACCTTGTCGCGCGCGCCCTCGTACAGCGCCGTGGCCTCCTCGGCGAGGACATGCACGCCACGGTGGACGTTGGCGTTGTGCTGCTCGTAGTACTCGTCGAGGACGTCGATGACCTGGCGCGGGGTCTGCGAGGTCGCGGCGTTGTCGAGGTAGACGAGCTTCTTTCCGTCATGGACCTGGCGGTCCAGGATCGGGAAGTCCTTGCGGAGCGCCTCTGCGTCGAGGAGGCCCGGCAGCTGTGTCACTCGGATGCGCCACCCTTCTGGTATGCCTCGTAGCCCTCGTCCTCCAGCTTGTCGGCGAGCTCGGCACCGCCGGACTCGACGATCCGGCCGCCGGAGAAGACGTGCACGTGGTCGGGCTTGATGTAGCGGAGGATGCGGGTGTAGTGGGTGATCAGCAGGGTGCCGACCTCGCCCGTCTCACGGACCCGGTTCACGCCCTCGGAGACGACGCGCAGGGCGTCGACGTCCAGGCCGGAGTCGGTCTCGTCGAGGACCGCGACCTTCGGCTTGAGGAGCTCCAGCTGGAGGATCTCGTGGCGCTTCTTCTCACCGCCGGAGAAGCCCTCGTTGACGTTGCGCTCGGCGAAGGCGGGGTCGATGTTGAGGCGCTGCATGGCCTCCTTGACCTCCTTCACCCAGGTGCGCAGCTTGGGGGCCTCGCCGCGGATGGCGGTGGCGGAGGTGCGCAGGAAGTTGGAGACGGAGACGCCGGGGACCTCGACCGGGTACTGCATGGCGAGGAACAGGCCGGCGCGGGCCCGCTCGTCGACGGACATCTCCAGGACGTCCTCGCCGTCGAGGGTGACGGTGCCGCCGGTGATCGTGTACTTGGGGTGACCCGCGAGGGAGTAGGCGAGGGTCGACTTGCCGGAGCCGTTCGGGCCCATGATGGCGTGCGTCTCGCCCTGCTTCACGGTGAGGTCGACGCCCTTGAGGATCTCCTTCGTGGCGTTGTCGGCCTCGACGGTGACGTGCAGGTCTCGGATTTCAAGCGTTGCCATGGGTGCCTCAGGACTCCTGGGTGAGGGAGACGAGCACGTCGTCCCCTTCGATCTTTACGGGGTATACGGGGACGGGGCGCGTCGCCGGAAGGGCGTCGGGCTTGCCGGAACGGAGGTCGAAGCGCGAGCCGTGCAGCCAGCACTCGATGTGGCAGTCGTCGACCTCGCCCTCCGAGAGGGAGACGTTCGCGTGCGAGCAGATGTCGTACACCGCGAACACCTCGCCCTCGGTCTGCACGATGGACATGGGCGTGCCGTCGAGTTCCACCCGCTTCGGGGTGTCGTCCTCCAGCTCGCTCAGGCCACAGACGCGTACGAATGCGAGGCTCATGCCACCGACGCCTCCAGCTCTTCCTCGATCTTGGCGATCAGGCGCTCCTCGATGTCCGGGAGGCCGATCTGCTGGACCAGCTCGGCGAAGAAGCCGCGGACCACGAGACGACGGGCCTCGTGCTCCGGGATGCCGCGGGCCATGAGGTAGAAGAGCTGCTCGTCGTCGAAGCGGCCGGTCGCCGAGGCGTGGCCGGCGCCGACGATCTCGCCGGTCTCGATCTCGAGGTTGGGTACGGAGTCCACGCGCGCCCCGTCCGTGAGGACCAGGTTGCGGTTCATCTCGTACGTGTCGGTGCCCTCGGCCTTGGCCTCGATGAGCACGTCGCCGATCCACACCGCGTGCGCTTCCTCGCCCTGGAGCGCGCCCTTGTAGACGACGTTGGACTTGCAGTGCGGGACGTTGTGGTCGACCAGGAGACGGTGCTCCTGGTGCTGGCCCTGGTCGGTGAAGTACAGGCCGAACAGCTCGGCCTCGCCGCCGGGGCCGGCGTACCGCACGCGCGGGTGCAGCCGGACGACGTCGCCG
Organism: Streptomyces sp. NPDC050546; assembly: GCF_044457425.1. NCBI lineage: Bacteria > Bacillati > Actinomycetota > Actinomycetes > Kitasatosporales > Streptomycetaceae > Streptomyces > Streptomyces sp. NPDC050546. The sequence continues at coordinate 161,363 of NZ_JBITGX010000006.1, forward strand.
CCGAAGGTGACGACGACCGACTTGAAGGAGGCGTCGCGGCCGACGAGGGCGTTGTGCTGGGCGACGTGGACCGCCTTCTCGTCCCAGTCCTGGACGGAGACGACGGTCAGCTTGGCGCCGTCGCCCAGGAGGTAGTCGACGTTGGCGGCGAGCACCGCGTCACCGGTGTGGTCGATGACCACGACGGCCTCGGCGAAGGCGCCCAGTTCGATCACCTGGTGGCCGAAGGCGGTCCCGCCCTCGCCGTGCACCGCGATGCGGATCGGCTCGGTGAGGACGGTCTCCTTCGGGACGCTCACGACCGAGGCCTTCTCGAACGCCGAGTAGGCCTGGGCGGCGACGCGGTCCACGGGCGTGCCCGCCTTGCGGAGCCGGGCGTCGTCGCGGCCGACGGCCTCGACGGTGACGCCCTCGGGGGCCTGCACGTCGACCTTCACGCCGTTGCCGTTCGCGACGGCGGTGCCGTCGTGCAGGCCGCGCAGGCGCTCCAGCGGGGTGAACCGCCACTCCTCCTCCCGGCCGTGCGGGACGGGGAAGTCCGCGACGTCGAAGGAGGGGGGCGCGCTCATGCGCGTGGCGACGGTCGACTCGGCCGCCACCGCGATCGAGCCGGTGGTGGTGGCGCCCACCGGGATGTTCTGGGCCTCAGCCATGGCTGTCGTAGTGCTCGCTTTCCGTTACGTAAGGGGCTTGATGGTGACGGCGGCCCGGGTCAGCCGACCGCGCCTTCCATCTGCAGCTCGATCAGCCGGTTGAGCTCCAGCGCGTACTCCATGGGGAGCTCCTTGGCGATGGGCTCGACGAAGCCGCGCACGATCATCGCCATGGCCTCGTCCTCCGACAGACCGCGGCTCATCAGGTAGAAGAGCTGGTCCTCGGAGACCTTGGAGACGGTCGCCTCGTGGCCCATGGACACGTCGTCCTCGCGGACGTCCACGTAGGGGTAGGTGTCCGAGCGGGAGATCGTGTCGACCAGCAGCGCGTCACAGAGCACGTTCGACTTCGAGCCCGGGGCGCCCTCGCCGATCTCGATGAGACCGCGGTAGGAGGTGCGGCCACCGCCGCGCGCGACGGACTTCGAGACGATGTTGGACGAGGTGTTCGGCGCCATGTGGACCATCTTGGCGCCCGCGTCCTGGTGCTGCCCCTCGCCGGCGAAGGCGATGGACAGGGTCTCGCCCTTGGCGTGCTCGCCCATCAGGTAGACGGCCGGGTACTTCATCGTCACCTTGGAGCCGATGTTGCCGTCGACCCACTCCATGGTCGCGCCCTCGTAGGCGACGGCACGCTTGGTGACCAGGTTGTAGACGTTGTTCGACCAGTTCTGGATGGTCGTGTAGCGGCAGCGGGCGTTCTTCTTGACGATGATCTCGACGACCGCGGAGTGCAGCGAGTCCGACTTGTAGATCGGAGCGGTGCAGCCCTCGACGTAGTGCACGTAGGCACCCTCGTCGACGATGATCAGGGTGCGCTCGAACTGGCCCATGTTCTCCGTGTTGATACGGAAGTAGGCCTGGAGCGGGATCTCCACGTGGACGCCCGGCGGCACGTAGATGAAGGAGCCGCCCGACCACACGGCGGAGTTCAGCGAGGCGAACTTGTTGTCGCCGACGGGGATGACGGTCCCGAAGTACTCCTTGAAGAGCTCCGGGTGCTCCTTCAGGGCCGTGTCGGTGTCCAGGAAGATGACGCCCTGCTCCTCCAGGTCCTCGCGGATCTGGTGGTAGACGACCTCGGACTCGTACTGGGCGGCGACACCGGCGACGAGGCGCTGCTTCTCCGCCTCGGGGATGCCGAGCTTGTCGTACGTGTTCTTGATGTCCTCGGGCAGGTCCTCCCAGGACTCAGCCTGCTTCTCCGTGGAGCGCACGAAGTACTTGATGTTGTCGAAGTCGATGCCCGACAGGTCCGAGCCCCAGTTCGGCATGGGCTTCTTCTCGAAGAGGCGCAGGCCCTTGAGGCGGAGCTTGGTCATCCACTCCGGCTCGTTCTTCTTGTCGGAGATGTCGCGGACGACGTCCTCGTTGATGCCGCGCTTGGCAGAGGCGCCGGCCGTGTCGGAGTCGGCCCAGCCGTATTCGTACTTGCCCAGACCCTCGAGCTCAGGGTGGGCAGTCTCCGTGGGGAGAGTCATGCGGGGTTCCTCCCGGCCGTGCTTGCAGATGCGTTATCAGTGGTGTGGGAAATCTTGGGGATGAACGTCGTGCAGACGCCGTCGCCGTGCGCGATGGTGGCGAGCCGCTGTACATGCGTACCGAGCAGCTCGGCGAAAAATTCCGTCTCCGCCTCGCACAACTGGGGGAACTGCTCGGCGACGTGGGCGACCGGGCAGTGGTGCTGGCAGAGCTGTTCACCCTTCTGCGGGTGGGGCGCGCTGCGTGCCGTAGCAGCGTACCCGTCCACGCTCAGGGCCTTGGCCAGCGCTTCGGTCCGCTTCTCGGACGGCGCGGCCTCCACCGCTTCGCGGTACGCGCTCGCCTGCGCGGCGATCCTGGCGCGGGCGAAGGCGGCGATCGCCTCGTTGCCGCCCTCGCGGTCGGCGATCCAGCGCAGCGCGTCCGCCGCGAGCTTGTCGTACGACTGGTCGAAGGCGTCCCGGCCGCAGTCCGTCAGGGCGAACGCCTTGGCGGGGCGGCCGCGGGTGCGCGCGCCGTAGACCCGCTGCTCGCGCGCTTCCACGACACCGTCGCTCGCGAGGGCGTCGAGGTGCCGGCGCACGGCCGCCTGGGTGAGGCGCAGCCGCTCGGCGAGCTCGGCGACGGTCGACGGGCCGTGGTCCAGGATGGACCGCGCGACGCGGTTGCGGGTGGACCGCTCACCGGTCGCGAGCTCCTCCTGTGGGGCACCCACGGGGGCCTCCCGAGCCTCGCCGACGTTTTTCACAACGCCATTGTTGCGTAATTCTTCAGGACCGGGCAAGCCGCGTCCGGCCCGTCCGACGGTGCCTTGCGTCACTTAGGTAAAGCTAACCTGACCTGCGGAAACGATCTTTGATCGATCAAACCGCTGGCATCCCGCAGCACCTTCGGGGACACTCGCGAACCATGTCCACACCCCCTCCGACCGGCCCTCTTGTCACCCGGGACACACTGCGGACGCAGTTGGGCGAACTGGGCGTACGGCCCGGCGAGACCCTCCTCGTGCACTCCTCGCTCAGCTCCCTCGGCTGGGTCAACGGCGGCGCCGTCGCGGTGGTGCGGGGACTGCTCGACGCGCTCGGCCCGGAGGGCACCCTGGTGGTCCCCACGCAGACGGGCGCGCTCTCCGACCCGGTCCTGTGGCGCGATCCGCCCGTTCCCCCGGAATGGTGGGCGGCCATCCGGGCCACGATGCCCGCCTACGATCCCCGGATCACGCCCAGCCGCGGGGTCGGCGTCGTCCCGGAGACCGTACGGACCTGGCCCGGTGCCCTGCGCAGCGCCCATCCGCAGACCTCGTTCGCGGCGGTCGGGCCACGCGCGGCGGAGCTGACCGAGGGACACGCACCCGACTGCAGGCTCGGCGAGCGCAGCCCGCTCGCGAAGCTGGAGGCGACGGGCGCCCGGGTCCTGCTGCTCGGTGCCGGCTACGCCTCCTGCACCAGCTTCCACCTCGCCGAGTACCGGATACCGTCCCCGCGCGTCGCCGTGGGCCGGCCCGGTCCGCGAGGCTGGGAGACCGTCACCGAGGTGTCGATCAGCTCGGACCGCTTCGACGAGCTGGGCTACGACTTCGAACGGGACCGTCCCGTCGTACGCGGGAAGGTGGGGGCGGCCGAGGCCCGGCTGTTCCCGGTGGCGGACGCGGTGGCCTACGCCGAACGGTGGCTGGCGCTGCACCGGCCGCGTGAGGAGGAGTTCCCGCACCCCCCGGTCTGAGCCCCCGCGCGCCTACCTAGACTCTGGACCCATGCGAAGTGAGCCCGTGCTCCAGGTCCAGGCCCTGGTGAAGCGGTACGGCCCGAAGACCGCGGTGGACGGGCTCGACCTGGTGGCCCGGGAGGGTGTGACCGCCGTGCTCGGCCCCAACGGGGCGGGCAAGACGACCACGGTCGAGACCTGCGAGGGGTACCGGAAGCCGGACGCCGGCACGGTGCGCGTCCTGGGCCTCGACCCGGTGAGGCAGTCCGGGCGGCTGCGGCCCCGCATCGGCGTGATGCTCCAGTCCGGCGGCGTGTACTCGGGCTCCAGGGCCGACGAGATGCTCCGCCACGTCGCCAGGCTGCACGCTCATCCGCTGGACGTGGACGCGCTCATCGAGCGTCTCGGGCTCGGCTCCTGCGGGCGTACGACGTACCGGAGGCTGTCCGGCGGGCAGCAGCAGCGGCTCGCGCTGGCGATGGCCGTGGTCGGGCGCCCCGAGCTGGTGTTCCTGGACGAGCCGACCGCCGGTCTCGACCCGCAGGCCCGCCGCGCGACCTGGGACCTGGTCCGGGACCTGCGCGCCGACGGCGTCTCGGTGATCCTCACCACCCACTACATGGACGAGGCCGAGCAGCTCGCGGACGACGTGGCGATCATCGACGCGGGCCGGGTCATCGCGCAGGGCTCCCCGGAGGAGCTGTGCAAGGGCGGCGCCGAGAACACGCTCCGCTTCACCGGCCGTCCCGGCCTGGACGTGGGCTCGCTGCTCAAGGCCCTGCCCGCCGACTCCTCGGCCGCCGAGCTGACGCCGGGTTCCTACCGGGTCATCGGCAAGATCGACCCGCAGCTGCTCGCGACGGTCACCTCCTGGTGCGCCCAGCACGGCGTGATGCCGGAGAAGATCTCGGTGGAGCGGCACTCTCTGGAGGACGTCTTCTTGGAGCTCACGGGTAAGGAGCTGCGTTCGTGACCGCCACCGGCACCTATGCGCCGAAGCCGGGGGCCGCGCCCCTGCCCCGCATGATCGCGGCCCAGGCCGCGCTCGAGACGAAGATGCTGCTGCGCAACGGCGAGCAGCTGCTGCTGACGGTCGTGATCCCGACCCTGCTGCTCGTCCTCTTCAGCACCGTGGACATCGTCGACACGGGCGAGGGGAAGACCGTCGACTTCCTCGCCCCCGGCATTCTCGCGCTCGCGGTGATGTCGACGGCGTTCACCGGCCAGGCGATCGCGACCGGCTTCGAGCGTCGCTACGGCGTGCTGAAGCGGCTCGCCTCCTCGCCCCTGCCGCGCTGGGGGCTGATGACCGCGAAGACGGTGTCCGTGCTGGTCACCGAGGTGCTCCAGGTGATCCTGCTGACGGTGATCGCCTTCGCGCTCGGCTGGTCGCCGCAGGGCAGCCCGTTCGCCGTCCTGCTGCTCCTGGTGCTCGGTACGGCGGCCTTCTCGGGGCTCGGCCTGCTGATGGCCGGGACGCTGAAGGCCGAGGCGACCCTGGCCGCCGCCAACCTGGTGTTCCTGCTGCTGCTCGTCGGCGGCGGGGTCGTCGTCCCGCTGGACAAGTTCCCCTCCGCCGCGCAGGACGTACTGGGCCTGCTGCCCATCTCGGCCCTGTCCGAGGGGCTGCGGGACGTGCTCCAGCACGGGGCCGGGATGCCCTGGGCCGACCTGGGGATCCTGGCGGTCTGGGCCGTGGCGGGGCTGGCCGCGGCCGGACGGTTCTTCCGCTGGGAGTAGGCCATGAGGGACCCTCGTGAAAGCGTGCACAAGCGGCGCCCTACGATGGGTCGCGTGCCAAAAGTGACCCGCGCCGACGCCAAGGCCGCCCTGCGCAACCCGCTCGCCTTCATCGCCGCACGCTGGACCCCGGAACCCCGGACCGTCCAGCGGGCCGCCATGTCCGCCGTCCTGATGTCGGTGCTCATCGTGGTCACCGGCGGTGCCGTGCGGCTGACCGGCTCGGGCCTTGGCTGCCCGACCTGGCCCAAGTGCACCGAGACCTCGCTCACCGCCACCAGCGAGATGGGCGTCCACGGCGTCATCGAGTTCGGCAACCGCATGCTGACGTACGTGCTGTGCGCGGCCGTCGGCTGGGCGATCATCGCCGCGCGCTCGCAGAAGCCGTACCGGCGGGGCCTGGTCCGGCTGGGCTGGGCGCAGTTCTGGATCGTGATGAGCAACGCGGTGCTCGGCGGCATCGTGGTGCTGGTGGGTCTCAACCCGTACACGGTCGCGGCCCATTTCGTGGCGACGTCCGCGCTCATCGCGGTGGCCACGGTGATGTGGCAGCGCACCCGTGAGGGCGACACCGCACCGCGCCCGCTGGTCGGCAAGGCCGTGCGGCAGCTGGTGTGGTTCCTGACGGCGGCGGCCGTCCTGCTCATCCTGGTCGGCACGGTGGTCACCGGCGCGGGCCCGCACGCGGGCGACTCCAGCGAGGTCGAGCGGATGCCGGTCGACTGGGAGACGGTGAGCAAGCTGCACGCCGTGCTGGCGTGGATCGTGGTGACGCTGACGTTCGCCCTGTGGTTCGTCCTCAAGGCGGTCGACGCGCCCAAGGATCCGCTGAAGCGCACCCGCGAACTGTTCCTGATCCTGCTCGCGCAGGGCGTCATCGGATACGTCCAGTACTTCACGGACCTGCCCGAGGTCCTGGTCGGCCTGCACATGTTCGGCTCGGCCGTGATGTGGATCTGGGTGCTGCGGGTGGCGCTGTCGCTGCGCGAGCGGCCGGAGGAGGCCGTGGACCTGCCCGGTCCGGCCGCCGAGGCCACCCTGACCAAGGCCTAGCCGAGTGGCCAAGGCCTAGTCGGAGGGCCGAGGGCATAGTCGGGGGGGGCCACGGCCTAGTCGGGTGACCGAGGCCTAGCCGAGCCCGTACACCCTGCGCGCGTTCCCCGACGCCAGCATCCCCGCCACCCGCTGCGCGTCGGCCAGTGACCACGCGCCCTCGGCGACCCAGGTGCCGAGCACCCTGCCCAGCGCCTCGCGGAACAGCCGGGCGGCCACCACATGCAGTTCGGGCAGCCCCTGGGCACCGCTGGAGAAGAGGATCTTTCCGAACGGAGCCAGCTCCAGGATCTCCGCGAGAACGGTGGCGGCCCGGGCGCCGGTGCGGACCAGGGCGGCACCGCAGTCGACGTGGACGTGCGGGAAGACGCCGGCCAGATGGGCGGCGTTCCGGTGGTACGGGTAGCCGTGCAGCAGGACGAGGTCCGTGCCGAGCCCGGCCGTGGCCCGCACGAAGTCCGTCAGCAGCACCGGATCCGTACGGTCGATGCGCAGGCCCGGCGCCCCGAGCCCCGCGTGCAGCTGGAGCGGCAGGCCCGAGGCGACGGCGCTCCACAGCAGATGCCGCAGCAGGACGGGGTCGCTCAGCTCCCCGCCGACACCACGCCCCGCTAGCCAGCGGCCGACGGCTCCCCGCACCTCTCCCGGCCCGGGCGGCTCGGGCGCCAGCGCGAGGCCGTGCCGGACGCCCGCGACCGAGGTGAAGGCGACGGCGTTCGCGGCGGCGGCGTGCACGGACTCGGCGAGGTTGGCGAGGAAGGACTCGACGGTTCCCGAGGTGTCGGCGACCTGCTCGGCGAGCAGTTCCAGGCGCACGATCTCATGGGCCTCGGCGGCGCCGGCGGAGGCCAGCTCGCGGGGTTCGGTGAGGTCGCCGGGGAGGCCGGTGTCGACGAGGTACGTCGTGATGCCGCTGCCGCGCAGGAGGCGGCGGCCGGACTCCAGGACGCCGAGTTCGCGGCGGCGGGCCAGGTAGCGGGCAGGGGCGCAGTGGGGTTCAAGGCCGAGCAGGGGCGGGCACCAGCGCCGTACCGCGAAGCCGGTCTGGGTGTCGAAGAGGGTGGTGCCGGGGGCGGGTGGGCCCTCGGTGCGGGAGAGGTGGGCCTCGAAGGTGCCGAGGCCCAGCTCTGTGCGGAGTACTCCGTGGCAGTACTGGTCCACCAGTGAGGGCGTTTCGATCATCCGGGCCTCCCGGTGTGGACCCTGTTGCTTTCAAGGGTCCTAACGGGTGAACCGGGTTTGAGGTCGCGGTCCCGCGGTGGGAGGTGACGGGTGATGGCGGGTGCGGGGCCGTTGTGGTTGCTCGCGCAGTTCCCCGCGCCCCCAAACGAAAAGGGCGGCTAATCAGCCGTTCTTCGGGCCGCCCACCTGGATGCCCGCCATGCGGGACCACTCGTAGGGGCCCGTCTTGACCTTGGCCGCGAATTCGCCGTCGAAGGACTCGTGGCGGGTGATGCCCGACTTCTCCACCGCCTGCTCGGCGATCTCGAACGAGGGGGCCACCAGGTCGCCCCAGTCCCCGTCCTCGCCGACGAGGACGATGCGGGCGCCGCGTTCGCCGAGGTAGGCGACCTGGCCCTCGGCGCCGCCGTGGGTCTTGGAGAAGGTGCTGATCTGCTTGGCGAGCCGGGCGACCTTGCGCTCGGCCTTCGGGTCAACCTGCTGCGTGTCTGCCATGGTCAGGATGCTACTCACGAGTAGATCGACTGGCGAGGGGAGGGCCCTGTGACGTACGTCAGCGCAGGAACGGGTCGACCGCGACGGCCACGAACAGGATCGACACATAGGTGATCGACCAGTGGAAGAGGCGCATCTCCTTGAGCTTGGCGCCCGTCACCTCGGCCTTGGCCCGGTTCTGCAGGCCGTGTGCCTCCCACAACCAGAAGCCTCCGGCCAGCAGGGCGACCGCCGTGTAGAACCAGCCCGTGTAGCCGAGCGGGGTCAGCAGGAGCGAGACGGCGACCATGACCCAGCTGTAGATCACGATCTGCTTGGCGACCACCTTGTTGGAGGCGACCACCGGCAGCATCGGCACGCCCACGCGCGCGTAGTCCTCCTTCACCTTCATCGACAGCGGCCAGTAGTGCGGCGGCGTCCAGAAGAACATGACGAGGAACAGGATGATCGGCGCCCACGACATGGAGTTCGTGACCGAGGACCAGCCGATCAGCACGGGCAGACAGCCGGCGATGCCGCCCCAGACGATGTTCTGGGAGGTACGGCGCTTGAGGATCATCGTGTAGACGACGACGTAGAAGAGGAGCGCGCCGAGGGAGAGCCAGGCCGAGAGCCAGTTGACCGCGAGGCCGAACAGCAGCGTCGAGACGACGGCCAGGGTGATGCCGAAGGCCAGGCACTCGCGCGGACTGACCATGCCGGTGACCAGCGGGCGCTGCGAGGTGCGGTCCATCAGCGCGTCGATGTCGCGGTCGATGTACATGTTGAGCGCGTTGGCGCCGCCCGCCGACAGGTAACCGCCGACACAGGTCAGCAGCACCAGCGTCAGGTCGGGCACACCCTGCTGCGCCAGGAACATCACCGGAACCGTGGTGATCAGCAGCAGCTCGATGATCCGCGGCTTGGTGAGAGCCACGAACGCCATGACACGGGCCCCGAGCGGCCGGTGGGCCGGGCTCTGGTCCGTCCCGGTCATCCCCGCTGGACGGGATTCAACGGCCGTCACGCACACCCCTACAGAGACATCCCAGCAAGCCTCAGCCGTGTGAAGTCCCGGTAAAGGCTCGCGCGTACCACGCCACTTTAGACGTTGCCCAGAGTCGGACATTCGCGGGGGTCGGGTCGTGTTGAGGGGAGGGTTCCGACGGGCGCGTCCAAGCTCGATTGAGCACCCGGATGAGCGGCTCCGTATTCACTTGCCGAATGCGGTACGGCCCAGTCAGGAGGCGGATCGGGATGAGCCCCGGCACTCTGGAGTGACTCGAAAAAACGCACGTCCCACGGGGGTAGGCTCGACTGCGGCCGGTGGGCGCCCCGATACACCGGCATCCGATCATGTGGAGAGGAGCCCTGACCCAGGGTGAGCACCAAGCCGACCACAACAGACCTCGAGTGGACCGAGTTGGACCAGCGGTCCGTCGACACCGCGCGTGTCCTGGCCGCCGATGCCGTACAGAAGGTCGGTAACGGCCATCCGGGTACGGCGATGAGCCTGGCGCCTGCCGCCTACACCCTCTTCCAGAAGGTGATGCGACACGACCCGGCGGACGCCGACTGGGTCGGGCGGGACCGCTTCGTGCTGTCCGCCGGGCACTCGTCCCTGACCCTCTACACCCAGCTGTACCTGGCCGGTTTCGGCCTGGAGCTGGACGACCTGAAGTCCTTCCGCACCTGGGGTTCGAAGACCCCCGGCCACCCCGAGTACGGGCACACGACCGGTGTGGAGACGACGACCGGCCCGCTCGGACAGGGTGTCGCGAACGCGGTGGGCATGGCGATGGCCGCCCGCTACGAGCGCGGTCTGTTCGACCCGGAGGCCGCCGAGGGCGAGTCCCCCTTCGACCACTTCGTCTACTGCATCGCGGGCGACGGCTGCCTCCAGGAGGGCATCTCCGCCGAGGCGTCCTCGATGGCCGGCCACCAGAAGCTGGGCAACCTGGTCCTGCTGTGGGACGACAACCACATCTCGATCGAGGGCGACACCGAGACGGCCGTGTCCGAGGACACGGTGAAGCGGTACGAGGCGTACGGCTGGCACGTGCAGCGGGTGGCGCCCAAGCCGGACGGCGACCTGGACCCGCACGCGCTCCACGACGCGATCGAGGCGGCCAAGGCCGTCACCGACCGGCCGTCGTTCATCGCGATGCGCTCGATCATCGCCTGGCCCGCCCCGAACGCCCAGAACACCGAGGCCGCGCACGGCTCGGCGCTGGGTGACGACGAGGTGGCCGCGACCAAGCGCGTGCTGGGCTTCGACCCGGAGCAGAGCTTCGAGGTCTCCGACGAGGTCATCACCCACACCCGCAGGGCGCTGGAGCGGGGCCAGGCGGCCCGGGCCGTGTGGGAGAAGGCGTACCAGCAGTGGCGGGACAACAACCCCGAGCGCGCCGCCGAGTACGACCGGATCGCCAAGGGCGAGCTGCCGACCGGCTGGGAGGAGAAGATCCCGGTCTTCGAGGTCGGCAAGGGCGTGGCCACGCGTGCCGCCTCCGGCAAGGTCCTCCAGGCGCTCGGCGCGGTCGTCCCCGAGCTGTGGGGCGGCTCGGCCGACCTGGCCGGGTCGAACAACACGACGATCGACAAGACGTCGTCGTTCCTCCCGGCGGACAACCCACTGTCCGAGGCGGACCCGTACGGCCGCACGATCCACTTCGGTATCCGTGAGCACGCGATGGCCGCCGAGATGAACGGCATCGCGCTGCACGGCAACACCCGGATCTACGGCGGCACGTTCCTGGTCTTCTCCGACTACATGCGCAACGCGGTGCGGCTGTCGGCGCTGATGCACCTTCCGGTGACGTACGTGTGGACGCACGACTCCATCGGCCTGGGCGAGGACGGCCCGACGCACCAGCCGATCGAGCACCTGGCGTCGCTGCGGGCGATCCCGGGTCTGAACCTGGTGCGCCCGGCGGACGCCAACGAGACCGCGATCGCCTGGCGCGAGATCCTCAAGCGCTGGACGAAGGAGTTCGGCAAGGGCCAGCCGCACGGTCTGGCGCTGACGCGTCAGGGCGTGCCGACGTACGAGCCCAACGAGGATGCCGCCAAGGGCGGTTACGTCCTGTTCGAGGCCGAGGGCGGCGAGCCCGAGGTCGTCCTCATCGCCACCGGCTCGGAGGTGCACGTCGCTGTCGAGGCGCGCGAGCAGCTCCAGGGCTCCGGCGTGCCCACGCGCGTGGTGTCCATGCCGTCGGTGGAGTGGTTCGAGCAGCAGGACCAGGGGTACCGGGACAGCGTCCTGCCGCCCGCCGTGAAGGCGCGCGTGGCGGTCGAGGCCGGTATCGGACTGACCTGGCACAAGTACGTCGGGGACGCCGGCCGCATCGTTTCCCTGGAGCACTTCGGTGCTTCGGCCGACGGCAAGGTCCTTTTCCGCGAGTTCGGCTTCACTGCCGAGAACGTGGCCGCCGCCGCGCGGGAATCGATCGCCGCAGCTCAGCGCTGACGCTCATATACGACACGTAGGAGATGGAATTTCCATGACAGACGCACTCAAGCGCCTCTCCGAGGAAGGCGTCGCGATCTGGCTGGACGACCTGTCGCGCAAGCGGATCACGTCCGGCAACCTCGCCGAGCTGATCGACCAGCAGCACGTCGTGGGCGTCACCACCAACCCGACGATCTTCCAGAAGGCGATCTCCGAGGGTGACGGCTACGACCAGCAGTTGTCGGACCTCGCCGCCCGCAAGGTCACCGTCGAAGAGGCCATCCGCATGATCACCACGGCGGACGTCCGCGACGCCGCCGACATCCTGCGCCCGGTCTTCGACGCCACCGGCGGCCAGGACGGCCGGGTGTCGATCGAGGTCGACCCGCGCCTCGCGCACAACACCAAGGCGACGGTCGCCGAGGCCCGGCAGCTGGCCTGGCTGGTGGACCGCCCCAACACGCTGATCAAGATCCCGGCCACGAAGGCGGGTCTGCCGGGCATCACCGAGACGATCGGCAACGGCATCAGCGTCAACGTCACGCTGATCTTCTCGCTGGAGCGCTACCGCGAGGTGATGGACGCCTACCTGACCGGTCTGGAGAAGGCCAAGGCCAAGGGCCTGGACCTGTCCAAGATCCACTCGGTGGCGTCCTTCTTCGTCTCGCGCGTCGACACCGAGATCGACAAGCGCATCGACGCCCTGGGCACCCCCGAGGCCAAGGCGCTGCGCGGCAAGTCCGCCATCGCCAACGCCCGGCTCGCCTACCAGGCGTACGAGGAGGTCTTCTCGGGCGACCGCTGGAGCGCGCTGGAGCGTGCGGGCGCCAACAAGCAGCGTCCGCTGTGGGCCTCCACCGGTGTCAAGGACAAGGCGTACAAGTCCACCCTGTACGTCGACGAGCTGGTCGCTCCGAACACGGTGAACACCATGCCGGAGGCGACGCTGTACGCCACCGAGGAGCACGGTGAGATCACCGGCAACACCCTCGCCGGCACATACGAGCAGGCCCGCGCCGACCTCGACGCGGTCGAGCAGCTCGGGATCAAGTACGACGACGTGGTCCAGCTGCTGGAGGACGAGGGCGTCGACAAGTTCGAGGCGTCCTGGACCGACCTGCTGAAGTCGACCGAGGCCGAGCTCAAGCGCCTCGCCCCCTCGGAGGGCTGAACAGGTGTCGAGCAGCAATCCGCTGCGTGACCCCGCGGACCGACGGCTCCCGCGTATCGCGGGGCCGTCGGGCCTGGTCATCTTCGGCGTCACGGGCGACCTGTCCCGCAAGAAGCTCATGCCCGCCGTGTACGACCTCGCCAACCGGGGTCTGCTGCCGCCGGGCTTCTCGCTGGTGGGGTTCGCGCGCCGTGAGTGGGCGCACGAGGACTTCGCACAGGAGGTCCATGACGCGGTCAAGGAGCATGCCCGCACGCCCTTCCGCGAGGAGGTCTGGCAGCAGCTCATCCAGGGCATGCGCTTCGTGCAGGGCACGTTCGACGACGACGACGCGTTCGAGCGGCTGCGCTCCACGATCGAGGAGCTGGACAAGGCCCAGGGCACGGGCGGCAACTTCGCCTTCTACCTCTCCGTGCCGCCGAAGTCCTTCCCGGTGGTCATCCAGCAGCTGAAGAAGCACCAGCTGGCCGACCAGCAGGGCGGCTCCTGGCGGCGCGCGGTCATCGAGAAGCCCTTCGGCCACGACCTGAAGTCGGCCGAGGAGCTCAACAAGGTCGTCCACGAGGTGTTCGCCCCGGAGCAGGTCTTCCGGATCGACCACTACCTCGGCAAGGAGACCGTCCAGAACATCCTGGCGCTGCGCTTCGCCAACACCATGTTCGAGCCGATCTGGAACCGGTCCCTCGTGGACCATGTGCAGATCACCATGGCCGAGGACATCGGCATCGGCGGCCGGGCCGGGTACTACGACGGCATCGGCGCCGCCCGTGACGTCATCCAGAACCACCTGCTCCAGCTGCTGGCGCTCACCGCCATGGAGGAGCCGGCCTCGTTCGACGCGGACGCGCTGGCCGCCGAGAAGACCAAGGTGCTCGGCGCCGTGAGGCTGCCGAAGGACATGGGCCGGGACACCGTGCGCGGCCAGTACTCGGCCGGCTGGCAGGGCGGCGAGAAGGTGACGGGTTATCTGGACGAGGACGGCATCAACGCCTCGTCGAAGACCGACACCTACGCGGCGATCAAGCTGGAGATCGACAACCGCCGCTGGGCGGGTGTCCCCTTCTATCTGCGCACCGGCAAGCGCCTCGGCCGCCGGGTGACGGAGATCGCGGTCGTCTTCCAGCGGGCCCCGCACTCCCCCTTCGACACGACGGCCACCGAGGAGCTGGGCTCCAACGCGATCGTCATCCGCGTCCAGCCGGACGAGGGCGTGACGGTCCGGTTCGGCTCCAAGGTCCCCGGCACGTCGATGGAGATCCGGGACGTGTCGATGGACTTCGCGTACGGCGAGTCCTTCACGGAGTCCAGCCCGGAGGCGTACGAGCGTCTCATCCTGGACGTCCTTCTCGGTGACTCGAACCTCTTCCCGCGTACCGAGGAGGTCGAGCTGTCCTGGAAGATCCTCGACCCGATCGAGGAGTACTGGGACAGGAACGGCAAGCCCGCCCAGTACCCGGCCGGTACCTGGGGGCCCGTCGAGGCGGACGAAATGCTCGAGCGACACGGACGGAGCTGGCGCCGGCCATGAAGACAGACCTGACGGACACCACCGCCAGCAAGATCAACAAGGCGCTGGTGCAGGGCCGCCGGGCGATCGGCACCCCGGCGGTCGGCATGGTGCTCACGCTGGTCATCGTGACGGACGAGGAGAACGCCTACGACGCGCTGAAGGCGGCCAACGACGCCTCGCACGAGCATCCCTCGCGCACGCTCGTGGTCATCAAGCGCGTCTCCCGCTCGCCCCGCGACCGTACGCAGTCCCGCCTGGACGCGGAGGTCCGCCTCGGCGCGGACGCCGGCTCGGGCGAGACGGTGGTGCTCCGCCTGTACGGCGAGGTGGCCGAGCACGCCCAGTCGGTCGTGCTGCCGCTGCTGCTGCCGGACGCCCCGGTGGTGGTGTGGTGGCCGGTGAACGCGCCGCTCGACCCGGCGAAGGACCCGCTGGGTGCCCTCGGCCAGCGCCGTGTCACCGACACCTACGCCTCCGAGCAGCCGGTACGGGACCTGGCGACCCGGTCGGGGACCTACACCCCCGGCGACACGGACCTGTCCTGGACCCGCATCACGCCCTGGCGCTCCATGCTGGCGGCGGCCCTCGACCAGGTCACCTGCGAGGTCAGGGCCGTGGAGGTGGAGGGCGAGGAGTTCAACCCGAGCTGTGAGCTGCTGGCGATGTGGCTCGCGGACCGGCTGGACGTCCCCGTGAAGCGGTCGCTGTCCGGCGGGCCCGGTCTGACGGCGGTCCGCCTGGACACCAACTGCGGCCCGATCAAGCTGGACCGCGCGGACGGCTCCCTGGCCACGCTCTCCATCGACGGCCAGCCGGACCGCGGAGTGGCGCTCAAGCGCCGGGACACGGCCGAGCTGATAGCGGAGGAGCTGCGGCGGCTTGACCCGGACGACACGTACGCGTCGGCCCTGCGGTACGGGGTGGACCGGCTGAAGTCCTCCTGGGCGGCTCCGGCCCCTCGGGTCTCCGAGGAGTCGGTGGCATCGCCGGCCAAAGGAGAGAGCGGAGAGCCCAAAAGTGACGGGCGAGGCCGCCTCGCCCTCCCCGCTCCCGTCGAAAGGGCTGCGAAAGCACCCGCTGCGGAAGCGACGGCGCAGGAACCGGTGAAGCAGGAGCCGCCCGCGCTGGAGCCGGTACGGAAGGCTACGAGCAAGTGAGGGGTACAGCGAAGTGAGGGCTACGACGAAGTGAGTACGGCACCGCAGCTGGTCGTGCACCGCGACAAGGAGCTGATGGCGCAGGCCGCGGCGGCCCGGCTGATCACGAAGATCGTGGACGCGCAGGCCTCCCGGGGCTCGGCGTCCGTGGTCCTCACGGGCGGCCGCAACGGCAACGGCCTGCTGGCCGCACTGGCCGCGGCACCCGCCCGGGACGCCGTCGACTGGAGCCGGCTCGACCTCTGGTGGGGCGACGAGCGGTTCCTGCCCGAGGGCGACCCGGAGCGCAACATCACGCAGGCGAGGGAGGCACTCCTCGACTCGGTGCCGCTCGATCCGAAGCGGGTGCACGCGATGCCCGCGTCGGACGGCCCCCACGGCGCCGACGTGGACGCGGCGGCGGCCGCGTACGCGGAGGAACTGGCGCGGGCGGCCGGCCCGGAGAACCACGGCCCCGTGCCGACGTTCGACGTGCTGATGCTGGGCGTCGGGCCGGACACGCATGTCGCCTCGCTCTTCCCGGAGTTGCCGGCGGTACGCGAGACGGACCGTACGGTCGTGGGTGTCCACGGCGCGCCCAAGCCGCCGCCGACCCGGGTGACGCTGACGCTGCCGGCGATTCGCTCGGCCCGTGAGGTGTGGCTTCTCGCGGCCGGGGAGGACAAGGCGCAGGCGGCGGCGATCGCGCTCTCGGGTGCGGGCGAGATCCAGGCCCCGGCGGCGGGGGCGTACGGGCGCAGCCGGACGCTGTGGCTGCTGGACGCTGCGGCGGCTTCGGGGCTGCCCCGTTCCTTGTATCCGCCGGCGTCGGCCTGACGTACCAGGGGGCTCCGCCCCATGGACCCCCCGCCTATGCCCACCCACCACTAGAAACTGCCCTTGCATTGGGCGACTCGCGAGTCCAGCCTCCTGGCTGACCGCATCGGGTGGTGGGTGGGCGAAGGTATCCGGAGGTCCAGGGGGCGGAGCCCCCTGGTGCTGCGGCTACTTGACCGACCCCGCCATCACGCCCTGCACGAAGTGCTTCTGGAACGCGAAGAACACGACCACCGGAACCACCAGCGACACGAACGCCCCCGGCGCCAGCACATCGATGTTGCTGCCGAACTGCCGGATCTGGGACTGGAGTTCCACCGTCAGCGGCTGCGAGGAGCTGTCCGCGAACAGCAGCGCCACCAGCATGTCGTTCCACACCCACAGGAACTGGAAGATGGCCAGGGAGGCGATCGCCGGCCGCCCCACGGGCAGAACGAGCCGCGTGAAGATACGCCACTCGCTGCCCCCGTCCATGCGCGCTGCCTCCAGCATCTCCTTCGGTATCTCGGAGAAGTAGTTCCGCAGCAGGAACACCGCGAACGGCAGTCCGTAGGCGACGTGGAAGAGCACGACACCCGGGATCGTCCCGAACAGCCCCAGCTGCCCGAAGAGCTTCGCGACCGGCAGCAGCCCGATCTGCACGGGCACCACCAGCAACGCGACCACGACCAGGAAGATCGTCTCCCGCCCGGGGAAGTCCAGCCACGCGAAGGCATAGCCCGCGAGCGCCGCGATGACGACGACCAGCACCGTCGTCGGCACCGAGATCAGCACCGTGTTCCAGAACGCCGTAGTGATCCCGGCGTTCCCCAGCAGCTCCGAGTAGTTGTCGAAGGACAGCTGCCCGGGGCTGGTGAACACCGTCCACCAGCCGCCCTTCGCGGTGTCCTCGGCAGACCGCATCGAGGACAGGAACAGCCCGGCCAGGGGCGTCATCCACACCAGGCCCACGATCACGAGGAAGGCCTGGACGACACCGTTGCCCAACCCGCGCCGAACCGCGTTCATCGGTTACTCCTTCGGAAGCGGCGGACGTTGAACACCATGGCCGGAACCACCAGCAGCAGGAGCAGCACACCGAGCGCACTGCCGAGCCCCTGGTTGTTGCCGCCGCCGAACGACACCAGCCACATCTGCGTCGCGAGCACGGTCGCGTCCTCCTGCACCGGCCCGGGCGCGATGATGTAGACGAGGTCGAAGACCTTCATCACGTTGATCACCAGGGTGATGAAGACGACCGTCAGGACGGGCGCCAGCAACGGCACCGTGATCCGCCGGAAGATCTGCCACTCGTTGGCGCCGTCCATCCGCGCCGCCTCCAGCGTGTCCCGCGGGAGCGTCGCCAGGCCGGCGCCGATGAGCACCATGGAGAAGCCGGTCCAGATCCACAGGTACGCGCCGATGATCGCCGGTGTGACCAGCGCCGGTCCGAGCCAGGAGACGCCCTCGTAGGGCGGGGCGAAGTTGGACGCCGGCAACTGCACCGCGTAGGAGCCCTGTTCGAGTCCCTCGAAGCGGAAGGAGCCGTCGGACGCGGTGGTCGCCGTGGCGACCGGCTTGCCGTCGCGCACCGCCTCGACCTTCATCTCGGGCAGTCCGCTCTCCCGCCGGTCGACCTTGCCCTGCTCCCCTCCCCCGCCGGGCGTGAAGTCCAGGTAGACCACGCCGCGCAGTTCGTCCGGGGCGGCCTTCTGGCCCGCCGCCTCGAACGCGGGCTTCGTGCCGCCCGGCAGGTCGTCGGGGAGTACCCCGACAAGACCGAGCGTCACGGCGTCCCCGGGCGACACGTTCGCACCCGTGCGGTACGACCCGTCCTTCTCCTTCGTCAGCCCCTGCCCGTCACGCGCCCGGGCCGTCGGGTAGGACGAGGAGCCCTCGAACGCGTCGTGGACGGAGACCACCGCCGCGTTGAGGACCCCCTTGTCGGGGTCCTCGTCGTAGGCGAGCCGGAAGATGATGCCGGCGGCGAGGAAGGAGACCGCCATCGGCATGAAGAGCAGCAGTTTGAAGGCCGTGGCCCAGCGGACCTTCTCCACCAGGACGGCCAGGATCAGCCCGAGACCGGTCAGCAGGGCCGGCGCGACGACGACCCAGATGGCCGTGTTGCGCACGGCGTTGAGGGTGGCCGGGTCGCTGAACATCTCGGTGTAGTTGTCGCCGCCGACGAAGGTCGTCCCGGAGGCGTCGAAGAAGCTGCGGCCGATGCTGAACAGCACGGGGTAGACGACGAGCGCGCCGAGCAGCAGCAGCGCGGGCAGCACGAACAGCAGCGCGATGAGCTTGCCGCGCCGGCGCAGTCGCCGCGTACGGTCGGCGATCGTGCCGGGCGGCGGGGGACTCGTCTCTTTCACGAGGGTCGCTGTCATGGCGTATCAGTCCTGGTACGCCTTGGCCGCCGCGGCCTCCAGCTTCGCCGCGGTGCCCTTCGGGTCGGACGGGTCGCGCAGGAAGTCCTGGAGGAGCTTCCACTCGCCGGTGCCCTTCGTGCCGCCGAAGGCCGCCGGGGCCTGGTCCGACATGTCGAAGCGGACCGAGTCCCCGGCCTGGACGAGGGACTTGGCGGTGGCACGGGTGACGTCGTCGCCGTACTTCGCGAGGTCGAGTTCCTTGTTCGGGGACAGGAAGCCGCCCGCCTCGGCCCACACCGCCGCGGCCTCCGGCGTGGCCAGGAACTCCGTGAGAGCCTGCGCGGCCTTCTGGTTCTTGCCGTCCTTCAGGACGGCGGCCGCGTCACCGCCGCTGACGACCGGCGCCTCGCCGCCGCCGACCGCGGGGAAGGGGAAGAAGTTCGCGTCCTTCCCGACGGTCTTGCCGAACTGGTCCTTGGCGACGCCGGCCACGAAGTCGCCCTCGTAGACCATGCCGGCCTCGGGCTCCGGCCCGAAGACCTTCTCCACGGAGCCGGGGAAGTCGGTGTTCAGCGCGCCCTTCTGGCCGCCGGCGATGAGCTGCTTGTCCTTGAAGAGCTTGCCGAGCGTGGTGAGGGCGTCGACGACCGACGCGTCCGTCCACTTCAGCTTGTGCGCGGCGAGGGCGTCGTACTTCTCGGGCCCGGCCTGGGAGAGGTAGACGTTCTCGAACCAGTCGGTGAGGGTCCAGCCGTCCTGTCCGGCGACGGAGAACGCGGCGAGCCCGGAGTCGGACACGGTCTGCCCGGCCTTCAGCATCTCGTCGTACGACTTCGGCGGCTTCACGCCGGCCTGCGCGAGGGCGTCGGGGCTGTACCAGACGGTCGACTTGTGGGCGGCCTTGAAGTACAGGCCGTAGAGGGTGCCGTCGACGCTGCCGTACTCCTTCCACACGGGGGCGTATCCCGAGTCCACGGACTGCTCGGTCTTCTTCGACAGCGGCTTCAGCCAGCCCTTGGCGGCGAACTGCTTGAGCACGCCGACCTGCGGGACCATCACGACGTCGGGGGCGTTGCCACCCTCGATCTTGCTGCCGACGACGGTGGAGACGTTGTCGCCGGTGGACGTGAACTGCGTCTTGGCGCCGGTCTTCTCGGTGAAGGCGTCCAGCACCTTCTGGAAGTTCTTCTGCTCGGTGCCGGACCAGACGCCGGCCACGGTGACCGTCTGGCCGCTGAGCGCCTTGTCGCCGCCGCCGGCCGTGACGGGGCCGCCGCCGCAGGCGGTCGCGCCGAGCGCCAGGACGAGTGCGGTGCAGCCGGTGAGCAGGGTGGTACGTCGTCGCATCATCGTTGATGTCCCTTCGGGGAGTTGACTAGCGGGGAGTTCAGGAACTGATCCACCAGGCGGCCGTGGAGCCGGGCAGCACCCCGGCGGGGCACGGACCGCTGGCCAGCAGGGGGGTGCCGGAGACCGGCGCGGGGGTGGGTGCCGTACCGAAGTTGACGGCGCACACCAGGTCGTCGCCGCGGGAGAAGGCCAGGACGCCGGGCGGGGCGTCCAGCCAGCGCAGCGTGCCCTCGCCCAGCTGGGGCAGCGTGCCGCGGAGTTGGAGGCCGTCGCGGTACAGGTGCCAGAAGGAGCGGGTGTCGGCGAGGGCGCGGTCGGTGGCGTACTCGGCGAAGTACTCCGGCTGCGGCAGCCACGGCTTGGCGCTCTCCACACCGGAGGTGAAGCCGAAGGGCGACGCCTGCCCCGACCAGGGCAGCGGCACCCGGCAGCCGTCACGGATGCGGGCCCGGCTGCCGGTGCGGTGGAAGATCGGGTCGGTGAGCACGTCGTCGGGCAGGTCCACGACCTCGGGCAGGCCGAGCTCCTCGCCCTGGTAGATGTAGGCGGCGCCGGGCAGTGCCAGCATCAGCAGCGCGGCGGCGCGGGCCCGGGCGGCACCGAGTCCGCTGCCTTCCGTGGCGGGTTCGCCGTAGCGGGTGACGGTGCGGACCTGGTCGTGGTTGTTGAGGACCCAGGTGACGGTCGAGCCGGTCCCGGCGATGTCCTGCATGGCCTCGGAGATGACCTTCTGGAAGGCCTCGGGGTCCCAGGGGGCGCTGAGCAGGTCGAAGAAGAAGGCCTGGTGGAGCTCGTCCGGGCGGACGTACCGGGCGTGCTCGCGGGCGGTCGGGACGGAGACCTCGCCGACCAGGAGGCGCTCGCCGCCGTCCCGCTCGGTGTACTCCTCGCATATGGAGCGCCAGCGCCGCCACACCTCGTGCACCTCGGGCTGGTTCCAGGCGAGCGGGTTGACCGAGTCGCGGGTGCGGGCGTCGGCCTCCGGGTCGTCGGAGTCGGGCAGCTCCGGGTGCTTGTAGAGGCCTGCGGCGACGTCGATGCGGAAGCCGTCGACGCCCCGGTCCAGCCAGAAGCGCAGCACCCGGTCGAACTCGGCGGCGACCTCCGGCTCGCGCCAGTTCCAGTCGGGCTGCTCGGGCGTGAACATGTGCAGGTACCACTGGCCGGGCCGCCCGTCCGCCTCGGTCACCCGGCTCCACGCCGGACCGCCGAACATCGCGTGCCAGTTGTTGGGCGGCTCGTCGCCGTCCGGGCCGCGGCCGTCGGCGAAGTGGAAGCGGGCGCGGGCCTCGCTGCCGGGAGCCGCGGCGAGAGCCTCGCGGAACCAGGGGTGCTCGCTGGAGCAGTGGTTCGGGACGATGTCGAGCAGCACCTTGACGCCGAGCCGCCGCGCGGCGCCCACCAGCAGGTCGAACTCGGCGAGGTCGCCGAAGAGCGGGTCGACGTCGCAGTAGTCGGCCACGTCGTAGCCGTGGTCGTGCTGCGGCGAGGGATAGAAGGGGCTCAGCCAGATCCCGTCGACGCCGAGCTTCTTCAGATACGGCAGCCCGGCCCGGACGCCGGCGAGGTCGCCGACGCCGTCGCCGGTGCTGTCGAGGAAGCTGCGGACGTAGACCTGATAGATCACTGCGTCACGCCACCAGTGGTGCCTGTTCAACCCATCGACCTGTCTCTGAGGAGGGCAGCGGTTATGCATGCATGTTAAGTAGGCGTGTCGAGAGGGTGTCAATGAAAAGGCAGAAGCTACCGCGAAGTTGAGGTAGTAAAATTAGGGGTGAATCGGGCATATCTCAGCCAGATGAGACGTCCGCGTTACCTAACAAGTAACTAGAAGCGCGTCGCCGACAGCGCTAGCCGCGCGAGATGACGGCGAGTTCCCGTGCCAGCCGGCGCACCGCCGCCGTCGGCGACTCGTGCCCGGCCATCGCGTCGTGCACGACCGCCTGGACGACCAGACTGACCTGGTCGTAACGCGGGCTCTTGGGACGCGGCGCGGCCGCGAGCACGCTCTCGCGCAGGGTCGGCAGATACGGGAACCTGCGGATGAGCTGCGGGTCCTTGTAGAGATCGGCCCGCACGGGCGGCAGCGCGCCACGGGTGAGGACCTGACGCTGCACGCCCTCACTGGTGAGGTACGCGAGCAGCCGGGCGGCCGAGTCGGGATGCCGGGCGTGTGTGCTGACGGCCAGGTTGGAGCCGCCGAGGACACTCGTCCCCGGACCGTCCCGTCCGGGCAGCGGCACGGCGCCGATCTTCCCGGCGACCCGGGAGCCCGGGGCGGAGGCGCCGACGTACGCGTACGGCCAGTTCCGCAGGAAGAGCAGCCAGCCGTCCTGGAAGGCCTGCTTGGACTCCTCCTCCTTGTAGGTCAGCGCCTCTTTCGGGATCCAGCCCTCTCGCACTCCGCGCGCCAGGAACCCGATGCCCTCGCGGGCCGCCGCCGAGTCGACGGTGACGCGCTCTCCCTCGTCGCCGAGGATCGAACCGCCCGCCGAGTAGACGGCCTCGGCCGCGTTGACGGTGAGGCCCTCGTACGGCAGGAACTGCCCGGCGTAGCCGTCGAGGCCGTGCTTCGGGGCGATGGTCCTCGCGTACCGCTCCAGCTCCGCCCAGGTGCGCGGCGGCGCGACGCCCTCCTCGTCGAGGACGTCCTTGCGGTAGAGGAGCAGGCCGGCGTTGGTGACGTACGGGACGGCGTACAGCTGTCCGTCGTAGGTCGCCGTGTCCACGACCGGCGGGAGGAAGGTCTTCAGCGGGAAGCGGTCGCGGGGCAGCGGCCTGATCCAGCCCGCGGCGGCGAACTCCGAGGTCCAGTTGACGTCGATGTTGAGCACGTCGAACCGGCTGCGGTCGCCGTCACGCAGGTCGGTGGCCATCTGCGCCTGGGTCTCGTCGGCCGAGTCGGGCAGCTCGACGAGGGTCACCTTCTCGCCCGGGTGGGTGCGGTTCCAGCCCTCCAGCAGGGGGCCGAGATAGCCGGTGAGGTCTCCGGCGGTGGCCAGGGTGAGCGGTCCGCGCCCGCCGTCGGCCGGCTCGCCCGCCTGTGCCCCGGCGGCGACGTAGCCGGTCATGACCACGACGAGAACGAGAAGGCCCCTACCCGCGGCATGGATCCACCGCATAGGTTCCTCCCTGTACACCGGCGACGGGCTCCCTTGCCCGGAATCAGAGGCCATGTATACCTGTTAGGTATGGGCGATACTAGGGTCTGGAGCACATTGACCGGACAGGAGGACTGCACGCGTGCGCCTGCACCTCCTGGCACTCCTCGCCCGCGGCCCCGCCCATGGCTACGAGCTCAAGCAGGACCTTGAGCAACTGCTGGGCTCCGCGTACCCTCAGCCGAATGTCGGCCAGATCTATGTGACCCTCGGCCGCCTCGAGAAGTCGGGACTGATCGAGGGCGAGGACGTGGCGCAGTCCAGCCGGCCCAATAAAAAGGTCTACCACCTCACCGACGCCGGGCGGGAGGCGCTGCGCGCCTGGTTCGAGGAGCCCGAGGACGAGCCGCGGGTGCGGGACGACTTCTTCATGAAGCTGGCGCTCGCTCCGCAGACCGGGCTCGCCAATCAGATCTCCCTGATCAACCACCAGCGGCGCCAGTACCTGAACACCATGCGGCAGCTGTCGAAGCTCGCCGCCGCCGAAGACCGCGACAACCGCATCGCGCATCTGCTGATAGAGGGTGCGATGCTGCACTTGCAGGCCGATCTCGACTGGCTGGAGCGGTGCCAGGAAGAGCTGGAGGAGCTGGAGTGAGCGACGACCGTCCCGCTCCTGTGCTGCGCGCCGAGGGGCTGGTGAAGACCCACCACGGCGAGGGCGCGCCCGCCCATGCCGTGCGCGGGGTGGACCTGTGCGTACGGCAGGGCGAGTTCGTGGCGATCACCGGCCCGTCCGGCGCCGGGAAGTCGACGCTGCTGCATCTGCTCGGCGGTCTCCAGCGGCCGGACGCGGGCCGGCTCTGGCTCGACGGCGAGTCGACCGACACCTACGGCGAGGCCCGCTGGGCGGTGGAGCGCAGAAAGCGGATCGGGATCGTCTTCCAGTTCTTCAACCTGGTGTCCAACCTGTCCGTCGCCGACAACGTGGAGCTGCCGGCCCTGCTCGCCGGGAGCTCGCCGAAGCGGGCGCGTACCGAGCGCGAGCAGCTGCTGGCAGAGCTGGGCCTGACGGGCAAGGAGCGCAGCATGCCGGGCGAGCTGTCCGGCGGTGAGCAGCAGCGGGTCGCCCTGGCCCGGGCCCTGGTCAACCATCCCCCGCTGCTGCTGGCCGACGAACCGGCCGGCAGCCTCGACAGCAAGGGCACCCGCGAGGTGATGCGGCTGCTGTCCCGCTTCCACCAGCGCGGCCAGACGATCCTGCTGGTCACCCATGACGCGCGGCTGGCGAGCGCTGCGGACCGGGTGATCAGCTTCTTCGACGGCCGGATCGCCGACGACGCGGAACTCGACGGCGGCACGCCCCCGCGCCGGTCCGGCATCTCCGGTGTGCTGGAACTCAAGGACTGACATGCGGGTGTACGACGGCTGCGCCACGAGTGGGCCGAGGGGCCGGGTGCCCGACCGCCCGACGCCCGGGCCGAGAGGCTGAGGCCCGTGCGAGCCACCCTGCGCTGGGCGCACTCCGATCTGCGCACGCACCGCGGCGAGGCGCTGTTCCTCGTCCTCGCCACGGCGGGCATCGTCGCCTCGCTGCTGCTGGCCACGGCCCTGTTCGGGTATGCGACCAACCCCTGGCAGCGGGTGTTCACGCAGTCGCACGGCGCGCATGTCTGGCTGCACACCGACAGCGCCGCCGACACCGGCAAACTGGCCGGCCTGGACGGCGTCGACTCGGTCGCCGGGCCCTATCCCACCGCCGACACCACCGTCTCCGCACGGGGCAGCCGCGCCGCCGTGGAACTGCGCGGCACCCCGGAACGACCCTCCGTCGGCCGCCCGCCGGTCGTCTCCGGCCACTGGCTCGACCCCGCGACGCCGAACGGTGTGGTCCTGGAGAGCCGCCTCGCCCGCGCCCTGCTGGCCGAGCCCGGCGACACCATCGGCGTGCCCGGCACCGCCCGCGAGCTGACCGTCGTGGGGCTCGCCGACAGCGCCGAGCCGCGCTACCGGCCCGGTGAGCAGCCGGGCCTGGTGTGGGCCCTGCCATCGGCCGTGCCGGATCCCGGCGGCCAGGCGATCGGGCTGCGGCTGACGGACCCCGACGACACCTCCTACGTCGTGCAGCGTGCCGTGACCGTGCTGGGAGCCGGGGCGATCGGCGAGGTGTCCACCTGGCAGCAGGCACGCGCCGAGGCCCAGGGCGACAACCGGCTCCTCGGCCAGGTGCTGGGCCTGTTCGGGCTGGGCGCGCTGGTCGCCGCCGGGCTCGCCGTGCACGGGGCGATCAGCACCCGTATCCGCGGCCACCTGCGGGACCTCTCCGTGCTGAAGGCGATCGGCTTCACCCCGGGGCAGGTGGTCCGCGTCTTCCTGCTCCAGCACCTCGCCTACGCCCTGCTGGGCGCCGTCGCCGCCGCCACGCTCGCCGAGGCCCTGGGCAGCAGGATCCCCGGGCGGCTCGGGGACGCGGTCGGTGTGTGGCAGGGCCTTCCCGGGCACACCGTGGCGCTGGTCGTGGTCCCGGTGGGCGCGGTGCTGTTCATCGGCGCGACCACCGGCCTTGCCGCGTGGCGGGCGGGACGGGTGCCGCCGGTGCCGGTGCCGAGGCCCGCGGCGGCGCTGGGCGGGCGGTTGTCCGGGGCGACGGGCCGGAGCCTCGGGGTTCGGTCCGCCGACCGGGGAAGGCGGCCCGCTTCCGCTTCGCCGGGCGGGCGGCCGGCGAGCGGCGTGCGCCGCCTCCTCAGGCTCCCTCCCGCGGCTCCACGGACCGGACAGCTGTCCGGCATGGCCCGCCGGGCGCTCGGCCTGCGGATTCCGCCCGCGCTGGTGCTGGGCTGGCACAAGGCGTTCACCCGCCGCCCCCGCTCCCTCGCCACGGTCGCCCGCCTCACCCTGCCGCTGCTGCTGATCGTCGTGGCCATGAGCGCGTGGACCACCATCGACCGCTTCCACAGCGAGCCGGAGCAGATCGGCCTGCCCACCACGCTCAGCGTCCGCGCCGACAGCGGTCTGGGTGAACGGCAGACCCGCGCCCTCCTGGAACGCGACCCGCAGGTCACCGCCGCCTACCCCGGCGTCGAGACGGCCGCCCTGGTCCCGGGCCAGACGGCGACCATCGCCCTGCGCGGCCTCGGCACCCAGCAGGACCCCTACCCGTACACCCTCGCCGAGGGCCGCGCCGCCCACGGCGCCGACGAGGCGGTGGCCGGTCAGGGGCTGCTCGACCTGCTGGACGTACGCGTCGGCGACTGGGTCCGCATGACCGTCGGCGACCAGCCGCAGATCCTGCACATCGTGGGCCGCAGCATCGAGCCGGAGAACGCCGGCCGGGTCATCTCCACGTCCCTCGACACCCTCCGCGCGAACGACCCGGGGCTCCGCCCGACCCTCTACGAGCTGCGCCTGGATCCCGGCGCCGACCCGGGGGAGGTCGCCGACCGGCTCGCCACGGCCGGGCGCGGCCACCTGGACGTGCACACCGTGGCCAACCCCGCCGACGGGCTCTCCCCGCTGCGGGCGGTCGTCGCCGGGCTGATCGCCGTGCTCGCCCTCATCGGGCTCATCGAGCTGCTGACCGCGATCGGCGGCGCCGTCCGCGAGGGTGAACGGGACCTGCTGGCGCTGAAGGCCATCGGCCTGTCCCCCCGCCAGATCACGGCGATCACGGTCACGGCCATCGGCTGTACGGCCCTGGCGGCCGTGCTCGCCGCCACCGCCCTGGGCCTGCCCCTCGCCCAGTGGCTGATCGACGCCCAGGGCAGATCGAGCGGGATCGGCGCGGGGATCGCGCAGGGCCCGTCGGCCCTGCTCATGCTGCTGCTGGGGGCGGCGGCGGTGCTCTGTGCGGCGGCCCTGGCCGCCGTGCCCGCGGCCCGGGCCGCACGGCGGCGGCTGGCGGACACGCTGAGCGCGGTGGCCTGACGACCTCGGTGGTCGACCCCGGCGCGCTCCACCCGGTGCTCAGCCCCAGTCCTCAGCCCCGGTCCTCAGCCTCGGTGCTCAGCCCCGGTGCTCAGCCCCGGTAAGGGAACTGCGGGTTGTAAGGCTGCTGCCGGTTCGGCGCGTACGGGTTGCCGTAAGGGTTTCCCTGCGGCGGCAGGTGGGGCGGCATGCCCGGCGGAACCGTCGGTGCCCTGGGCGGCACGGGCCCCGGCATCGCCGCCAGGGTCGCCGGATGAGCCTTCAGCCGGATCCCGTACCGCCGCTTCAGCCGCCCCATCTCCAGCAGCGCGATCGCCGTGACCGTCAGCGGAGCGCCCAGGATGAAGACGACGCCCAGCGTGAGGCTCAGACCGTGCAGATCCCCGGTGACCAGGTCCGGGACGGCCACCAGCCAGCTCGTCACCAGGGCGAGCAGCGGCGGCAGACAGCGGTGCGTGGCGGCGGTGCCGAAGAAGTTGCCGGACACCCGCACCGCTCCGTAGGCCGTGAAGATGAGCATCCACATCATCGTCACACCGACGCCTATGATCACGATCGGGTTCGCCGACCCGTTCACCGTCTGCACCAGCACCAGCAGGGAGGCCACGCACCCCACGAACAGCAGGAGCAGCTTCAGCGAGTTGAGGAGCGGCACGCGCAACTGCCGCACGGTGCCGCCGCGCCGCCAGACCCAGAGCATCGCCCCGACCGTCAGCGGCGTGAGGAAGAGCAGGACGACCGAGGCGGTCATCGCGTTCTCCAGCAGCTCCGTGAGGTCGAAGCCACCCTCGACGAAGGTGTAGACCCCGAGGGACGTGACCGCCCCGGCGATGACGCGGAAGCTCTTGAGCCGCTCCACCGACGGATCGAGCGGCTGCGGTATCCACGCGGGGTGGAACACCGCCCGAGCCACGTCCTGGGGCTTCATGAGGGACCGGGCCGTCAGTGTGCCGCCCGTCCAACTTCCGCGTGTGCGTGCCATGTTGCGCTCCCCCGAGCACTCGCCGTCATGATCGCCCGGGAGTCTACGGGACACGGACGGCACCCCGCCGTCCGCGCCCGCAGCCCGGAATCCCTCACTCCCTGCCGCGCAGCTCCCGATACGTCGCGACCAGCGCCTTGGTGGACGCGTCCACGCCCTCGACCTCGGCGCCCTCGGTCAGGGCGGGCTCGACGCGCTTGGCGAGGACCTTGCCGAGCTCGACGCCCCACTGGTCGAAGGAGTCGATGTTCCACACCGCGCCCTGCACGAACACCTTGTGCTCGTAGAGGGCGACCAGCTGGCCCAGGACCGACGGGGTCAGCTCGGTGGCCAGGATCGTGGTGGTCGGGTGGTTGCCCTGGAACGTCTTGTGCGCCACCAGCTCCTCGGGCACCCCTTCGGCCCGCACCTCCTGCGGCGTCTTGCCGAAGGCGAGCGCCTGCGTCTGCGCGAAGAAGTTCGCCATCAGCAGGTCGTGCTGCGCCCTGAGCTCCTCGCTCAGCTCGGCGACGGGCCGGGCGAAGCCGATGAAGTCCGCCGGGATGAGCTTGGTGCCCTGGTGGATGAGCTGGTAGTAGGCGTGCTGCCCGTTGGTGCCGGGCGTGCCCCACACCACCGGGCCCGTCTGCCACTGGACGGGACGGCCCTCGCGGTCCACCGACTTGCCGTTGGACTCCATGTCGAGCTGCTGGAGGTAGGCGGTGAACTTCGACAGGTAGTGGCTGTAGGGCAGCACCGCGTGCGACTGGGCGTCATGGAAGTTGCCGTACCAGATGCCCAGCAGGCCCAGCAGCAGCGGGGCGTTGGCCTCGGCGGGCGCGTTGCGGAAGTGCTCGTCGACGATGCGGAAGCCGTCGAGCATCTCCCGGAAGCGGTCCGGCCCGATGGCGATCATCAGGGAGAGGCCGATCGCGGAGTCGTACGAGTAGCGGCCGCCGACCCAGTCCCAGAACTCGAACATGTTGTCGACGTCGATACCGAACCCGGCGACCTTCTCCGCGTTCGTCGACAGGGCCACGAAGTGCTTGGCCACCGCCTTCTCATCGCCCCCCAGGCCTTGCAGCAGCCAGGAGCGCGCCGAGGTCGCGTTGGTGATGGTCTCGATCGTGGTGAACGTCTTGGACGCGACGATGAACAGCGTCTCCGCAGGGTCCAGGTCGCGCACGGCCTCGTGCAGGTCGGCGCCGTCCACGTTCGACACGAAGCGGAACGTCAGCGAGCGGTCCGTGTAGGCGCGCAGCACCTCGTACGCCATCGCCGGGCCCAGGTCCGAGCCGCCGATACCGATGTTGACGACGTTGCGGATCCGCTTGCCGGTGTGCCCGGTCCACTCCCCGGAGCGGACGCGGTCGGCGAAGCCGGCCATCTTGTCCAGCACGGCGTGCACACCCGGCACCACGTTCTCGCCGTCGACCTCGACCACCGCGTCCCGCGGCGCCCGCAGCGCGGTGTGCAGCACGGCCCGGTCCTCGGTGACGTTGATCCGCTCGCCGCGGAACATGGCGTCCCGCAGCCCGAAGACGTCGGTGGCGGCGGCCAGCTCCTGGAGCAGGGCCAGCGTCTCGTCGGTGACCAGGTTCTTGGAGTAGTCGACGTACAGGTCGCCGACCCGGAGGGCGTACGCGGTGCCGCGGCCGGGCTCGGCGGCGAACAGCTCGCGCAGCCGGACCTCTCCCAGCTCTTCGCGGTGCTTGGCCAGCGCCGTCCACTCGGGCGTCTGGTTGAGCCTGGTACGGCCGTCTGCGTTCATCTCGGACTTCAGCCTTCTTCCTTGCCTGCCTGTGCTGCTGCGTACCTGCCCCGCTGCCGGTCCAACCTAGTTGATCAGCGGTTGCCGTGGCCTGTCGTCGCGCCGTCGTCCGGCGCAACAACAGGTACGTCCGACTGGCGCGCGGGTATCAGCGCGGTGACGGACAGGACGAAGAAGGCGGCCGCGAGCAGCGCGGGGGTGTTCTCGCCCCAGGCGCCGGCGACGGCTCCGCCCAGCAGCGCGCCCAGGGGTGCACCCGCGACCGCGAGCGTCCGGAAGGCGGAGCTCACACGACCCAGCAGCTCGGCGGGGCTGCGCTGCTGCATCAGCGTCGTGGTGTTGACGTTCCACACCATCCCCATGAACCCGAAGACGGCCAGGGCGGCCACCAGGGCGACCATGCTGCGCACCGAGCCCATGACGAGGAGAGCGGCGGTCTGCGCCGTCCCGGCGACGAGCACCAGGCGCATCCGTCCGAAGCGGGTGACGAGCCGGCCGCCGGCCGCTCCCCCGGCCAGGCTGCCGACCGTGTACGCGGTCATCGCCACCGCGTATCCGGCATTGCCCGCGTCGAGCCAGCCGGTCACCAGGATCACGAGGGTGGCGACGAGCGCGCCCATTCCGATGTTGCACAGGGCGGTGGCGGCGCACAGTCCGCGCAGGGCCTTGTCGCCGGTCAGGACGCGCAGTCCCTCGGCGATCTCCCGCCGCAGTGTGCTGCCCGCCGGCCCAGGCTCACGGTCCGGCCCGGCGGCCGGGAGCGTGGCGATGAGCGCGGCGGCCACCAGGAAGGTCACCGCGTCCGCCGCGAACGGCACCGCCACCCCGGCCGCCAGCAGCAGCGGCACCACCGGTCCGCCCAGCAGGCCACCGGCGATGCGCTGGCCGGTCAGCAGCCGGGCGTTGGCACTGCCCAGCGCGTCCCGGTCGACCAGAGCGGGCAGCAGCGCGGTCGCCGCGTTGTCGAAAAGGGTCTGGAGGGTGGTGAGCGCGAAGGCCAGCACGATCAGCAGGGCGATCGAGGCATGGCCGAGAGCGACGGCCACCGCGAAGGCGGCGACCAGCAGCCCGCGCAAGGCGTCCACCATCCACATGGCGCGCCGCTGGTCCACCCGGTCGGCGACGGCCCCGCCGAGCAGGCCGAAGACGATCCAGGGCAGATAGCCGCAGGCCGTGACGGAGGCGATGAGCAGCGGCTCGTCGGTCAGGGTGACCGCCAGCAGGGGCAACGCCGCCGTCCGCAGTGCGTCCCCGAAGCTCGACAGGACCGCGGCGCTCCAGAGCCGGCCGAAGCCTCCCCGCCACGCGGGCGCACGCACGCCCCCCACCTCTACCGTCGCCACTGCTCCCCCTCAGCTGTGTCCGATGCACAAACCGTAGAGGGCACCACTGACAATCGGTCCGCAGGCGGCCCGTGAGAGCAGCTCCGGCCGGGCACCTGCTGGTGCCCGGCCGGTCTCAATTCCTAGATCTCGCCCCGCAGTTTGGCGAGCGCCTCGGCGAGGATCGCCTCGCCGTCCGCGTCGCTGCGCCGCTCCCGTACATACGCCAGGTGCGTCTTGTAGGGCTCGGTGCGCGGTGGGTCCGGGGGGTTGTCCCGGTCCTGGCCGGCCGGGAATCCGCAGCGGGGACAGTCCCAGGTTTCGGGCACCTGCGCGTCGCTGGCGAAGCTCGGCTGGGTCTCGTGTCCGTTGGAGCACCAGAAGGAGATGCGCAGCCGCGGCGCGGACTCGCCGCGCTCGGCCTCGCCCATCGGCCCCGCCCCGACCCGGCTTCCCCGGATCGCGTTGCCACTTGCCACGGTCGTAACTCCCTGCGTGATGGTGCCGCGAAGCGAGTCGGCGTTCCGCTTCGCTGCGAGCGCCTCAGTCTACGTAAGGCCCAACGCGCGTCCAGTGATTGGAGTTACAACCCTCACACTAAGACGCAAGCCCCATGATAGGCCGCGCTCAGCTGCGCGTACCGAACATGGGGCCTTGCGTACGAGTTCGTGCGAAGTGCGTCTCGGTCAGTTGTTCACCTTCATCAGGATGCCGAGCACGACAATGCACGCGAACCAGCCCAGACCGACCACGACGGTGATCCGGTCGAGGTTGCGCTCGGCGACCGAGGAGCCGCCGACGGAGGACTGCATGCCGCCACCGAACATGTCGGAGAGGCCGCCGCCCTTCCCCTTGTGCATCAGCACCAGCAGCATCAGCAACAGGCTGAAGACGATCAGGGCGATCGAGAACCCCATAACCACGGCTGGACCAACTTCCTCGGATTCTGACGGACGACGCGGGGCCCAGCACATGCTGGACCCCGCAAGGGTACGACGTTACGCCGCTACCGCATACTCACTGGTCGCGGAACCGCACGATCTTGACGAACTCGTCGGCGTCCAGCGAGGCGCCGCCGACCAGGGCGCCGTCGATGTCGGCCTGGGCCATGATCTCGGCGACGTTGCCCGCCTTGACCGAGCCGCCGTACTGGATCCGGACCCTGTCGGCCAGGTCCTGCGAGTACAGCTCGGCGATCTTGCCGCGGATCGCGGAGCAGACCTCCTGGGCGTCCCCGGCTCCGCAGACCTTGCCGGTGCCGATGGCCCAGACGGGCTCGTAGGCGATCACGACGGTCTCGGCCTGCTCGGCGGGGAGGTCCTTCAGACCGCCCTCGACCTGGGCGAGGGTGTGGGAGACGTGGTTGCCCGCCTCGCGGACCTCCAGCTCCTCACCGACGCACAGGATGGGGGTCAGGCCGTGCTTGTAGGCGGCCTTGACCTTGGCGTTCACCAGCTCGTCGGTCTCGGCGTGGTACTGGCGCCGCTCGCTGTGGCCGATCGCGACGTACGAGCACTTCAGCTTGGCCAGCATCGGGCCGGAGATCTCGCCGGTGAAGGCACCGCCGTCGTGCGCCGAGATGTCCTGGGCGCCGTACTTGATCTTGAGCTTGTCGCCGTCGACCAGGGTCTGCACGGAGCGCAGGTCGGTGAAGGGCGGCAGGACGGCGACCTCGACGGCCTCGTAGTCCTTGTCGGCCAGGGCGAAGGCGAGCTTCTGGACGTGGGCGATGGCCTCGAGGTGGTTGAGGTTCATCTTCCAGTTGCCCGCCATCAGCGGCGTGCGCGCGGTCATGTGGGTCAGTCCTCCAGTGCGGCGAGGCCGGGGAGCGTCTTGCCCTCGAGGTATTCGAGGGAGGCGCCGCCACCGGTCGAGATGTGGCCGAATGCCGTCTCGTCGAAGCCCAGGGTGCGCACGGCGGCGGCGGAGTCGCCACCGCCGACCACGGTGAAGCCCTTGGATTCGACGAGGGCCTGGGCGACCGCCTTGGTGCCCTCGGCGTAGTCGGGGTGCTCGAAGACGCCCATGGGCCCGTTCCAGAAGACGGTGGCGGCGTCGGCGAGCTTGGACGCGTACAGCTTGCAGGTCTCGGGCCCGTTGTCGAGGCCCATCCGGTCGGCCGGGATGGCGTCCGCGGCGACGGTCGTGGGGTTGGCCGGGGCCTTGGTCTTCAGGTCCGGGAACTCGGTCGCGACGAGGATGTCCACCGGCAGGACCAGCTCGACGCCGGTCCTCTCGGCCCGCTCCATGTACTCCTGGACAGCGGGGATCTGGTCCTCCTGAAGGAGGGAGACGCCGACCTCGTAGCCCTTGGCCTTGAGGAAGGTGTAGGCCATCCCGCCGCCGATGAGGATGCGGTCGGCCCTGCCGAGCAGTTCGTCGATCACGGCGAGCTTGTCGGAGACCTTGGCCCCGCCGAGCGCGACGACGTACGGCCGCTCGACCTCGTCGGTGAGCTTCTTGAGGACGCCGACCTCGGTCGCGATGAGGTAGCCGGCGTAGTGCGGCAGCCGGGCCGGGAGGTCGAACACGGAGGCGTGCTTACGGTGCACCGCGCCGAAGCCGTCGCCCACGTAGACGTCGGCGAGGGCGGCGAGCCGGTCGGCGAAGGCGCCGCGCTCGGCGTCGTCCTTGCTCGTCTCGCCGGCGTTGAAGCGCAGGTTCTCGATGACCGCGACCTGGCCGTCGCTCAGGGCGGCGACTGCGGCCTGCGCGGACTCGCCGACCGTGTCGGTCGCGAAGGTCACGTCGGCGCCGAGGAGCTCACCGAGGCGCGCGGCGGCGGGGGCGAGGGAGAAGGCCGGGTCCGGGGCACCCTTGGGGCGGCCCAGGTGGGAGGCGACGACCACGCGGGCGCCCGCCTCGGCGAGGGCCTTGACCGTGGGCAGCACGGCGCGGATACGGCCGTCGTCGGTGATCGACGTGCCGTCCAGCGGCACGTTCAGGTCCGCGCGGACGAAAACCCGCTTGCCCGCGACCCCTTCGGCGAGGAGTTCGTCGATCGTCTTCATGAGGGGACTCCTGAAAGAGCTCGTGATCGCTCGTAAGCGCTCGTGATCGAACAGCTCTGATCTGTACGTGCGTCAGGGCTCGGACAGCGCGTCCTCGCGCTGCCCGAGCCCTGCACTCACATGGTCGTGCCTGCTTGGTTGATCAGAGCTGGTTGCCGACGAAGACCGTAAGGTCGACGAGGCGGTTGGAGTAGCCCCACTCGTTGTCGTACCAGCCGAGGATCTTCACCGAGTTGCCCTCCTGGACCATGGTCAGGGAGGAGTCGAAGGTGCAGGAGGCCGGGTCGCTGACGATGTCCGAGGAGACGATCTGGTCCTCGGTGTACGCCAGGTAGCCCTTGAGGTCGCCGTCCTCGGACGCCTTCTTGAACGCGGCGTTGACCTCGTCCTTGGTGACCTCGCGCTGGAGCGTCACGACCAGGTCGGTGGCCGAGCCGGTCGGGACCGGGACGCGCATCGCGATGCCGTCGAGCTTGCCCTTGAGCTGCGGCAGGACCAGCGCGGTGGCCTTCGCGGCACCCGTGGTCGTCGGGATGATGTTCTCGGCGGCGGCGCGGGCGCGACGCAGGTCCGAGTGCGGGAAGTCCAGGATGCGCTGGTCGTTGGTGTACGCGTGGACCGTCGTCATCAGGCCCTTGACGATGCCGAAGTTCTCGTCGAGGACCTTGGCCATCGGCGCCACACAGTTGGTGGTGCAGGAGGCGTTGGAGATGACGTGGTGGTTCGCCGGCTCGTACTTGTCCTGGTTGACACCCATCACGATGGTGATGTCCTCCTCCTTGGCCGGAGCCGAGATGAGGACCTTCTTGGCGCCGCCGGTGAGGTGCTTGGCGGCGTCGGCCTTCTTCGTGAAGATGCCGGTCGACTCGATGACGATGTCGACGCCCAGCTCGCCCCACGGGATGTCGGCGGGGTTGCGCTCGGAGAGCACCTTGATGGTGTGGCCGTCGACCGTGATCGTGTCTGCGGTGTGCGACACCTCTGCCTTGAGGCGGCCCAGGATGGTGTCGTACTTGAGCAGATGAGCGGTGGTCGCGGTGTCACCCAGGTCGTTGACAGCCACGATTTCGATGTCCGCACCCTGTTCCAGCAGCGCACGGAAGTAGTTGCGGCCGATGCGGCCGAAGCCGTTGATGCCTACGCGGATCGTCACGAACCGATCTCCTCGTTGGTACGCCGGCCATGAAGAGCCGGCGAGCTCTGTTTGGGATGTCCCCGACCGCCTACGACCCTACCTCCCTGAGCCCCAGGTGGTGACATCCAGATGCCTCATACACGGCAGGGCGGTCCGTACCCGCCAGTAGGGGTACGGACCGCCCACCACTGAGAGCAAGATCACTCGATTTCGCTACACGGAGCACGCCCCTGTTGACCAGGGACGTCACCCTTTCGGGGAAAGAGCGGCCCTCATGGGTCACCCGTCCAGGGAAGCGAGCGCCTTCCTCATCAGTGCCGTCCGGTCGGCCGCCGCGGCGACGTGTTCCAGGCCGAAGCCCAGCAGCACGGTGTCGTCCGTGGTGACCGCGCCGAATGTCTGGAACAGCGCCCCGGTGCGCGTCCAGTCCTTGAGGACGGCCGGGCTGCCCGCCGGCGGGCCGGCCGTCTTCCAGGCGCCGAGGGAGGTCTCGAAGCCCTCGGTCTCCTTCGCGGTGCCGCCGATGACGAGCGAGGCGTCGTCGGCGAGTACGCCGCGCCCGCCGGTGCCCGGGTCGGTGACGTAGCTGATCGACAGCTCGACCGTCTTGCCGGCGTAGGCGCTCAGGTCGAAGTTCACCTGCCGCCAGCCGCTGGAGGCGCCGGTGAGGCTGTGCCACTGGCCGGAGCTGCCGGCCGCGGTGCAGCCGGCGTCCGTCGGGGTGAGGTAGCGCTTCAGCCAGGGGTGCTCATTGATGTAGTAGCCGGCCGCGCACTCCTCCGGCACGGTGGCCTTGGTGGCACCGCCCGCCTCGGGCAGGGTCGTCCAGTCGTCGGCGCCGGTGGTGTGGGCCTCGACCAGGACGTGGTCGTAGCCGGGCTCGGTGTCCCACAGCAGCTGGGTGCGCAGCGTGGGCTTGTCGGCGGCCGTGGTGCCGGTGAGGTCCACGGTGCGGGTGAGGCGCTTGTAGCCGTCGTTGGTGTGGACGGCCGCCGCCATGGAGGAGCCGGCGTACGGGCCGTACGGGTTCACCGTGCCGGCGAACTGTCCCGCTCCCTCGCTCGCGAACTGCGGATACGTGTCGGCGGGGAGTTCGCCGGAGGTGACCGCGTAGGTGCCCGCCTTGTCCAGCGGGTTGCCGGGGGTGCCCGCGAGCGTGCCCGTGAAGCCGCCGAGCCTGCCGGAGCCGGTGAAGCCGGTCGCCCCGGGAGTGGAGGTGCGGCTGTAGGCGCCCAGGTAGTACTGGCTGAAGTCGTTCGACAGGGTGCCGCCGCCCAGGTCGACACTGCCGCCGGCCTGCTCGCCCGCCTCGATCAGCCGGCCGCCCTCGTTGAGGAAGGCCCGCAGCTGGAGCTGGGTGGCGACGCCCGGGGCGCCCGCGCCCGTGTAGTGGACGACGGTGTCGTAGTGGCTCAGCACGCCGAGCGCGTCGGGCGCGCCCTGCTGGGCGACGTCCCAGACGACGGCCTTGCGGCCGTTGGCCTTGAGCGCGTCGACGTAGCTCCGCGCCTGCGTGGCGGTGGCGCCTTCCTCGGCGACCACGAGGGTGTTCGCCCTGGGGAGCTCGGCCACGGTGTAGGTGTAGCGCTTGCTGGAGACCGGCTTCCCGTTCTTCGTCTCCCCGGTGAACCACACCTCGACCTTGTCGCCCGGGTCGCCGTCCTTGACCTTCGCCCGGTACTCGTCGAAGTAGAGGTTGTCCTCACCGCCGTACGTCTCGCCGCCCTTCCAGGGCTTGAGCGCCATGTCCTCGGTGCGGCCGCCGTTGACGCGGTACCTGAGCTCCTTGTCGCGCACGGACTTGCGTGCCACGACGGAGATCTCCTGGTCGGCGCCGCGCGAGTGCGACGTGGAGAAGGCGGCCGGGGTGAAGTCGGCGGCGCTCATGCCGACCGAGGAGGACGGCCGGTCGGGGTGGGCGGCCGACTCGGCGACGGAGAGCGCGAACGGGACGTTCTTCGCGAACTCCTGCTGGATCAGCTTCTCGTCGTCCGGGAAGGTGAAGACCGACCGGCAGTCGGACGCCTTCCACTCGTCGTTCGGGTCGACGTTCGAGGCCGTCGCGCAGGTCGACATCTCGGGGGTGAACATCGCCAGGCCGTTGACGTTCGCCGCGTGGCCGTCGGCCTCGCCGTTCGTCGTGTACAGCTCGGAGGAGACCTGCGGGTGGTAGCCGGGTACCGCCGGGTTCTCGGGCGTGCCGGCGAGCGCCTTGTACAGGACGTCGTCCGGGGTCTCCGTGGCCACCTGCCAGCCGACTCCGTAGAGGATGAGTTCGGCGGCGGAGTGGTAGTTGATGCCGTACGTGAAGCCGATCCGCTTCTGGAAGGCGTCCAGGGCCTTGGTCTCCGGCTCGGAGCCCGGGCTCGCGCCGCGGTAGGTCTCGCTGGTGGGGTTCGGGGACGAGCCCTCGTCGTCGTAGCCCCACTTGTAGGTGAAGTTGCGGTTGAGGTCGACGCCGTCGCCGGTGCTGATGACGCCGTCGCCGTTGACGTCCCGCAGGTTCTTGCGCCACATGCGGTTGTCGTCGCTCTTGAAGGTGTGGTCGTAACCGTCGGGGTTGGCCGACAGGAGGAACCACAGCTCGGTGGAGTCGACGATCTTCTTGACGCGCTTGTCCGTCCTGTACTTGTCCAGGTAGTGGTGCATCAGGCGCCGGGTCATCTCCGGCGTGATCCACTCGCGCGCGTGCTGGTTGGACATGTAGAGGACGGAGGGCTTGGAGCCGTCCTTCGTCTTCTTCGCGTTCTTGGTGAGCTTCAGGGCGAGGATGTCCTGGCCGCCCACCGTCTTGCCGATCGAGACGACCTTGGTGATGCCGGGGTGCTGCTGCGCGGCCCGGAGGATCTCCTCCTTCAGCCCGCCCCCTCCGCTGTACGGGCGGAACACGCCCTCGGCGGCGTTCTTGACGCGGTTCTCGGCGCCCGCGGAGACCTTGTGCTCGCTGAGGTCGACGCCCTGCTTGCGAAGCTTCTTCGCCTGCTGGTCGGTGAGATAGACCTCGACGGTGCCCGTGCCCTTCTCGGGCACCTGCTCGCCGAGCTCGTGGCCGTCCTGGCCGGCCGCCAGCAGCAGGGGTACCTGCTGCTGGGTGACCTCGGCCCGGAAGACCTTGACTTCGTCCGAGTCGGACGGGGCTGAACTTCCCGGTTGTGCCTGGGCGATGGGTGCGAAGCTCGCTCCGCCGATCAGGAGCGCGCCGACAGCGAGGATCGATCTCGCTCTTCGTCTCATGAACCCCCCTTGCGTGGGTTCGCCACAGCAGCGAACAGATGCCAGGCTCATGACAGTCCATGATCGAGTCAAGGGTGCCTCAGCGACACGCAAAAGCCGGTGCCGGTCACCCAAGTGGGCGCCGGACACCGGCTGATTGACGGTCTGTGAGGTCAGCCGACGAGGTTGTCGGCGAGGTCGTCCGCGAGGTTGGACTCCGTGCCCGGGATGCCGAGGTCGGAGGCGCGCTTGTCGGCCATGGCCAGCAGGCGCCGGATCCGGCCGGCGACGGCGTCCTTGGTCAGCGGCGGGTCGGCGAGCGCGCCCAGTTCCTCCAGGGAGGCCTGCTTGTGCTCCATGCGCAGCCGGCCGGCGGCGGCGAGGTGCTCGGGCACGTCGTCGGCGAGGATCTCCAGGGCGCGCTGCACGCGGGCACCGGCGGCGACGGCCGCGCGGGCCGAGCGACGGAGGTTGGCGTCGTCGAAGTTGGCGAGCCGGTTCGCCGTGGCCCGCACCTCGCGGCGCATCCGGCGCTCCTCCCAGGCCAGCACCGACTCATGGGCACCGAGCCTGGTCAGCAGGGCACCGATGGCGTCACCGTCACGGACGACGACCCGGTCCACGCCGCGCACCTCACGCGCCTTGGCCCCGATCGACAGGCGGCGGGCGGCGCCGACCAGCGCGAGCGCGGC
The DNA here is from genome assembly GCF_044457425.1 of Streptomyces sp. NPDC050546. NCBI lineage: Bacteria > Bacillati > Actinomycetota > Actinomycetes > Kitasatosporales > Streptomycetaceae > Streptomyces > Streptomyces sp. NPDC050546. The sequence goes on from NZ_JBITGX010000006.1 coordinate 200,584, forward strand.
CTCCGGGCCCGGGCACGTGACCTCCAGGGAGGAGGAGCGGCCGGGCTCGGTGAGCGAGCCGTGCGCCAGGAACGCGCCACGCCAGGCGGCCTCGGCGTCGCAGGTGGCCCCCGAGACCACCTGCGGGGGCAGGCCGCGGATCGGGCGGCCGCGCCCGTCGACCAGGCCGGTCTGGCGGGCCAGCTGGTCCCCGCCCGCGATGACGCGCACCACGTAGCGGGAACCGCGGCGCAGTCCGCCGGGTGCCATCACGATCAGTTCGGAGCTGTGGCCGAAGATCTCCAGGATGTCCCGCTTCAGTCGGCGGGCCGCCATCGCGGTGTCCAGCTCCGCCTCGATCACGATCCGACCGCTCACCAGGTGGAGGCCGCCGGCGAACCGCAGCATGGCGGAGACCTCCGCCTTTCTGCAGCAGGTCCGGGTGACGGGGAGCCGGGAGATCTCGTCCTTCACCGCTGCCGTCATCGCCATGGGCCGATCCTTCCATGCATCCGAAAAATACGGTCGTACGCGGCGGCCAACAGCTCCGGGTCGTGCCTCGGGGTCCCGTCGGGTCTGGCCACCGGCGCCAGCTCGACCGCGGCCCCGAACCGCTTGGCGGCGTCGGTCAGGGAGTCGCGGTCGGGCACGGCGGCCTCGTCGGCCAGCACCACGTCCAGGGCGAGTTTAGGGGCGTGTCGTCCCAAAACCTCCAAATGACGCTGCGGGGAGAAGCCCTCGGTTTCTCCGGGCTGCGGGGCGAGGTTCAGGGAGAGTACCCGGCGTGCCTTGGTCTGCGTGAGCGCGTCGAGCAGCTCCGGCACGAGCAGGTGCGGGATGACCGAGGAGAACCAGGAGCCGGGGCCGAGCACCACCCAGTCCGCGTCCAGGACGGCCCCGACCGCCTCGGGCACCGCGGGCGGGTCGCGCGGCACGACGTGCACGGACTGCACCTCGCCCGGGGTGAGGGCGACGGTGGCCTGGCCGCGGACCGTGTCGACCGCCTCCGGGCGCTCCGGGTCGTGGCCCTTGACCAGGGCCTGGAGCTCCAGCGGGACGGCGGACATGGGCAGCACGCGCCCCTGGGCGCCCAGCAGGCGTCCGACCAGGTCGAGGGCCTGCACATGGTCGCCGAGCTGTTCCCAGAGGGCGACGATCAGCAGATTGCCGACCGCGTGCTCGTGCAGGTCGCCCTGGGACTGGAAGCGGTGCTGGATGACCCGGGCCCAGGTCTGGCCCCAGTCGTCGTCACCGCACAGCGCGGCCAGCGCCTTGCGCAGGTCGCCGGGCGGCAGCACGCCCAGCTCGTCGCGGAGCCGGCCGCTGGACCCGCCGTCGTCTGCCACGGTGACGACGGCGGTGAGGTCGCCGGTGATGCGGCGCAGTGCGGCCAGCGAGGCGGAGAGGCCCATGCCGCCGCCGAGGGCGACGACCTTGGGCTGGGTGCCCCGGCGGCGCGGTCTGCCGCCACGGGCCTCGGCGGGCCGGCCGGCCCGTGCGTCGGTGGAGCCGTCGGGCACCACCCGGCGCAGCCGGCTCAGCCGCGGAGTACGTCGTGTCATTCGCGTCCCATGTCCCGGTGTACGACCACTGTCTCCACGCCCTCGGACGCGAGCCGGGCGGCGAGCTTCTCCGACATGGCGACCGAGCGGTGCTTGCCGCCCGTGCAGCCCACGGCGATGGTCACGTAGCGCTTGCCCTCACGGCGGTAGCCGGTGGCGACGAGCTGGAGGAGCTCCGTGTACCGGTCCAGGAACTCCTTGGCTCCGGGCTGGTTGAAGACGTACCCGGAGACCTCTTCGTTGAGGCCGGTGTACGGGCGCAGCTCCGGGACCCAGTGCGGGTTCGGCAGGAAGCGGCAGTCGACGACGAGGTCGGCGTCGACCGGCAGACCGTACTTGTAGCCGAAGGACATCACCGTGGCCCGCAGCTCCGGCTCCTCCTCACCGGCGAACTGGGCGTCCATCTTGGCGCGCAGCTCGTGCACGTTCAGGCTGGAGGTGTCGATCACCAGGTCGGCGTCGCCGCGCAGCTCGCGCAGCAGTTCGCGCTCGGCGTCGATGCCGTCGACGATCCGGCCGTCGCCCTGGAGGGGGTGCGGGCGGCGGACCGACTCGAAGCGGCGTACCAGGGCCTCGTCGGAGGACTCCAGGAAGACGATCCTCCGGGTGACGTTCTTCGCCTCCAGGTCGGCGAGGGACTCGCGGAGGTTGTCGAAGAAGCGGCGGCCGCGGACGTCGACGACGACGGCGATCCGGGCCACGTTGCCCTGGGAGCGGGCGCCGAGCTCCACCATGGTGGGGATCAGCGCGGGCGGCAGGTTGTCGACGACGAACCAGCCGAGGTCCTCCAGGCACTTCGCCGCCGTCGAGCGGCCTGCCCCGGACATGCCGGAGATGATCACCAGCTCGGGGATGGCCGCGTCCGGGACCGGGGCCTTGTCGTTGGGCGTGCCCGTGCTCACCTGTGCTCCGTCTCCGGCTTGCTGTTCTTGCCCGTCGTGCTCGTTCACATTCATGTCTCCTGCCCCCGTCGTTCGTCCGGGGCGCCCATCGTCACGGGCTCCCCACTGGAACCCATGGTGCCGGGTTCCGAGCCGGCTTCCGTGCCGGGTTCCTCTTCCATGATCTCTCCGGTCGCCGTGTTGACGGCGGGTGCGGCCGGGGCCGCCTGGGCGAGGGCCGCCGCGATGGTCTCCGCGGTCTTGCGGCCTATGCCGGGTACCTCGCAGATCTGGTCGATGGTGGCAGATCGCAATTTCTTCAACGAACCGAAGTGTTTCAGGAGTGCCTGCTTCCGCGTGTCCCCGAGTCCCGGCACGTCGTCCAGGGGGCTGGAGCGGAAGCGCTTGGCCCGTTTCGCGCGCTGGTAGGTGATCGCGAAGCGGTGGGCCTCGTCACGAACCCGCTGGAGCAGGTAGAGGCCCTCGCTGGTGCGGGGCAGGATCACCGGGTCGTCGTCGCCGGGCAGCCAGACCTCCTCCAGGCGCTTGGCTAGGCCGCACACGGCGATGTCGTCGATACCGAGCTCGTCCAGGGCCCGCCGGGCGGCCACGACCTGGGGGGCGCCGCCGTCGACGACCACGAGCTGGGGCGGGTAGGCGAACTTCCTGGGGCGGCCGTCGTCCTCGGTGGGGCCGGTCCCGACGATCTCGCCGTGGCTGTTGATCTCAGGGGTGTCGTCCTCGGGGGTGTCCGCGCCCTCGCCGTCGGTCCACTCGCCCGTCTTCTCCTTCTCGGCGAGATAGCGCCGGAAGCGGCGGGTGATCACCTCGTGCATGGAGCGGACGTCGTCCTGCCCGGCGAAGCCCTTGATCTGGAAGCGCCGGTACTCGCTCTTGCGGGCCAGGCCGTCCTCGAAGACGACCATGGACGCCACGACGTCGTCGCCCTGGAGGTGGGAGATGTCGTAGCACTCGATCCTGAGCGGGGCGCTGTCCAGGTCGAGGGCGTCGGCGATCTCCTCCAGGGCACGCGAGCGTGTGGTCAGGTCGGAGGCGCGCTTGGTCTTGTGCAGGACGAGCGCCTGCTGCGCGTTACGCTGGACCGTCTCCATGAGGGCCTTCTTGTCGCCGCGCTGCGGGACGCGCAGCGAGACGATCGAGCCGCGCCGCCCGGTGAGCCACTCCTGGACGGGCTCCACGGGGTCGGGCAGGGCCGGGACCAGGACCTCCTTGGGGACGGCGTCGCCGGTCTCCTCGCCGTACAGCTGCTGCAGGGCGTGCTCCACGAGCGCGCCGGTGGTGATCTCCTCCACCTTGTCGGTGACCCAGCCGCGCTGGCCGCGCACGCGTCCGCCGCGTACGTGGAAGATCTGGACGGCCGCCTCCAGCTCGTCCTCGGCGACCGCGATCAGGTCGGCGTCGGTCGCGTCGGCCAGCACGACCGCGCTCTTCTCCATGGCCTTCTTCAGGGCCCCGATGTCGTCGCGCAGCCGGGCCGCCCGCTCGTACTCCATCTCCTCGGCCGCCTCGCCCATCTGCTTCTCCAGGCGGCGGATGTAGGTGTTCGTGCGGCCGGTCATGAAGTCGCAGAACTCGTCGGCCAGTTCGCGGTGCTCCTCGGCGGAGACCCGGTCCACGCAGGGGGCCGAGCACTTGCCGATGTAGCCGAGGAGGCAGGGGCGGCCGGTGCGGGCGGCGTTCTTGAAGACACCGGCCGAGCACGTGCGCACGGGGAAGACGCGGAGCAGCAGGTCCACGGTGTCGCGAATGGCCCACGCGTGCCCGTACGGCCCGAAGTAGCGGACGCCCTTCTTCTTGTGACCGCGCATCACCTGCACGCGCGGGTACTCCTCGTTCATCGTCACCGCGAGGTACGGGTAGCTCTTGTCGTCGCGGTACTTGACGTTGAACCGGGGGTCGTACTCCTTGATCCAGGAGTACTCCAGCTGGAGCGCCTCAACCTCCGTGGACACCACCGTCCACTCCACGGACGCGGCCGTGGTGACCATGCTCCGGGTGCGCGGGTGCATTCCCGCCACGTCCTGGAAGTAGTTCGCCAGGCGCTGGCGCAGGCTCTTCGCCTTCCCGACGTAGATCACCCGGCGGTGCTCGTCGCGGAACCTGTAGACCCCCGGCGTGTCGGGGATCTCACCCGGTTTGGGGCGGTAGCTGGAGGGGTCGACCATGTCTCACACCCTACTGGCGAGCACCGACAGTCCGACGGGAGCGCGGGGCACGATCACGGGCTTGGCGGGTGGCAGTTTCCAACGGCATGTCCCGCCGCGGGGATTACGGCGGGCCGGTAGCGGGAATGCAGGCTTCCCACGGGGACACGGCGACGTCCGGCGGACGAGGGCCGTGTCGGTGCAGGCACAGGTTGTCAGTGCGGACCGGCCGCTTCCCACGCGGAGCGGGCGGGCCACGGGTCGGAGGGCTGCGCAGATGAAGCGGATGCGGATCGAGAAAACCCGGCGGACGGTCCGTGCCCGCCGGTACGCGGACGAGGCGTTCGCTCTGCGCGACGCCCTGGACCCGCGCGACCCCGACATAGTGCGGGCCAAGCGTCTCGCCCTCGAGGAACAGGGCGGAAGCGACCGCTCCTAGGAACTCACCGTCTGCCGCGAACGCCCGGGGTGTACGCCCCGGGCGTTCGCATGTCCGGCCGGGCGTACATCACTGTCCGGCATCAGGTGTTGTCGGGACCAGGTCAACACGCTTCAATGCGGTGGAACTCGGGACCCTGAACGACGGCGTACGGATGTGAAGACCTGCCGTGCGCCGGCAGGACGGCCCCGGGCGGCCAGTGCGAACGGTCTGACCAGCCGTTGCCGACTCACAGAGAGGCCCCTGCATGCCGCACGCCACACAGCACGCGGACGTCGCCACCGCGGACCTGGACTCGGCCCTGCGAGGCGGCCCCTTCCACGTCGCCCTGCGTGCGGCGATCGCGGCCCGCGGGCTGCCGCTGCAACGCGTGCAGCACCACCTGTCCCGCCACGGCGTGAAGGTCGGTGTCACCAGCCTGAGTTACTGGCAGCAGGGAGCCAGGCGTCCGCAGCGCCCCGAGTCGCTGCGAGCCGTCCGCGCGCTGGAAGAGATCCTGGACCTTCCCGAGGAGTCGCTGATCCGGCTGCTCGCCGAGTCCGACGCCGGCCCGTCCGGGCAGCGGCCCGCGGCCCGGTCCTATCGCTCCCTCGTCGAGGCCTCCGGAGTCCTGGACCAGTTGCTGGCCGAGCTGGACTGCCCGCCGGACGGGGGCCTGCACACCCTCGGGCACCACGAGCGGCTGCGCATCGGGGCGCGACGCGAGCTGGCCGAGCGCGAGTCGCACCACATCGTGCGCGCCCACCGGGACGGCGTCGACCGCTTCGTCGCCGTCCACCACGGCGACCGGGGAGCCGTGCCCGAGCGCATGAGGGTGCACGCCCTGGAGAACTGCCGTACAGGACGCGTGCGTTGGCACCGCGATACCGGCGTGTTCGCCGCCGAGCTGCTCTTCGACACCCGGCTGCGGGCCGGGGACACGTTCCTGTTCCGCTACGGAGTCGAGGACGGAACGGCGGATGAGTCGCGCGAGTACGTCCGGGGCTTCGACGCCCCCGGCGGCCAGTACGCACTCCAGGTGTGCTTCGACGCGGCGGCCCTCCCGGTGCGCTGCCACCGGTTCGCTCAGCACTCGGCGGCGGCGCCGCGCAGCGGCTGCCAGGACCTGCCCCTGAGCGGACGCCACCGGTCGGTGCACGTGGTCGAGCCGCGGGTGCGGGCCGGGTTTCTGGGGATCGGCTGGGACTGGGAGTAGGCGTCACGACGGCGGAGCCCTGTCCGGTCTGCGGTCGCGATGATGGTCTCGTACGGACGTAAACGTTTGCGCAAGCGTTTACGTCTGCCGTCGGATGCGATACGTTCCTCCCGCCGGACCAGCGGTATCACCGGGTACCACCGGGTATCACCCCCACCGGGTATCACCGGACCACCGGCAGCGGAGAAGGGAACGGCATGGCGACCATGGCCGACGTCGCGCGGAGCGCCGGTGTCTCCGTGGCGACCGTCTCGCACGTGCTGAACGGCACCCGGCCGGTACTGCCGCACACCCGTCAGGCGGTCCTGGACGCCGTGGAGGAGCTCGGCTACACCACGAACACGCTGGCCCGCTCCCTGGTGACGTCCCGCACCCGTTCCATCGGGCTTGCCGTGTCGGCGATCAGCAACCCGTACTTCACGGAGATCCTCCAGGGAGTCGAGGCGAGTGCCCTGGAACACGGCTACAGCCTGCTGATCGCCGATCCGCACGACGACCCGGAGCACGAGCGCAAGGTCGTCCAGCTGCTGCACGAGCGCCGGGTGGACGGCATGATCGTCGCGCCCTCGGCGGATCCGCGCGGGCTGCTCGCCTACCTTGAGCGGCACGACGTGCCGGCGGTGTTCCTCGACCGGCTGGTGAGCGCCTCGGCCGGCGACAGCGGTCCCCGTTTCGACCAGGTGTGCGCCGACAACGCCGAACCGACGTCCGGGCTGGTCACTCATCTCGCCGGCCTCGGCCACCGGCGGATCGGGCTGGTGGCGGGGCGGCCGGGGCTGAGCACCACGAGCGAGCGGATCACCGGCTACCGCAGCGGTCTCGCCTTCGCGGGACTGCCGTACGACGAGCGGCTCCTGGTGCACGGCGACTCGGAGTCGGCCGGTGGCGAACAGGCCACCGCGGCCCTGCTGTCCCTCGCCGTGCCGCCCACCGCGCTCGTCACCGGCAACAACGCCATGACCATCGGGGCACTGCGTGCCCTGCGCGCCCGCGGCCTGTCCGTACCGGGCGACATCGCGCTGTGCTGCTTCGACGACTTCGCCTGGGCTGATCTGTTCTCGCCCCGGCTCACCGCGATCGCGCAGCCCAGCAAGGACATCGGCGCCCGGGCCGTACACGTGCTCCTGGAGCGTCTCGCCGAGCCGGACCGGCCGGCGCGGACGGAGCGGCTCCCCTCCGCCTTCGTCCACCGCACCTCGTGCGGCTGCCCGGAGGAGCCGACACGACCCGAACGACCCGAACGTCCCGGGCATTCCGAACGGCCTCGGCAGGCCCGACAGCCCCAGTAGTCCACGCAGTCCCGCGCAGTCCCCGTAGTCCGCACGGCCCGCAGTCCGAGAGAGGAACCGTCGCATGATCGTCGTCGCCGGTGAGGCACTGATCGACCTGGTACCGCGGGGCGCGGGTGCCCTGGCGGCGCTGCAGCCGGCGCTCGGCGGCGGCCCGTACAACACGGCCGTGGCGCTGGGCCGTCTCGGCTCCCCCGCCGCCTTCTGCTCCCGGGTGTCGTACGACGCCTTCGGAGAGGCGCTGCTGGACCGGCTGCGCGAGACCGGGGTCGACGTGTCGTCGGTGCAGCGCGGGGCCGAGCCGACGACCCTCGCTGTCGCGACGGTCGGCGTGGACGGCTCGGCGGCGTACTCCTTCTATGTGGACGGGACCGCTGACCGGCTGTTCGCGGCGCCCTCCGCGCTGCCGTCGGGCACCCGTGCGGTCTCCTTCGGCACCTGCTCGCTGGTGCTGGAGCCGGGGGCGAGCGCGTACGAGGAACTGATGCGTTCGGCGGCGGCGCGGGGCGTGTTCACCGCGCTGGACCCGAACATCAGGGCCGGGCTGATCCCGGACGCGGACGCCTACCGGGCGCGGTTCAAGAGCTGGCTGCCGTCGGTGTCGCTGCTGAAGCTGTCCGCCGAGGACGCCCAGTGGCTCGGCGGCACGCCCCAGGAGTGGCTGGCTGCGGGCCCGGCAGCGGTCGTGGTCACCCGGGGCGGCGACGGGCTGACCGTCTTCACCGCTGACGGCGGGGAGTACACGGTGCCGGGCGAGCGGGTGGAGGTCGTGGACACGATCGGTGCGGGCGACACGGTCAACGCGGCGCTGCTGCACGGGCTCGCGGTGCGCGATGCGCTGAGCGTGCGAGCCCTGGAAGCGCTGGGGTCCGACGGTTGGGCGGAACTGCTGGGCTTCGCGGCGCGCGCCGCGGCGATCACCTGCTCACGGGCGGGGGCGGAGCCGCCGTACGCGCACGAGCTGGACGGCTGAAGCCGGTCAGCCGGCCTCTCCCACGGCCCGCAGCGCGCCGGGGCGGCGACCGTCGAGGCGGTCCAGGGCGGCGGCCGTGGCATCGTCGGCGGGCAGATGGACGATCACGCGCTGGCCCTCGTCGGGCAGCACGAGCGTCTCGTGCAGCAGTCGCAGCGATCCGGCCTCCGGGTGCTCGATCTGCTGGGATCCCGTCCGCCGCGGGGCCAGGGCCAGGTCCGCGAACCGGTCGGCGAAGTCCGCCCCCGCCGTCACCGTCAGCTCGTCGGCCAGCTCGGCGACGTGCGGATCCCGGAGCGGGGCCCCGTGCCGGAGCCGGGCGACGAGGTCGTCGGCCACCCGGTCCCAGTCGCGGTAGGCGTCGCGGGCCCGCTCGTCGGTGAACAGGTACCGGAGCAGATTGGGCCGTTCGTCGTCGAGCAGGCCGATGGGTCCGGCCAGCCGCTCGTAGCCCGCGGTGTGGGCGAGGATGTCGCCGATCCAGTTGACCACCAGCGCGGGGGCCGGCTCCAGGCGGTCGAGCACCGACCGGACGGTGGGGCGTGCGCTGTAGCCGAGCGAAGGGGCCGCCGCGCAGACCAGCGGGTCGCCGCCGTCCGCCTCTTTGGTCAGGCGGCGCAGCAGCATCCGGTCGTCGAGCGACAGCTGCAGGGCGTCGGCGAGGGCACCGAGCACCTGGGCGGAGGGGTTGCGGTCGCGCCCCTGTTCCAGCCGGGTGAGGTACTCGACGCTGACACCGGCGAGCGTGGCCAGTTCGGCGCGTCGCAGCCCCGGGGTGCGGCGCCGGGGTCCCGTGGGCAGGCCCGCCTCGGCGGGGCTGACGGCTTCTCGCCAAGTGCGCAGGAACGTGCCCAACTCGTTGTCGCTCACCCGCCGAACGTACAACGCGCGCGGGCCCGGATCGTGGCCCTGCCACTACCAGGCTCCGGGCGGTCTCCCTCCCGGGCCGCGTGCCCCTCAGGGTGGAGCACATGACGAATGACATCGCTGCCGCCGCTGCCGCCACCGCCCTGCCGCTGGCTCCGGGTGACTGGGCCCTGGACCCGTTCCACTCGTCCGTGAACTTCACCATCCGTCACCTGGGCATCGCCAAGGTGCGGGGGCGCTTCGAGCGGCTGGAGGCCGAACTGTCCGTCGGGGAGCGGGTCGAGGACGTGCGGGTCTCCGCGACCGTCGACCTGGCCTCGATCGACACCGGCAACGCCGACCGGGACGCGCATGTACGCGCCTCCGACCTGCTCGACGTCGAGAAGCGCCCGACGATGACGTACCGCTCGACGCGGGTGTCGGGTGAGGGCGAGGAGTGGACGATGGAGGGTGAGCTGACGATCGGCGGGGTGACCCGGCCGGTGTCGCTGGCCGTGGAGTTCGGCGGGCTGGTCGAGGTGCTCATGGACGGCAGCCGGCATGCCGGGTTCGAGGCCACGGGTGAGATCCGGCGCAGCGAGTTCGGGCTGGGCTTCGCTCCCGGTCTGCTCGGGGAAGTGGTGAAGATCCAGCTCGACATGCAGTTCGTGGAGCCGAAGAGCGACTGATCGGCACACGGACGCGCTACGCGCCGACGCGCCGTGCCCCACGGGAGTTCCCGTGGGGGCCGGCGGGGGGGCGGGGGCCCCACGCGGTGGTGGTACGCCGGGGAGTGGTCGCCGGCGGCCGCGGGGTGTGTGGGGGGGTGGTGGGGGTTGTGGG